>CALVUX010000010.1 GCA_944363715.1 uncultured Bacilli bacterium
AAAAAATCACAGGTTTACCACATAATACCCTCCATTCGTTGATATACTTAGATTATATTCTCACGTACTGGTCACCATAGAAAAATCCCAAGTTCCCTGTGAAAGGGAGCTTTTCCTTTTATTTTTTCTTGACATTTATATTTCTTTAGGGTAATATTATAAGTGTCTTATGACAAATATATTATTATTTAATGCGTTTTGGAGTAGTACTCAAGAGGCTGAAGAGGCGCCCCTGCTAAGGGTGTAGGTCGGGCAACTGGCGCGAGAGTTCAAATCTCTCCTACTCCGCCATTATAAAAATTAAAACTTACTAGTGTTAAACTGGTAAGTTTTTTCTTATTCTTGCAATATCATCTTCTAGGTTATACCATTTAATTTGCACTATAAACTTATCAATGTCATTATTACGTCCTTTAGATGCAAAAATTAGCCTAGAAAAATGAATTGTTGATGATGGTTCCTTCTTCAAAGAAAGTAGCAGTTTAATTATCTCATCTTTAGTAATATAAGTAAAATTATCAACTGTTCCGTGTATCAAGATATCTGTACTTCCTATTACAAAACGATTAATTAATTTGATAAGTAAATCCTCATGTTTTATAAAATACTTATTAACTTTTCTAATTTTTCTTTTAAGTTTTAACTTATAATCAGGAAAAGTTAAAGTTCTTTTACCAGTTCCATTACGAGTACCATCAGCAAAGAAATAATCTAGTATTATTTCTATAATCTTAGTGGGAACTTTTTCTTGTTCTAAAAACTTAGTAAAATTATAGATATACTCATTATGAACAGTATTGCATTTACCCATTTTAATACTAATAGATTTCTTTACTTTGCCTACTTTAATCCAGATATCTTCTTTAGTTCTCTCAAAATTAACATAGGCAGTTATTTTCATATCATTGTTAATATACGGAAAGTTGGCAAGCAAGAATTTTCTAAACATAAGATTTACTTCTCCTACTTTTTTACCGTTAAGGTAGTTGAAGAAGTCCCATTCGTTGTCAAAACCGTAGTTTCTTTTTACTGTCATCACCTCCTATAATAATAATTAACGATAAATAAAAAAATGCTCCAAAAATTTTCGAAGCATTTATATTTTTAACTTTTTAACAATTTTATCTACTAATATTTCAAATAGTTTATATAGTTCGTGAGATGCAAACATTAGAATAAAGGTTATAAATATCATTAGGTAATCAAAATGAGTAATTGAGAAGAGTGTTGTTAAGTTCATAATACAGTAGATGAATAAATAGAACATTAAAGCAAAGAGAATTAGGCGAACTCTATTAAATGGTTGACATACTTTATATAAAAGAATAAATGATACATAGGCTGTAATTGTTAAAGATAGTGTTGATACTTTGGCATAAGTTAGTCCTATAGCACTACCAAATAAAGTAATAATAACAATATTTATAACAATAACAAAGGCAGGTGGTGCTGATTTTTTCAAGACATTAATTAGGAAGTTACCTTCTACTCTATCTTTATTAGGCTCCAAAGCTAGTATAAATGAAGGTATTCCTATAGTTACAACACTTGATAAAGTTAACTGAACCGGGATAAATGGATATGATTCTTCTAAGAATAGGAAGATAAATGCAAGTAGTCCGGCATATATTGTTTTAACTAAGAAAAGGGATGCTGATCTTTGTAAGTTATTAATACTTCTTCTTCCTTCTAAAACAACACTAGGCATAGAATCAAAGTTAGAGTCTAATAAGACAAGTTGTGAGACACTTCTTGCAGCATCTGTACCACTAGCCATAGCGATAGAACAATCTGCTTCCTTTAAAGCAAGACAGTCATTAACACCATCACCCGTCATTGCAACGGTATTACCAGCATCTTTTAAGGCTTTTATTAAGATATGTTTTTCTTCTGGTTTAACTCTACCAAAAACATCATATTTTAAGGCTGAGTCTTTAATCTCTTCTTCGCTGTTTAAAGTAGACAAATCTATCGCTTTTAAGTTATCCCCTACTTTAGCACGTTTAGCGATATTTAAAACGGTATTTTTATTATCACCTGAGATAATCTTAACTTTAACTCCTTGGTCTTTAAAGTACTTAATCGTAGACTCTGCTTCTTTTCTAATCTTATCTTGAAGTAGGACAAAACCTAGTAATTTTTGTTTTTCATTTTTCTTATTATAATTACTATACTCTACCACTGCCACTACTCTAGCATCACTAGTTAGATTATCTACTTCATCTTTATATTTCTTATAATCTTTTAATAAAAACTCAGGGGCCCCTATAAAAATTGCTTTTCCATCTTTCATTATAAGTCCAGAGCATTTAGTAGTAGAATTAAATGGTACAATTTTCTCATAATCTAAAGTATTCTTATTATAAAAAGCAGTCTTTAAAGCTTTGGCAGTAGGATTATCATCATCTATAATATGAACTATAGTTCCAAGCAAATCTTTTAACTCTACTTTAGACATTTCTTTATCTATAACATCTTTTACTTCCATAACACCTTCTGTAATTGTTCCTGTCTTATCAAGGCAAATAATATTAACTCTTGCAAGTGTTTCAATGCAGTATAAATCTTGAACAAGAACTTTTTTCTTTGATAGTCTTATAACACTAACGGCAAAGACTGTACTTGTTAGTAATACTAAACCTTCTGGTATCATACCGATAAGAGCAGCGACAGTATTAACAACAGCATTTTCAAAGGTATTGTCAGGAAGAAACATTTGTCTTGCGAATAAAAGTATTCCTAAAGGTACGATGACAAAAGAGATTGTCTTAACTATTTTATTTAAACTTCTCATAATTTCACTAGATACTTCTTTAATATATTTAGTATCACTACTTATTTTAGCAGTATAGTTATCATAACCAATATGCTCTACCTTACAAGTACATGTGCCACTTACAATAAAACTACCTGATAAAAGCATATCTCCCTCTTTTTTCAAAACATTTTCTTCTTCTCCTGTAATAAATGATTCATCTACTAGGACTTCTCCTTCTTTAATGATAGAGTCTACTACTATTTGATTACCACTAGTAAATTTAACAATATCATCAAGTACTACTTCATCAAGAGATACTTCTTCTATTTTTGAATCTCTTATTACTTTAATCTTATGCTCTGATATTACGCTTAACTTATCTATTGTATATTTAGATCTTAACTCTTGAATTGTACTAATTAAAGTATTTAGGACGATTATAATTATAAAGGTTAAATTTTTAAAAGAACCTACTGATATTATAGCGATAGCTAGGACAATATTAATGATATTAAATAGAGTAAAGACATTTTCTTTTACAATTTCTTTAACACTTTTAGTTTTTACATCAGTATTAAAATTAACTAAATTATTAGTAAATCTCTCCTCTACTTGTTTACTAGTTAGCCCACGTCTTATATCAGGATTATATCTTTTAATTTTCTCTTTCATAAGTACACCTTCATTTCTATTTAATAATAACATAAATTTATATATTTATAAACTGTTAAACGCGTGCTATAATAAGGGCAAAGAAGGAGGAATTTATGAAAACTTTTATTAATTATTTACTTACTATTACTTTATTTATTGCAGTTATTGTTACTATTACGGTATTTACTGTAGGTAGTCTAACAAGTCCAAGTTCTACAAGAGAAATACTTGATAGTATTGATTACGAGGTTGTAGTTAATGATTTTAAGGAAACTGATTATGGGCAAGAGATTTATAATTATGCAAATAGTTATGGTGTTTCTTCTGATCAGGTTGATTCTATTTTACAAACAGATGAAGCGAAAGATTATGTTAATGAAATATTACAACAAGGAATTGATGCTTATTTAAATAATGGTAATATTGAAGTTAATGAGGAGACTAGAGAATTTATTGATAAGGCAAATGAGAAATATGAACTTAATTTGGATGATAATGAGAAAAGTGAATTAGAAAGTTATGCAAATGAAGCGATTAATAATAATTTAAGTATTGTTATTAATGGAACTAGTAGTGATGATAGTAATGGTGAAGTGTCTAGTAGTGGACAGTTTTTAGTTGATATTATTAAGCTTTGTAGGGATGATAATTTACATACTACTCTTTATATAATAATAGCAGTTATTGCAGTATTATTATTTATAAGTAGTTTTAAGAAGAAAAATTTCTTAGAATATATTGGTATTGTTTCTATAACAGTAGCGATATCCACCCTATTATTTAATGGTTTAATGGCTTTAGTAAGTGATAGAATGTCTAGTGTTGCAAACGCTACTATTATCTTAAAGCCTGTTACTGATACATTCTATATGATTACATTTATTGGTATTATTCTTGGTATAGTTTTACTTATTGTACAGCATTTTATTAATAAACAAGTTAATAAAGAAGTTGTTCCTTTCTAAAAAACAAATACAAGTTAGATTAAATTAGATTTTAATCTAATTTTTTGTTATACTTAAAGTGGTGATGATATGAAAGTAAATATTGTAGGAAGTGGTTCTATTGGTTCATCTTTTATGAGTGCTTCTGCTATTATTGATGACCATATTTTGGTAGATGCTCCTAATGGAATTATTAAATACTTAAAGCATTTAGATTATAATATTTTAAAAATAGATACTATAATCATTACTCATTTACATGGAGACCATTTTTTTGATTTGCCCTTTTTGATATTGGATAAATATTTTAATCATGATAAAACTTTAATAAAGGTTATTTGTCCATATGGCACTACTAAGAAAATACAGAAATTATTTCGTTTAGGTTTTCCTGATGATTTTAGAAAAGTTATGAATAATATTAATATAGAGTTTATTGAACATAAAGGCAGAAATAACACAGTATTAGATGATAATATCCATATTCAGTCTATAAATGTTAAGCATGGTACTATGAATCCTTGTTTTGGTTATATTATTAATATTGATGGCAAAAGTGTGGGTTTTTCTGGAGATTCTAGTTATTGTAATGCTATTGATAAAATTGTAGAGGTATCTGATATTTCTATTTTAGATATGAGTTTAAAAGAAAATGGTGATAAATCTCATATGGGATTTTTGGATGTAAAAGAAATATGTAAAAAGTATCCAAATAAAAAAATAATCGCTACTCATATGCGTAATAGTACTAGAGAAGTCGCTTTAGATAATCCTATTAAGAATTTAATAATACCAACAGAGAACTTTGAAATAAAATTATAGTGTTATAGCGATTTTTTGACATTTTGTAACAAAAAATACTTTCTTTTTTAGAATTTCTATGCTATATTATATGAGTAATCAGTTTATGGGCTGTTAGCTCAGTTGGTAGAGCAACTGACTCTTAATCAGTGGGTCTAGGGTTCGAATCCCTAACAGCCCACCACTATATAGAGATTCAACTAGGTCTTTTGGCTTAGTTTTTTTATTTATATTTTTAAAGGATAATCTATAATATTTCTATATAATGCTATATTTTTTATATCTGCTAAATCCATTTTTATCATCTCATCTTCTTCGAATAAAATGAAGTTACTAATCATCCCCTTTTATTATATTTATTTGTTATCCACGTCATAATTACTTTTACTATAAAGTCTACTTCCACATCAGTTAATTCTCTGTTTTTAGGAATACCATACCATTTATTTAGACAACCTCTACAACAAGTTGCAGTTGCGTGTTCTGCTATAAAAACAGGATGTCCTCTCATAGGTGTTTGTTTTCCGTCATTGGGAATAATGTTTGGTCTTAACCTTTTGTTTATAAAGTCATAAGCGTGATCTTTAATTTTATCTAATCCTTTTTTATCAATATATTCTATATCTTTTTCTTTAAGATGAAAACTACTTCTAAACTTTGATTTAGATAATCTATATAATAAATAATTTATGTCTTGCATTAAAACACCTTCTTTACAAAAACAAATTCTATAATTATACTAACACAAGAGGTGGTATTTTTGAAAGTAGTTCATCCATTAAAACCAATTTATAATAGTGAGTCTAAAGTTTTAATATTAGGAAGTTTCCCTTCTATTAAATCAAGAGAAAATAGTTTTTATTATGCTCATCCTAAGAATAGATTTTGGTCTACTTTAGAAAAGATCTTTAATGAGGATATTGGAAGTTCTAATCAAGATAGGGAAAAGTTTCTCTTAGCTCATAAAATTGCTCTTTTTGATGTCGTATATAGTTGTAATATAACAGCATCAAGTGATAGTAGTATTAAAGATGTTATACCTAATGATATTAAGAAAATTGTTGATGAAAGTAAGATTGAAGCAATATTTACAACTGGTACTAAGGCATATAGTTTATATAATAAATATCTTCTTAAAGATGTAGGGATAGAAGCGATTAAACTTCCATCTCCATCCCCTGCTAATTGTAAAAGAGGGATAGAAGAAGTACTAGTTAATAGTTATAGCAAAATAAAAGAATACTTGGACTAATTTATCCAAGTATTTTTATTTAACGATATCTTCACTATTTACAGGAAAATCTAAATTATTAAGTAAATCTTTAACTTCATTACTTACTTTTTCATTTTTTAACTCTACAATAACTTCACCTTTGTTATGGTCTGCTAAAACACTCTTAACTCCTTTTATCATCTTTAAAGAGTTCATTATTCTGTTCTCGCAACCAATACACTTTATATTAGAAACATTATATTTTATTTTCATTATTAATCTCTCCCTTCTTTATAATTACAAACAAAATTTCTATCAAAAAATGTATCTTGTTCGATTGTTTTATTTTAATATATATGTTACATTATTAATGGAATATCTAGTTGTTTAGGTACTATCCCCCTAACTTATACTAATTTATATAATGTGAAAGGGGAATTGATAATATGAGAAAAACAGAGAAATATTTATGCAATATCATCATATTGCTTATCATTGTAATTATTATCATTCTAATAAAATTAGTACCAACTACTTGAGTCGGTACCATCTTTTAAAATAACTTTTAAGGGATAGTACCTAACATAGGAAAACTAGGTATTCCCTTTTTTATTTATATGTAAATTTTCTTTACGTATTCATCATATCATAAATATATCTTATTTTCAAGTTCTTATAAGCTTAAAAACCTACACTATCAAGATATTCTCTTGCAACATCTCTTGGATTTTCTCCTAGTTCATCTACTCTATAATTTAATTCACTCATAATATTATTATTTAACTTATTACCAAGATCACTTAATACATCTTCTATTTCTGGATATTCTTCTAAAGTATCACTTCTAACAAGAGGTATTGCATAATATGGTGGAAAAGCATTTTTATCATCTTCTAAGACGACAAGATTAAATTTCTTTAATAGTCCATCTGTTGCAAAGGCATCTACTACATCACTTTCATTATTCATTAAAGCTGTGTATCTTGGACTACCATCTATTCCAATTATATCTTTAAAATTATAAGAATATACACTACTAACTCTATTTAATCCATCTTCTCTATTGATAAATTCAAGACTTGGGCTGATGACAAGATTACTTGAAACACGTGATAAATCACTCATTGTCTTTAGGTTATAAAGATTAGCAGTTTCCTGTTTAACTGCAAGTGTATAAGTATTATTAAATCCCATTTGATTTAATACTTTAATATTATATGTACTATTTAAATCATTCTTAACAGTATTATAAACTTTTTCTATATCAGTAATAGGCTCATAATTTAGAGTATCTCCATAGACAGTACCTGTATAGTCTATATATAAATCAATATCTCCTCTTTTTAAAGCTTCAAAACATACTTGAGTACCACCTAGATTACAGTTTTCAACCGTCTCATAATCAGTTTTATCTTTAATCGCATCACTTACCATATAACAAAGGATATTTTGTTCTGTAAAGTCTTTACTACCTACGACAATAGCATTGTCATTTTTATTTGATGAAAAAAATGTATAACCAAAGATTATGATTAAGATGATAGCAGTTACTACTAAGATAATCTTTTGATGGAATCTTTTTTTCTTTAATAATTTTTTATCTAAATCACTACCCTTTTGAAGACTTATAGGGGTTACTAGTTTTTCAACTATACCAATAATGTAATCGACTGCTAAAGCAAGTAGACATGCTGGTATTGCCCCTGCTAGTATTTGGTAGTTATTAACAGTCCTAATACCTGAGAAAACAAGATAACCTAGACCTCCACCTCCGATAAAGGCAGCCATTGTCATAAGTCCTACCGCTGTAACAGCACTTATTCTAATACCTGCCATAATTACTGGTAGAGCTAGAGGTATTTGAATTTTGTAAAGTATTTGCCATTTAGTTAAGCCAATACCAGTTGCAGACTCTATCATATTACTATCTATATTACTAATACCTGTATAAGTGTTCTTAATAATTGGTAGTAAGGAATATAAAACTACCATTACAATAGCAGGGGTTGTACCTATTCCAAGAAAAGGAATAGCAAAACCCAAAAGAGCCATACTAGGTATCGCTTGAATAACACTTGCAACTCCTAAGACAGGTTTATTTATCTTTTTAACATAACTAATTAAAATACCAATAGGAACACCTATTACGATAGCAAGTAAGACTGATAGAAAAGTTAGTTCAATATGCTCTATTAGTAAAGATATAATTTGATCTATATTATTACCGATGTACTCTAAAAAGTCCATTATTCATCTCTCCCTTCTAGAAATTGACTACTTAGGGAAGTAAGAAGACTACCTCTTGTAATTAAGCCTTGTAATATTCCTTTAGAATTAACTACAGGAATAGTCGTTGTTTTAGCATTATTAACAACATTTAAAACATCTACAAGAGAATCTGTTTCTTTAACACTAATAGAGTTTTTAGATATATAGTTACTAGCATTTTTCTTCAAATCAGAATCTTTTGATAATTCATCTATAATAATAGAACCTAAATATTTTTTCTTACTATCTACAACCATTAGAGTATCTACTTTTAGATTTCTCATTTTAGTAAGACATCTAAATAAAGATAAATTTTCTCTACAAGTTACAGGATTTTTTAACATAATATCTTTTACTTTAATAAACTCAGGTGATGTCCATATTCTTTTAGGTCCTACGAAGTCACTAACAAATTTATTTTTAGGATGTTTTAAAATATTTTCAGGTGTATCATACTGAATAATATGTCCTCCATCCATAATACAGATTTTATCGGCTATTTTAATCGCTTCATCCATATCGTGAGTAACAAAAACAATTGTCTTTTTAAACTTCTCCTCTATCCTTAAAAGTTCATCTTGTAAAGAGTTTCTAGTCATAGGATCCAAAGCTGAAAAAGGCTCATCCATAAGTATTATAGATGGATCTGTTAAGAAGGCTCTTGCAACTCCTACTCGTTGTTGTTGTCCTCCTGATAATTCTGTAGGATATCTATCTAGATAAGACATATCTAGTCCTACCATATCCATCATTTCTTTAGTCTTTTTATTGATTTCATCCTCTGGCATCTTCTTTAATCTTGCAATTAAATCAATATTTTCTCTAATTGTAAGATGTGGAAAAAGACCTGTCTGTTGGATAACATAACCTATATTTCTTCTTAGTTCAATAACATTTTTATTAGTAATATCTTCTCCATCTATTAAAATATGTCCTTTAGTAGGATTAATTAGTCTATTAATCATCTTTAAAGTAGTAGTCTTTCCACAACCACTTTCTCCTATTAGACAAACGATGTTACCTGTCTCAATTTTAAAAGAAATATTAGAAAGAACATTAGTACTTTTATACTTTTTAAAAACATTTTTAAATTCTATCATTTTATTACCCCTTTTTAATAAAATATTTTACTATTTATTTCTTTATTTAAATTATCTATAAAGTATTCAGCATCTTCCCTACTTCCTATAGCAAGTCCATAATGAATAGGAATAGCATATTTAGGCTTAATTGTATTAGCAAGTCCTACCGCTTCTTCTCTATCCATTGTATAAGTTCCTCCTACTGGTAAGAAGATAACGTCTGCATTAAGTTCTTTTAATTGTTCTATTACATCAGTATCTCCTGGTATGTAGTAAGTAATATCATTTAAAGTTAAAAGATAACCAACATATCTAGTATCTTTTGGATGATAATCACGTCCTATATTATAAGAAGGTACAGTCTTAAAAGAAATGTTATTTAGATTATAAGTCTTATTAGGTTCTACTTCTAATAAATTAAAACTTTTATCTAACTTTTCAATAACACTAGATGGTCCAACTATTATAGTCTTTTCATTTGCAATATTATTAATTGAATCTATATCTAAATGGTCCCAATGTGGATGAGTTATGAAAATATAGGCGGCATTGTTTATTTTTTCTTTAATATCATAAGGATCAAAATAGATAATTAAGCCATCACTAATCTTAATACTACTTTGACAATTTATAGAAATATTGTCTATTTCTTTAAGCATACTTTCCACTTCCTCTACCTTATTAATTATATCAATTTCTCTTAATATTTGGAATAAAAGAATAAAAAAAGTTCATATTAAAGATGAAAGGAATGATTTAAATGGATGAAAGTTTAGAAATTGTTAATCATATTTATAAAGATAGTGAAATGGCTATTTCCACTTTAACTAAGCTTAGTAATACTTTAGAGAAGAAGGATAATAAGATTAAAGATACTGTTGAAGATATTATTAAAGGTTATGAAAGATATTTTAAAGATGCTAAAAAGATATTAAATAAGAATAACTGTAAAAAAGAAAAAAATGGTATTGTTTCTAAAGTAATGGCTAATATGGGTATTGATAAAGAAGTTAGAGATGATAATAGTGACTCTGCTATGGCAGATATGCTTATTAAAGGTGTATCTATGGGTAGTATTGATTTAGAGAAGAAGTTAGCGAAGTATAAAGATAAGGAAATTGATGATAAAGTCTTAGAACTTGCTAATGATTTTAAGAATTTTCAAGATGATATTATTAAAAAACTAAAAGAATTTTTGTAAAAGAAAACTACTGAGCATTTAAGTTCAGTAGTTATTTTAAAGCCCTCTTTAAAAGATGAGGTGTTTCTTCTCCTATTTCTCCACCAATATTAGAATATTTATCAGTAAGAATAATATCGCCTTGTTCTATTAAGTCTCCCGTACTATCAAAGTAAATTGTATTACTGGCAGAATCAACAATAATATCATTACATTTAGCATAAGCATGGTAATGTCCTCCTACAAAGATATTAGGTATATAACTAACAATGGCATCATACTCTTCATTTTCTCTAACAAACTCTAAAGTTCTATCAAAACACTCTCCTGATAGTTGTTTATTAAAAATGTATGATGATTTAGTATCTTTAAAATATTCACTTGCTTTTCCTAATCTAATAGTTCCAACCGTTGTTTCTAATATCATTTTATCTTTATCATTAGTTACTTTATTTATAAGTGGAACATCTTCTAATTTAATTAAAGGATTAGATGATAAAGCTTCATAAATACACTCATTTAATAAAGCTTGTTGGTTACAATTTTTTTGCTTTAATACTAGCTTTATATCATCTTTTTGATATTTAGATAACTCTACATAGTTGTAGATAAAGTTATCTTGTAGTTTAGATAGTTCTTTATAAGGTAAATTATAGTGAATTGCAAGATGCTTTAAGTACATCACTACTTGCTCTACCACCCTTTTATCAGCCTTTCTCATTACTTCTTCTTTAAATTCATAATCACCCATAACCTCATCCCCTTTTGATGGCTACATTATATCATATTTTTACAAAAAAAGAAAGTCCTAGTTGGACTTATTGTTAAGTATAAAGTTATAAGAGTCTCTACACATATCTTCTATACCATATTCTGCTTTAAATCCTAGTTCTTTATAAGCTTTAGTAGGATCTGCGTAACATGCTGCGATATCACCAGGACGTCTATCTACTATTTTATATGGTACTTCAACATTATTTACTTTTTCAAAAGTATTAACTAAATCTAGGACACTATAACCTGTTCCTGTTCCTAAGTTATAGTACTCTATTCCTTTAAAGTTGACACTCTTCTCTAATGCTTTTAAATGTCCTTTAGCAAGATCAACTACGTGGATATAGTCTCTTACCCCTGTACCATCATGAGTTTCATAATCATTTCCAAAGACACTTAAAATTGGTAATTCTTTATTTGCAACTCTAACAATATATGGCATTAAGTTATTTGGAATACCATTAGGTTTTTCTCCTATTAAGCCACTCTTATGGGCTCCTATTGGATTAAAATATCTAAGTACAATTATAGATAAATCTTTATCTGCTTTAGAAACATCAGCAAGGATTCTTTCTATCATCAATTTAGTTGTACCATAGGGGTTTGTTGTAGATAGTGGGAAATCTTCTTTAATTGGTAATTCCTTAGGTGAACCATAGACAGTAGCACTTGATGAAAAGACAAAATTATGACAATTCTCTTCCTTCATAACTTCTAATAATGTAAGAGTTGAATCTAAATTATTACGATAATACTTTAATGGTTCACTAACTGATTCCCCTACTGCTTTGTATCCTGCAAAATGGATAACGGCATCTATTTTATTTTCTTTAAACACAGCACTAACTTTTTCTTTATCACAGGCATCAATCTCATAAAATTTAGGTCTTTTAGAAGTTATTTCTTCTATTTTATCTAAAACATCAATACTAGAATTAGATAAGTTATCTATAATAACAACTTCATAGTTTTCATTTAATAGTTCTACACAGGTATGACTTCCAATAAAACCTAGTCCTCCTGTTACTAATATCTTCATTTTATCATCTCCTCATATAATTATGATATCATACATATAATATTTTAGAAAAGAAAATTTACAATTTTCACTTGACGAAGTGAGAAATCAGTGATAATATAGTATCAGTTTTAAAGAAAGACCTATGTAGCTGCGCTCGTAGCTCAGTTGGATAGAGCGTTTGGCTACGAACCAAAAGGTCAGGGGTTCGAATCCCTTCGAGCGCACCATTATATCGGGAAGTGGCTCAACTTGGTAGAGCACTTGGTTTGGGACCAAGGGGTTGCAGGTTCAAATCCTGTCTTCCCGACCATTTAGATTATTAACTCTCTATATGAGAGTTTTTTTGTGCAAGAAAAAAGAAGGTTATCCTTTCTCTACTTGAAAATTACTATTTAAAACAGCATACATCCCTGGAAAATAGTTCATAACTGTCCATATGGAAATACCACCTAAATTATACTTAGTAACTAGATCTAGCTTTGCTTTTATACTTCTAGCATCTTCAAACCAAACTATATGTAAGGCTCCACTTTCATCTTTATAATAGAAATATGGAACTTTCGCTACAGGGTCAAACTGTATCTCTACTCCTTTTTCTACAGCAAGAGCGATAGCATTAGTATTAGAAATTGATCTAGCAGGTCTTCCTGGTTCATAAGGTAAGGTCCAGTCATATCCATAGTTAGGTATACCCATTAGTATTTTCTTACTTGGTATAGCAGTAACAGCATATTGTATTACTCTTTCTACTTGATTTAAAGGGGCAACAGCCATAGGTGGTCCATAGGTATAACCCCATTCATAAGTCATTATGATTACATGATTAGCAAGTCTTCCATGAGTAGCATAATCATGGGCTTCATATAAAGTTCCTGTCTGATTTTCTCTTACTTTAGGTGCTAAAGCTGTTGTTACAATAAATTCTTCTTCATGAAGCCTAGTTACTACTTTTTCTAGGAAATCATTATATAACTCTTTATCCATAGGATATACATATTCAAAGTCAATATCAACTCCTGCATAGCCTTTATTTCTTAGAGTTGTTATTAAATTAGAAATTAATCTATCTTGTACTTCTTCATTAGATAAAATAGTATGGGCAAGATCACTATCAAATCTACCAGTAGAGCCTATATTAGTCATTACAAGCATAGGTAGTGTATTATTATCTTTTGCTGCTCTTATCGCTCTACTATCACTTATTGGTGTTAAGTTACCACTAGGTGTTACATGATAACTAAAGATACTTAAAAATGTCAAACTAGGTAGTGTTAAAGCAAGAGTTGTATCACTAATAGTTGGATAAGCATAGCCATTTACTAAAATACTTGGTAATACTTCACTAGGTATTACTAAAGCTTGACCTATCATTAAACGATTTACATTAGATAGTCCATTTAAATCAGTTATTTCTCTTACTGGAACTTTAAACTTTCTAGCAATACCGTAAAGGGTATCACCTCTTTGTACTGTATATATAGTCAAAGTATCACTCCTTACACTTTAACTATATGTTTTTACTTATAAAGATTATACTTCTTTTATTCTTGTAGTACTTTTCTTAGTCTTATATTTTTTAGTAGATTTTATGTGATTACCTATAATATCAGAAACATCTAATATAGTTATAAAAGCACTCTCATCCATTTCATTAGCAATCTTTTTAAGTTCAAATACTTCTATTCTTGTTAAGACACAATACATTACTTCTTTTTCTCCTGATAAAAGACCACTACCATTTATTTTAGTTACAGTTCTACCAAGTCTTTTATATATCTCATTAGCCATATCTGTACCTTTCTCAGTTACAATTAAAGCGGCTTTCGCTTGTTCTAATCCTTCTGAGACAAGATCTATTACTTTATAAGTTATAAAGTAAGTTAAAACTGAATAAAGGGCTCTATCTATTCCGAATGTTAAAGCGGCAATACTATAAATAATAAAGTTAAAAATCATTACAATTTGTCCTACAGAAAGTGATGTTTTTTTACTTATAACAAGAGCGACTGATTCAGTTCCATCAACACATGCTCCAAGTCTAATAACTAATCCTACTCCTATTCCTAGTAAAACTCCTCCAAAGATAGTCGCTAATAATATTTCATCTGTAACTTCATGGAATGATTCAAAGAAACTAAGAGAAAGTGAAAAAGTTAGCATACTAATAATTGTTCTTAGTAGGAAACTTTTACCTAAATTACGATAACCTATATAAATAAAAGGAATGTTAATAAGGATAACTAGTAAACTCATTGGTATAGAGAACACTTTAGAAATGATTATAGAAATACCTGTAACTCCCCCATCTAAAATATTATTAGGTATTAAAAACGTATCAAGAGAATATGCTGCTAGCATTGCTCCTAAAATAATTAAAATATAAGATAAAATTGTTTTTAAACGATTATTTTTTATTTTTACCATACATATAACCTCCATCTATATTATACAGGAAAAAGTTAATTTTTTTGTAATTTTATATAAATTATTGGTATAATTGCTTTAGAAAAGATAAATTTGGAGGAAGATTATGGATAATTTAGTTATTAGAAAATATGTTAATGAAGATTTTAATGAAGTTATAAAATTATTAAAAAAGCATTTTAATATCAGTGATAATATTAAATCTATAGATGATAGTCTTAATAGTTTTGGTATAGTCGCTACTACTGATAAAAAAATAGTTGGTTATCTTAGAATTGATAAATTATATAATCCTTTTAAGAAATGTTATTACTATTTTCTTTCTTATGTTTGTGTTGATAGTATTTATCAAAATATGAGTATTGGTACTAAAATGTTAGAGTTTGTCTTTAATTATGCAAAGAATAATAGTATTAGTTATATAGAATTAACTTCTAGATCTTCTAGGGAAGCGGCAAATCACTTATATTTAAAGAATGGTTTTGTTATTAGAGATACTAATGTATTTAGAAAAGATATTTAAAAATAGTCTTGACTATTCAAAGACTATCTAGTAATTATTTATTAATAAATTTTAATAAACTTTTAAAGTTAGAAATTATATATTTCTGTACATCTTCACTATATGAAACGAGGTCATACTCTCTAAACTCATTAACTACATGTTCAATTGTCATTCCCATATTTTGTCCTTTTTCTGTAGGTCTTTTTAGCTTATGACCGTTTTCTTCTATTACTTGCAAAATACCTATTTCTATTAACCAATTACACATTTCAGTAACTTTTAGTTTTTCCATATTTTCGTTTGTTCTTAATGCATTAATCTTTTGTACTACTTTTGTAATCGCTAAATTTCCAGTATATTCATATTTGTTAAGTTCTTCTAGAGTTAAACTAAATGGAATTTTTTTAACTTTATTTTTATTAACTCCACCATTTGCAATAACTTCTTTTAAAACGTCGTTAACATAGAATAGACACCTAGATATTTTTACATTATTTATCATATCATTACTTGGAGTAATTTCTCCTGTTAAAGGATTAATACCATTAGCCATTTTTTCAATATACCCTTGAGCATGCTTTAATAATTCTAGATTCATTTAAGCCATCTCCTTTTTTGTGCATATTATAATACAATTATGCCAAAAAGTCTATAATAACCTATTTTGTTTACTCATATAATAGTTTATTGCTCACTATGCTTTCCTACTAAATTTGCTGGATATATTTCAAACAATCCTATAGAACTAACGGTTAATTCAATAGGAATAAAGCTTTGTTCTAGTTCTTTTTTTATTTTAATTATTTTATCGTAATCTCTATCGACATGAATAGTTATATGAAACTTAAATTTATTGGGATTATATTTTTCAATAGGTAAAATATTATATACCCTTTCTTGTAATTTTTTTAGTTCCCTATTTTCTTTAATTTTAAAATACAATACATAACTATTTTCTCTGCCATTCATTACTTCTATACTGCTAACAGTTATTTTAAAGCTATTAAATTTTATATTTGATAACTTTTTTTAATATAAAGTCATTTTCTTCTATATTCCAAGCAGATAAAGTAAAATGATAAGGTAATGTATCTATATTTTTTATATATGGTACTTTACATAATGGTTCTGTTACATTCTTTATAACATTATCTATTTTATTTAAATCTTCTATACTTAAAAGTGATATTAAGGTTATTCTATAGTTCATATTATTATTTCTTTCAATAAATTCCTATAATATAAAACTCACACAATTAAGTGCGAGTATTAATTTCATTATGGAGTATTTACTAAAGATGTCATGCACACTATAGTAAAAAAGTTCATTTGTATTTTATGTATCAATCATAGCGTAGCACTATTTGTGATACAATTTTATAGGAAATTTACTAGGAAATTACTAGGAAATTACTAGGAAATGTGATATTATTAATTTGACCGTAATTGGAGGTGTAAAAATGATAGAAGCTATTGAAGATTCACGAACAGAATTTAAAATTAAATTAGTAGATGACTTAGAAGAAACGGTTATAGCCTTTTTGAATAAAGATGGAGGTAGCATCTATATTGGAGTTGATGATAATGGTAATGTAGTTGGATTAAAAAATAATATGGATTTATTTCAACGAAAAATAAAAGATAAAATAATTTCTAGTATCGAACCATCTGTTTTAGGATTATTTGATTTAGAAGTATTTACAAAAGAAGGCAAAAAATACTTAAAGATAACAATAGCGAAAGGATATGAAACTCCATATCATATAAAAGGTATGGGAATGACTCCAGATAGTTGTTTTATTAGAGTTGGTAGTTCTAATGAAAAAATGGATGGACATCTAATAAATAAGATGTTTAGAGAAAGAACAAAAAATTCTTTAAAAAATATTATTTCACCAAGACAAGATTTAACTTTTACTGATTTAAAAATATATTATGCAGAAAAAGGTTTTGATGTAGGTGATAATTTTGAAAGACAATTGGGCTTTTTTACAAGAGACGGAAAATATAATTATGTTGCTTATCTTCTAGCTGATAATAATAGAGTCTCAATTAAAGTTGCCAAATATGTTGGTGAAGATGTTGATGAAATAGAAGAATATTATGAATTTGGTGATTGTTCTTTAGTCAAAGCAACTTATAGAGTACTAGAAAAGTTTAGAACAGAGAATAAAATTTATGCTAAAATAGCATATCCAGAAAGAATTGAACAACCAATGTATGATTATAATGCTGTTAGAGAAGTTATTATCAATGCTATTGTTCATAATGATTGGTCTAATGAATATCCACCAAAATTTGAATTTTTTAGTGATAGATTAGAAATATCCTCATTTGGTGGGATACAAAGTGAATTTACTGAAGAAGAATTTTTAGAAGGATATTCTGCACCTAAAAATCCAGAACTTATGCGAGTTTTTCACGACTTGGAACTTGTTGAGCATTTAGGAACTGGTATAAGAAGAATATTAAAAAAATACGATAAAAGCATCTATCATTTCTTCCCACATTTTATAAGAGTAAGTATCAAATATAATCAAAATGAATTTGACTATGAGAATTCTAACAAAAGAATAGAAAAAATTTCTTATTCTGATATTGTTCTAACAAAAGTTCAAGAAGGAATTATTGGTTTAATAGAAGATAGACCTAGTATTACTCAAGAGGAAATGTCTAGTTTGCTAGGTGTAACATCAAGAACAATTAGAAATCATATAAAATTTTTGGTTGAAAACAATTATATAAAAAGAGTTGGGGCTGATAAAAATGGCAAATGGATTATTATTTATAAAAATAATTGAATATATAATGAAAATCGTAGCAGTAAATTGCTATGATTTTTGCTTATATAAAGTACTTAATTTGTACCTAATTATTTTAAAGCACAATAAAACCTTTGATATACAAAGGTTAATTTCATTATGGAGCGGATGAGGGAAATCGAATCCCCGTCACAGCCTTGGCAAGGCCATATTCTAACCACTAAACTACATCCGCAAAACAGATACATATATATTGTATCATAAATTCTAAAAGAGGCAAGTGCTTTTTATGTTACAAATTAAAGCTTTCTTTATTTTTTAGATATTCTTTATAACTAATTAGATTTTTATAGTAATCTAGTGGATTATCTATATCTAATTCTATTAATATAGAATATGCTATAGAACTATTAATTTTAAAGAAACAAGCATCATCTTTTAATAGTTCTTCTATTAATCTATATTTCTTTAAGTTCTCTAACTCTTCTATAGTATTTGCATTTTCTAACATATTTACTTTCTTTGTTACTAATTCCCTTAAATAATTCATAGACTTCCTCCTTTATTACTAAGTACATCTATATCAATATTCATAGAGTCTTCTATAACTTTACGAGCTTTTCTTTTGGTTAAATATTCTAAGGAACCATCTCTATAGATAAAGTTATATCCCTCTAAAGTAGGTATACCCATTGTATAATCATGTTTATGAATTCTTTCTTTATTAGGATTATAGTTAATTACTTCGCTATTTTTGTATTCATCTTCTCCTTTACCCTTCTCTTTTATTTGAACATAAGCTAGGTGTTGTTGTTGGTCCTTAGTAAATAATATTTTTATTAAGGTATTTATATAAGAGATAGCAGAGACACCTCCTAAATCTTCTTCTAATAGTAAATTATTAATTAAAGAAAAGTTATCTGTAACTTCATCTGTTATCTCTGGTATATTACGTATTTTAAAAGTTTTACAATTAGTAAGGTTTCTAATAATTGCATTAGTTCTATCTTCAAAGTTTACATAGTCTATTTCTGTTGATATATCTAGATTAAGCCCTAAATCATAAATATTAACTTTCTTAGCACCTACTTCTTCATCACTGATTATGGCATTAAAGCCACTTGGTCTTAGTCCTAACTTACTTCTTGTTAAATCATCCATTTTATAGTTATCATTTTTATCTTTATTTATTATAGTAGCATCAGCATTAAAAAGGTATCCTTCTTCTTTAAGATAAACACTGTAATGGACTCCACTTATATTAACTACACAGGGAATATTATGTTTATTTAAGAAGAAAGCATAAAGTTCTGCCCAGTTTTTACATACTACTTGATTATCTGTTAAATTAATACTATTTATAGGTTTTTCATAAATTCTTTTTAAAAAGTCTAAACTTAAATCTTGTCCAAAAGCTTCAAATTTTTCTGAGAATTCTACTACTTCATTTAAATTATTATAAAGTTTTAAAGCAATAGAAAGATTATTAGAGTCTAGTGGTAAATCCTTCTCTACTCTTTTTATAAACTCTTTACCTGGTTTAACATCTGAAACAAATGGCTTTCCAAATGTTTCTAAAGGTCTATCATATCCATAAGGTGTCATGTTATCACTCCTTATTATCATTATACAATTTAACTTAGTATTTGACAAATAGAAAGATATATGAGAGAATATATTTGCAATTGATACATACAATGTATTAGATGGGTCTATAGCCAAGTGGTAAGGCGTGGGACTGCAACTCCCTGATCGTTGGTTCAAATCCGACTAGGCCCTCCATTGAAATATAAAGGAATTCTAGTGGTAGAATTTCTTTTTATTATATAATCGTTATGGAGGACTAAATAATGGCAAGAAAAGATATAAGAGATATATTTAGAATTAATCTAAGATACTATAGAATTAAAAATAAAATGACACAGGAAGATTTAGCTGTAAAGTCTGATTTAACTGATAAATATATATCTGATTTAGAAAGAGGAATATTCTCACCAAGTTTAGAAAAATTAGATATGTTAGCAGAAGCTCTTAATATTGATACATATTTATTATTAAAAGATGACAATGCTCACGAAAACATACCAAATCGTTTAGATAAAGTAACAGGCAGTAGGAAATCAAAGAGAAAGTATTAAACTATTTTGGCAGGGTGTGGTACTGCAACACTCTAAGTAGTAGTTTTAATATAATAAAAAGAAAGCTAGATAGACTTCCTTTTATTATAGTTCTTTATTTTTATATATTCTAACTGAGATGTAATAGGATATAGACATTACTATGCTTGTTAAAATTATTAATAGTAAAGTAATCATACCTAAACTTAAGTTATTTAGACTATTTAATAGATTCATTAGCTCTTTGTTGTTAAATATATCTAAACTAGTAATCATTCCTATTAGTAAAGCAAGTATTACTATACAAAGGAATAACATTATTCTTCCCTTATTTGCACCAAATTTATAATAGAATGGTATTAGTAGAGAGATTACTAAACATATACCAAAGGCAACTCCTATTATGCTTGCAAAAAGGGATTCAAAGGTAGTATTTTCTATAAAGTTTGGAATGATGAGAGATGAAAGTATTCCTACTATTAAAACAATAAGTGATGTAGCATTAAATAATATATATTTAGATTTAACTATTTCTTTTCTACTAAGAGGTAAGCTGTTACAATAAGAGTCCCATTTATTAAATTCATCATAATTAAAAGTAGTTATAAGAATCATTATCATATAAAATGGTACTAAGAAAAGAATGAATGTTGCATCTTCACTGATAATTGAGAAGATAATGAAGAAAGCTAATACTAATAATAATGTTTTCATTTGATTTTTTATAACACATAAATCTTTAATAATTAAACCTTTCATTATTTTTCTCCTTTCACTATTAATAGCATAATATCTTCTAATGTTGCTTTATCAACAACTAAGTTAGAATTATTTTTCTTAACTTTTTTTCTATCATTAACTAATACTTCATAGTTATATTTATTTTTACGATAAGATATTATATCTTCTTTAGAAATCTTCTTAAAGTCACTATCATTACATTTAACTATTCCATAATTATCTAAGATATCATCTTTTTCTTTATCAAAGACTAATTTACCATTATCTACAAAGATTATATAGTCAGCGATAGATTCAATATCACTAGTTATATGTGAAGAGAATAAAATACTGTTCTCACCATTTTCAATAAAGTCTAGAAATATATCTAATATTTCTTTTCTAACAACTGGATCTAATCCACTAGTTGGTTCATCTAATATTAAGAGTTTAGGATGATGAGCAAGTGCAGTTATTATTTCTAGTTTCTTTTTCATTCCTTTAGATAAGTTTTTTATTAACATATTTTCATTTAAAGAAAAGTCTTTTAGGTATTTAAAAAACAATTTTTCATCCCAAGATTTATAGATATTTTTCATAATAGAGTTAACATCTTTTACTTTAATAACTTCTGGAAAGAATGAATCATCTAAGACTACACCAATATCTTCTTTTACTTTACTATTTAAAGTTTTATTAAATATTAAAATATCTCCTTTATCTTTTTTTATTAAACCTAATAGTAGTTTAATTAGAGTTGTCTTCCCTGCACCATTTTCTCCTATTAGACCAATGATACTTCCTTTTTTTATTTCAAGAGTAATATTATCTAGTTTAAAGTTATCATAAGTTTTAGTTAAATTATTAACTTTAATTATATTATCCATTATTATCCTCCTTCAAAGCATTAAGTATCTCTAAGACTTCATCATAACTAATATGATATGTATTAGCGATAGTTAAAGCTTCTTCTAAATTTTCTTCTATTTTCTTTAATATTTCTTCTTTTAAATAATTCTCACTTTTATTTTTAACAAAGTATCCTTTTGTAGCGACTGCTTCAATAAAACCATCCTTTTCTAATTCTTCATAAGCTCTTTTAGTGGTAATATTACTAATTCTTAAATCTTTTGCAAGAGTTCTAATAGAAGGTAAGGCCTCTCCCCCTACTAAGTTTCCATTAAGTATTTCTCTTTTAATGTTATCAACTATCTGTTGGTAAATTGGTATATCACTACTATTACTGATAATTATCTGCATTTAATCACCTCTTTGTATATATACAGTATATACAGTTATTATATGATTGTCAATATAAAAAGATACTATTTTGTTTTAACAGTATCTTTAACATAAATTTCTATAATATATTTTAAATCTTCTATCGCTTTATCTATATTAAATGTTCCATTACCAACTGGATAATAGACTGGAAATACTTTATAAGTATTACTACCTATTTCTTTTTCAAAGTATTGTTTTCTACACTCACCTACTGATATTTTCTTATTTAAAATAATTGATGATACTTGATTACCAAAAGTAATTATTATTTTTGGTTTAACGATATCTATTTCTTGTTCTAAAAGTCCAAGATAACTTCTTAAGACATCATCTTTTAGAGGTCTTGCATTATCCTGCGTACACTTACCTAAATTTGTTATAAAGTAATTATTTCTTTTAACCTCGTCATAGACCTTATTCGCAAAGTCATAGTCCCAGTCTTTAGGCTTCTTTTTATTTATCTCATCTAAAAGATTTTTATCAAAAAGATTAATGGCTGTGAATAATTTCCAAATGTTCTTAGTACCAAGCCAAGGAGCCTTTAAGCCTTTCCAAGCTTTAGGACTTGCAATGTTTCTTCCTGTTGGATTCATAAAAACAAAAAGAATATCAGGATTATCAGATTCTCCTCCATTATAGATAGAATCTAATGTTTTATCACCATACTTATTTTGTAATTTATCATATTCTTTATATAGTTGTTTAAACTTCTCTTGCATACAATTAACCTTTCTATATTTTTTATGCTCTATAATAAGTATTATTTTCTTACTTTTGTTTCTTCTTCTACTTCTTTTTGAGCTTCTTTTAACTTCTCATTATATTCTTCCATAATAGAGTCAAAATCTTGTCCTTTATAATAAAAATCTATTTTTATATGATTGTTAATCTTACCTGTTTCTTTATTTATACTTATAGCATCCATTCCTCTTCTACTAGTTGGAGGCATACTTTTAATTTCAAAAAATGGGCTTACTCCCATTGTGTCATCTTTTGCAAATCTATCGACTAAATCACTAGTAAACTGTTTGGTAAAGACATCACTATGAATACTTGAAATACCCAAATTTAAATGTTTTTCTTTACCATTATTTAACATGATATCTACAGTACACATTTTTTCTTTTTCTCCATCTACTTTATTAGAACTAAAAATCATATTACCTGATATGTTATCATCACTTAATATTTGCTCTAAATATTCTATCATTACTCTTGATTCATCTATAGCGATTAATTCTGCTTCTTGTTTTTTCATATTTTAACATCTCCTTACTTACTCCATAAATGAACTTGGATGATATGCTGTTATTCCTAACTCTTCTGCTTTTCTTAAGACATCTAATCTATCATCTACAAAAACTACTTCTTCTTTATTAATGTTTAGATGTTTACAGTACTCTAATATTACTTCTGGCTTTAACATTGTAGATGAGATGAAACAGACATTTTCATGTTTTACATTAGGATAATTTTCTTTTAACCAAGTATATTTTTGTTCTATTTCATTATTTGTTACAATTGTTCCTAATACAAATACTTTATTAGAATCTAGATTACTAACTATCTTTTGCATTGTTTTTAATGGCCTTGCTTTAGAGAAAAGATTAGAGAATAATAAATCTTCTAGAGTTTGACAACCTAATTCAGGATGACCTCCACTATATAATCTATCATTATATCTATATTCTGATAAAGTTCCATCGACATCAAAAAATACATATTTATCTTTTAACTTTTCTAACATAAACATCTCTCACTTTCTTTTATTATTCTACCATAAAAAGAAGCCTATTTCCTAGACTTCTCATATTTTTTCATAAACTTTTTATATAGTTCGTCACATTTATTAACATCCATCTCAGGTGTATCTTTTAATGGATTAGGAATATTAAGTTTTTGATACTTTTCAAAACCTAAGTGATGGAATGGTAGAAATTCTATTTTTTCAATATTTTTTATTTTCTTTAAATATTCTACTAAACCATCTAAATATTCATCATTATCCATAATACCTGGAACAATTACTTGTCTAATCCAAACTGGTTTACCACTTTTATTTAACTCTTCGATAAACTTCTCTGACTCTTCTATATCTCTTCCTGTTAAGTCTTTATAACCTTCTTTAGTAACGTGTTTAATATCTAAAATAACAAGATCTATTAACTCTAATATTTCTTTATATTTACCGATACCAACACCTGCTGTATCTAAGGCAATGTGGATACCTTCTTTTTTTAGTTTCTTACAGATATCTAATAAGAAATTAATTTGTAAAAGAGGTTCTCCACCAGAGAAAGTTACACCTCCATTATTTCTTTTAAAGTATGGTTTGTTACGAAGAATTTTTTTAACTAGTTCATTTGTATCATAGTTTACTTCATTCATAGCCCAAGTTTCTGGATTATGACAGTATTTACATCTTAGAGTACAACCATCTAAAAATACTACGGTTCTAATTCCTGGTCCATCTACAAGACCAAAGGTTTCAAGTGAATCTACGCTTGCTTTCATTTACATCTTCTCGTGGAAAGTTCTTGAAATAACTTCTTCTTGTTGTTTTCTAGTTAAACGATTAAATCTAACAGCATAACCTGATACTCTAATTGTTAATAATGGATATTTATCTGGATTATTCATAGCATCTATTAACATTTCTCTTTGTAAAACATTAACATTTAAGTGATGTGCTCCTTGTACGAAGTAACCATCAAGTAGACTTACTAAGTTATCAATTTGTTCATCTTTATTATGTCCTAAAGATGATGGAACAATTGAGAATGTATTAGAGATACCATCACGACAACAGTCAGCATAGTTAAGTTTTGCAACTGAGTTTAATGATGCAATGGCACCACTTGAATCTCTTCCATGCATTGGATTTGCTCCTGGTGCGAATGGTTCTCCTGCTTTACGTCCATCTGGAGTTGATCCTGTTTTACTACCATAAACTACGTTTGAAGTGATTGTTAATACTGATAATGTTGGTGTAGCGTTACGATAACATTTATGTTTAGATAATTCTTTATACATCTTATCAAGTATTTCTTTAGCGATATTATCTACTCTATCATCATCATTACCATATTTAGGATAGTCTCCTTCTACTTCAAAGTCTATTGCAATACCCTCTTCATTTCTAATTGGTTTTACTTTAGCATACTTAATTGCAGAAAGTGAGTCTGTTGCAACTGATAGCCCTGCTACACCATAAGCCATTAGACGATTTACATTAGTATCGTGTAAAGCCATTTGTCCTGCTTCATAAGCATATTTATCATGCATATAGTGAATAACATTCATTGCATTAGAATAAACTTCGGCAACTTTTTCTATTATCTTGAAGTATGCATCTTTTACTTTGTCATAATCAAGTACTTCATCAGTCATCTTAGGGAATCCTTCAACAACTAGATCACCTTTAACTTCATCAACACCACCGTTAATAGCATATAAAAGGGCTTTAGCAAGATTACAACGAGCTCCAAAGAATTGCATATCTTTACCTTCTCTCATTGCAGATACACAACAAGCGATAGCATAGTCATCACCATATACTGGACGCATAACATCATCGTTTTCATATTGGATAGCATCTGTTTCAATACTCATCTTAGCACAGTATTTCTTAAAGTTTTCTGGTAATCCTCTCGCCCACAATACAGTCATATTTGGTTCAGGTGCAGTATCTAAGTTAGTTAGTGTATGTAAGATACGATAACTTGTCTTAGTTACCATACTCTTTCCTTCAGTAGTAACACCACCGATAGATGCAGTTACCCAAGTTGGATCACCTGAGAATAACTCATCATAATCAGGTGTTCTTAAGTGTCTAACTAATCTTAGTTTAATAACAAACTGATCAATAATCTCTTGAATTTCTTTTTCAGTTATTGTTCCATCATTTAAATCTCTTTCAAAGTAAATATCAAAGAAAGCATCAACTCTACCTAAACTCATAGCAGCACCATTATTTTCTTTAACTGATGCTAGATAACCAAAGTAAGTCCATTGTACTGCTTCTTTACCATTACGTGCTGGTCTTGAGATATCAAAACCATAGCCTTTAGCCATTTTCTTAATTTCATCTAAAGCACGATATTGCATAGAAACATCTTCTCTTAATTGGATTAACTCATTAGTCATTGGTCCTAATAGTTTATTATCCCACTCATCTTTCTTTTGTTCCATTAGATAGTCAATACCATATAAAGCGACACGTCTATAATCACCAATTATTCTACCTCTACCATAAGCATCAGGTAGTCCTGTTAATAGACCTACATGTCTTGCTTTTCTAATCTCAGGTGTATAAGCATCAAAAACACCTTGATTATGAGTTTTACGGTATTCATTAAAATATTTATCAACTTCAGGATTTAATTTATATCCATAAGCATCTAATTCTTGATAAACCATTCTAATTCCACCATAAGGATTAACTATTCTTTTTAGTGGAGCATCTGTTTGAAGTCCTACGATTACATCATCATCTTTACTGATATAACCTGGATCAAAAGCATTAATCCCTGACATATGGTCAACATCAATATCAAGTACATGTTTTTTTAATTCTTCTTTTAATAGGTCACTACATTTTCCCCAAACTCTATCAGTTTTCTCTGTAGTCCCTTCTAGGAAACTTTCATCTCCATCATATCCCTTATAGTTAGTTTTAATAAAATCACTAACATTTATTTCTTTAGTCCAGGCTCCTTCTTTAAAGCCTTTCCATTCTTCTCTCATTCTTTCATACCTCCTTGCATTCTTATTATACCATTAAATGTGTAATTTCATTAAAAAAAATACTATTCTTGACAGTATTTTTTAAGCATAGATACTTGTAATGATAATAGTTGCAACTAAAGCGATTAGAAATAGTACTAAACTAGTTACCCATACTTTCTTTTGTTTCTTTTTATAACCTAATATAAATAAAGCGATTAAAGCAATATACAAAATTGCAAATAAAATAATCATACCAATTCTCATTAATTACACCTTCTATTCTATAAGTATTATATCAATAGTTTTAGTAAGATACAATTGTTAAAATTTACCTAAAATATTTTTGCTATTTTAATTAGAATTAACATTTGACAAGTAGAAATAGTTATCATTTATTTTTAATCTTTTAAAGTTCCAATTGATACTACATATATTCCATCATCTCGTTTATATGAATAATCTGCCCCTGTTAATACCATTAAAAATGATGGTTCTTTATATTTATCTGTATCTACATTTTCTTTAAATTTAGTTAAATTTGAAACTGCATCAGGAATTTCTCCTGCTCCTAATTTAATTTCAATTGCTCCCCATTTACCATCAGCTGTTTCTAAAATACAATCTACTTCAAAATTATTTTTATCTCTATAATAAGATAATCTTGCATCAATAGCATCAGCATATATCTTTAAATCTCTCATACACATATTTTCAAAGACGAAGCCTGTAAAATTTAAATCATTTATTAAATCTTCTCTTTTCAAATTTAATGTCGCTATTACAATGGAAGGATCAACTAATTCTAATTTAGGTGAAACTCTTAAAGGAGTTTTAGATCTTAAATTAAGATTTGTAGCAGGAATATATTCTAATATATATAGTTTTTCTAAGGTATTTAAATAATCATCTAATGTAGGCCTTGAAACTTCACTAGCAAATTCTGTTTTAACATTTTCTAAAATAGTACTTTTACTTACATTTGTTGATATATTCCTAGAGATACTCTTTAAAACTGCCCTCATTTTTGAAGTATTTCGGATGGTACCATCTACAGTTTTTATTTCTTCGTTTAATAAACTTTGAACATAATCTTTAGAAATTTTATATTTATTATCTCCATCAATATTTAAAGATTCAGGCCACCCACCTCTTATCATAGCATTGATTAAGCCGTCAAAGTCTAGTTCTGATATTCCTGATATATCATTACCATTTATAATATCATTTAAAGATACACTACCAGTAGATTCTAAAGATTCATATAATGACATAGGTCTCATAAGTAACTTTGTAATTCTCCCAGTTCCAGTATGCATAACACTGTCTTCCTGTGGTCTAGCAGAACCAGTTAAAATATATTGTCCTTTTAGTCCTGTATGATCAATATCCATTCTTATAGAATCCCAAAGGACAGGATACATTTGCCATTCATCAAATAGTCTTGGTTTTTCACCTTCTAAAAATAATGATGGTTTAGTTTGATTTGTTTTATCATATTGCATCTTTTTATCAGGATCTTGAAATTCAATATAACTTTTGGCGAATTGTTTTGCTGTAGTTGATTTTCCACACCATTTACATCCTTCAATTAAAACTGCTCCCATATATTCGAGTTTATTTTGTAATACTTTATCTACAATTCTAGGTAAATATTTTTCCATTAATATCTCCTCCTAATTAAATTATACTATATTTTTAAGTTTTTGTTAATGTTTATTTTACATTTTGGCTCACTTTCATTTTGCATTTTGGCTGTATTTTGCTTTATCTTTTGGCTATTCAATATTTTCTAATTATTAAACCTTAATAAATAACCATCAGGATCTTGAATTAAAAACTCTTTATCTAAATATGTTTTATCATTAACATCGTATTCATTTGTCATTATGTCTTTAAAGAATGTTATATTTTTATTAACTAATTCTTGATAATAGTTATCTATATCACTTACAGTCATGCTTATATTTATACCCCTACCAAAGGGATACTCTAACTTTCCTGTATTCCAGTTATCATTAATTTCTTCTATCATTAATTGATTACCTTCTAATTCTAAAAAGGCAAATTTATCTTCTTTTCTTTCATACATTATTTTAAATCCTAGAGTAAGGTAAAACTCTTTACTTTTATCTATATTAGTTACACTTAATTCTGGTATTAATTTGTTAAATTTCATAATAAATTCCTTCCTTTGTTACAATTATATCATTTACTAGACTATAATAATAACTTATTTTCTTATTAAGAATAAACTATATTGGAAAGGAGAATTGCTATGTTTGGAGAATCTTGCAATAATAATGCTCATCCACGTTGTCGTTTCTGTTATGTTCAAGGACCTACTGGTCCAACTGGGCCAACTGGTCCTGCTGGAGGTCCTACTGGTTCAACTGGGCCAACAGGTCCTACAGGACCTACTGGGGCGACTGGAATTACTGGTCCAACAGGTCCAACTGGTTCTACAGGAGCGACTGGAATGACAGGTGCTACACCAAATCTTACTATAGGTACTGTTACAACAGGGGCACCAGGAAGTACTGCTACTGCTAGTATAACAGGAACTGCTCCTAACTTTGTTTTAAGTTTAAGTATCCCACAAGGACCAACTGGTCCTACAGGAGTTAGTGGACCTACAGGAGCAACTGGAATGACGGGTCCTACTGGTCCTACTGGAGTTAGTGGTCCTACAGGTGTAACAGGAGTTACTGGACCAACTGGTCCAACAGGTCCTACTGGTCCTACAGGGGCTAGTGATTAAAAACTCACATTATCGTGAGTTTTTTAGTTTAATAGAAATATACCAATATTAAGGTACGTAGCAAATAATAGCCAGATAAGATAAGGAATTTGTAAGTAACCACTTATTTTATTATTCTTCAATAATTCTTTAATCATAACTATAACTAATATTATTAAAAGAATTATCCAAAGAAAAGCAGTAAAGTACATTTTTAAAACAAAGAATATTATAGGCCAAAAGAAATTTACTAAAAGTTGTAATATGTATATTTGATTTAAGTCTTTATCATTTTCTTTGTCTTTGGTAGCAATAAAGTAAGATATTCCCATTAAAATATAAAGTATAGTCCAAACTATAGGAAATATATAGGATGGAGGGCTAAGTGGAGGCTTTACCATATCTCCGTAATTCATATAACCTGATATAATTAAGCCTACTAATACCCCTCCTACTATTGGCAATAAACTATAAATTATTCTTTTAATCATAAAGTCCTCCTTAATATATTTATATGCAACTATTACTTTTTTATAAGTCTTTCATAAAATATATAGAGGTGTATTTATGAGTAAATATAAAGTATGTGTTTATACTATATGTTTAAATGAAGAGAAATTTGTTGATAGATGGTATGAATCTATGAAAGAAGCTGATGAGATTTATGTTCTTGATACAGGTTCTACTGATAATACGGTAGAAAAACTAAAAGAAAAAGGTGTTCATGTAGAGGTTAAAAAAATAGAGCCTTGGAGATTTGATGTAGCAAGAAATGAGTCTTTAAAATTAGTTCCAGTTGATACTGATATTTGTGTATGTACTGATTTAGATGAAGTATTCTTACCTGGTTGGAGAGATGAGTTAGAGAAAGCTTGGCATGATAATACTACAAGACTTAGATATATTTATAACTGGTATTTAGATGAAAACAATAATCCTATAATAAGTTTTTATTATGAGAAGATTCATAAAAGATTAGGTTATTCTTGGTATCATCCAGTTCATGAAATATTAAAGTATGATGGGGTTGAAACTTTTAATGTTACTGATAATATTATTTTAAATCATTATCCTGATAGAACTAAGTCTAGAAGTAGTTATCTTCCTTTACTTGAAATCTCCGTTAAAGAAGATCCTAATGATGATAGAAATATGCATTACTTAGGTCGTGAATATATGTATTATGGTAAATATAACGAAGCGATTGATACTTTGATTAAGCATTTAAATTTAGAAAATGCTACTTGGAAAGATGAGCGATGTGCTTCTATGAGATTTATTGGTAGATGTTATAAGTACTTAAAAAGATATGATGAAGCGAAGATGTGGCTTCTAAAAGCAATTAAGGAAGCGCCATACTTAAGAGATCCTTATATGGAAATGGCCCTACTCTATTATTCTTTAGAGGATTATGATAATACTATTCATTATGTAAATCTTGCTTTAAATATAAAAAGTCATACTAAGAGTTATATAAATGAGACGTTTAGTTTTGGTTATACTCCATATGACTTATTAAGTATTTCATACTATAATAAAGGAGAAATAGAAGCTAGTAAGGTATTCTTAGAGAAAGCAATAAAGATAGAGCCAAACGATGAGAGGCTTAATAATAACTTAAAGATAATTAATGAGAAGTTAAAAGAAACTACTGAGTAAATTTTCAGTAGTTTTAATCTATGAAGTCAAAACCTTTTATTTTTACCTTACTTCTTCTATATTTATCACGTTTTTCTAAAGGTACAGTTTTACAGATTGACTCAAGTTCCATTTTTAATCTTAATTCTTTATCAGAAATCATATAATCGGGTAAAGACCAATTAACATACTTACCTTGTTTTTCATTATAGACTTGTTTAGGGATTTGATATATCTTATAGTCATGTAAAATATAATCATAGAAGGTCTCATAGATATTAAATTTTGATGTAGTAATCGTTCTATAAAGGGTACTTTCAACAGAATCATAATTACAAGCCATTACTAAAATATCTTTTAAAAATCTATCTCTTCCTATAAAGTTTTCTGTTTCTTTCTTTATCCCGGTAGCGTAAGACAAATCAACATATTCATTTATGTCATCCCAAATAGTATATTTACTTTTATAAACATTGATTAAATATTTTACTAAAGCTAAACGCATTTTTTGTTCTTTGGGATTAACATCATATTCTCTTGTACATAGAGCATGTTCCCAATCTATTAAATTTTGTAATATCTCCTCTTTAGTAAAGTATCTTAATTCATCTTCATCTGGATTAGTATAACTCATGAAAAATGGAAGAACGAATCCACCTGCGTGAGCAACTCTTGCATAACCATCGACATCAAAAAGTGTTCCTTCAGGGGTAATATAAGTTCCATCATTCCACCACTTTTTATCATTTTTATCTCTTTTTCCAAATCTTTCAACATAGTTATCATAATAATAAGTCATAGATATTCCTCCAATTAATAAATTAGTTTTATAATATCACATTTTTATATGTTTCACACTAATTTGTTTGCTATTTCCCCTTCTTTTCATTATAATAACTAGCATGGAGGGAGTACTATGAAAGAAAAAGAAGCTTTAGGTATTAATGATTATGACTTTATTTATTATGAACTTAGTCCAGAACAACAGCCTATTGAAGAAGTAATTAAAACAAGTGAATTTATTGAAAATGACTTTGCTAATTACCTAAAGGAAAATTATCCTAATTATTATAGTAAAAACATAAGAATTAAGTTTATAAACTGGGGACATATGGAAGTTGTTTATGTCTTAGATAATGGGCATAAAAAATATACTTTATTAATGGGACAACCTAATTTAGAATATGGTAAAGTAAAGAGTGAATATGACAACTTAAAAATCCTTAGTAAAAATAATGATGATGTAGTTAGTCCCCTACTTTATTATGGTAGTCCTAAGTATAATAGAGAAATTTATATGACTCCTTACTATTATCAAGCTAGATGTATAAGTTATTTAGATGAAAAGTTAGGTATTTATGTACCTGAACCTGATTATCACTTTGAAGAGTTTAAGGAAGATGATAAAGATGTTATTGAAGAAGTTATTACTGCTAAGATAATATCTTTATATAATCAAAATACTCATATTGGTCTTGATGAGTTTAATGTTAATAGTGGTGACTTTATTTTAGAAAAAGGATTTGAAGATACTATAAATAATGTTAACAATGTATTTAATGATATGAAAGTAATTGCAGCAAGGAAACTAGTTAATATGTCATTAGATGATTATATAGATTTAATTTATGAAAGACTTGAGATGTTTGATAGTAAAAACATTGATAAAGGTATAGAATTAGGCTTTAGTAAAGTCAAAAAATAGATAAATATTATGAGATTTAACGTTATAATAAGTTGCTTATAAGGAACGACATAAATTTGACAAAATAATGTAGATATGTTATAATATGGCTACATTAAATTTAAAGGGGGGTAATATTATGGCTCATATAACTAATGTTAATATTAATACCGATAAAATAGATAGAGATAGGAGAATACTTTCTCTTAGTGATTTTCATTTAACAGAGGATAAAGGATTTGAACACTTAAAAGAAATAAAAAGCAAAACTGATATGACAAAAATATCACATATTGTAATGCCTGGGGATATTATCAATGATGTTAATGAACTAAAAGATAATAAATTTAGAAATAAAGTGTTACAAGCATTATCAGATTTTGCTGATGATAAACACGTATTTTTAAGTGCTGGTAATCACGATCAAATGACACTTAATAATAAAGAATGGCAAAGAGGAGATTATTCTTTGCTACAAGAGACTATTAAAGAATTGCCTAAGTTTCATTTATTGGAAAATGGCGAAACAATAACTGCTAATGATATTACATATAGTGCTTTTTCTCCTGATTATTCTTATTATGAAGATGAGAATAAAGAAAGAAAAGATTTAGAGTCTGAAAGTGATTATGAAGAAGCATTTATGAAAAATTATAATGCTAGTCTATTTGATAATACTACATTTAATATTTTATTAACACATGAACCTCAATCTATTATTAAACTTAGTACAAAAAAAGGTAGTTGTATCCAAGATAATACTGACTTAGTTTTATCTGGTCACATGCATGATGGAATGGTACCACACTTTTTTAAGAGATTTTGTGGTAACATAGGAGTTATTTCACCTCAGATGCAAATATTTCCAAAATATGCACATGGAACTGTAAATGTTGGAGATACTACTTTTGTTATTAATGGACCTGTTAATGCTAGAGTTGAAAGTAGTTTAATTAACGAATTATATGGTTCTAATGCGACTGTTATTGATTTAGTAAAAACAAAGAGACGATAAAAGACTATTGCAAGCTTTACAATAGTCTTTTTATTATGCTTTAGTTCTTTCTACACTTGTTAAGTAATAAAAACCATCATCGTTAAGAGTATATGTATAAGTATATTGTTCTAAATTATCTTTATTATCATCTATATATTGATCTTCTAAATTATTTCTTTCTTCATCAGTATAATTATTATTATAATATGTATATTCTCCTAAAGATGTAGTTTGATTATAATCTTTATACATTTGATTATCCATACCATTTATATAAAAGGCAGCACTTACTATTTCTATTCTGTCATTATATTTTGTAGCACTTATTATCTTTTCATGTACACTAAAGACAGTAGTTCCACCGCAACCATTAGTACCTACATAAAAAAATCTTTTATTTTCATCATCATATGTATAAGTATAACATCTATAACTGTCAGTTATACTGTTGACATGGCTATAGGTATCAGGTCCAAAAGTTCTTTCATAAATACTCTTTAAATCTGCTTCATTCACATAATACATACTATTATAATTATTATCTATTTCTATAGAAGATTCTTTTACATAATTCTTCCACTGGCCATATAGTAATAATATTTTATCCTCTCCACTCATCTCACTTACTTTATAACCACCATCTCTATAAATTTGTGCTTCTGGTCCTATAGATGGACGATGGGCATTATTAAATAAATATTTAATATTTTCATTTTCAATGTCAAGTTTTACTCCTGTATCTTTTTCTTCATTATCATCATCAGTATTATTTTTTTCTACTTGTTCATTTGCAACTGTAGTGTTATTTAATTTAATAATATCTTTATCTACTAAAATGTAAAATACAAGTCCTACAATACATAATATTAAGACAACAATTAAAACTATTATGCCTTTGTTTTTCTTTTTCTCCATAACATTCACTCTCCTACTATTAGGATAACATATTTCTTATACTTTAGGGTTATATAAATATAAAAACATTTGTCTACAAACGTAAAAACTGCACTAGTTTTCACTAATACAGTTTTATTTGTTTTGTAGTTTACCTTTCATTCCTTTTAGACCATTTTTAGCAAATCCTTGTAAGATGTTTGTATTGAATGAATGTGTTTTACTTTCACGTTTTTTATAATCTTTAATAGCAATACTAATCATATCATCTAATAGTTCAGTATAATCTTTTCCTTTAGGATCCCATAGATAGAATGCTAGTGAACCTGGTATTGAGTTAATCTCATTAACATATACTTTTTTAGCTTTGCTATCAATTAACATATCAATACGAGCATCTCCACTACTTCCTAGGGCTTTAAATACTTTAATAGCAAGTTCTTCTACTTCTTTACTCATTTTATCTGTAAGATCTGCAGGTATTTTTCTATCAGCTGAAGCCATACCTTTAGAACCTTTAAGAGGTGTCATTTTAGCTCCTAGTTTTCCTTTAACTTTACCACTACCAATATACTTTTCATCATATGTTAGAAAAGCACTCTTAGATAATACTTCTTCTATAACACTTGTCTCCTGATTTTCATAATTACCTAAAACAGAGATATTTACTTCCATTAAGTTTTTAATTACTTCTTCTACTACGATTTTACTATCATAGTTAATAGCTTCTTCAATAGCTTTAACTAACTCATCTTTATTGTTTGCAACACCTATTCCTACACTACTACCTGTTGTAGCAGGTTTAACAATAACAGGGTATTTTATTTTCTCTATCTTTTTAATTACTTCATCAGAATCATTTTTATAATCTGTATCATAGAACCATGTATAGTTTGGTACTGGGATATCATTAGCTTTAAAGATATCTCTCATATATGCTTTATCTTGTGATACAACTGCTGAGTAAACATTAGGTCCAACATATGGAATACCGACTGTTTGGAAATATCCTTGTAGTACACCATCTTCTACATTAGTACCATGGGTAATTGGAAATATTACATCTAAGTCAGTAACAATTTTCTTAAATAATCCTTTACTTTGTAATACAAAGGCTCCATCTTTTTTATATAATACGACATTACTTGCATATTTCTTAATTAAATCTAAATCCTGATATACTTCAACATCCATTAACATGTTACCAGTATACCACTCACCATCTTTAGTTATATAGATAGGAATAATGTCATACTTTTCTTGATTTATTTTATTCATGGCTTGAACTGCTGAAATAATACTTACTTCATGTTCAACGGATTCACCACCGAATACAACTCCTAATTTAATTTTCATTTTTTCATCCTCCTACTTTTCATTATACGTATCAGGTAAATCATTTTCAAATAAGGCATAGATTTCTTTCTTTGTTTTTATACCTCTTATAAAATTATATGCTTCTTTGACATCATTGTAAACAATTAAATTATCCATATTATATTTAGCTTCTTTTAATCCCTCTTTAATTGGTTTAGTTCTCTTCTCACCAATTAGAACTACATAGTCTGCTTTAGAAATAGTAGCGATTTGTTTTCCAAACTCTTTATTAAGTTCTTCTTCTTTATCACCAAGTTCTATCATACCTGGTGTTACTACTACTTTTAGTCCTGGCATCATAGATAAAACTTCTAAAGCACTCTTAGCACCAACAGGATTAGAGTTATAAGCATCATCTATTTGATAGAAGTAACCCATTTTCTTAAGTTCTAGTCTATGTTCTACTTGTTTAACATTTCTAACAGCTTGTTGTAATCTAGTAATTGATATACCAAATTCACGTCCTAAAGCAAGTCCTGCTAATATATTATAAACGTTATGTTTACCTAATAGTTTAGTCTCAAATTCATATTTTTTCTTATCACCCTTAAAGGTTACATCAAAGGTTGTTCCAACACTAGAACATCTTATATTGCTAGCATGAACATCTACATCTTTTTCATCGATACCAATCCATAATATTTTACACTTATTTTTCAAATCATAACTTACTTGCTTAGGATCATCTCTATTAAGTACTCCTACTCCATCAAGAGGTAATGATTCAATAAGTTCAAATTTAGTCTTTTGAATATTCTCTTCGCTACCAAAACTTTCTAAGTGAGCAGTTCCAATTCTTGTTAAGATACCATATTTAGGATGAACTAAATTACATAAATCTTTAATCTCTCCTCTAACATAAGCACCCATTTCAGCGATAAATACTTCTGTAAATTTATCTAAGTGATTATTAATAGTAATAATTAATCCATAAGGAGTATTTAAGTTACGAGGTGTTGGAAGAGTTGCATATTTAATATTTAATATATCTGCTAGAATATTCTTACTACTTGTCTTACCATAACTACCTGTTACACCGATAACTTTTAAGTTAGGCATATTTTTTAACTTTTTAATAGCCATACTCTTGAAATGATGATATACATATTTTTCTAAAGTATATTTATTAATAAAGTTAGCAAGTAAGATTACAAATGTATTTAGATAGGCAAAAAGTATAAAGATAAAGATTAAGAAATGACTAATTAATAGATTATCTCTATATATAATAATAAATACTATTGGTATTAAATGTAGTATTGTTGTAGTTGCAATTAATCTTTTTACTCTTGCAGTTATTACTAAAGGTTTCTTTACTTGTTCATTCTTTAAGTCTTTTCTAAATTTGATAGCATAAACTACATATAGAATAATTGCTATAATATTTAAGACTAAACTTATAGTATCATCATTAATTAAGAAGACATTTGCAACTGCTACTATAAGTACTGCTAAAAGTTCTAGTGAAAAGAAATTAGAACTATTATTAACAACCCATTTAATATAACGGTTGTTTTCATTATATAAATTTTGTTGTAACATATGTAAACTTTTTTTAGATTTGATGATAATTGCTATCACAGCAACTAAAATTAAAAGTATTTCAATCATATTATCCCTCCATAAAATTATTTATAATATTTATTACCTGGTTTAAATTCTCAAGATAGGCATAATGTGTTCCAGGTAGAACAATTAAGGCTCCATCAGTAAGTAACTCTTCTAAGAGTTTTGCTTCTTCAAGTGGAGCTGCTTCATCCATTTCTCCCCATATAAGTAATGTTGGAGCAGTTATCTTTTTAGCATAATCCGATAAATCTTCATTCACTGTTTTTACTAAGATTTCTCTCATTCTTGGACTTGCATTTTTATAGTCTTCAGAGCCTATATAGTTCTTAGCAATCTCTGCAATTTTACCCATACCTGGTAATGTTTTTGCTTTCTTTAACATTTTCTCTTTTAGAGTTAGTCCTTTTTTAGTTCTAACACAAGGGGCCCCAAATAATACTACTCTATCAACTGCATACTTTGAAGCATAGACTATAGCAACTCTACCTCCAAAAGAGTGTCCTATTAAAGTAGGTTTCTTAATCTTTAACTTTTTCACTAGCTCATGGACTAGTTCGGCATAATCAGATACTGTCCAAACTTCATCTGGTTCAGCACTTTTACCATAGCCAGGAAAATCTAATATTGTAATATGATATTTACAAGATAGCGGATTACCAAGTGGTTCCATCATTTCAATGTTTTGCCCCCATCCATGCAGTAAAATAATATCCTTACCTTTAACATTACCATATTGTATGTAATTTACTTTATCTAGGTTAATCTTTTCCATACTTCCTCCTATTAGAAGTATATCACAAAAAGAAAAAAGAATCTTTATATTTTGCTCTTTTTTCTTATTTTGTCTTTGATTTAACCATATCTTTTAAATAGTTATATAATTCTTCGGAACTAAGTTCTTCTTCTCTATCTTCTCTTACACTACTAAATATATCATCATGATAATGAAGTCCTAGAAAAGGAGCATCTTTATCTAAATAATTTTCTTCATAATAGTTTAATTGAGTATCACTTAAATTTTCCGGAATTGTACAAACAACACTATCAATAGATGCTTCATCATTATCTACTTCTAAATAAAGCATCATATCTAGATATTTTGTAACAAGCCCTGCATTTGGCCAAATCTTAATATAACCATCACCTTTTAGTTCTTCATCTTGCAATGGTTCTAGAAACTCTTCAAACAGTTCATAGACAAGCTCATTATGTCCTTTTCTCTCGTCTTCAATTTGTAAAACTTTTCCATCACTATCAACTGCAGTTACTCTTCTCATATAATAACTTCCTTTCTTAACTTTTAGTTTTATGATTCATTTTATCTTTTAAAACATTATATATACCAGTGCTATCAAGTGACTTATCGCTAGATAAAGAAAATTTATCTCCCTCAAATGAAACTCCAATAAAAGTATCAATACTATTTAAGTAATTATTTTCAAAATATTCAAGTTGGCTAGTAGTAATATCTTTAGGAATAATGCAAACAACGCTATTAACCATTTCATCTTCTTTAATATCTTCTAAGTAAAACATAGTCCCTAAATATTTAGTGATAAGGCCTGCATTATTCCAAAATTGAATTATATCTCCTTCGACTTTTTCTTCTTTTATAGGTTCTAATACTTCTTTAAACATTTCATAAACCAAATCATTATGTAATTTAACTACATCTTCAGCTGATGTAATGTTACCATAACTACCTACTGCTATTACTTTTTTCATGCTTATCCTCCTAGTTCTATGTTAACACAAAAAGAAAAAAGAGTCTATTACGACCCTATATTCTTCAGTTAAACTATAACTATAAACTTTAATGTCAACTAAAATAAACTTAACTGATTAGAATCAGGTAATTCGTTAAGAATACCCATCTCTGACATCTTATCTGTTAAGGTTTTTGAAACCTTACCTCGTTTTTGTAAATCTTCTTTACTTAGGAATGGCCCTTTTTCTCTTGCTTCCACGATAGTTTTGGCAACTGTTAAACCTAGTCCATCAATAGTTTTAAATGGTGGTATTAAAGTATTTTCATGTTCGGTATCAACAACAAACCTTGTCGCATCACTTTTCTCTAAAGAAATAGGGGCAAATTTAATACCACGTGCCGTCGCTTCTAGGGCAACATGAAGTGAATCTATGATATTAGTCTCTTTATTAGTCGCTTCAAAGCCTTTAGCCATTAAGTCTTCATATCTCGTTTTAATAGCATTATAGCCTTTTATCATAGTTTCTATATCAAAGTCATCTACTCTAATTGAGAAGAAGGCTGCATAGTAGAATAGTGGTTTATAGACTTTAAACCAGGCGATTCTAATGGCACTCATAACATAGGCACAAGCATGGGCTTTTGGGAACATGTATTTTATTTTATGACATGACTCTATATACCATTCTGGAACGTTAGCAGCTTTCATTTCTTCGACCATACCCTTCCATGTTTCAGGGTCTTTAGTCGCCTTACCTTTTCTAACATGCTCCATTATTTTAAAGGCTCTAATAGGTTTCATGCCCCAGTTCATTAGGTTAACCATGATATCATCACGACAGCCTATAACGTCTTTAAAAGGAACAATATTATTTCTAATTAATTCACTAGCGTTTCCTGCCCAAACATCAGTACCGTGTGATAGCCCTGATATTTTAACTAGTTCAGCGAAAGTACTTGGTTTTGTCTCTACTAACATTTGAATAACAAAACGGGTTCCAAGTTCAGGAAGTCCTAATGTTCCAGTAGGACAAAGAATCTCATCTTCTGTTACTCCTAAGGCTTCAGGACTAGAAAGAATTGAGAATATCTTTTTATCATCCATTGGTAGTGTTGTGATATCTATCCCTGATAAATCTTGTAACATTCTAAGGACTGTAGGATCATCGTGACCTAGTATATCTAGTTTTAAAACGTCTTGGTCGATGGCATGGTAATCAAAGTGAGTTGTTCGCCAAAGCGATGTATTATCATCGGCAGGATACTGGAATGGTGTAAAATCAAAGACATCCATGTATCCTGGTATTACAACGATACCTCCAGGGTGTTGTCCTGTTGTTCTTTTAACACCTGTACACCCTTTAGCAAGACGTTCAATCTCTGTACTTCTTTTACCTACAATACCGTGTTCTTCAAAGTAACCTCTAACATAACCGTAAGCGGTTTTTTCTGCTACTGTACCGATTGTTCCTGCTCTATATACATTATCAACTCCGAATAGTACTTTCGTATATTCATGAGCTTTCCATTGATATTCTCCTGAGAAGTTAAGGTCGATATCGGGAACTTTATCGGCATTGAAACCTAAGAAGGTTGCAAATGGCATATCTTGTCCTTCTTTACCTAGAGGCTCGCCACATTTAGGGCAAGTCTTATCTGGCAAGTCATAACCTGATGGATAATCTTTTCCATAAGGAACTCCATCATCATTAATAAATTCTGAATACTTACAGTCTTTATTACGACATAGATAGTGTGCTGGAAGAGGATTTACTTCAGTTATTCCCATCATGGTAGCGACGAAAGATGAACCAACAGAACCACGGGAACCAACGATATAACCATCATCATTAGAATGCTTAACTAACTTTTGAGCGATTAGGTAAATAACATCGAAACCTCCACCTATTACACCACCTAAGTTCTTTTTAAGAGTTTTCTCTAAGTCTTCATCGGTTATATCAGAATCAGTTATTTTTAGATTTTCTTTTATTACTGTCTTTACTTCATCAAAGCCTTTTAAAAGAGTATTATGTAAATTAGAGAATAATTTTTTCTTAAACTCATCTTCATTTAGATTAGGCTCTTCTCTTTTTAACTTAGCTTCTACGGCTTTAAAAACTCCATCTCCATATAACTCTGTACTAATTCTCTCTTCAATATTATAAGGAAGTGGTTCTCCATACATATCACTTGCTTTTGTAAAGACTAAGTCAGTAACTGTTTCTACACTTTTATCAATTTTAGGAGAGAAAGGTATTCCTCCTGTTTCAATAATAACTTCTATAATCTCTGTCATATCAGCAATTTTATTAGGATTATCTATAACTATTAGTTTTCTTGTTTCTTCATCTAAGAATGAGAAGTCTTCTAACATTTCTGTTGTAGTTCTAAAGTGATTAGATGGAATATTTTTAATACCCCCTCTTGCTAGAGGATGACGTCCTCCTCCTGGTACTTTTTGATTAACTATGATTTCTCTATATATTTTGTCTTCTCTTGTTAAGTGATGAACATCTCCTGTTGCCACAATCAGTTTACCGGCATCAATAGTTGTATTAATGATTTTATTGATATTACTAATTACTTCACCTTCATTGGCAAAGTCACCTGTTTCTACTAAGTGAGAATAACATTCAGGTGGTTGTACTTCTACATAGTCATAGAATCTAATGATATTAGATAGTTCTTCTTCACTCTTACTAGAAGCCTGTTTAAAGACTTCACTTTCATAACAACCACTACCAATTAAAAGACCTTCTCTATATTCATTAATAACACTTCTTGGTATTCTTGGTGTTTTATATAGATAAGTTGTATTGGCAAAAGATACTATTTTAAATAGATTCTTTAATCCTTTTTTATTTAGAGCGATAATATTGATATGATTAGTATTACCATATTTATACATCTCTTTAGAATCTACTATATTTGAAAGTTGTTCCATTGTCTCTATATTTCTACTATCTAGTTTCTCTAACATTTTATATAGGACTAAAGCAGTACCTTCAGCATCGTAATCTCCTCTATGATGGCTCTCTTCATCCCATGGAACATTATATCTTTTAACTAAGGCAGATAGACCATGACGAGCATAGTTATTATCTAGAGTTCTTGATAGTTCTAAGGTGTCAATAACAGGATTTTTAAACTCACCTAGATTATATTTTTTATAAGCCATCTCTAAGAATGAAACATCGAACTTAGCATTATGGGCAACCATAGGTAAGTCACCAAACCATTCAATAAATCTTTTAACAGCATTTTCTTCATTATCTTTATCTTCTAGCATTAAATCTGTTATATTTGTTATCTCTGTTATTTTAGCAGGTAAAGGTCTTCCTGGATTAATTAGTTCATCATAACGTTCTAATATCTCTCCACCTTTCATCTTAACCGCACCAATTTCAATAATAGAGTCTGCACCTCCGGCATTAAATCCTGTAGTTTCAAAGTCAAAAACAACATAAGTTTGGTCTAATAGTTTACCATCATTAGGTCTAATAACGATATCTACATTATCATCTACCATAACAAGTTCTGTTCCATATAGGGCTTTAAACTTATCTTTATCTTCTTTACCTTTATTATAATCTCTTACTAAGTTATAAACATGAGGAAAGGCTTGAACACCATTATGGTCTGTAATTGCAATTGCTTTATGTCCCCACTTCATCGCTTGTTTTACTAGTTTTACTTCATCTGCTACTCCATCCATCTGACTCATCATCGTATGGGCATGTAGTTCTACTCTTTTTTCTTTCGCTTCATCAGTAATTTCTTCTTCTTCATGCTCTACTGGCATAATATCTCTAGCATTAAGTACTAACTCATCTTTAGAAAAATTATCTATTTTCGTATATCCTCTAATCTTAAGCCATGTACCTACTTTTAAAGCTTTACAAAGTCTAGCATATTCTTCATCTTCATTACAAAATACTTTACAAGCGATACTATCTGTTTCATCTGTTATTTTTAAAGTAATAATCTTAAAATTAGTCTTACTAGACTCAAAATAATCAGTACCAAAGATATATCCTTCTACTGTTACATCATTATCTTCTCCTAATAATAAACTCATCTTAATAGGATCACTATCTATAGTCTTACCTAGAATACATCCTTCATCAGTACTTTTTCTTCTTCTAGGAGTTCCACTATTATTATAACGTTTAGGTTCTTCTTTAATAACATCTTTCTTAATAGGTTCAGGAATAGTAACATTAGATAATTCATTACTTATCTCTTCTTCTATTAAATTATCTTCTCTTAAAATAACAGGTATATAGTCATGAAAGCCTATATTATGATAGAAATTATTTATATCATTACTTATTTCTTTTAGTCTATCTTCTTCTTTTTTATTATAAGCGATAAGTCTTAGAGTATCACTTTCATAAACTAGTGAATCTTTATAAACATCTATTAGTTTTATTTTATCTTTAGATTTTAAGATATCTAAAAAGTAAGGATAATAATCTAATAGCATATTATTATCAGGGTTTCTAACTGTAAAGTTATAGGTTAAATCATCTGAAAATAAAGACTTATTCTCTACTAGATTAGATAATATGTCTTTAGGTAAATATTTATCAATAGTTATTTTAACTAAAAAGCTTTTATTATTTTTATTAATTACTATTTTATCTAAGGTTGAACTCTTAAAAAAGTCAAAGTACTCACTATTTAAGTTAATCTTTTTCAAAAATAAATTTAGTTTACTATCCATACCGCACCACTATCCTATATTATTTCTAATTCTTTAATCTTTAAAATATGTTTTTGATTCTTAATACAAAAGTTAATAAAAGTCTTTAAATCAACAGTTGCTAATCCTCTTTCAAAAGTATATTTATCTAGTTCAAAGATAATCTTATCTTCCATCATTCTATTTAATATCTCTTCTTTAGAATATCCTAAGTACATAAGAAAGTAAGGATATAGTTGTCTTTTAAGATATTTTAGAGAACTATCTCCTCTTAAGTAAACACTTTTCTTTAATGTTCTTGATGTTAGTTCATTATCAATAGCAAGTTCTATAATGGCATCTACTATATCTTTATATTCGCTCTTGTATGTTGCTAGTTCTTTTCTTACAATATGTTCAATGATATTGATGATAGCAAGGGTATAATTATCACTATCAACTCTATTTCCCCAAGTAATAGTATTTACTCTTCTACTTTTAGGTATTTTCATTCCTATAACATCTAATTTTTTATCAACAACTAAAACATGATATAGTTTAATATCAAATCTAAGTATTTCTTTTAAGTTTTTATTTAAGTCTTTTTTTATTTTATCCCAAGTATGTAATAATTCTAGACGATATTTTTCAGTATCTTCTCTTATTTCTTTATATATATCACTAGCTTTTACCATATCAAAGATAGTATCATCAGCTGGTATATAGTTTTTAGGGTCTTTTAAAATATGTTCTTCTTCTTTATATAAATCATTATAACTATGACGATAGTTTTTCCACAACTTCTGTTTAAAAATTTGGATATTAGAAGAAATAGAGGCACCAAATAAAAGATTCCATATTAAAACGTAATCATTTAAGACGAAGTTTAAATTCATTTTCTATTCCCCCTTATCGATATTATTGCTTGTATAAAGTTTATCATAAAAATCGCCACAATAAAAGAGAATAGAAAATAAATATTATTATTTTCTAATTCTCTAAATTCTTAATATACATTTTTTAAGGAATTTAATATACAGATTTTAAGACTTTTGGTATACAATTTTTAAAAGTTTGTAATTACGTAATATACACCAAAACCAACTGCAAGTATTAATATTAAAGAGAATAAGAACTTTAAGAAACCAATAAACTTTGAAGGTTTAATCTCTTCTTCCTCATCATCACTAATAAAATCTTCTTCACTTAAATCAAGACTTTTAGTATAGAATGATTTATCTATTTCATCTTTTAATGACATTGTCTTTTCTTTAACTTTATCTAGCTTTTTAGTATCTTCTTCTACTTTACTATCTTCTATCTTAGTAGCGATAGGCTTTAAAACTTCTTCATTTACATTAGTAGCCATTAAATCACTAAGTAAGCTGTTATTGTCATTAGATTCAGCTTCTTTTTTATCTATTTCTTCTCTTAGTTCTTTAGAAGTAATAGTATGTATTAACTCTTCAAGTTCCTCTTCGTTTTCAATAGGTTTATGTCTTAATTTTGTCTCTTCTTTAAATTTCTCTAAATCTTCTTCACTACTTTCTAAGATGTTATATTTTTCATTATGTAGTTTTCTTTTCTTCTCTAGAGAGTCTCTTTCTCTTAGTTCTTTCGCTTCTTCTAAAACTTTATTAATATCATAGGTTTTATGTTCATCGTTATAAAGAAAATTAAATTCATCTAATTCTTTTCTTTCTTTAGGTTTTTCTATATCTATATCATAATCCTTTAAACTGTGATAACCTTCTCTTGTACGATAATTCTTTTTCGCTGCATTTAACTCAACTGCTTCTATTTTAGATACATCTGTTAGAGTAGTATATTTTTCTAATTTTCCTAAGTCATTATATAGATCTTGATTTTTTTCTGTTCTACTTCTAACTGTACTTCTATTAGAATTATCATACCGTTCCATTCTTCCCATGATATCACCTACTTTACTATATACTTCAATAATATCATACTATTAAAAAAATTTAAAGTAGGCAAAAGAGGAAAAATAAGATATAATTTAAGAGAGGTGATAAAAATGAAAGTAAAAGTTAATAAAGATGCTTGCATAGGATGTGGAGCATGTGCAGCGATATGTGATGAAGTATTTGAAATTAATGATGAAGGATTAAGTGAAGTTAAAGTAGAAGAAGAAAATAAGGGAAAAGAAGAATTTGTAAGTGTTAAAGAAGAACTTCAAGATGAAGTAAGAGATGCTGCTGATTCTTGCCCTACTGGTGCAATTGAGGTTGAATAAAATCAAGAGGAAGAAGAAAAAGCTGCTTAATCTTGATAAATGTATTTTTAGAAGAAGAAGCTTTATTTAAGGGCTTCTTTTTTGTATGATTTCAAATAATATATATGCTTAAGTTGCTTATTCTAAAAGTAATAATGCAATTAATTCCTATTTTGGTGTAAACACCAAAATCGTTAAAAGTGAAAAAATAAAAGAGCAAACGAGCTCTTATTTCTTTTCTAAGCTATAAACAATAGCCACTTCTTTAGGAGTTAGTTTTCTATATTCTCCGCTCTTTAATCCTTTTAAATCAAAGATAAACTCTCTTTCTCTTCTAAGCTTTAAAACAGGAAAACCAACTGCTTCAAACATCTTCTTAACTTCATGATTACGTCCCTCATGTATTGTTACTGTAAGCATAGAAGTATTTGTTTTATAATCTGTTTTTCTTAACTTAACTTTAGCTTTCTCATAAGAAACACCATCTACTGTTACACCATTTTTAATAGTATTAATGGCATCTCCTTTAATAATACCTTTTACTTTAACGATATATACTTTCTCTACCAAATCACTTGGATGCATAAGTATATTTGCAAACTCTCCATCATTAGTAAGTAATAAGACTCCTGTTGTATCATAATCAAGTCTACCTACGGGATAAATTCTCTCATTACATGGTATTAAGTCAACTACTGTCTTCCTTTCCTTATCATCAGTAACACTAGTAATAATACCTCTTGGTTTATTAAGTAGATAATAAACTTTTTTTTCTTTTTCTATTTCTTTACCATCTACTTTAATTATATCTTTATTAGTTACTTTAGTACCAAGTTCAGTTACCATAACACCATTTACTGTTACTCTACCTTCTTTAATTAATTCTTCCGCTTTACGTCTTGATGTAATTCCTGCATTTGCTATTACTTTTTGTAATCTTTCCACTTTAATCACTACCTTTTATAATTTCTTAACTTTTTGTCTATTTAGTTTTTTATCTAGAAAATCTACTATACCATCTTCATTATTAGATTTAGCAATATCTTTAGCATTTTCTTTAATTTCTTCTAAAGCATTTCCCATCGCTACACTTAATCCTACTTCCTTCATTACTTCTAAGTCATTTAGTCCATCACCAAAGAAAATCATTTCATCTAAACTTATATCTTCCATTTTGCCTAGTTCTTTTAATGTATTCGCTTTATTTACACCTTTAGGATTTAAAACAATCCATTTATCAGTACTATCTGAAGCTTGCATTATAAAACATTTAATATTTTCGTACCTAGCTTTTATTAGTTTATAATGATCATTTACTTTGCTTTTATCTTTTAAGAATAAATTCATTCTAGCTACTTGTTCATCTATTTCTTCAATACTATTAATATCTCTAATATAGTCAATATTACTATTTTTCTTATTAATATATGTGTAATAAATATTATCTGTTAAATAATCTATTTGAAAGCAAAAGTCTTCCATTTCCATGGTAATCGCTTTAGCAGTTTCTTTATCAATAGTTTCTTGATAAATCATACCATTATCATCAACATTATAAATAGATGCTCCATTATTTATAATAATATAATTAAAGATATCTAAAGGTATTACATCCTTTGTACTATTTAGGTTTCTTGCTGTTACGCCTACAATTAAATAACCTAACTTTCTATATAATTTTAAAATGGTTTTTGTGTTTTCTGATATAGTCTTATCATCTCTTAAAAGAGTACCATCAAAATCCATAGCAATTAGTTTGTAATTCATTTAATATTCTCCCTATTAAAGAAAAAGAAGATATTATTCCATTTCTACTAGAGATAGTTTATTATCTTCATGTACAAAGATAAGTGTAGCTTTAGTAGGATAATCCATATCTTCTTTATATTTTAAGGAAACTTCTACCTGATAAGCAGAATCATCCGTAAAATCTGTTCCTATAGTATACTCTATATTCTCAACCTTTTCAACAGTTACTTCAGTAACTTCTGGTAATTGTTGTTCTCTATTACCATAAATATCATTTTCTACATACTTATAAACGGTATCTTCTGCCTTTTCTAAGAAGTTAGTTTTAGCATCAGTATGAACAAAATCAATACCACCTACATCTGTATTAGCAAGTTTATCATTTAAAGTATAGAAATCCATTATAAACATTTTACTAATCTGTTTTAGATATGCTTCTTCATCTACATCTTTCTTACTTAAAATGTCTTTTAGTTTTTGAAATGCCTTTTTATATCTATCATTTCTTGTAGATTTAAGGGTATATCCATACTCTGCTATTTCATTTTCAACAGTTGCTGTTTTAACTGCTTTAGGTTTTATGCTTTCATAAGCTAGAAATCCTAAACCTATGCTTATTAAGATAATTGCAATTATCAATATTACTTTTACTTTTTTCTTTAGTCTCATAGTTTTTCTCCCCTCTAATTCTCTTTAGATACGGCTTCTTCTTCACTATTAGGATTAAATAAATCAAAGACAATAGCTTTATTTGAAACATCTAATAGTTTTTCAGCATATTCATTATTTTCTGTTATATAATTCTCATCTATTATAGCATCTTTAAGAAGCTTATACTCCCCTTTTTGACTATTATAATACATTAAATTAGTTACCCAATTACCATTAGGAAAGACAACAATATTATCATCTTTAGTTTCAAATATATCATGTCCTAGAGCATATTTATTATAGAAACCTAACATATTACCAATGGTAGGCATTACATCATACATTCCCATTGTATAGTCAACTTGTCCTTTAACAGCACCATCTTTGGTCCAAATTAGTAATGGTACTTTTCGATCTAGTTCATAATCAAAACTATCATATTCTACATAAGTTGGATCTTCTTCATCTTTAATATCATCAGTTACAGGATCATAATTATACATTAAGTTAAAATCATTTCTTGGAAGTCTAGCATCATGATCTCCATAAAGTACTACAACGGTATTTTCTAGTAATCCAGCTTCTTCCATTTCATTAAAGAACTCTCCTAAGGCTTCATCAGCATAATGAACTGATTTAAAGTAATTACCAAGTTTTGTTCCTTCTAAGTATGGAGATTCTATTTCTTCTTCTGTTCCATCTTCATTAGTTATAGTTGTTTTCATTGTAACAGCGAATTCTCCATATTTATCAGTATCAGAGAATGGTGTATGATTTGTTAGTGTTATTAATAATCCATAATATTTATCATGTTCTTCACTTATCTTTTTAATTTTTTCTACTGACTGAGCAAAGAACTCTTTATCTGATAGTCCTAGACCAATTACATTTTCATCATCTACATCATATGTCTCTTTACTATAGAACTTATCATAACCAAGTGATTCATGCATAGCACGTCTATTCCAAAAGTCTGCATTATTAGCATGCATACTAAATGTATAATAGCCTTTTTCTTTTAATAAAGATGGAGTTGAGATATAAGTTCTATCAAAGTAACTTACAAAGGCTGTTCCATTTTGAGTTGGCATAAGACTGGTATTATACGTTAATTCCGTATCACTACTTGTTCCAACACTTACTTGTGAATAGAAATTACTAAAGTATAATCCCTCTTTAATTAAACTATTTAAATTTGGTGTTACTTCTTCTCCATTAAAAGTTCTATTCAAGGCAATTCCTTGCATACTTTCAGCATGAATTACAATAACATTACGTCCTTCAAGAACATTGGTATATTCATTAGTATAATCTTGTTCATTAGGTCTATCTTTGTAATACTCAGTAAATTCTTTTTTAGCATCATCATATCCAAACATAGCAGAAATTTTAGGTTGGATACTTGCAACGATATCATTACCTTGATACATGTAAATACCAAATCTCATAACTATATATTCTCTATTCCATTGTTTAACAAATCTACTTATTTCAAGACTTGATAAAGATATTATGAATAAAAGAAGAACAATACCACCTGCTATAATGGTGTTTTTAAACTTTTTAATTCTCTTTTCTTTAGTATAAATTTTGTATTTATTTTTCTTTGTAAGACGATGATAATAATATATAAAGAATATAAGTGGAAAAATATAAACTAAATCTTTTATTTGTAAGACATTTTCAACTACAGCATCTCCTACTTCTCCTATGTACTGAGTAAGTGATAACATAGAGACACTAGCGAATGATGTATAGAATGTATAATAAGCTGAGTTAATTGTACAAATAGCAGTAAAGATGATAGCCCATACTAATAGATAGATATATCTTTTCTTTCCTTTAAATAAATATGAGAAAGATCCTATGATAGTAACAACTGCTATATCTGCAATAATTGGTTTAAATGATAAATAGTTTTCCATTGTAGGCATAGTAAAAAATCTAAGTAATGTAGAGTTTAATACACAGACTAAAACATAGACAAGGAAAAGTCTATTATTCTTAAAGAAATTACTTATCATTTTTTCTTCTTTTATCTTTTTAATTTTTTTTATAATTTTATCTTTCAATTTAATTAGTTTTTTCTTCATAATTACCTCACTCCTAGACATTATATCATTTTACTTTATATTTTTCAATTTTCTATACTTAATATAACAAAAATGATAGATTACTTTGTAAATTATTAGAAGTATAAAGATAATTTGGCTAAATAGAACTATTACAAACATATCATCATATTGATAGATGTTAGCAGTATCTGTTAAAGAGATATTATTGATAATTGCTAAAGATATAAAGTTTGTGAATAAATAAAGATGTATGATGGTAAATATATAAGTAATAATTTTATTTAGTTTAGTTAAGTTATTTTTTAAAGAAGTATATATTAATAAGATTAAAGAGATAAGTGCTGTTATTATATAAAAGATAATATTAGGAAAATAGAAGCATCTCATTAATGTTTTAATTATTTCACTTAGTACTGTTATTATATCTTCTGAGAAATAAAAGACTAATAATGAGAAAAAGAATATAATTAAAGCGGTAAATGATATTTTTACTTTTTTACTCTTTCTTTTTTCATTATATAACAAAAATATAAGAAGAATAATAAAGATTAAAAGTATTTCAATCGTTAAAAATGATTGAAATGGAAGTGTTATAAATGTCATTAATTGTTCTAGTATACTTAAGTCCATAATTATTCTCCTTTTTATTCTTATATTTCTTCAAAAATGTAGATTGTTTGGTTGTAGTCATCATTATGAGTACATGTAATTAAGGTTAATGTTTTTACATTTGGATTACGATATATCGCCACAGTTCCTGTTTTAGCTTGATTATATATATTAGTTAAACGATAATTATAGGTATTAGCATTATAACTAACACTGGCTTCATCACCTATCTGTAATTTATATAGTTTATCAAAAAATGATATATAGGCATTACCTGAATGAGCCATAAGAATAAAATTTCCCATTGGAACATCAGGATAATCTGCTTCTTGTGCAATAGTTATATTATATTCTATATTGTTATATCTTGATTCTTTAGATACAAAGCCTCTTCTTAGTTTGATTTTAGGTATTGATAATTCTCCTATATAAGAATAATTAGCTTTCTTATCATTTTCTTCTGCTACTTCAGTATTTTCAGTGGTCATTTCTAAATTTTCGGTATTTATATCACTAATAGTTGTGTTTTCTTTATTAATATTTAACTGAAAAATAGCGAGTCTCATTTCTTCAAAGACTTCACCTTTTAATTTTGTTAAGGGTGTACTTATAATTACTAGTATTCCTACTATAAGGAAGAAAAAGCCAACTTTAAAGAGCTGGCTTTTTATGTTCTTATTTTTTCTTTGCATTGTTTGGTCTTTTAGCCACAACTATTAGGACAATACCTGCTATTATAACTAGTGCTCCTATTCCATATACTAAGTATGATGTACTTGCTGTATCTGGAGTTGGAATTGTTGGTGCTTCTAAATTAAGAGATGTAGATGCAGATTGTTTTTCTATTTGACCTAGTAAAGCCCTTTGTGCATTTATGTTATCTGTCTTATATATATAAGCATCATAATAGTCCTTATAGTAAGCATTTATAGTTATATTAGCTTTGAACGTTTCATTATTTAATTCTGAAATAGGCACTCTAAGTTTAAATCCTTGATCAGCACTAATTGAAGAAGAGTCTAAAACATTATTATTTTCATCAACAATTTCAATATTTCCAACAGAATTATTTATGCTAACTGAATATGATTCAAAAGTAGAATTTGAACTAGTTGGTCTTATTAAACTTGTTTCAACATAGTCATTATTCATTGTATATGTTATATTGCTTTCATCAATATTAATATCAATATTACCTTTATCGCCAGCATAGTCACTCTCATGATTTATAGCTTCAGTTACTAGTTGTTTTATTCTTAATCCTATTGGCTGATTAGCTTTTGACAATGTTTCTTTATCCAATCTAGTTAAGTTATTTAAAAATCTATATTCCCCTTCATTATATCTATCATCATAGTTATCTTCTACAACATCTGAAACCTTATAATTGTTATTACATCCTTCAGTACCTGTAGTACAATATTCATAATTATTTTCGTCCGAATATCCATTTGCTAAATCTACATACCACCATACTGCAAGTTGAGTATAATAATAATTTTCATCTTCAGTACCACCTAGTGTTTCATGATTTTCCAAAATATAAATCAAACCTGGATAATCAGCAGTAACTGAAATTGGTTCTGTTTCTTCAGAGTATTCTGGTGCTATGTTTATAAAATCTTTTACAGAACTGCTTTTTACATAAATTTTACCAGAATTTGGCATTCCTAATCTGCCATCAATACAATAGATATCACTTATACCATTTTCAAATAGAGGAGAACTTCCTTCAAATACACTTCGAAAAGGAATGTAATGTCCGTTTTCTGTGTCAGTAATCATTATTTCATTACCATTTTCAACTTGGCGTATACTTGAAGTAAATTGTTCAGGAACTGTTACAAGAAAATCAGCAGCATAACTTTCTTCATTACTAATAAATATTCCCACTACTAGTAATACTGCTAATAAACAGCAAGAAATAATACCTATTTTTTTCACATCGTTCATTGCTTTGTCCATTTTATCTTGGTTTCTTTTTTCTTTACTTCTTTTTATTTGTCTTTTTGAACTCATTTTAGAACTCATATAATCACCTTACCTTATTTAGAGTATAGCAAAAGGAAATAGTTTTTTCAAGAAATTTCAAATATTCTTTCAAGATTAAATTTTTTATTGTCAACATTTGTATAAATAGTTGCTAGTATATCTCCTTCTTTTATCTCATCACCTATATCTTTTTTTATAATGATTCCTGCATTATAATCAATTTTATCTTCTTTACTTTTTCTTCCTGCTCCTAAGCTTTCACTAAGTTTAGCAATGGATAGAGCATTTATATCTTTTAAAACACCTGTTTTATTAGCTTTAATATTATAGACTTTTGCATCTATATTAAGGCTATCAATATCACCATATTGATATTTAACAAACTCTAAAAACTTATCTAAAGCTTTTCCATTTTCTAAATTTTCTTTTACTTCCTTCATAGCATCAGCTTCACTTATCTCTTTACCCATAGATACCATTTTACTAGCAAGTTCTAACGATAAATCTAAAAGTTCACCTTTAACATTGCCTTTTAATACATCAAGTGCTTCTAATACTTCTAACTTATTACCAATATTGTGTCCTAATGGTCTATCCATATTAGATATAACTGTTCTAACTTCTTTTTGATAATAAGTTCCTATTTTTATCAATAAACTTTCTAATCTTTTAGCATCTTCCATGTTTTTAAGTAAAGCTCCATTCCCAACTTTAATATCAATAACTATCTTATCAGCATTTCCTGCTATTTTTTTACTCATAATACTACTTGCAATCAACGGTATAGAATTAGTAGTAGCAGTTACATCTCGAAGCGCATAAATTTTCTTATCAAGTGGTGCTAAATCTTTGGTTTGACTAGTTATAACAATTCCTATCTCTTTAGCTTGTTTTTCTATCTCTTCAAGGGTTAGATCTACTTTAAGACCAGGTATGGACTCTAATTTATCAATTGTACCTCCAGTATAGCCTAGACCTCTACCACTCATTTTAATTACTGGGACACCACAACTTGCAACTATAGGTGCAACTATTAAAGTTGTTTTATCTCCTACTCCACCTGTAGAATGTTTATCTACTTTTATACCATCAATAAAACTTAAATCCAAGATATCACCACTATTAATAAAAATATCTGTCAAAGCAAAAATCTCACTATCACTCATATCATTAATACAAATGGCCATTAAAAATGCACTCATTTGATAATCTTTTACTTTATTATTCAAATATCCCATAAAAATAGTTTCTAGTTCTTCTTTAGTTAATTCATATTTATTTGCTTTTTTACTTATTATATCCAATATCATTTTTATCACCTATCTCTAAGCATTCTTACTTCATATGAATAGTGTTCAACCTATTCTTTATAATCTTATTTTTAAGTACTAATTATCATAGTATTTTATTATTTGTTCATTCCTATTATATCAAACATTACTTAACTTTGATAGTATTAACTTTACTCTTTCTATTACTTGTAAATATAAAAAAATATACATGATAATATATTAATATTAACTATTGTGATAAGAGTACTTTAAAATAAAAGAGTGATTTTATTTTCACTCTTTTATTTTCTACTATTTTTTAGTTTTAAATTGTTACTTCTATTTTGCATTTTAATTAACTTCTTTTTATTATTATAATCAGGTATTGGATACTTAGTATCAACTCTTCCTTCTGCAATAGTAAATTCTATTAAATCATCATCAATACTTAATCTTTTAGAAACTTCTAATTCATTTAAAGTCTTATAAATTTTCTCTAAAGCATCTTCTAAACTATTATCTTTGCTATCATAAAATTTATAAATTTTATCTAAAAAATGAACTTCGTCTTCTACTCTTACATAACTAATATTATGTTGAGATAAATATCTCAATAAAAAATCAATAACCTCTTCTTTAGCATTAGTATATATATTTTTAATATTCATAATTACTTTCTCTCATAATACTCATCAAATGTCATTCTCCTATCTATAATAGAACCATCATCTAATATTTCAATAACTCTATTACAAACAGTTTGATTTAATTCATGGTCTCTTGAAGTTAAGATTAACTCTCCTCCAAAGTTCTCTAATCCTTTATTTAATGATGTAATACTCTCTAAATCTAAATGATTAGTAGGTTCATCTAATATAAGAAAATTAGGCTCTTCTAACATTAATTTACTTAACATACAACGTGCCTTCTCTCCTCCTGATAAAACACTAACTTTCTTAAATACATCTTCACCTGAAAATAACATTCTTCCTAAGAAACCTCTTAAGTGTGTCTCATCATCTACTCTATAGAATTGTGATAACCATTCTAAAATATTTTTATCATTTTCAAAATAACTACTATTATCTTGGGGTAAATAACCAGCATCTATTGTTTTACCAAACACTACTTCTCCTTCATCACATTCACTAACACCTGCAAGTATATCAAAAAGTGTTGTCTTTGCTAAATCATTATTAGATATAACTGCAATTTTATCTCCTCTAAGAATAGTAAATGATATTTTATTAAGTATTTTCTTACCATCTACTTCTTTACTTAAATTATCTACTTTAAGTACTTCTTTACCAATATTTTTAGTAATTTTAAAATCTATATAAGGATATTTTCTAGATGAAGGTACAATTTCGTCTAATTCAATTTTTTCTAACATCTTCTTTCTAGAAGTAGCTTGCCTACTCTTAGAAGCGTTAGCACTAAACCTTGCAATAAAGTCTTGTAACTCTTTAATCTTTTCTTCTTTCTTCTTATTAGCATCCTTCATTTGTTTTAAAGCTAACTCACTAGACTGATACCAAAAGTCATAATTACCTATATACAAATTCATTTTACCATAATCTATATCTACTATATGTGTACATACTTTATTTAGGAAATGTCTATCATGACTAACAACTATTACGGTATTAGGATAATTAATAATAAACTCTTCTAACCAACTAATTGCATCTAAATCCAAACTATTAGTAGGTTCATCTAATAAAAGAATATCTGGATTACCAAATAAAGCAGATGCTAACATTACTTTAACTCTTAACTTAACAGGTATATCTTTCATACTTTTTTCAAAGTATTCATCACTAACTCCTAAATTAGTAAGAAGTATCGCTGCTTGGTCTTCTGCATTCCAACCATCCATATCTAAAAACTCTGCTTCAAGGTCTGCTAATCTATACCCATCTTCTTCAGTAAACTCAGTATGAGAATATAACTCTTCTTTTTCTTTCATTATCTTATAAAGTCTATCATTACCCATAATAACAACATCAAGTACTCTCATATCATCATACTGATAGTGGTCTTGTTTTAATATTGATATTCTTTCATCCTTACTAACAGTAATATCTCCTGTAGTAGTATCAATCTCTCCTGTAAGAAGCTTTAAAAAGGTACTTTTCCCAGCCCCATTCGCTCCTATTATTCCATAACAATTACCATTAGTAAATTTTAAATTAACATCACTAAACAAAGTTCTCTTATCAAACTTTAAACTAACATTATTTACTTGTAACATAATACCACCTCAAAACAATTAAAATTTTAACAGAAAACTAAAGAAAAAGAAAGTCATTTCAATACTTTCTTTAAAGTTACCTCTATAGGATAAGCTTCCCCTATTTTAGATACTTCAGTCATACCTACTAATTTATGAACATTCATACATTCTAAATTTCTAGATACAAAGAAATGATTTAACATTTCTCTATTATTTTTAGCATGCGTCTTTTGTCCTATTAAAGTAGAAACATCTTCTAAATCAAATGCATCACAAAATAAATTTGTATCAACTTCTCTTGGAAATCTTCCTGCAACTATTCTACTTTTTACATAATGTGGGTCATCTTCTTTTGAATAAACATCACAAGCTTTAAATACTTTATCCATATCTTTAGGATTCTTACAATTAACATTAATAATAGATAAAGGACTTCTATCATAATAAGTTACAAAACTATTAACAATACCAAAATTAGAAAAATCAATATCACAAACAAGAAAACTACTTCTTAAAAATGTTATAACTTTATTATTACTATTTATCTCTTCATAACCTAAATTTCGATAACTAACATTTATATCATTCCCCTGCAACATAATAATATCATAATCTTCTTCTTTAATAAAATCCCTTAAATATTCTTTTTTTCTCTTATCTTTAACAGGTATAAAACCTCTTCCTAAATTCATACTAAATATTTTTAAATTTTTCATAATCGCTTCTCACTTTCTTATAAGTAATATCAACAACCATAGGTTGTACTTCAACTGATTCCATCATATGACTATCTACTACCCTAGCATCTAATTCTTTAGATACAAGAATATGATTACTTCTAGGCCCACTACAAATATTATCAAGATTATATTTATCACAAAAACTATCTATATTTACATTCTGTAATGTTCCTGCTAAGACTTTATGGTCTATGTTTTTATATTCTTTAAATATTCTTTTAAATCCACTTAAGCTTTCTTTCTTATATTTCTTTACGTTATAAAAAGCTAAATCTTCTCCATTTACAAATCTAGTAATATAGCCACCACAATCATACTGTAAATAATCATCTACAAACACTAAATCAGGTTTCATTAAAAATAAATAATTTAAATAATTATAAATTTTTGCATATTCATTATCTTCAACTACAGTATTATAAATTAAATTATTATCTCCTTGTAATAAAGCTAAATCAACATCTAAATTTCTAATATAATCTATTACTCTTTTAGATTTCTCTTCTTTACTTTTAACTAAAGTAAAAGAATCTAAATCAAAACTCATAATTCTAAGCTTTTCCATACTTCTCCTCCAGTGATTTATATTATACAACTAATACTTCTTAAACACAACCAAGTTTCCCTTTACTTTTAAGATATAATTTTCTAAAGAATTCTACTGGTATAACCGAAAAAGCACAGATTAGCATTATCTCTATTTCTTTTAGACTAAGAGATGTTGTTCTAAACAAATCTCCTCCATAGTATATAAGTATAACTTGTACTATTACTATAAAGATAATTACTCCTAAAAAGACTTTATTAGATAAAAGGTTAGCGAAAATATTAAGGCGACTTGTCCTAGCATTAAAACTATTAAATATCATCATAAAGATAAATAATCCAAAGAATGCACTCATAAAGTAAATATCATTTCTACCACTTCTAAAGAAGGAATGAATAAAAGGACTTTTTAAGAAGAAAATACAAAGTAAAAAAGAATAAATACTAGTAAAGACTATCTCATGAATCATATAACTATTTAATATTTTCTCATCACGCCTCTTAGGAGGTTCTTCCATATATTCTAAAAGAGGTGCTTCATAAGAAAAAGCAATTCCTGCAAGAGTATCCATAACCATATTAACCCAAAGCATTTGAATAACTGTAACTGGATTAGCGACTCCAATAAATGGTCCTACTATTGATAAGAAAACAGCACAGAAATTAACTGTTAATTGAAAGATAATAAATTTACGAATACTTTTAAAGATTGTTCTACCATAAAGTATAGATTTTACTATAGAATTAAAGTTATTATCAAGTAAAATTATATCAGATGCTTCTTTAGCAACTTCAGTACCACTTCCCATACTAAAACCAACATCACTCATCTTTAAAGCAGGAGCATCATTAACACCATCCCCTGTCATACCTACAACAAGACCTAACTCTTGACTAAGTCTTACTAATCTACTCTTATCAGTAGGTAAAGCTCTTGCCACAACACATAATTTAGGAATAATCTCTTTAACCTTTTCATCACTCATACTATTTAACTCACTACTAGTAAGAACAATATCTCTATTACTACTAATAATTCCTGCATCTCTTGCAATAGACTTAGCAGTTACTTTATTATCACCTGTTATCATAACTGTCTTAATACCAGCTTTTCTAACTAACTCTATTCCATCCTTTACTTCTTCTCTTAATTCATCTTTAATAAATAATAAAGATATAAAAGTTAACCCCTTCCCTTCATCCATCGCAAGCATTAAGACTCTAATACCCTTCCTTGCATATTCATCAATTATATTAACAATTCTATTTTTATTAACAAAAGGAACACTCCTTCCACTAGAAGAAATATAATATTTACACTTATCAAGTAATACTTCAGAAGCTCCTTTATAATAAGTTATCTCTTTATTCCCATCCAATACTTTAGTATAGGAATACTTATTCTTACTATCAAAAGGGACTTCTTTTATTTTTTTAACAGAATAATTATTCTCCCCTAAATAATTAACAACCGCCTTATCAGTAGCATTCCCCCCAATCCAAATATTTTTTTTCTCGCTATAAACACAATTAGTATTAGATAAAATCGCTTTTTTCAAAACATTATAGTAAGTTATACTATTCTTAAGTCTCTCTTTTTCTTTATAATAATCTAAATTACCAAACATAACCCCTACTACTTCAAGTTCCCCTTTAGTAAGAGTACCTGTTTTATCAGTAAATAATATATTTAAACTACCAGCAGTCTCTATTCCCATAAGTTTCCTAACTAAAACATTATCTTTAAGCATTCTTTTCATATTACTAGATAATACCAAGGTTATCATCATAGGTAACCCTTCAGGAACAGATACTACTATTATTGTAACTGCAAGTGTTAAAGCTTGAAGGAAATAGGCAAACAGTAAAGAAGTATCAGATAAAGTAACAACAATTCTACTTATATCAAAGTTATTATCTATAATAAGAACAGAAAAAAGATAGGAAAATGCTACTAAAAATGCTCCAATATAGCCTATTCTACTAATTACTTTAGCAAGATCTCTTAGTCTTATCTTTAAAGGACTTTCTCTTGTCTTTTCTTGTAATTCTAAAGATATCTTTCCATAAAAAGTATTTACTCCTACTTTAGTAACTATCATCTCTCCAACTCCATGATAAATTACACTACCTCTTAAAAGTTCATTACAATTACTAGGATTAATACCCCCTATAAAAGGTTTCTTATAGACTTCTTTACTTTCCCCTGTAATAGATGCCTCATCTACACTAAGTTCTCCTTTAATTAAAACTCCATCAGAAACTACCCTATCACCACTTTCAAGTAAAATAATATCTCCTACTACCACATCGTTAATATCTATTAACATTACTTTACTATTACGTCTTACTTTTACTTTAATAGATTCCGCTTCACTTTGTAATTTTAAAAAAGCTTTTTCACTTCCATACTCTGATATAGTAGAGATAAATGATGCAAGAAAAATAGCGATTACAATACCAACAGTCTCATACCAATCAAAGTCTTGAATTAAAAAGATTGTTTTAATACCAAGAGCAATTAAAAGTATTTTTATAATAGGGTCTCCTAAGCTTCTAATTAAACTCTTAAAAAAACTATCTTTTTTTATCATTACCAAAGCATTACTACCATACTTATCCCGAGATTTAATTACTTCTTCATTACTAAGACCATTACTATTTATTTTCATAAGTATCCTCCTACAAAATACTATGAAAATAATAATAAGGATAATATAATTAAAGAATGACAAAAAAATACATATAAATTAATATAGACCGTGTATAATCTAGTGTGTAAATAAAACATACTAGATTTTATTTATCAAAAATAATAAGAGGAGATGGTATAAA
>CALVUX010000011.1 GCA_944363715.1 uncultured Bacilli bacterium
CAAAAAAGATAAATGTTTTAAAGTATAAGCATTTTTACATAATACTTTCTATAACATTTTAGTTGCTATAACCTATAGGTAGTCCTGTATCTTTCTTATAGAAATTATTCATACCTAACTTACTAATAATATTATTAATATAATCATGATTGATAGTATTTAAGATATCTTTAATTAATAATAAATCTTCATTACTTAAGTATTTACTTAATTTATTAAGTAATACTTTATGATTAATATTATAAAAGTACTTACTAAAATCAAATTTAAGAATATAAAAAGTATTAGATTTATTTTTAATCTTAACAAGATACTTATCTAATAAATATCTTGCATAAGAAGTACCTCTACCTACTCTAGTTGCACAGTTACTATCTATTAAGTATTTATCTAAAGGTAATAGAACTTTCTTACAGATGATATGATTAACTATCTTATCTTCTAGGGCACTACTCATAATAAGTCTTTTCTTTTTCTCTTTTATTATAAAGATATGATAATTACTATAAGTATAGTTATTATTATTAATTTTATCTACTAAGATATTACAATTACTATAATAATTCTTTTCAAAAAGATATAATTTCTTCTTATTTCTAATAGATTTTCTTATCTTTAAATAAGCATCTTCTATATCACTTAACTCTACTTTCACTTTTAATCCATCCATATATTAATTTAGTAATTGTAATATATTTTTTACTTATAGATATATACTTATCTTTAGATATCTCTTTATAGGTATAAAGCTTATAATAGTAATAATCTAATAATTTAACTTCTACTAACATTTTTCTTTGAATATAAATTCTTTTAGGTCTTTCTAGGGTATTAGTATAATATAAGTAATAAAGTAATTTATAATTAGAATCTATTATATTATTCTTGAGCGTTTTATATTTATTATTAATATTAAGAATTATTTTATCAGTAATAATATCTATCTCTTTAAGTTTAGTTTCTAAAACAAAGTTACTCATAAAACTTCTCCATTTTAGTAATAATCTCTTCAATATTATCTAAATATAAACAATTCTTTAAGTTAGTAGATAATTTATCTATTCTATAAGATAACTTACCATATTCTAGATATTTAGAATATTTATTATCTTTAAAGGTAACAACATCATCATAGAAATAATTAATATGACATTTATTAAGTAAATGAATTAATTTACTCATTGAGTTTCTTTCTATATAAAATGTTTCTTTATAAGGTTTATCTAATAGATAACTAACAATATAACTATCGTTCTTATTTACGTAAATCATTAGTCCTTTACGCATGAAATAGACTAAACTATTATTCATATTTTTAACACTCTCCTATCTTTTCCTTAACATATCAAAAAAAAAAAAAAAAAATCAAGCATATTTGTAAATTTATGCATTTACATAAATTTACTATTATACTTGACATAAACTATTGGACTAACCTTTCCTTTAGTTTTATAGGGTCAGATAGTGTATAAATAGTTTCATAAACATTTACAATTCTATTATCTATCTAGTCTTTAGTGTTTAACACAAGGAAATTACCTGTTCCTTTTATCTATTCTATATAAGTTATACCTATAATGCTAGGTTTAAAAGGAAATGCCGCACGCCATTCGAATTGCTCGAAGGCGAATTGTTGTTAGCGTTACCATTGTTGTTGACATACAGAACGTTTGACGAAGATTTTGGTAATTCCCTACTATAATTTATTTAAACTAATTATAGCCTTTTTAATTTAGTCACGAAAGAGAAATACCATTCTCTTTCGTGACTATTAACTTCCTAACTGTATTTCAAAAGGTGAATTCAACGTTCCATCACCATTTATAATTTGCACGTTAGATTTTAGATTTATAGATGGCCGCACGCCATTCGATTTGCTCGAAGGCGAAGTGTAGTTAGCGCTACCATAGTAGTAGACATACAGAACGTACGACGAAGAATATGGTGTTAAAGTCCAATATGTTTTATTGTTACCATATCTATCAAATTGCCCGGACATTAATTCTCCAAATCTCAATAATCCTACTTTAGCTTCTGCTATATTTGAGGTTATTGCAGTTCCGCTTGCATCTGTATATTTTGCATTCTTATATGAGTAGGAACTACCACTTCCTACAGTTCCTAGATACCAAGTTGTATTATCTTCTATCATTGAACTATAACTGCTATCTACGTAACTTGTTAAATATTCTCCGTTTAGGAATGTACCTATTGTATTTGTACTTGAAAATGTTGCATTACTTCCAAAGTTCATTGTTATAAACTCCCCAGAACTTTTTAGTGGTTCGGCACTTACTATCTTTGTTCCTGTTCCATTTTCGTGGCTTACTATCCTGTATAGATTATTTTCATCCGTACCAAATTTTATATATTCTCCACTGTATCTACTTGACAACAAAGCTCCTGATAAATTAGTATCATTATCTCCGTTTAAGCGATAAGGGTTATCTATTGTTCCATCACCATCTACAATACGAACGCTAGATTTTAGATTTATTGATGGCCGCACGCCATACGAAAAGCTCGAAGGCGAATCGTTGTAAGCGACACCATTGTAGTAGACATACAGAACGCTGGACGAAGAATATGGTGTTAAAGTCCACCAAATAAGTCCATTATTTAAATAGCCATTACTATAGGTTGTTCCAGTATAACTTGTTACATACTCATAATAGTTTAATAATCCTACAGCATCAGTTACCATTGTTGTCTCAGCAGGTTTACTTGAAGATGTTGTTAATGTTGCATTCCACTTAGCATCTGTTACAATGAAATTCTCATAATCTCTTAAGTTACCTAAGAAACCATCGACGCTAGTATCATTTAACCAATCTTCCATATAACTTCCTTCAAAGTCTGTACTTCCACTTGAATAAGTAATTGAACTTATATTCCATTGTGTTACTAATTTAGTTGTCTTAGCTTTTTTATTAACTGATACCGCTCTCCATAACTTTCCACTATACCAGATATAGTTATTTGGGTCAGTTCCTGTTATAAATGTATCTACTCCATCACCATCATATGTACTTCCATTTTCTCCTAAGTTTTCTAATACTACTTCACTTACTGGATCACCTTGTGTATTAACCCCATTAACCACTATCTTACCATGATAATGTTTATTTAAAACATCATTTCCTACTCCTTCTCTTATCCATACATATAAAGTATAAGTTACACTTCCTCCTGCTTCAAGAGAACCTGTCGCTATTTTATAATTACTTTCTGCTATACTAGATAAATTTGCAGGAGATGCTGGGTCTAATTTATATCTTATATAATCTTTATTCAATTGATTACTGGAGCAGTTATCTTCATCTATCATATTTTGATCATCTTGTATAAATACTTCATAATCTGCTGTTAGAGTTCCTGTATTTGTTATTGTAAATACATATGGTTCTAACTCTACTCCTTCTTCATCACTCATAGGGTACTTGCCTCTTAAATCAATTGTATTACTACTATCTGCACCAAAATCTATATTTAGAGTACCTACTTTAATAACATTATAATCAGCTGACTTTGATACTGATGTAAAAACAGCATAAGCACTCCCTAGAGATATTATAGTTACTCCTAGTATTGAAAACAATGTTACTAATAATTGTCTTTTTGCCATTTTAGTAAGTGCTACTTCTTTGAAGTTATATTCTTCTATCTTGTCTTTTGTTATTTTTTTTCTATTATTAAATCTCTTCATTATAATCAACACCCTATCTTTAGATATAGTATAGCAAATATTAAGAAAGTAATCTAGTTTTTTTTTGTAATTCAGCAAAAAAGAGTAAATTTCTTCGCAAAGAAAATCTGATATAATTATTACTACAGAATAAGAAAGGATCGTAGTAATGAAAAAAAGAAGTAAAAAGGAAGAAAAAGAATTACAAGAAGAAATACAAAAATATGAAAATGAAGCAAGAAGTGTAAGAAGAAAAAAAGAAAGACAATTAAAGAAGGAATACAAAGATAAATCTATTAGAATTAAATCAGGTAAGCAGTTTAAAAAAACTAAAGAACCTCTTACTAGAAAACAAAGAAGAGAACTTTTAAAAGATAAAAATCTATTAAAGGAAGTTTTAAAGGTAATTAGAAAATATTTTCCACAGTTAGAAAACTTATTTAGTAAATTAACTGATAAAAGACATAAAAGTTATATTACTTATAAGATGAGAACTATTATATTTACTAGATTGTTATCTTTAATATGCGGTATTACTACTATGAAAGGTATTAATCAAAAGTTTAATACTGATGAAGCTATTAAAAATTTATCTTCTATTTGTAATCAAGAACTTAAAGAAGTTCCTGATTGGCAAACTATTCAAGATGTTATTGAAACTCTTTCTATAGAAGAAATAGAAGATATTAGGAAATATATGGTAAAGGCTTTAATTAGAAGTAAAATGTTTGATAGATTTAGATATAAAGGTGCTATTCAAGTATTAGTAGATGCTACTGGTCTATCTAGCCATGATTATAACTTAAATAGTAATTGTATTTCTAAGACTAAAAATGGTGTTACTAAATATTATAAATATGTTTTAGAAGCTAAAATTGTTTTTGGTAATATTGTTATTAGTATTGATTCTGAATGGATTGAAAATAAGAAATTGAATAATGAAAACGAGAAACAAGACTGTGAAGTTAATGCTTTTAAAAGAATGGCTCCAAGGCTTAAGAAAAACTACCCTAAAATGAAATTTATTATTACAGGGGATGCTTTATATGCTACTACTCCTATGATTGATATTTGTAGAGATAATAAGTGGTATTATATCTTTAATCTTAAGAAAGATAGACTTAAGAGAGTTTATGAAGAATTTACTGATAATATTAGTTTTGAAAATGAAACTAATAAAGAAAATTATTACTTATCTAAAAATATAAAGTTTAACGGAAATGTTTTTGACGTGTTTAAATATATAGAAGTTACTGATAAAAAAACTACTACTTTTCACTATGTAAGTAATTTTAATGTTAAAGATAGTAATATAGAAGAAATTGTTAATATGGGTAGACGTAGATGGAAGATAGAAAATGAAGGCTTTAACCAACGAAAAAAATGGGACTTTTTGTATTTCCCATATGAGTAGCAGGCATATTATTGGTTTAAAGGTTCAATATTATTTAATACAGATTGCCCACATTATAAGACAACTATTAGAATATGGTTCTATTATAATAAAAGAGATTCGTGGAATAACAAAAAAGGAAATAAGCGACAAAATTTCCGACTCACTTACTTCCAACACAATCTCAAATTTTAATTGTTTAGATTTAAATTTTCAATTAAGATTTGATGATTGAAGTATAACATATTTCAGGGGAGTTGAAAACTAGTGTCGGAAATTTTTACAGTGTATTTACACTATTTTTGTCGTGGAATAATTTATGCGAAAAAAAAGATTTATGTTATTTTATCTCCCTTTACACATAAATCTTTCCTTTTTAAATTAATTTGCTCTTTTTTACTGTTGTAATTTTTATTTGCAGTTATTTGCAGACATTTGCAGCGATTTGCAGTTTATTTACATTTTACTGCAGTTTTTACTGCACTTTTTCTACAGCTTTACTGCAGTTTTACTGCAGTAAACTAAAAAGATAGGCTTTATCAGCCTATCGAATAAGTTATATTACTTATTTATTAGTATAACTTCCACTAACTTGATTTAATCCATTTTGTACTAAACGTCTAGTGATTTCACCACCAACTGAACCGTTAGCACGGCTAGTAGCATCTGGTCCTAAATTTACACCAAATTCATTAGCTATTTCATATTTCATTTTATCAATAGCTTGTTTAGCACCAGGAACTCTCATCTTCATTGAACCAGTGTTCATTTTGTTGTTCATTTGTTTCACCTCCTACACTAGTAGAATGTGAAGTTTTTTTTATTTCATACATTTTTTTTACTGGTAATTTTTACCTATAAAATATTTTCATATTTTTTTTCACTCTTATAGATAAAAGTATTATCTATTGTTTCTTTTAAAATCTCAACGTAATTAACTTTTTCTTCTTCTTTTAGTGTCTCTTCTAGTGTTGGATTAATTATAGGATGTTTTGGTACAAAGACTGTACAACAATCTTCATATGGTAAGATACTTGTATTATATGTATCTATTTTTTTAGCAATAGATATTATCTCTAATTTATCTAGGCATGCAACTGGTCTAATTACTGGTATATTTGTAACATTATTTATTACATACATACTATTTAGTGTTTGAGAAGCTACTTGTCCAATAGATTCTCCATTAATTATAACTTTAGCATTATATTTTTTACATAAAGCGGACATTATTCTATACATCATTCTTCTCATAATAGTAATAACATAATTAGGAGAAACACTTTTATAGATTTCTTCTTGTATTTTAGTAAATGGTACTATATATAGATTTATATCATTTGTATAAACTTTTAACTTATTTACTAAAGTTATTACTTTTTCTCTAGCTTCTAAACTAGTATGAGGAATTGCTTCAAAGTATACTGCATCTACTTTAATTCCTCTTTTCATGGCAAGAAATCCTGCAACTGGAGAATCTATTCCTCCACTTAACATTAATAATCCTTTACCTTGAATTCCACTAGGATATCCACCAAGTCCATTAAATTCATTATAATAAATATAAGTATTTTTTTCTCTTATTTCTACATGAATAATAACTTCTGGATTATTAACATCTACTTTAATATTATCCTTATTCTTTAAAACTATACCACCAAATATTCTAGATAATTCCATACTAGTTTTAGGAAAAGATTTATCACTTCTTTTAGTTTCAACTTTAAAAGTTTTAAAGTTTTGTAATTTAACTGTTTTAATTAATTCATCTTTAATAGAGTCCATATCACTATTAGTAACATAGGCAATATGGTATTTATGTATACCAAATATTTCATGTATTTTATTAATAATAGACTCTTCATCTTCTACATTATAATGTATATACATTCTAGATAAATCTTTTTCTATAAGAACATTAAAGTCTTTTAATTTATTTTCTATATTTTTTGTTAAAGTTTTAACAAAAAAATTTCGATTACCTTTTTTTGTAGTTAATTCTCCATATTTAATTAATATTACTTTTTCCATAAGCATTTCTCCTTTACAAATCTAAGCTGTTATCATCTAATAGAAACTGTTTTAATCCCATTATCACAATTCCTTTTTCATTTCTCCATAATTTAATATCATTTTCAACAATTATTATTCTTTTAAAGAAGTCATCTATTTTAATTAAAGATTGCTCTTCTTGTTCCATTTTTTCTTTAGTAGGAATTGCATAAGCTGATTGAATATAATATCTGTTACTTCCTTTATTACATACAAAATCTACTTCTAATTGTTTTCTCATCTTTTTGTTATTTTTATCTTTTGTCATATATTCTACTACACCAACATCTACATTAAATCCTCGTACTAATAGTTCGTTATAGATTATATTTTCCATTAGATGATTATCTTCTTGTTGTCTGAAATTAAGTCTAGCATTTCTTAAGCCTATATCTGTAAAATAATATTTACTTGGTGTATTAATATATTTTTTTCCTTTTATATCATATCTTAAAGCTTTATTAATCATAAATGCATCTATTAAATAATCTATATAAGTATTAATAGTTTTAGCAGTTACATTTTTGAAACCTTTACTTTTAAATGTTTTTTCTAACTTTAAAGGATTATTTAGGGAACCTACTGATGATGCTAATATATTTATAAGAGACTCTAATATTTCATTTTTTTGAATATTATTTCTTTCAACTATATCATTTATATAAGTATTATTAAATAGATTATTTAAATATTTACTTTTTTCTTCATCTGTTTTTCTTGATAAAATATATGGCATTCCACCATAAGTAATATATTCTTTTAAAGCTTCGTCTATATCTTTATTACAAGCAGGTAGATATTCTCTAAAAGTTAAAGGATAAACCCTAACTTCATCTCCTCTGCCTCTAAATTCTGTAATAATATCACTTGATAAAAACTTTGAGTTACTACCAGTTACATATACATCTAGATTTTTCTTTCTCAGAAAACTATTTAAAACACTTTCAAAATCATCTACTTTTTGTATTTCATCAAGTAAAATATAATACATTTTATCATCTTGTATTTTGTCCATTACATAATTATATAATATAGGAGCATCTAAGTATTCTTTATTTTCGATAGAATCTAACTCTAATTTAATAATATGATCTTCTTTTACTCCTGTACTTAATAGATAATTTTTATAAATAGGATCAAGTAAATATGATTTACCACATCTTCTTATTCCTGTAATTACTTTTATCATTTCATTTTCTTTTTTATCTATTAACTTTTGTAAGTAAATATCTCTTTTAATTTCTTTCATTTTAATCACTCATTTCCTTTTTTTGTGACTTTTCACATTTTTTAGTAATTTAAGTATATCATTATTTTAAACAAAAAGCCATATTATATTACTAATTTTTGTGACTTTTCACATTTTTTAGTAATGCATTTTGTAAAATATATAAAGCCATTACGAATTTTTATACATTTTGCACATTTTTCGTAATGACTTCTTGTCTTAATATTTTTAAATCAAATTATTTTAATAACTCTATATTTTTCTTTTCTTCTTCTACAGCAGTTATTAATTCTAATTTTTTACTTTTATCAGATGATAAAAGTAGTCTTTCATATAATAGAGAATTTATTTGTTTTTGTAATTCTCTAACACTCCATCTTGAATTAATACATTTATTCAGATAAAAATTACGTTTGGCATCTTCATCAATTTTAATTAATTCTAAATAATGTGACCAACTTAATTGCGACGACACTGTTGTCGCAATTGGAAAAGAAATATAAAATTTTCTCATTCTTTCTAAATTTCTTTTAGAAAATCCTTTACCAAATTCATCAGTTAATTCTTTAGATAATTTATCTAAAATGGCATCTCCATAAGATGCTCTTTTATCACCTTTTTGGATATCCATAATAATCTTACCAATATTCCAATATAGATTAAGCATTTCTACATTAACAGTAGTATATACTTTATTTCTTGCATTAATTACTAATTCTTTAATATTATCATAGATATTATTAATTTCAGTTTCTTCTATTAATTCTGTAGTCATAAGCCTTCTTTACAAAATATCTTTTAATATTTTTATAAACTCTTTTGCTTCTTCCATAGTACTATCTTTAGATAAAGATAATCTTAAAGATGTTTTAGATATTTCTTTATCTTTTGTTAGTTCATAAATACTCTTAGAATAATCTTCTTTAGAGGAACATGCTGTTTTTGTAGATAAATAGATATCATAAGATTCTAATTTATGAATCATAGTCTCTGGTTTTATACCTTTAATACTAAAATTTAAAATATAAGGAGATGAATCTATTTTAGAGTTTATAGTAATAGAATCTATCTTAATTAATTCATCTCTTAGATAGTTATTAATCTCTTTTACTTTTAGATAAGCTTTAGGTTTGTCTTCTAATGCTAGGCGTAGCGCTTTTGCAAAGGATGCTATTAATGGTAAAGGAGGTGTTCCTGCTCTATAGATAGTTTGACTATCTCCTCCATTTATTAGAGGAGACAAATTAATCTTCTCTTTTTTTATTAGTAATGCTATTCCTTTAAGTCCATTAAATTTATGAGCAGAAGCAGAGAATAAGTCTACATATTTTAGATTTACATCTATTTTAGTTAAGCTTTGAGTTCCATCTACATGAAAGATGGCTTTGCTATTTTCTTTAATAATCTTACCTATAGTATCTATATCTTGTATTATTCCTAATTCACTATTAACATGATGAATAGAAACAAGAACTGGATTTAATTTTAGTTTTTCTTTTAGATCATCAATATCTATATGATAATTAGCATCTAATTTTAAATTAATTACTTCTACATCTTTTAGACTATTTAAAGTATTAGTAATAGAAGGATGTTCTAAAATAGTAGTAAGTATTATTCTATTTCTTTTTGGATAAGCATCTAATACTCCTTTAATAGCTAAATTATTAGATTCACTACTACTACTTGTAAATATCACTTCATCTTCTAATACACTAAGTAAATCTGCAACTTGTTTAGTAGCAGCATTCATTAGTTTTTTACTTTCAAAACCTAATTTATGAATTGAGTTGGTATTACCAATGTAGTTTTTAGAAACAGTAACAAAAGTTTTTAGAACTTCATCATTTACACTAGTAGTTGCAGCATTATCAAAGTAAATCATTTAACATCACCTTTTTTATCAATTAAAACATATTTATTTTTTGTAAGTATTCTCTTAACTATACAATAGTTTTTCTTTTTATTGAAGGTATTAGTAATTACATAAGATAAATCATATATATTATAGTCTAATAGATATTTATTCTTTAGAATATATTTTTTTAGATTCATAATATGAAGAGATGATAGTAAAACTATTAATTCCTCAATATTCTTATTATTTATTAGGGTTCCTTCTATTTCTTTTTCTTTAAAGCCAACTGATAGCAGTACTTCAATATTATTTTTCATAGTCCCTCCAGGTAAGTTATTATACTACTATCTTTTAATTTAAAAAGCAAGTTATTAAATATTTTATTTACTCTGCAAAAGCATTTTCAATTATTAAAGTTTTATTATTATAGTCAGTAACTGTTCCAATTAGACTAACTGGAGCATTTTTATTTAATTCTTTTATGTTTTTAGATAAAAGCTCTGCTTTTACAGTTAAATCATATTTACCTTCTATATCATCAGTAAATTTTAAAGTAATAGTATTATTTTTATTACTTTTACTAGAAATAGTTCCTGTTAATCTTATAAATTCACCTACATGATTATTATTATCGTTTATGATAGAGTAAGCTAGTTCTCTTATAGTATAAGTTTCAGGATTAGTGTTATACTTTATACCCCAAGAACCTATAACAGTATCACGTCTACCTACTACTTGATTATATTTTATTACTTTATAGCCTAGTCCATAATACTCTTTAGTTCCTCCATCGTTATAAGTTTTAGTATTAATAGCAAGAAATGGTCCAACTCCTGCTTTAGTTATTAATAGAATATCTGTTGTGACTAAAATACCTATTACTAATATTACTATCATAATAATAGTAGATATCTTTTTTATCTTTTTTTCTGCTTCTACTGATATTCCTTCTTGTTTTTGTTCTTCGGTTTGCATAATAACACCCCTAACTATTTATTTTTTCTAAAAATTCCTCTTCAGTCCAGATTGGTATATTTAACTCTTTCGCTTTTTCATATTTACTACCAGGACTTGCTCCTACGATAACTGCATAAGTCTTTTTAGATACAGAGCCTACTGTCTTACCACCTGCATTTTCTATTAAAGCTTTCGCTTCATCTCTTGTTAACTTAGTAAGTGTTCCTGTTAAGACAAAGCTTTTGTCTTGGAAGTCTTCTTTAATATTTAATTCTTCACCGATATAATCCATATTAAGACCTAGTTCTTTTAATTCTTCTATCATCTTTAGATTATCTATATTATTAAAGTAGTCTACTATATTTTTAGAAATAATAGGTCCAATATCAGGAATTTCTACTAATTCATCATAGGTTGCCTTACTTAAATTATCCATGTTTTTATAGGTTTTAGCAAGTATTTTAGCTTTTTCTTTACCTACATTTTTAATACCTAAAGCGAATAGTAATCTTTCTAGAGAGTTAGATTTACTTATTTCAATAGCGTTTAATAAATTAGTAACTGATTTTTCACCATAACCTTCTAGTTTAGTTAAAGCATCTTTTTTATCTTTTAATTTATAAATATCAGGAATAGTACTTATAAATTTAAAGTTATATAAGTCTTCCATTAATCTATCTCCTAGGCCATCTATATTCATAGCAGGACGAGAGACAAAGTGAATAAAACTTTCTATATGTCTTGCAGGACAATTAGGATTAGGACAGAAATAATCTACTTGGTCTTCTATCTTTATTAGTTTTGTATTACAGATAGGACAGTTAGTAATCATTTTAAATGGTATTTCTTCTCCTGTTCTTCGCTCAATCTTTGCTTCTACTACTTCTGGTATTACATCTCCTGCTTTTCTAATTGATACAGTGTCATGAATCATTAAGCCTTTACTAATAACATAGTCTTCATTATGAAGGGTCGCTCTACTTATAGTAGAACCCATTAACTGGACAGGGTCAAGAATTGCATTAGGAGTTATTTTACCAGTTCTTCCTACTGTAAAGATTATATCATTTAGTTTAGTTAAAACTTCTTCGGCTGGAAACTTATAGGCAATAGCCCATCTTGGAGTTCTTGCAGTGTATCCTAACTTTTGTTGGTCTTTAATAGAATCTACTTTAATAACAACACCATCTATATCATAAGGAAGTTCTTTTCTTATTTCACCTTTTTCATGAATATATGCCATTACTTCATCAATATTTTTAACTATTCTATTATTAGGATTAGTCTTAAAGCCTAGACTCTTTAAAAACTCTAAGGCTTCATGATGAGTAGGAATATTATAATCTTCTGGATTAGGTAGATGGTATAAAAAGGCATCTAAATTGCGTTTAGCGGCTATTTTAGAATCTAGCTGTCTAATTGATCCTGCGGCAGCGTTTCTTGGGTTTTGAAGGGGTTTCTCACCCTTAGAGATGCGTTCTTTATTAATCTTTTCTAGAGTTTCTTTACTCATATATATTTCTCCTCTTACTTCAATATCAAGAGGTTGTTTTAATTTTAAAGGAATACTTTTAATAGTCTTAACATTATGAGTAATATCTTCACCTATTACACCATTACCACGAGTCGCTGCTCTTACCAATACACCTTTTTCATAGTGTAAAGAGACAGATAATCCATCTATTTTAAGTTCACAAACATAATTAGAATGGACTCCACTATTTTCTATTCTTTGTAAGAACTCTATTATCTCATCTTCATTAAAGACATCCCCTAAAGATAACATAGGAATAGTGTGCTCAACCTTTTTAAACTCATCTATTACTTCTCCTCCTACTTTTTTAGTAGGTGATGTATCAAGAACCCACTCTGGATGTAATCTTTCAATAGTTTCAAGTTCTCTATAGTAAGCATCATACTCTTGGTCAGTTATTTTAGGATCATCTAAAACATAATAGTTATAAGAAGCATCACTCAATACTTTTATTAGATAGTTCATTCTTTCTATTGTAATGTTGTTTTCCACAGCTTTTCCTTCTTTCTAAATGTTTTTCCACAAAGGTTGTGGATAAAGTCCTTCTTCTGTCATTTCTCTTAAGGCATTTACTACAAGAGGTTTATCTTCTTTATAAGTCATACCATACCAAGTAGAAGTTGTATTTATAACATCTATTGTTTTAATATTTTTCTTTAAACAAGTATCTAAGACATCTGGTATTTGAAACTCATAATTATCAAGATCCTTACTATGAAGAGATAAGAATAAATATAGTTCATCTTCTAATATATCAAAAATATCAGGTGAAAATAATAAAAGGTTCATACATACAAGAGTATCTTCATCTATTTCTTTACCATTACTGCTATGTAGAGGAGAAGCGATTATCTTATCTTTTTTCTTTATTACTTTACATTCTGTTATCTTAGATAATTTATTATTCCCTACTTCCATAACACCACGTTTAGCAGAACCATTTGGACTTAGGGTATTACCTACAATATATCCTACTATACCATAGTGATTATAGATAATATTCTCTAAATAGTTACTTGCTTTTAAAAAGGCATCTTTACCATAATAATCATCAGCATTTATTACGGCAAAGGGTTCATTAATTTTATCTTTGGCACAGTATATAGCATAGGCAGTACCTAAAGGTTTAGTTCTTTTCTTAACTATATCTTTGAATCTTTTAGGAATATAATCATTATTTTGGAAGGCATATTGTACTTTTATATGAGCTTCTACTCTTTTACCTATAGTTTCTCTAAAAGTATCATAAAATTCTTCTTTAATAATAAATACTACTTTAGTAAAACCTGATCTAACAGCATCATAAATAGAATAATCTATGATAAATTCGCCATTAGGTCCTACTGGTTCCATTTGTTTTAAGCCTCCAAATCTACTACCTAGACCTGCGGCCATTATTAATAATGTTTTATCTTTTTTCATCATTACCTCCATATAGATTATTATTATATGTTCCTTCTTTTATCATTTCATTAATTGCATTTACTACTAACTCCTTATCTTCTTTATAAGTTACACCATACCAAGTAGAAGTTGTTTCAATAACATCAACTATTACTTTATTTTCTTCTAATAATTCATTTAACACTATTGGTATTAAAAATTCACATGAATCTATTTTATCTTTATTATCTTCTAAAAAGATAGGCAGTTTTTCTTCTAGTATTTTAAAGAGACTAGGAGTAAATAGTAACATATTCATAGAACAGATAGTATCTTTTTCTACTTCAAAAGGAGTACTACCATCTAAAGGTGAGACTTTTACTTTATCATTATCAAGTTCAGTATTACTCTCAATTATAGTAATTAGTTCATTATCTTCATTTACTTTACAGACACCACGTTTAGCGGCTCCATTTTCTGTTAAGGTATTACCAAGACGATAGGCGATTAGACCATAATGATTATCTTTAATGTTAGAGAGATAATCACTTGCTTTCATATAAGCATCTCTTCCATAGAAGTCATCTGAATTAATGATTGCGAATGGTTCATTTATTTTATCTTTAGCACAAAGTATAGCATGGGCAGTACCAAGAGGTTTCTTTCTTGTCTTTAGTAGTTCTTGATATTCTTTAGGTATATTATCATTATTTTGAAAAATATAATCTACTTTTATATGTGGTTCTACTCTTTTACCTATAGTCTCTTTAAAAATATCATAGTTTTCTTCTTTTATTATAAAAACTACCTTATTAAAACCTACTTTAATAGCATCATAAATAGAATAATCTATGATAAACTCTCCATTAGGCCCCACTGGTTCTATTTGTTTAAGTCCTCCAAATCTACTACCCATACCGGCAGCCATGATTAGTAATGTTTTATCTTTCATATGTCCTCCTCTAACTTTTTTCTTTTAAGAATCTTTTTAATAAAAAGGTTAAAAAATAGGGAAAGGTATAAAACTTACCATTAAAACCAATATTCTTATTACATAGTTTTATCCCATATTTTATATCTTTATATTTATCACTTTCTATTAATTTATTAAGTGATAAAGTCTCATTGTCACTAGCTTTCACTTCTATAGGTATTAGGGAGTCTTTATCTCTAATAAAGAAGTCCATTTCTATTGTTCCTTTTTCATTTTTATAAAAATATAGGGAATAACCTTCCTTAACTAGCATTTCTCCTATTATATTCTCATAAAGAGCTCCTTTGTAGGTATTAAAGTTTTTATTAACTCTTAAATCTTCTCCTGCTTCATCGTCAAGGGATGCAACTAAAAGACCTGTATCTTTAAAATATAGTCTGTAATTATCAGGATTATAGTTACCTTTTAGGGGTAGGAAAGGAGTTTCCATACAATAACTTATATTTATAATACCGGCATTAGATAACCAATCTATAACACCAACATATTCTCTATTTCTAGCATTATGCTCTATTTTAGATATTTGAAATTTCTTATTTTCATTTCCTAAAAAGACAGGTATTTTTCTATAAACATTTAAAATCTTTCCTTTATCTAATCCACCTGCATATTTAGTAATATCTTCTTCATAATCTAAAAGTATTTGTCGTTGCATATTAAGAATACCAGAATAATTCTTTTGTTCAACAAATCTATTTACAATAGCAGGCATCCCTCCTACTATCATATATTCTTTGAAATTTTCTAGCATAACATCATACATTACTTTAGGTAAGGGTTTACAGTTTAGCATATAGGAATACATTTCTTCTATTTGCGTTTCTTTATATCCTTTAGCCCATAAAAACTCTTCAAAGTCCATAGAATTCATTTCATAGTCTTGTTTATTACCAACACTATTAGATTCTATTTCTTGGTAATTAATACCCATTAGAGAGCCTGAACAAATAACATCATATCTACCATCAATATTAAATGATTTTAGTGAAGTAGTTGCATTAATACAGTCTTGGATTTCATCAAAAAATATCAATGTTTTACCAGTGGTAAAGTTAAAGTTAGGATTAATTAAAGATATATTTCTTATTATTGTATCTACATCAAAACCATCATCAAAGATATTTTTGTATTGTTTTTGTAAAACAAAATTAATTTCAACTACATTTTCATAATTATTTTTACCAAAGTTTTCTATAGACTCTGTTTTTCCGATTTGTCTTGCACCTTTAACAATTAAGGGAAGTCTATTCTTATCATTTTTCCATTCTATTAAATATTTATCAATTTTTCTTTTTAATCTTGGCATAATATCACCTCTAAATAGATTATATCACAAAATTCCTGCATATTTATATGTATTTTTCACATAATTCCTACAGTTTTTATACAAGTTTTCACATTTTTCTTATTTGAAGCTTTTTTCTAGATGTTTCTTTTATACTTTAGTTAAACTCTTATGATTTTTCATAAGTTTCTTAATTCCATATGGATGAGAAAAAGCAACTGATACTAAAGAATTAGTAACATCTACTACTTTACCTGCTCCAAAGTGTTCATGGACTACATAATCTCCAACTTTATAGTCAACATCTTCATCTCTAATAACATCTTCTTTATTAATATGTTTAACTTCTTCAGTCTTTCTAGTATTACTATCGATTAGACTCTCATCTATTTCGCTTATAAATCTACTTGGAGGATTAATACTATCTTCTCCAAATAAAACTCTTCGTCTAGCGTTTAATAGATATAGTTTTTCTTTCGCTCTAGTTATAGCAACATAACAAAGTCTTCTTTCTTCTTCTGTTTCACTAGCACTCATCAAACAATTACGATGTGGGAATATTCCTTCTTCTAGTCCTAGAACAAAGACAATATCATACTCTAGTCCTTTAACCGAGTGTATAGTCATTAGACTTACTTTATGACGAGAATCTTTATATTCATCTTTATCATTAACTAAACTTACTTCATATAAGAAGTCTTCTAGTGATACTAGTCCCATTCTCTCTTCAAAGGCTTTAGTAATAGATTTAAACTCTTCAAGGTTTTCTAATCTTATTTCACTTTCTATACTCTTTTCACTCTCTAGTTCAGCTTTCATACCAGTAGAGTCTAGTACTTTATCAATTAACTCTGTTAAGGTTATTGATTCTGCTACTTTTTGTAAAGAAATAATTAAGTCTTTAAACTTCTCTTCTTTACCACCATCTATCGCTTCAAAAAGACTTATACCATCTCTATCAGCTTTTTCAGTTAAGTGTTCTATTGTCCTTAGTCCTATACCTCTTTTAGGAGTATTTATAATTCTCAATAAGCTTACATCATCTTTAGGATTAAAGATTAGTTTTAAATAGGCAAGTAAATCTTTAATTTCTTTTCTTTGATAGAAGCTGAAACCTCCTACAATACGATAAGGAATACTATCTTTTAATAGTTCTTCTTCTATTACACGGGACTGAGCATTAGTTCTATAAAGTATAGCGATATCACTGGCATCCTTTCCTTCATCTAAAAGTTTCTTTATTTCTTTAGCCGTATAATGACTTTCATCTTTTTCATCATAAGCTCTATAATAAGTAATCTTATCTCCATCACCTTTAGTAGACCAGAGATTTTTCTCTTTTCTTTTTTCATTATTTTTAATAACACAGTTAGCAGCATCTAGTATGGTCTTAGTAGAACGATAATTTTGTTCTAGTTTAATACTTAAAGCATTAGGATAATCTTTTTCAAAGTTTAAGATATTTTTATAGTTCGCTCCACGGAATCCATATATCGCTTGATCAGCATCTCCTACGACACAGATATTTTTATATTTAGCACTTATCATTTTAGATAAGATATACTGAGCTTCATTAGTATCTTGATACTCATCTATTAGTATGTATTTATAACGTTCTTGATATTTTTGTAGAACATCTGGATATTTTCTAAAAAGAGTGATTGGTAGAAGTAATAAATCATCAAAGTCCATAGCATTATTCTTCTTTAATTTATCTTCATATTTATAATATACTTCACTTACTATATTTTCATAATCACTTGCAATATATCTTTCATAATCTTTTGGAGATAAAAGTTCATTTTTACAATTGCTTATTTTATTTCTAATCGCTTTAGGATTATAAATTTTAGGGTCATAGTTTAGACTCTTTAATATTTTCTTTACGATAGTTAGGGAATCATCACTATCCATAATTACAAAGTTATTACTGTATCCTAATTTATCATAGTTTTCTCTTAATATTTTAAGTCCAAAAGAGTGGAATGTTGATATTTGAATATACTTTGACTCACTACCTATCATTTTATCAACACGTTCTCTCATCTCTAAAGCTGCTTTATTAGTGAAAGTGATAGCAAGTATCTCATAAGGAGATATGTCTAATTCTTCTATTAGATAAGCTATTTTAGTGGTTAAGACTTTAGTCTTACCACTCCCTGCACCTGCTAGTATTAAAAGAGGTCCTTCATTATATAAAACGGCTTTTTTTTGTTCTTCATTTAAGTTATCTAAATCTATATTACTCATATTATTACCTACTTCCTAATTAATTGTAAATATTAAATATTACCTGGTAAAAAGATAAGCATTATAAAGCCTATGGCAATTAATATTATACCAGTTAATATAAGAATTATAGTGGATGAGCTTTTTACAAATCTCAAAACATAACCTTGTTTCGGATTATTAGGATTATAATAAACATCTATTAAGGAGTTAATAGGAAATTTCTCCATTAGAGGATTTGTAGATATATAACTATTAGTTCTTATATTTATATTATCACTTTCTACATTATTAGTCATTTCTGTTTTTATATTATTAAGTGAGCTAGATTTGTTAATAACTACACCATATTTTAGTGTTTTTCTATAAGTAATATTATTTACGCTATATTCCACTATAGGAAAATGTATACCATTATTGTTCCACACTGTATATCTAACTACTTTACCTTTTGTAGTAGAGGTAGATTTTTTTATTATATTTATATCTTGTAATTTTAAAACTAAACCTATTATTAAAAGTATTATTCCAATTATTATAAAAATTATAAACATAAGTATATTAACTTGCATATTTACCTATCCTTTCCTAATTAATTATATCATTATTTTAATTAAGGGAAAAGAAAAAGAGGTCATTTAGACTTCTTTATTGTCGGCATCAAGAATATAAAGGAAATAATTTATATCACGGTAGAAGTTATCGATAGCGAGTGGTTCTATTATAAAGTATAGTTTAGCATCTAATAAGTCTTTTAACATATCACTTATTAGTAATCTTATTTTTCTAATAACAGTGATACTTCTTTCTGTTAATTCTTTTTGATTTTCTGGAGATAGAGGTAGACTATTATAATCTTCAAGTAACTGTGGATATATTTCATTTAAGATATTGTTTAATACTTCTATATATGATGTTGCATCGGGATCGATTAAACCTCTTAAGAAAGATGTTATTTCATATGCTGTTATATTGTAACCATATTCTGTATCTAAGGCAATTATTGGGTCTTTTCTTATCATTTCTTTTAATCTATTTAATTCTCCTATATATAGTTCAATTTCTATTATCATAAAGTTATACATAGTAGGATAGGAATATGAAAATAGATTATTAGAAGTCATTTCATCTCTTATTTCTCGTGAAAGTTCAATAAAATCATTGGCAATCTCTAGAGCTTTTGTATTAATGGATGTCATTGTTCTTATTAGTTCATCAGTTATTTCAAAGGTATCTGTAGGTGTTAGTTCTAATTGTGATTCCGTTATATCTGTAGCAAGGTTTATATTAAAAAGTTTCTCTGTTAATTTTTCAGTGGGGAGGGTGTACTCTGTATAAAATATCTCATAGTCTACTCCTTTTGATGGTACTTTTCCATTAGTTACTGTTATTATTTCTCTACCTAAATCTTGACTTCTTTTAGCAAGAGCTCCTGCTCTTTCTTTATAGGGATTATTTCCATAGAAGGAAAGTTCAATATTAATACAAAAATCTCTCATTGTTCTTAAATAATATAAGTTAGTATTTAATGACTCTTCATAAAATTCTTCTTCTGTTAACATTTTATCACCAATAAATTATATGCAAGAAAAAAAAGAGATAGTATTTTAACTAATCTCTTATACTCTGATATAGTTTATTTAACTCTGTAAGAGGGTTATCTTCTACAGGTTTTGATTCTTCTTTTACTTTCTCTTTTTCTTCTTTTAGTATCCTAACCATAAGTTTATATTCATCTAAAGTAAAGTTTTGACCTAATAAATTTATAGGTGCTTGTTCTTCTTTCTTTTCCTCTTTAGGTTCTTCTATAATTACCTGTTTTTTAGGTACTTTATAAGCTTCTTTAATATCAAAGTCATGAATAATATTGTAGTTTGTAAAAGATTCTACTTGGATTAAATTATGTTTATATTGATATTTTCTTATTAAGTAATAAACTATTAAAACTACCATCCAGAAAACAAAGATAAACATACTTAATTCTAAAAGACTTCTAACAGCATTACTACTATATAACTCAGTAATATTAAAGACATCTAGATTTAGTGTTGCAATCTGTGATATTGCTAATATAAATAAGTACATAATGATTGCAAAGGCAGCACTATTTATAACTTTTAATTTGAAATCTACTTTATCACTAAATATTGTTTTAAATAGGACTACATTAGTTATGATTAACATAATTAGATAGATAACAATATTTGGAAAATAATAAGTTATAAATACTTCGTTAATAGCATAATCTACTAAAGTCATAAAGCTACTACCATACTCTAATGCTATAAAGATGAAACCTGCTAAGTATAATAGAATATAAGTTCTTTTACTTTGCTTTCTATTAGAACCATTAGTAGTTATAAATATTATGGTTAAAACCACTATTACTGCAAGTATCATTAAGTATAAATTTTTAGATGTAATCAAATCAAAAACTGTTTGCAATTTTGTCATTAATGATAATGGACTCATTAATAACACCCCCTTTATTCAACTGTGTATAGTTCTGCTATATAAATAGTTTGTGTAGAACTATCATCTTTAGTACAGGTAATTAATGTAAGTGTAGTTTTATCATAATTTCTTTTGATAGAGACTGTACCTGTATTTTTTTCTTTATATATGTTTGTAATTTTATATTTGTAATTAACTCCAGCATAGGTAACTATAGCTTCATCTCCTACTTCTAGTTTATATAAGTCTTTAAAGAAAGCTTTCCAACCAGTACCAGAGTGTCCTGCTATTATTAGGTTACCATTAGTAACATCAGGCATTTCACTACCTTTTATTATTTCTATATTTGCTTCCACTGTATTAAGTTTGGAATCAATATTGTAAAAACCCCTTCTAAACTTTATTTTTGGTATTTCTAAGTAACCAATATAACTTTCAATATCTTGATAATTTTGTGTTTTATTTTCTTCTTCATCAGTAGTAATTTCTGTTGTATTTACGCTATATATTTCTGTTTCATTATTATTGTATATTTGTTCATTCATATAATCATAGGCAAATAGCTTTTTATCACTGATGAAGTTATAAAGAATAAAGAATCCTCCTAGTGTTATAACAAAGGCTCCAATTAGAGCGACTGTATTAGGAGAGATTCTTTTTTTCTTATTTAACTTTTTGTTTTTTACCATTGTAGTATACGAATCCTACTCCGGATATCAAAAGTACTGATCCAAATAAAGTACTTATTAGGGATTTATTACTTCCAGTAAATGGAACTTCTACTATTTCGTTATTTTCAAAGATAACTAAGGCTGTAGGTGTTTCATCACTAATTGTGAATTTGTAAATTTCATCACTTTTGTTGTAACCTTCTGGAGCTTTTGTCTCTTCTACTGTGTATTCTCCATCTTTTAAGCCAGTGATAGTATGTGGCTCTTCTGTAGTTACAAATTCTTCTACTACGTTTCCTTCACTATCTTTGACTACTAGAGTAGCTCCTGCTAATGGATTACCAGTTGCAGCATCTACTTTTAAAATGTTTACTAGCTTTTCAATAGCTGTATTTTCGATAGTTACTGTTACATCACGATGATCTTTATCTACTGTAAATTCATAGATTTCATCTGTTTTTTCATATCCAGCTGGAGCTTTTGTTTCTTCTACTGTATAAGTACCATCTTCAAGATCAGTTAGTTTGTGTGGTTCTGTAGTAGTTACAAACTCTTCTATTACGTTTCCTTCACTATCTTTAACTACTAGAGTTGCTCCTGCTACTGGTTGTTTAGTAATTGAATCTATTTTTATAATTGTTGCATTTCTTTCAAGTTCTCTATTTCTAAATCTTATAGAGATATTTCTATTTGTATCACTAATTGTAAATTCAACAATTTTATCATTTAAAACATAGCCATCTGGAGCTTTTGTTTCTTGTAATGTGTAAGTACCATTAGGTAAATTTTTAATTACATATGATGATGTTGTTGATGTCCAAGTTGCTACTACTTTTCCAGTACTATCTTTTAATTCAAAAGTAGCTCCTGCTAACGGTTCTTCTGTATCAGCATCAATTTTAGTTATTGTTACTTTACTTGTTTCAAGTGTTAAATTAGTCTGATCAGTTACGGTTGATGTTTCTGGATATAACAATGATCCCATAACATCTTGCTTACTAGAATCACTTGATTCATACATATAAGCTTTATTTATAGAACCTGTTGCTGTTGCTGTTACAGTGACATTTAAACTTCCAATATCAACTGAATCTACTGGTATTCTAACTTTAAAACTTTCAGATGGTGAAAATGAATTTTGTGGAGAACCTGTTGAAGCATTAACAACAGTTGTTCCTCCTGGAGCATTACTTAAAGATATTGTATAGTTACCTGTTGTATATAGTGTTTTTACACTAATAGCGTTTGATTCATAGTATTTTTTATCACTTGATAAATTTAAAGTGCTATCATTATTAATCAATCTGATGGCAGGTGTAGCATATGACGTTTGTTTCTTTCCACCTTCAACTAACTCAGCTATATAATGTCTGATATTATGTGGATCTGGTCCTGTATACTTGAATGAATCTGGTAAATTATTGCTACCTGTAGTTTCATCTAAATACCACCAAATAGCAGCTTGAGTAATATAGTAATCCTTATCTGAATCACCGGTAATATTCACCCTAGGGTAACCATTGGACAAAATATATGCAAGACCTGCTGGTGCTTCTCCTGATAATGTCATTTTAACACCATAAGGTATGCCTTTGTGAAAATCTGTACAGTATACATATCCACCTAAACTACTAGTTAATTTTGCATAATTCCATCCATTAATATAACCATCTAGTATTTTTTCACTATCTGCTGTAAAACTAGTTGGTGCAGAAGATGCAGCATTAATACCTGTAATTCCAAAGATACTTAAAGCTGTAACTAAAACCATCATGATTACATATTTAAATTTTTTAGTTTTAATCTTTTTCATTTTTATCCCCCCAATTTGTTTTTGTGCCTATATTATAACATTTTTTTTATAAAAATGCAATATATTTCTACTAATACTGAAAAGTAGAACTATTTGTATGGTTAATAGTTCTACTTTATTATATTAATTAGCCTTATTATTTTTCCTTAATTTCTTTAGATTCTAATTTTTCTAATACATCACTAACTACATCTATAGCTTTTAATCTTAACTCTTCTGCTGCTTTTTCTAAAACAGGTGTTCCTTTAGCAACGGCAAGATTAACTAAATCTTGACATTTTTTCTTTATTTCTTCACCTTTTTTCTTAGCAATCTTTATAGCTTTCTCTTTATCCAAGTCTTCAAGTTCAGCTTTAATTTCTTCTACTTTTTCTTCAAACATCTCTTTGACATCTTCTGCATCTACAGATTTAATTTTAGCAACTACATTATCTAGTTTTTCTTTTAAATCCTTTCTTGTTTCACTTCCTTTTTTAGGTGCAAATAAAATACCTAATCCTGCTCCAATAGCAGCTCCTGCTATGAATTTTCCAATTCCACTACTTTTTTTAGTATTACTCATCAATATCTCCCTTTCCTTTCTTATTAAATATACTTGTTATGAAATTAACAATACTACCAACAACAGTATCAGTAACTATAGTTAGTTTATTGCTAACAGTATCAACTAAATTAAAAACTCCATCTAAATTATCTAGTTTTTTCTTTGTATCATCTAAAATGACATCTACTTTATTTAGTGTATCTAGTACTTTTAAAGCTAATACTATTAGGATAATTACTAATACTATTAATAGACTATCCAATATAACCCCTAAAAATTCCACTTTTTATTCTCCTTTCTTTTCTTCATACATTGAATCTATCAAATCAAATAAATTGTCTTCAATGCTTGCATTATTTTCTTTTTGATAGTCGTCGTCATCATATTCAGTAAAGTTTTTTAAATCTGTTCTTCTACCAGTAGCTTTTTCATGTGAAGCATCTTTATAGTCTATATTATACTCTAGTCCTAAATCACTATAATACTCTTCAGCATCTCCCATAGTGACTTTAGCAACTGAAGGAGTATTAACAGCACTTATATCTAAAAGACTATCTTCTTCTTTTATTTCTGTTATTTCTTCTTCTTTTTTCAAAGAATCTTTTTGTTTATTAGAAGTAAGTTCCTCCTCAAAGATGTCATCACTATTGCCATAAGCTTTTTCTCTAACACTGTCTACATCTATGTTTTTTGACTTATAGCTACTTGTTATTCTAACCTCTTTTTTTGTCACAATTTCGTCCTTTTTGTAATTTTCATCTAAAACTCCATAAATTGGAGAAATAATTGGTGAAGGATGAAAAGCTTTCTTCTCATGTTGTCTAGAGGCACTACCATATTCGTGTATTTTTATTTCATTATCTGTATTAGTATTACTAATTTTACTTCCACCACTATAAAGATTTTTATCTTCTTGTTTTTTCTCTCCTTGATATAAAGGTCTTGTCTCTTTAACCTCTTTTTTTACTGGTTTTGGTTTTTCTTCTTTTTTAGGTTCAACTTTAGGAAGAGGTTTTTGCTTTTTCTCTTCTTCTAAATCAATAAAGTCATCATCTAAAATAGCTTTAAATTTAAAATCTTTATTAGGAGTTTCAACCTTTTCTTCTTCAACAATCAAATCTTCTTTTGGTGCTTGTTTTTTAGGTTTATCCTCAACAATTATCTTCTTTGCAATTGGTTTTTCTTTCTTTTTCACTGGTTTTGGTTCTTCAACTTCTACGTATTCTTCTTCAAAAAGAGCATTTTTTAGTTTATCTAATAGTTTCATAGCTAAGACTCCACCTTTCCATTTCTTAGTTCTCTTCTATTTCTATTCTGTCTTCACTAGTATTATTGTCGCCATAACCTTCATAGATACCATATTTTTCTTCATACTCTAGATATGTATCTTTAGTAGCAGTACTGCCTTTAGGTTTCATAACATCATAGGTATCTTCTTTATAGTCTAGGACGTTATTACCAATAAGACTTTCTAAAACTGTTCTGTTAAATTCTAACGATTTTAAAACACTACTCATATTTATAATAGCACTTTTTATCTCATTTTCTTTAACAAATGCTTCAATTTTACCATAATTGTACATGTATTCTATAAAATAAGCATCAGTATCTTCTATTTTTGTTATTTCTAGATATCCTTTTTTATCGTTATAATCTAGTTCTTTAGAGAAATAAGCTTTATTATTTACCTTATACTCTACTTCTTCTTTATTGTAATAACTGACAACATCAATATAGAAATAGTAGGTATTATTATATTCATCTTTTAAACTAGCATTATATTCATCCTTTTCTAGTAGTCTTAAGCCCTTAGGTATATAGTATTTATAACCATCAAAGACGTTGTTAGATAAGTTAGTATCATTTTTTAACATAACATCTACTACTTCACCTGTACTCATATTTGTTAAGTTAGTACATCCTGTTAGGGTTAAGATAGATATTATTAATAAAATTATTTTCTTTTTCAATATGCAACACCTACTCTTATTTCATTATAGCAAAAAAATAATTGGTTTGTCACTTCTTTTGTGCAAAAAGATGATAGACATTTTTCCCCTCTTTACTAAAACGCATCTCATATTCACTCATAATTATATCAGTATCTGTTTTATGGTAGTCAAATGAGATATCACTTAAAGCATAGCCATTACTACTTAATGTTTCAAGGGAATAGATAAATAAATCTTCATTATCAGTCTTCATTTCAATTCTTTTAGTATCTTTAAATAATGAATCATATTTATCTAAAAATATTTTACTAGTTAATCGCCTATCATGCCATCTTTTCTTAGGCCAAGGATCTGAAAAGTTAAGATAAATTAAATCTATCTCTTTAGAAAATACTTTATCGATGTCTAAAGCATTCATTCTAATTAGTTTTAGATTTGGTAATCCTTCATCTATCTTTTTAATCGCTTTAGCCATTACACTATCAAATCTTTCTATACCTATATAATTAATATCTTTATATTTAAGAGCATTTTCTAGAATAAATTTTCCTTTTCCCATACCTATTTCAATATAGATAGGATTATCATTATTAAATAAAGATTTCCATTTACCTTTATAATCTTCTGGATTTTTAATTAAGTATTTACAATTATTTAGTATTTCTTCTTTATCTTTAACATTTCTTAAACGCATAATAATCACTCCATGTCATATCTAGTATTTTATCATAAATAGAATAAGTATGGAATAAAATAAAACAGAAAGTGAGGTTAAATTTATGAATCAAGGTATGCCTATGTGGCCAAATAATCCTAATATGAATCCTAATATGGGAGGATGGCAAAATTTTAATAGTATTAATCAAAGACTTAACAGCTTAGAAAATCAAGTAAATAGACTTGAAAGACAAATGAGAAGACTTGAGAATAGAGTTAGTAGAATTGAATCTAGTATGATTAGTCCAAGAAACTATGATAGTCAGTCAACTGGTTATGGTAATAGTAATGATAAATACATGATGTAAAGAGCGAAAGCTCTTTTTTTTGTTAGAGAAAAAAATTTTGGGTATACTAAAATTGACAGTTATTAGTAAATAAATTATACTTTATATAGGTTGTGATAAGAATGGAATTAAGAGTTTTAGAAAAAGATGAGTATGAAAAATTTGTAAAAACTAATCCTTATAAGAGTCATTTTTTACAGTCTTATGATTGGGGGCTACTTTCTAAGAAAGAAAGAGGTCTTACTCCTTATTATTTGGGACTTGATGATGATGGAACAATAGTAGGAGCGACTCTTTTACTTAAAAAAAGTTTACCTTTAGGATTATGCTATTTATATGCACCAAGAGGATATGTAATTAATTTTAGTGAGAAAAAAATATTAGATAAGCTTACAGAAGAAATTGTTAAGTTTGCTAAGAGGAAGAAGGCAATTTACGTAAAGATTGATCCTGATATTATTTGGAAGAAGGAAGACTACAAAGGTGAAATTACTGAAGTTGAGTCTAAAGATAAAAATATTTATAATGAGTTACTTAGACTAGGTTATAAGCATATGGGATTTACTAAGAATTTTGAAAGTGCACAGCCTAGATATACTTTTAGAATTGATTTAAATCAGTCTATGGAGGAAATTGAGAGTCACTTTTCTAAGACTACAAAGCAAAGAATTGCCAAGTCATTAAAACTTAAGACTAAAGTTGAAATAGGAACAGAAAAAGATATACCAACTTTTTATCATTTAATGATGTTAACGGAGTCTAGAAAAGATTTTGTTTCTTATAGAATTGATTATTATAAGACTCTATATAAATTATTTAATGAAGATAATAAGGCAACTTTATTTTTAGGTAAAGTTAATATTAAAGATAGTTTAGAAGTATTAAATAGTGACTTAGAAGAAGTTAATAAAAAGATAGATGAGCTTCCTAAAGAGAATATGTCTAAGAGTGCTAAGAATAAGCTTAAGGAACTTTCTAGACAAAAAGAAAATTTAGAAAAAGAAGTTGAGAAATATAATAATTATTTAGATGAATACGGTAAAGAGGTTACTCTTTCTGCTCATATGATTTTAGAGTATGGTGATAAAGCTTGGGTACTTTATGCAGGAAATCATAATATCCTAACTGAAACTTATGTTAATTATCATACTTATTATGAACATTTAAAATTTTGTAAAGATAGAGGGTTAAAGATATATGATCAGTTTGGTACTATTGGTGATTTATCTAAAGATAATCCTAGACTTGGTCTACATGAATTTAAGAAGAAATTTGGTGGTGATTATGTTGAATTTATGGGAGAGTTTGATTATGTAGTTAAACCTCTTTACTACTTTGCTTTTACTAAGGTAGTACCAATTTATCGAAATATGATTAAGAAAAGAAAGAAGAAGGAACTTAAAGATGAAATTGAAAGAGATTAGTTTTGAAGAGTTAGAGAAATTTGCTTTAACTACTGATGAAGTGACTTTTCATCAGACTAAAGGTTGGGCTAAGTTAAAAGGGCATAATGGATGGTGTCATTATGTTGTAGGTTTATATGATGAAGATGAGATAAAAGCGGGTGCTTTACTTCTTGCTAAACATGTCCCTATTGTTAAGAAGTATATGTTTTATTCACCTAGAGGATTTTTAATAGATTATCATGACTATAATTTATTAAAAGAGTTTACAGAAGAAGTTAAGAAATTTGTTAAAAGTAAAGAAGGTATATTTGTTAAGATAGACCCTTATGTAATGTATAAACAAAGAGATTTAAATGGTGATTTAGTTAAAGATGGTATAGATAATAGTGATACTGTTGATAACTTAAAGAAGTTGGGTTATAAACATTTTGGATTTAACTTAATGCAAGATTCTCTACAGCCTAGATGGATGCATACTATTACGGTTAAAGATAGAACTGTTGATGATGTTATGAAGGATATGGACTCTAAGACAAGACAGATTTTAAGAAAGAATGAAAGACTTGGTGTAAAGGTGCGCGAAATTACAAGAGATGAGTTACCTATATTTAAAGATATTATGCAACATACTGGAGAACGTCGTGAATTTATTGATAGACCTTTATCCTATTATGAGAATATGTGGGATAGTTTACATGATGATGGTATTTTAAAAATATTAATTGCCGAAGTAGATTTTGATGAAGAGATAGAAAATACTAAAAAAGAAATAGCGGCTTTAGAAAAATCTATTAAAGCAAGAAAGAAACAGTATGAAGATAAAAGTAAACCTATGAATGAGAAGAAATATCATAGTAAACAAGAATTTGAAAAGAATGAGATTAAGAGACTACAAAAAAATATTGAGAAAACTAAAGATATGAAAGAAAAGTATGGGGATAAGCCTATACTTGGAGGAATTCTATTCTTAATCTACGGTAAAGAAGTATTATCACTATACGGTGGTTCTAAAGCAGAACTTATGAGTTTTCAATCTGCTTATACTCTTCATTTTGCAGGTGTTAAGTATGCAATAGAAAATGGATATGATACATATAACTTCTATGGTATTACAGGAGACTTTAGTGAAAATAATCCTTTACTTGGACTTTATCTATTTAAGAAAAGTTTTGGGGGCCAAGTAGTAGAATTAATTGGAGAATTTGATCTTATTATTAGTCCTTTCTGGTATCATGCTTATAAGATTAGTTATACTCTTTATCATAAACTTAAAAATATTAAAAGATGACTTGGCGATCATCTTTTTTTATTTTGTATCTTTTACTTTAATTCAAACTTAATTTTTCCTTTTCCTTTTGATGAAGTAATAGTTGCTATTGCTCCGTTTATTATAGTCATTCTAGGAGAGACGTGTCCTATATCTGCATTTATAATTATAGGTATATTTAAATCTTTTAGAGATTCATAAATTGTTTCTTCATAAGAAATATCATAATAACTGTTACAAGCATAAACTCTACTGAAAAGTATGCCTTTGGTGTATTTAAAATAACCATTATCTTTAAGTTTCCAAAGGGTTCTAATAAGTGATTCACTAGATAACTCACAAACATCAAAATACCAAATAATACCATCATTTTTATATTTTTCTAAAAAGTCTTTAGTATTATCAAACCTTGTTCCAAAAAGTTCTGTAATAAGATCAAGACAGCCACCAATTATTCTTCCTTTAATGTTAATATCTTCTTCCTTGTTTAAGTTTTTCCAATATACTTTTTTTGTTAAGTTAAATGGCTCTAAACCCGTTATTAACAACTTATCTTCTTCATATTTAGAAAAACTTGTCTGTTCTATAATATTTCCTTTTAATATTTCTAGATTATCTTCTAACGATTTATGCCAAGGTGTCATTCCAAATGTTTTGAAGTTATCAGCATAGATAGTAGCGATATCTAAATTAGTTGTAATTGTAAATAGCAATCCTGTTGGGTCAGAATACCCTTGTAACCATTTAGGATTATCTTTAATAACATTAAAATCTACTTCACTTAACATCTCAAGTAAGAAGTCTCCTCCTCCTGATGTAATAATTGCTTTAACACTATTATCTTTATAAAGGCTTTCTAACTCATATGCTCTTTCTTTAGAAGATGCACTTCTTCCTTTAACACTACATCTAACATTAGGTGTTTCTTTAATATTAAATCCTTTATCTTCAAAGCTTTTAATAGCATTATCTAATCTTTTAAGTTTAACTTCATCAGTAATACCATCTGATGGTGCAGTTACACCAATAGTATCTTTTTCTTTTAGAAATTCTGGATATATCATAAGTCCTCCTCTTTCCAAGGTAATATTTTTAATTTTGGCCAATTCTTTTTCCATTTATTTACTTTTCTTATATAATCCTCTTCTTTAAAATCTATTTTTACAGGTCTTATTATCATATTAAATAAATCATTAAGTCCATAAGGAGCATCTACTATTAAGTTGTTATTTTCTAACCTTACACCAATACAAGTTATAGTTGTTCCCCATCTTGAAATAGCATCTTCTAAACTTGTATATGGTAATATATTAGCATTATATTTCTTATTGTACCAAAGATGTACTCTGGCTTCATTTTTTATATCAATATCTACTTCTAAATCTTTTAAAATCTCTTTTACATATTTAATAACTATATCTTCTTTTTCATAAGATGTATCTTCATCATAATAAACAATATCATAATCATTTATATTTGCATCTATCTTAAAACCATGAAGATAGTTAAAAACTGTCTGGTTAATACATCCTGCTCCTACATAATATTTTTTTAAATTAGACTTTTCTAAACGTTTTAATATTTCTTTTAAAGTTTTATTTCTATAGAGTATTTCTTCTAAATCTTTTAATTGTTCATTTAAATTTTTACTTTTCATAGTACTCCTTAATGTCTTATCTTATGGATTAATTTTATTAAGTAATAGATAGGTGATGTCTTTATTTCAAATTCTCCTATTAATTCTTCTATATAACCATTAAAACCTGTTTTAAATTTGTATACTCCATAATCTTTACTATTTTCATCTAGTTTATTAGGAATACCATAAAAATTATATCTATCATATCCATTTTCTATAGCATACTTAATCATTTCCCACTGTATCAAATACTGAGAATTATAATGTAGGAATTCTTCATGATTACCACCTGCTAAATAGATTACTTCTTTTCCAGTTAATATAAACATAGAACCTGCTAAAGTAATATTTTCTCCATGTTCTTTTTCTTCTTTAATAGCTAGTTCAATTCTTTTATTTATACTTTCAATGTTTTCAGTCAAGGCTTTTATTTTTCCTTGATTCTTTTTGTTATTTTCAATAGTTTCTTGTTTCTTAAGTAAAGTTTCTTTTTCTTGATTTAACTTTGTTAATAAATCTTTTAGATTTATAACTGCTATTAAATATTTAATACCATTACTATCTTTAAATAATTCATACATTCTTTTATAGTAATTATTATCTCTTATATCAAAACCTTTTCTTTCACCTGTTTCTTTCATTATATTATAAAACTCATCTAGTTTATCTTCAGTTATTTCTTTTATTTCAATACAACTTTTTAATGTCTTATTAATTTTATTTTTAGTAGAGGAATTCATATTATTAAATATTTCTTCTGTAGTTTTATTTTTAGTATCTAAAACATACATAGTAGATACTTGCTCTCTTTTTTCATAAGGTATTTTAATAAATTTTAGGTTTAAAATATTATTTACTATATTAGTGTTGTCATATCCATCCTCTACTATATTTCCTTTTCCATCTTTTTGTTTATATGGAACATATGGATCTATTCTTAAAATATAACCATTGTGTTTTTTTACAAATTCTATTAACTTAGAAAGAAAACTAGTCAATACTTTTTCATTATTATAATCTAATAAAGGGCCACGAGGTGCATAAAATTCATATTTATTAAAGTGTCTTTTTTTACTTACTAAAAGTGATGCTCCAACTAGTTTATTATTATCATAAAGTCCTAAGTAGTAAGTTTTCCAACCATTTATTTCTCTTAATTTACCTATTTGTTTTGTTTGCATAAAAGTCCTATAAGGATTATTTTTAGCATAATTTTCAAATGTCTTAACATCTATTTCTTTTAATGTCATTTTATTTCCTCCTAAATTTACTAGTTATTTTATTTATAAATTTACTACCAAATACTTCTTCTATTAAATTAAATTTATGAGCGATAAAGAAATATACTAATATACCAATAATGGCATAAATAGCGATAATTGGAATATTTAATAATCTTGATGATGTATAAATAGGGACTATTAGTTTTAGTATGAAAAGTGCTATTAACATTGCAATATCTGTTAGTAATATTTTACCTAATAGTTTAAATGTTGGCATGTAACTTACTCCACATTTTCTCTTTAAGAAAATTAAGCATAAAATTATTCCTACTAAATAACCTAAAATCGTTGCAGTTATAGAGCCATAAACAGGTACAAAGCCTAAATTATGGAAAAGATTAATTAAAGGAACATTTAATAATAGCTTTATAAATACTCCTACTACTAAAGATATTAAAACTTCTTTATAGTATTTTAAGACTTGAACAATTGAAACTAAGGCAGTATAAGTTGAGATTGTTAAAGCGACAAAGACAAAGTATCTAATGATAACTGCTCCATATTCTGAATTGTTACCATAGAATACTTCCCAAACTGGTTCTGCTAAAAATGATAAGCCTAAAGTCATAGGAACTGATATGAATAGTAATACTTGTAGAGTTTGATTTATTTTATGATGTATATCTTTTTTATCTTTTTTTACTGATGCTGATGTAAGGTTTGGAATTAAACTTACAATAATACCGGTTGAGATAGAAACGATTATCATATTAATTTTATTACCCCAAGTAGATATTACACTCATAATATTTTCAGCTTGGGCAGTAGTATAGCCAATATCATTTACCATTGTTTTGACAATAGTTGTCATGTCAATAAAGTCATAACAAGATTTAAAGACATCTATCATGATGAATGGTAGAGCATACCAAAATATTTTTATTAATATTTCTTTTGTTTTAATTATAGGTTCGTCTACATCAAGAGTTTTTTCATGAAGTTGTTTTTTATTGCTTTTAACTTTGTCTAACAAGTAGAAATAAGCGATAATAGCACCTGCTGTCGCACCAAATACGGCAACTCCTACTCCTGTTTGTAAAGATAAATTAAAGACATTAATAGCGAAGAAACTACCTGCTACTATAATAATTACTCTTACTAATTGTTCTAATACTTGACTAATAGATGGAGGGGTTATAAATTTATGTCCTTCTAAATAACCTCTATAAATACTAAGGGTTGGTACAATAAGTATGGCAGTGGCAATTACTCTTACTACCATTGTTACATCTTCTAAAGTATTACCACCTTCTAAGTCTCCAAGAATCGCTTTGGCAATATCAGGAGCGAAGATAAAGAGAATTATAAAGATAGTAATTCCCATAATAATGGCAAGACGTCTACCTAGTTTAAAAGCTTTCTCTTTAGCATTATAATAACCTAAGGTCTGATACTCACTAATTATTTTACTAATGGCATTAGGAATACCTGCACAGGATAAAGATTGAAATAAATTATAGATTGTATAGGCATAACCATATAAGGCTCCTCCCTGTCCTCCTATAATAGCATAAAATGGTATTACATAAAGCATACCTAGTATTTTACTACCTACTATACCTAATGTGGCAATAAAGGCTCCATTTAAAAAGGAATTTTGTTTTAGTTCTTTATTTTTCTTTGTCTTTGTTTTTGCCATGTTACATCCTCCAATTTCTTTAAATATAATACCATATTATTGAAAAGTTTTAAAGTAACTTGTATAATTAAAGAAGATAGAGGTGATTTAATGGAACTTAGAGAATTAACGAAAAAAGAGTTTGACCAGTTTGCTCTTAATCACCCTTTAGGTAGTTTTCAACAAACATCTTTCTGGGGGAGATTTATGGAAGGAGATAAATTCCATGCTTATTATGTAGGGGGATTTATTAAAGAACATTTAGTAGGAGCGAGTTTACTCCTTTCTTATGAGAGAAAAAAAGATAAGGAGAGATTATTCTACGCCCCTAGAGGTTTTTTAATAGATTATAAGAATGAGGAACTATTAAAAGAGTTCACAGAAGAAGTTAAGAAGTTTATTATAGAAAAACATGGTGTCTTTTTAAAGATAGATCCTTATATTTTAGTAAGAGATAGAGATAGTGAAGGTAAAATTATTGAGGGGGGAGTCTATAATGACTTTGTAGAAGTTAATCTTACTAATGCTAACTTTGTTAAGGTTAATGATAGGATTCAACCTAAATGGCTTAGTAGAATTAATTTGAAAGATAAGTCTATTGATGATATCTTTAATAGCTTTAGTCCTAAAGCAAGACAGACTGTTCGAAGAAATGAAAGACTAGGATTCAAAGTAAGAGACTTTGATTTTAAGGATATAGATAAATTTATAGATATTATAGATAATGAAAGTAAAAAATATAATACTATTATCCCTACTAAAACCTTCTATCTAGACTTAAAACAGACTTTTGATGGTAATATTAAGTTTATAGAAGTTTATTTTAAGAAAGATGAAGTTATTAGCAATATTGATAAGATGATTATTGATGTTAATAAGGAAAAGGAAGTTAGAATAAATAATTACCATAACTCAAAGATGACTGCAGAATATTTTATTGATAAAGAACTTGAAGATGAAGAAGAGATTAAAAGACTAGATAATTTAAAAGATTATTTTTCTAAATGTAGTGATGATGTTAGTATGGGTATTTATATGTTTATAACCATTGGTAATGAAGTTGTGGCATTAAATGGTGGAATTGTAGATGAGTATAATAAATTAGATGCTTCTTATACACTTCATTATGAGATGATTAGGTATGCAATAGAGAATGGTTATAAGTATTATAATTTATATGAAATTGGAGATATTACTGATTCTAATAATAAATTAAAAAATTCATACAACTATAAAAAGAACTTTGGGGGAGAAGTTGTTGAACTAGTTGGAGAGTATGATTTAGTAATTAATCCTAAATATACCAATATGTCAAGAAAATACTTTCCAGAATATTTAGGAGTTAAGACTATATTTAAGTAAACTCATATTTGATACTTTGACATCAATATAAAAGTATGGTATTATGTATTTAGCAAAGAGATTTGCATAAAATAAAAATGAATACATCTATTAGAATAGATGCTTTCATAGAATGGTTTATAAGCATCTAATTCCCAAAGGAATTAGATGTCTTATTTATATGAGTAGATAAATAAGTGAGATGATTATGAATAACAAGATAAGGATAATAACAAAGTAAGCTATTTCTCTTTTTGTCATACACTCTTTCTCCTTTCTATAAGATTATAAATGTTATAGAAAGCATCTAATTCCAAATAAATGTATTCATATATAGTATAGCATTAAACCCGTATCTTTCATAGTACAGGTTTTCGTAAATATATTATTCACTTATACACTTGTTTTTAATAATAGATTATCATAGCAGAAAAACAATATATCTGTTCCTCTCCACTGGGAAAAGAACTAACAGCATACTTAATGTCTACAACTTCTCCATCTAAATCTCCTAAAAACTCATTCATTGCTTTTTGTAAATCACTCTCATCTTCATAGTCAAATATTTTTACCTTCATATAGTCACAACCTTTCTACTATATTTTAGAACACTTTATCCACAAAATTTGTGGAAAAAAGCAAAGAGAATTATCTTTTTCCTCTTTGCTTGTTTAAAACTATTTTACAACTATATTTACTATTTTACCTTTGATAACAATAATCTTAACAATTTCTTTACCTTCAGTGAATCTCTTTACATTTTCTTGGTCTAAAGCTTTTTCTTTAACTACTTCTTCACTATCATTAACATTTATTGTTATAGTAGCACGTACTTTACCATTTACTTGTACTGCTATTTCTTTTTCTGTTTCTACAAGTTTAGATTCATCATATGTAGGCCATTTTTCATAGCATAATGGTTCATATCCTAAAGATTCATTTAACTCTTCTGTAATATGAGGAGCGACTGGATTTAATAGTGTTAATAATAAATGATAATCTTCTTTAGTTATACTATCTGAGTCATCATAGGCATTAGTTAGTATCATTAATGAAGATATATAAGTGTTATAACTCATTCTTGATAGTGATGAATCTAAGTCTTTTATTGTTTTATTTTGTAAAACTATTAATGAATCTGTAAAGCCTGTTTTATCATTAACTTTAGACTTTAGACGTTCTACTTTATCTAAGAATCTCTTACATCCTCTTAGGGAATCTGTACTCCATGGAACATCTTGAGTATAGTCACCCATAAACATTTCATAAGTTCTAAGAGTATCAGCACCAAATTCTTTAACTATATCATCAGGATTTATTACATTACCTTTACTCTTGCTCATCTTCTGATTGTCTGGTCCTAAAACCATACCATGACTAACACGGACATCAATCATTTCTTTAGATGGGACTAAGCCAATATTATATAAGAACTGTACCCAGAATCTCGCATATAGTAAATGTCTTGCTGTATGTTCCATACCTCCATTATACCAATTTACTTTTTGCCAATATTTCATAGCATCCATAGATGCAAATTCTTTGTCATTATCTGAATCCATAAATCTTAAGAAATACCAAGATGAACCTGCCCAGTTAGGCATAGTATCAGTCTCACGTTTAGCAGGACCACCACAGCATGGACAAGTTGTATTAACCCAGTCTGTTATTTTAGCAAGAGGTGATTCTCCTGTATCTGTTGGTTCATATTCTGCAACGTCTGGAAGTAATAGAGGTAGGTCTTTCTCATCCATAGGTTGCCATCCACATTTTTCACAGTATATCATTGGTATTGGTTCTCCCCAGAATCTTTGTCTTGAGAAGATCCAGTCTTGTAAACGATAGTTTGTTTTTTCTCTTCCTAAATTATTTTCTTTTAAGTACTCTAACATTCTATTTATAGAGTCTTTTTTATTTGTATAACCATTTAAGAAGTCTGAGTTAATCATTTTACCATCGCCAGTATAAGCTTCTTTAGAGATGTCTCCTCCTTCAATTACTTCGATAATTGGAATATTATATTTCTTAGCAAAGTCATAATCTCTTTGGTCATGAGCAGGAACTGCCATAATTGCACCTGTTCCATAACCCATCATAACATAGTCAGAGATAAAGACGTCAACAGTCTTACCACTTACAGGATTCTTTACAGTTATACCTTCTAGTTTTACACCTGTTTTATCTTTGTTTACTTCTACTCTTTCAAAAGCACTTTTACTTTTAGCATACTCTTGATACTTTCTTACTTCATCCATATTAGTAATTATATCTTTTAGTTTTTCTAATATTGGATGTTCTGGTGCTACTACCATGAAAGTTACACCAAACAATGTATCACATCTTGTAGTATAGACAGTTAATTTATCATTAGTCTCTTCAATAGTAAAATCTATTTCTGCACCTGTTGACTTACCTATCCAGTTTATTTGTCCTAGTTTTACACGTTCTGCAAAGTTTGTATCATCTAAACCTTTAAGTAAATCTTCGGCATAATCACTCATTCTTAACATCCATTGTTCTTTTTCTTTTTGAACAACTTTACTGCCACATCTTTCACATACACCACCAGCGGCATCTTCATTTGACAATACACTTTTACAAGTTGGGCACCAATTTACATCTTTCTTATCTTTATAAGCCATACCATGTTTGTAAAATTGTAAGAACTGCCACTGAGTCCATTTATAGTATTCCGGATCGGTAGTAGAAAATTCTCTATCCCAGTCAAATGAGAATCCTAGTGACATCATTTGTCCTTTAAAGGTTTTTATATTTTCTTTAACAGCATCTTTTGGATGAATATGATTTTTAATAGCATATTGTTCTGCAGGTGCACCAAAGGCATCCCACCCCATTGGGAATAAAACGTTATATCCTTGCATACGTTTTACTCTTGCAAGTACATCTTGAGCAGTATAACTTCTAACATGACCTACATGTAATCCTGCTCCTGATGGATAAGGAAACTCTACTAAAATATAGTATGGTTCTTTATCTTTTTCTCCTGTTACAGCTTTAAAGCACTTATTATTTAGCCAATAATCTTGCCATTTCTTTTCTATATCATTAATTTTTTCCATTCTTACAACATCCTTTCTTCATGTATATTCTTCCTACTATATCATAACTTACAATTATTAATAGCATTATTAAAACAAAGCCTATTAATAATTGTAAATAAAAACTATCTAATAATGAGACTATTGTTACTACTAATGAAATATCAAAAGCACTAACGGCACTTATTATATTTAAGAGTCTCTTATAGTTTAGTTTATCTAAATCAAGATTATATTTACCTATCAGGTAATTAACCTCAACTGGTTTCTTTCTTCTTTTATCTTTTTTAGATTTTCTTACTAAAAATAATTCATATATTATAAAAACTAGTAAGAAAGTCATAATAAATAATATTAACTCATCTAACATAATACTCCTCCTAACAAAAATAGATTCCTATTAACAAGAACGAGTTAAACCCGTGGTACCATCTTGCTTCATAGAAATCTATGCACTTTAAAGTTATATCGGACTTATCCGTAAATGTTTAAGGTTATCAAGTTCAAAAAGTTATTTTATTTGTTTCCACCAACCACAAACTCTCTATTAAAATAGGTCTTTTTTACTACTACAACCACATTTAAAATCTAGTATTATTATACGAAATAATATTAGGTATTGCAACTACTTTTTGTTAATACTATACGTCTTTTCTCTGTAAATTCTATCAGTATGAACAATAGAATTACATATTGGAAGCATATCTTGTTTTGAAAGATAACAAAGACTAGAAGACTTTCTATTAAAAGTAGGAAACATTGTAATTATCTTATTAGTATTAGGAATCGTTGCCACCCTAAAAAAGTTAAGACTTAAACCAGTTTCACTTCTGCCAATATCTTTAAAATAAAATATATAGGTATCTGAGAAGTCCCACTTAAGTTTTATTTCTCTTTTTTCAAATTCTATATTTCTAGTAGCTACTAAAAATAGTTCTTCTAAATCATAATGACTATAAAATATAGAACTAGTATTTTCATTAGGATTATTATTAGGACTAGTATGTCTTAATTCAATATGTTCTAAGGCCCTATTATAATCGTATTTTACATATTGCTGTTCTTTATAATCTAACTCTTTAGGTATTTCTATTCTTTTACTTACAAATAATTTTAGAAATACTTGTACTCTTTTTAAATATTGTGAGGCTTTTTTTAAATCTTTTTCTTTCTTTAAATCTTGGAAGTTTCTATTTTTACTTTTCTTCCATAAATTGTATAATTTATCATATTTTTCTAACTTAATATAGACTTCTGAAAGTGATTTAAACACACAAAAGTAATTAGAATCTTGTCCTTTTAATATCTCTAATGCTTCCTTTAGTTTTCCTCTTTGTGTGTAAATGTTAGCAAGAGTACTTGATATTTCTGGGTCATTATTAAAATCAAGATATCCTTTAAGCAAAGCTTCTGCTTTATTTATATCTCCGTTTTCAATGCATTCTTTAGCTTCTTTTAAAATTGTCTTCTTTATATCGGTTTCCATAGCTCTTCTCCATTTTAATCATTGTAGTACATAATGAAGAGATGAGCAAGTGGAAATTATAGGCAAATAATGACATTATTTTGTTTTCTTTTTTACTTTAGAAGATAGTTCACTTACTAAATTACCACACATAAGTCCCATATAAGCTCCTACAGCTGTAATTAAAATCCAAAAAGCTGTATCTTCCATATTTACTTTATTACTTTCTCTTACTGTTATTACACTATCGTAATTAACATTTTCAATACTTATTTCTTCTAAAATATTTTCATAGCTTGCAGGTAATTCTATAGTTTCTACTTGATATTCATCAGTATTATCATAATTAGTTATTGCAGATAAAGAGTTGCCATTTTCAAATTGATTTTGTTTTGTGGCTATTTCTTCATCTGTTAAACTACCATTTGTAAAGCCATATACATCTACATCATAATCATCTTTTGATGGTGTATAGCTTTTTACCTCTAATTCATTCATTTCTTCTATCTCATCAGATGTTAAAAACTCTGAAGTTGGATTTAATCTAGTTAAACCTTCTGTTGTCCTAATAGTGGCATCTGTGGTTACTTGATAAGTCTCTATATAATCTTTTATAAATGGTTTACTATCATTTAAGACAAGAGTTCCTCCTCCTACAATTAAACCTCCTGTGACAGCTCCTATTGTTAAATTTTTAATATATTTACTTTTTTCTTGCATACTACTTCCTCCTCAGGATACTTTTTATTATAACATCTTTTCCTTTATAGTCAACAAAAAAGAGACATTACTTTGTCTCTTCTTTAGTCTCTTCATCTACTAATTTAATGATAGCAAGTAATGCTCCATCTCCACGACGTTCACCAAGTTTTAAAATCTGTGTATATCCACCATTACGATTAGCATAAAGTGGAGCTAGTTCATTAAATACTTTATTTACAACAGCTTTATCATTATGTAAGAAAGCTAGGGCTCTACGACGACTACCAAGATCTCCCTTCTTACCATAAGTAATCATTTTATCAACAGCTTTTCTAACTTCTTTAGCTCTTGTTTCAGTAGTTGTTATTTGGCCATTCATAATTACTTGTTTAGTAAGAGTTGCTAACATACTTCTTCTGTGTTTATTATCAACGCCTAATTTTCTATATGCCATAAGTTTACCTCCTTAATCATCTTCTCTTAGGTCAAGCCCTAATTCTTTAATTTTATCTAATACTTCTTTTAATGATTTCTTTCCTAAGTTACGGATTTTCATCATATCGTTTTCACTCTTATTAACTAAGTCTTGTAAGGTATGAACACCTGCTCTTTTTAAGCAGTTATATGCTCTTACTGAGAAGTCTAAATCTTCAATAGATGTTTCTAATGCTTTTGTCTTAGGATCTTCTGTTTTTTCTATCATCATACCACTTACATTAGAGATATCACTTAATTCTGTAACTAGTTTAAAGTGTTCAATTAAGATTTTAGCAGCTAAAGCGATAGACTCTTCTGGTTTAATAGAACCATTAGTCCATACTTCCATTACTAATTTATCGTAACTTTCATCTTGTCCAACTCTAGCGCTTTCTACTTCATATGAAACTCTTTCAATTGGAGAATAGATAGCATCCATAGCGATGAAACCATTTTTCTTATCATCTTCTCTTAGATTAGAGTCTTCACTCTTAACATAACCACGACCATTAGTAACAATCATAGTCATGTTTAAAGATCCTCCCTTAGCAAGAGTAGCGATAACGTGATCTTTATTGATTATTTCAATATCACTATCTGCTTCAATATCTGCAGCTGTTACTACTCCTTCTCCTTCTTTTTTTAGAGTAATTATTTTAGTATCTTCTGTATGATTCTTAACAACTACTCCTTTTAAGTTAAGGATAATTGTAGTTACATCTTCTATAACTCCATCCATTGTTTGGAATTCATGTAATACACCATCAATTTTAACAGCACTAATTGCACTACCTGGTAATGATGATAACATTACTCTTCTTAAAGCATTTCCTAAAGTTGTACCAAAACCTCTTTCTAGTGGTTCTAGTTCAAATTTTCCATAGAAATTATTTTCTACATAATCAGTAATTTTATAAACTGGTTTTTCAAATTCTATCAATTTATTAACCTCCCTTTTATTATCCACGAGGACGCTTTGGTGGACGGCATCCATTATGTGGAATTGGTGTAACATCAGTAATTCCTGTTACTTCAAGACCTGCTGTTTGAAGTGATCTAATTGCTGTTTCTCTTCCTGGTCCTAATCCTTTAACAAATACTTCTACTTTACGCATTCCCATATCATATGCAGCTTTTCCTGCTTGTTCTGCTGCCATACCTGCTGCGAATGGTGTTGATTTCTTACTTCCTTTAAATCCTAGTGCACCAGCTGATGCCCAACTTACAGTGTTACCTTCTTTATCAGTAATAGTAATAATTGTATTATTAAAAGTTGCACCAATATGTACTACACCTTCAGGTATATTCTTTTTAACTTTTCTTTTTCTTGTTTTATAAGCCATAATAACCTCCTAACTACTTTTTCTTGTTAGCTACTACTTTACCTCTACCCTTACGAGTACGAGCGTTTCTATTTGTTCTTTGACCTCTTACAGGTAATCCTTTTTTATGACGTGTTCCTTCATATGAATTAATTTCCATTTTAGTTTTGATATTCATACTAACTTCACGACGTAGATCACCTTCAGTTGGATGTTTATTGATTTCATCTCTTAGAGCGATTAACTCATCTTGAGTTAAATCTCCTGCTTTCTTAGTTGGGTCAACTTTAGCATTTTTACAGATTTTCTTTGCTAAACTTCTACCAATACCATAGATATATGTAAGTGATATACATATATGCTTGTCATTTGGAATATCTACACCTTTAATACGTGCCATAACTTCTCCTCCTTATTAACCTTGTACTTGTTTGTGTTTTGGATTTTCACAAATTACTCTGATTTTACCTTTTCTTCTTACTATTTTGCATTTTGGGCAAATTTTCTTTACACTTGCTCTTACTTTCATTTTTATCCCTCCTATTATTTACGATAGGTAATACGCCCACGTGTTAAATCATAAGGTGATAGTTCTAACATAACGGTATCCCCCGGTAAGATGCGAATGTAGTTCATTCGTATTTTACCAGAAACGTGAGCTTCTACTATATGTCCGTTTTCTAGTTGTACTTTGAACTTACCACCTGGTATAATTTCTAGAACTTTACCTTCAACTTCAATAACATCATCTTTAGCCATTCTTTCACTCTCCTGTTAATATAATAACTCCTTCATTAGTAATCGCTATTGTATGTTCAAAATGTGCTGATAATGAAGAGTCTTCTGTTTTAACGGTCCAGTCATTATCTTCTATATAGATATCTGGACTTCCTAAAGTTAACATTGGTTCAATGGCAATAACCATGCCATCTCTAATTTTAGGTCCTGTTCCTTTAGTACCATAGTTTGGAACATCAGGGGACTCATGTACACTGGTTCCAACACCATGTCCTACTAATTCTTTAACGACACCTAGGTTATGTTCTGTTGCATATTTTTCAACGGCATAACTGATATCGCCTATTCTATTACCGACTTTCGCTTGTTTAATACCTTCATATAAAGCTTTTTCTGTATGTTCTAATAGGTATTTAGCATCATCAGTTACTTTACCTACTGTGTAAGTCCACGCTGAATCGCCATGATAACCTTTATAACAAGCGCCAATATCTATTGATATTATATCACCATCTTGTAGAACTCTATCACTTGGAAAACCATGAACAACCTCATCATTAATACTTATACAAAGTGTAGAAGGAAATCCTTCATAACCTTTAAATGATGGTGTCGCTCCTTTACTTCTTATGAATTCTTCGGCAAGTCGGTCTAACTCTTTTGTTTTGATACCAGCTTTAATATGGGGATGTAAATACTGATGAGTAAGATAGACAATATGTCCAGCTTCTTTTAATAACTCAATTTCTCTTTTACTTTTTAAAGTAATCATTCTTTACATCCCCTTTTTTAAAACGGCATCTATTCTTTTAGAAACTTCCTCAACTGAGTCATTTCCATTGATTACATATAATATACCTTTTTTGGCATAATAGTCAAGTAGTGGTTTAGTTTTTTCTATATATAAATTATATCTATTCTTAAATGAAGTTATGTTATCATCATTTCTTTGATATAATTTACCATTACATTTATCACAAATTGACTCTTGTTTTGGTTTCTCATTATCAGAATTTATGTTATAAACACTTCCACAGTCTTCACAGATTCTTCTTCCAGTTATTCTTTTCTCAAGTATTTCTTCAGAAATATCTAACTGAATGACATAGCCTAGTTCTTGATTAAGACTATTAAGTATCTCATCATATTTATAGGCTTGTTCTATGTTTCTTGGAAAACCATCTAAGATATAACCATTTTTACAGTCATCTTGTGATAAACGATTTCTTAGAAGTTCATAAGTAACTTCATCTTTTACTAAGCCTCCACTACTTAATACTTCAGAAATATATCTACCTAATTCACTATCTTTTTTAGATTCTTCTCTTAAGATGTCTCCTGTTGAGATATGTGGTAGGTTATATTTCTTTTCTAAAATAGCACTTTGGGTCCCCTTACCTGCTGCAGGCGGGGCGATAAAAATTATATTTTTCATCTTCTACTATAACCCTTCTTATAATTTCTAGAAAGAAGACTTCCTTCTATTTGTTTATAAGTTTCTAGGGCAACTCCTACAACAATTAGTAAACCTGTACCTCCAATACTAACACTTGTTGGTAAACTTGTTACATTAGAGAATATTATTGGTAAGGCTACGATAATTGCTAAGAAGACTGAACCTAGACAAGTTATTCTTGTTAATACTTTTGATAAGTAAGTTTTAGTTTCATTACCTGGTCTAATTCCTGGAATGTAACCTCCACTTTCTTGAAGATTTTTAGCAAAGTCTTCTGGTTTGAAAACCATATAAGTATATACAAATCCAAATAGGAATATAAATATTACATAGATTATAAATCCTACAGGTGTTGTATATGTTAAATAGTTTTGTACGAAAAGACTAAAGCTTTCATTATTTATTAGGCTAGCGATTATTCCTGGAATTGCCATTAAGCTTGATGCGAATATCACAGGTACAACCCCAGCGGTATTTACTTTAATTGGAACATAAGATGCGCTTTGTCCATATGTTGTTGATTTATTAGCATATTGAATTGGAACTTTTCTCTCTGCCATTTGTACGAAGATAACTCCAACGATGATAGCAAAGTAGATTATTGCAAATAGGATAAATTTAACTACTCCTAATGTTATTTCTTGAGCAGTACCATCAAATACTACTAATCCTTGGAAAGCATCAATAAACATCTGTGGTAGTGTGGCAATAATTCCTGCCATGATTATTAGACTTAAACCATTACCTATACCTTTTCTTGTAATTTGATCTCCTAACCAAAGTAGGAATGCTGTACCTGCTGTTAATACTACTGATATATAGATATATTCAGTGGCACTTGCACTTCTACCTAAGAACATAAATGAGAAGGCATAACCTTGAATGAAAGCAAATAGTATTCCCATATATCTTGAGTAGGTATTTATTTTTTGTCTACCTACATGTCCTTGTTTATTTAGCTCTTGGAAATAAGGAATTAGCTCTCCTAATAGTTGCATAACAATCGTTGCTGTAATATAAGGCATAACACCTAAAGCAAAGATTGAAAAGTTTTGTAAAGCTCCACCACCCATAGTATTAACTAATTCTAGGAATCCTAGGTTTTTAGTAATACTTTCAGTTCCTGGAACTTGAATAGTTGTTCCTATTATAAATATTGCTAATGCTACTAAAGTAAAACCAATTCTTTTTAATAAATCTCTATTTGTAGGCTTAAATAATTGCTTCAATAGAGGCATCTTAGATCACCTCGGCTTTACTTCCTGATTCTTCTATTTTTCTTAAAGCACTACTTGAAAATCTTTGAGCTTGGATAGTTAATTTCTTTTCAAGTGTACCGTTTCCTAATACTTTAATTCCATTAAGTTGTTTTTTAACAATTCCTTTTTCTTTAAGTAATGCTGGTGTAACAACATCTCCATCATTAAATACATTTAAATCTCCGACATTGATAACTGCATATACTGTTTTAAAATCATGATTACTAAATCCTCTTTTTGGAAGGCGTCTATATAGTGGTAATTGTCCACCTTCGAATACTGGTGAAACTCCTCCACCACTACGAGCGTTTTGTCCTTTTTGTCCACGTCCTGATGTTTTTCCTGATCCTGAACCAGGTCCACGTCCTACTATCTTTTTACGGAAAGTAGCACCTTCATTTTTCTTTAATTCATGTAACTTCATTATCCTAAAATCTCCTCTACAGTTTTACCACGAAGTTTTGCAACCTCTTCTGGTGTTTTAATACTCTTAAGACCATTTATAGCAGCATTTGCCATATTTAGTTTAGTTCTAGCTCCAAGAGATTTTGATACAACATCACGAACTCCAGCTAGTTCAAGGACAGCTCTTACACTACCTCCAGCAATGATACCAGTACCTTCTTTAGCTGGTTTTAACATTACTCTAGCAGCTCCACTTACTCCTATTACTTCATGAGCAATAGTTCTTCCATCAATTAATTCTATAGTAATCATATTCTTATTAGCATTGCTTATTGCTTTCTTAATAGCATCTGGTACTTCAAAAGCTTTACCTGTACCGATACCAACATGTCCTTTACGATCTCCAACAACAACAACTGCTGAAAAACGACGTTGACGTCCACCTTTTGTAACTTTAACTACACTTTTAAGTTGAACGACTAGTTCTTCAGTTTGTTTTTCTTTGGCATCGTTTGTTTGTTTTTGCATATTTACCCTCCTTAGAACTCTAGTCCATTTTCACGTGCAGCATCTGCTAATGCTTTAACACGTCCATGATAAAGATATCCACCTCTATCAAATACTACTTTTTTAATGCCAGCTTCACTACATTTCTTAGCGATACTAACACCTACAGCAGTAGCTGCTTCAATGTTTGATTTATTCTTTAAATTTAAATCTTTATCTCTAGAAGAAGCAGATACTAAAGTAGTAGAACTCTCATCATCGATAACTTGTGCATAAATTGCAGTGTTTGATCTAAATACATTTAGTCTTGGAATCTCACTTGTTCCACATAAATGAGTTCTAATTCTAGCATGACGTACTTCTCTCATGCTATTTCTTGACTTTTTATTAATCATATATTTCTCTCCTTCCTACTAGCTTAAGCAGCTTTCTTTCCTTCTTTACGTCTAATATGTTCATCTTTATAGCGAATACCTTTACCTTTATATGGTTCAGGGCGACGTACTTTTCTTACGTTGGCAGCAAATTCACCAACTAAGGCTTTATCAATACCTTTAACTGTTATTTCTGTATTAGATGATGCTTCTACAGTAAGCCCTTCAGGTATAGTCATTTCTACAGGATGAGAATACCCAGCATTAATAGTTAATTTTTTACCACTTACATTGAAACGATATCCAACACCTACTATTTCTAGTCCCTTCTCATATCCTTTAGTTACACCTGTAATCATATTTTGAAGAAGTGCATTCATTGTTCCATGCATTGCTTTTACTGCATCGCTTACTCTTGTTAATGTTATTTCATTATCTTTTTGTTCCATGCTAATTCCTTTTAGCATCTTTTGGCTCAAGCTTCCCTTTGGGCCAGTAACTGTTACGATTCCATTTTCTTCAGTAACTGTTACTCCTGCGGGAACTTCAATTTTACGATTTCCAATACGGCTCATTCAAAACACCTCCTTTTACCATACATAAGCTAAGACTTCGCCACCAAGTTTTTGTCTTCTTGCTTCTTTATCTGTCATAATTCCCTTAGATGTAGAAACTATTGCAATTCCTAGTCCATTTAATACTACTGGAATTTCATCAGTTTTAGCATATACTCTAAGTCCTGGTTTAGAAATTCTCTTTAAGCCTGTTATTACTCTTTCTTTGTTTTCACCATATTTTAATGTTAGAACGATTGTACCTTGTACATCATTTTTTTCTAACTTGTAATCTTTAATAAATCCTTCTTCTTTTAAAATTCTTGCTATTTCTAATTTTAATTTTGATGAAGGAACTTTTACTTCTTCATAACGCATAGCGTTAGCATTACGAATACGAGTTAACATATCTGCAATTGTATCTGTAACTACAGCCATCTTTTTTCCTCCTTTTCTTTACCAGTCTCTACCAACTTGATTTTTTAACGCCTGGTATTTGTCCTTTATAAGCCAATTCACGGAAGCAAATACGGCAGATTCCAAATTTACTCATAACTGCATGTGGTCTGCCACAACGTGAACAACGTGTATATTCACGTACTTTGTATTTTGGCTTTCTACTTTGTTTTACAACCATACTTTTTCTTGCCATCTTTTACCCTCCATTACTTTCTAAAAGGAATTCCTAAACCTTTTAATAAGTCATAAGCTTCTTCATTAGTTTTAGCAGTTGTTACGAATATAATATCCATACCACGTACTTTTACTATTTCATCATAGTTTATTTCACTAAAGATTAATTGTTCTTTAATACCTAATGTATAGTTACCACGACCATCGAAAGATTTTGGATTAACTCCTCTAAAATCACGAACTTGTGGAAGTGAGATAGAAATTAGTTTATCAACAAAGTTATACATGTTATCACTTCTAAGTGTTACTTTACAACCTATCTTTTGTCCCTCTCTAATCTTGAAACCAGCGATTGATTTCTTTGCTTTTGTAACTACTGGTTTTTGTCCTGAGATTTTTTCAAGGTCTGAAAGCGCAGCATCTAATAGTTTAGAATTTGTAGTAGCATCTCCAACACCCATATTGATAACAACTTTTTCTAGTTTTGGTACTTCCATTATAGATTTATAACCATATTTACTCATAAGAGCTGGAACTACTTCTTTATTATACTTTTCTTTTAATGTCATTTATGTAACCTCCTTCCACTAATCTAGTACTTCTTTAGATTTTGTACTTATTCTTACTTTTTTTCCATTTTTGTCTGTTGTATGTCCGATTCTTGTGCCTTTTTTAGTCTTAGGATCAATTATCATTACATTAGAGGCATCAATAGGTGCTTCTATTTCAAGAATTCCACCTGAGTTATTTCCTGTAGGTTTTTGATGTTTCTTAACAATATGTACTCCTTCTACAATAACTTTATTTTCGCTTCTAAGTGTTTTGATGATTTTTCCTTCTTTACCTTTATCAGCACCACTTATAACAACGACTTTATCTCCAACTTTTAACTTCATAACTTTCCTCCTTATAGTACTTCTTTCGCAAGACTTACTATCTTCATATAGTCTTTATCACGAAGTTCACGTGCTACTGGACCAAAGACACGAGTTCCGACTGGACTTTTATCATCTCTAATGATTACACATGCGTTATCATCAAATTTGATATAACTACCATCTTCACGTCTTACTCCTCTTTTGCTTCTTACGATTACAGCTTTTACAACTTTACCTTTAGGAAGTGGTGAATTTGGTATAGCATTTTTAACGGTTCCAACAACTACATCTCCGATATTTCCAGTTTTAACATGACTTCCTCCTAGCACTCTGATTACTAATAATTCACGTGCTCCTGAGTTGTCTGCAACTTTTAATCTACTTTCTTGTTGTAACATTGATTATCCTCCTTTACCTTAAGAGTTATAGAATAACTGCTTCTTTTACGATTTCTTTTAAGTAGAAATGTTTAGTCTTAGAAATTGGTTTTGTTTCAACGATTCTAACTACATCTCCTACTTTTGCTTTATTTGTTTCATCGTGTACACTGTATTTTTTAGATGATTTAACTCTTTTGTGATATTTTGGGTGCATTTTATGTGTTTCTACTAAAACTGTAATAGTTTTATTGTTTTTTGTACTAACAACTTTACCAACTAATTCATGTGTCATTTTCTTTTCCATAACTTACCTCCTAATCAACCTTTTCTTCTTTCTCACGTTCTTTTAAAACGGTTTTTAGTCTTGCTACTTGGTGTCTTAATTCTCTAAGGCGTGAAGGTTTTTCTAGGTTACCCATTGCTCCACTAAATCTTAAGTTGAATAGTTCTTCTTTAGATTCTTTAAGTTTTGCATTGATCTCTTCGTTTGATAATTCTCTAATTTCTTTAACCTTCATTAGTAACACCTCCTGCTACTTTATCTTCTTTCTTTACAAATTTGCAAGTTATTGGTAATTTATGGCTTGCTAGTCTTAATGCTTCACGAGCTACTTCTTCAGAAACACCTGCTACTTCAAACATGATTTTTCCTTCTTTAACTACTGCTACCCATTCTTCAACATTACCTTTACCTTTACCTTGACGAGTACCGATAGGTTTTTTAGTTAGTGGCATGTGTGGGAATATGTTTATCCATACTTTACCACCACGTTTCATATAACGAGTCATGGCAACACGAGCTGCTTCGATTTGATTTGCTGTAATCCATGCTCCTTCTTTAGCTTGTAATCCATACTCACCAAAGTGTAACTCACGATTACCTCTTGATTTGCCTTCGTAAGGTAATCTGTGAACACGACGATATTTAGTTCTTGATGGTATTAACACTCTAATTACCTCCTTTAGCTTTTCTTTCTTTACTTTCTTTAGTATCTTTACTTACTTTATTCTTTGATGGTAGGATTTCGCCTTTGTAAATCCATACTTTTACACCAATTTTACCATATGTTGTATCTGCTTCACTTGTAGCATAATCAACATCTGCTCTTAATGTATGTAGTGGGATAGTTCCTTCTGTATATCCTTCACTACGAGCCATATCAGCACCACCTAAACGTCCTGATACTTTTGTTTTGATACCTTTAGCTCCTGCTTTCATTGCATTTCTAATTGCACGTTTTTGAGCCATTCTAAATGATGCTCTATTTGTAATTTGACTTGCAATTGAATCTGCAACTAATTGTGCATTAAGGTCTGCTTTCTTAATATCAACGATTGATATATTAATGTTTTCACCAACGACTTTTGATAGTTTATCCTTAAGTTTTGTAATTTCTTCTCCACCACGACCGATGATAACACCTGGACGTGATGTATGGATAGAAACTTCACATTTCTTTGGAGTTCTTTCTATTTCGACTTTGGCAATTCCTGCGTTTTTAAGATTTTTTTCAAGGTATTCTCTAATCTTAATATCGTTTACTAATGTTTTAGATACTTCACCTTTAGGAGCATACCATTTAGCTTCCCAATCTTTGTTGATGCCAAGTCTTAGTCCGTTTGGATTAACTTTTTGTCCCATTATAGTTCCTCCTTATTATTTTGCAGCCACTACAATAACTATGTGACTTGTTCTTTTATCATTATGTCCGATGCGTCCACGTGAGTCGAATAATACTCTTTTCATTACTGGGCCAGCATCTACACGTGCTTCCTTTACATATAAATCGTCAGCATTTAATCCGTTATTATTAACGGCATTTGCTACTGCTGAATTTAAGACTTTCTTAGTAAGGATAGCTGCTTTTTTATTTGTATTTTCTAATATTGCTAGAGCATCACTTACTTTTTTACCACGGATAGTATCGATTACTAAACGAGCTTTAATAGGTGATATTCTTTGCATTTTAGCGATTGCTTTTGCTTCCATTTTTAACTCCTCCTAGTCTTTATTATTTTTTGTCAGAGCCATGTCCACCATTTTTACGAGTTAAAGCAAATTCTCCTAATTTGTGTCCAACCATGTCTTCAGTAACATAAACGGGGATAAATTCTTTACCGTTATGAACTGCAAAGGTGTGGCCGATAAATTCAGGAAAGATAGTAGAACGGCGTGACCAAGTTTTAATTACTTCTTTTTTTCCAGTTTCATTTAATTTTTGAACCTTTTTTAATAGTCTTGGAAATACATAAGGTCCTTTTTTTAAACTTCTAGCCATATTTTATCCTCCTATTTACTATTACGACGACGTACAATAAATTTGTCTGTCTTTTTATTATTTCTTGTTTTATATCCAAGAGCAGGTTTACCCCATGGAGTAAGAGGTGCCTTACGTCCAACTGGAGCACGTCCTTCACCACCACCGTGTGGATGGTCATTAGGGTTCATAACAGAACCACGAACTGTTGGGCGAATTCCCATATGACGTTTACGTCCTGCTTTACCAAGTTTAACTAAGCTAGCATCTTCGTTACCAACAACACCAACTGTAGCCATACAAGTACCAAGTACTTTTCTTTGTTCTCCACTTGATAATCTAATCATTACATATTTTCCTTCACGTCCAAGGATTTGAGCAGAAGTTCCAGCACTTCTTGCTAGAGCAGCTCCTTTTCCTGGGCGAAGTTCAATGTTATGAATAACAGTACCTACTGGAATATTCATAATAGGAAGAGCATTTCCTACTTTGATATCTACGTTTTCACCGCTTATTACTTTGTCTCCTACTTTTAAGTTCTTAGGAGCGATGATGTATCTCTTTTCTCCATCCATATAGTTGATTAATGCAATGTTTGCTGTTCTATTTGGATCGTATTCTATGCTTGCTACAACACCAGCGATATCTTTCTTATCTCTTTTAAAATCGATAAGACGATATTTTCTTTTAACTCCGCCACCTTGATGACGAACAGTTATTTTTCCTTGATTATTACGTCCAGAGTTTTTCTTAAGTGTTACTGTTAAGCTTTTCTCTGGAGTAGATTTAGTAATCTCTTCGTTTGTTAGAGTACTCATTCCTCTACGTCCTGGTGTAGTAGGTTTATAATTTCTTATTGCCATATTTTAGTTCCTCCTTCTAACCAAGATCAATTTGTTCACCATCTCTTAGAGTTACAATAGCTTTCTTATATCTATTTGTAAGTCCAGTATAGCGACCAACTCTTCTTTTTTTAGGTTTAACATTTAATGTTCTTATTTCTTTTACATGTACTTTAAAGATTTTTTCAATAGCTTGTTTAATTTCAATTTTATTAGCTTTAGAAGAAACCTTAAATACATATTGATTCTTCTCTCCTAGAGAACCACTTTTTTCAGTGATAACAGGAGCTTTGATTATTTCTAAGTATTTAGTATCCATTATTTAAGAGCCTCCTCTATCTTTTTAATAGCTTCACTAGTAAAGACTACAACATCAGAGTTAACTAAGTCTAATACATTTAATTCATTAGCTGCTATTAAGGCAACACTAGGAATATTTCTAGATGCTAATATTACATTTTCTGTGAAGTCTTCTACTACGAATAGTACTTTTTTATCAGCTATTTTTAATGTATTTAATAATGTAATCATTTCTTTTGTCTTTGGAGTAGTAAATGATAACTCTTCCATAACGATTACTTCATTATCATTAAACTTATGACTTAAAGCACTCTTTAATGCTAATCTTCTTTCTTTACGATTTTGTTTCTTGCTGTAATCTCTTGGTACTGGAGTTCCATATCTTCCTCCACCTACCCATTGTACAGCTCTAATTGAACCTTGACGTGCATGTCCAGTTCCTTTTTGTCTCCAAGGTTTACGTCCTCCACCGCTAACTTCTGAACGGTTTTTAGTAGAGTGTGTTCCTTGTCTTAATGATGCTCTTGCTAAAATAATTGCATCATATAATACTTTATCATTTGGGGTAATAGAAAATATTTCTTCATTTAATTTTAATTCATTTACTTTTTCACCTTTAAGATTTAAAAGATCTATCTTTTTCATACTTTTTCCTCCTTTCACTACATAACATAATTTTATTTAAACTGTAGTGATGATTATTCGTTTGTTGTTTCTGTTGACTCAGTAGTTGCAGCTTCTACTACTTCTTCAGTATTAGTATTTTCTTCTACTTCAGTAGTAACTTCAGCTTCTTTCATCTCTTCATAAGTGATTAAGTCTTTAGCAGTATTTTTCTTACCTGGCTTCTTAACAGCTGTTTTAATTACTACTAGCCCTTCTTTTGGTCCAGGCACATTACCTTTAATTAAAATTACATTATTTTCTAAGTCTACTGCTACTACTTCTAAGTTTTGAACAGTAGAGTTTACATTACCCATTTGTCCTGGTAATTTCTTACCTTTTAATACGTGCATTGGTCTCATTGTTCCAAGAGATCCTACTCCACGATGATATTGTGAACCATGTCCCATAGGTCCACGGCTTTGATTGTGACGTTTAATTACACCTTGGAAACCTTTTCCTTTGCTAACTCCACTAACGTCTACAATTTCACCAGCTTCAAATACGCTAGCATCTAATACTTGTCCTAAAGTGTAATCAGCTACATTTACGCCTTTTATTTCTCTTAAGAAGCGCTTAGGTTCAGTATTAGCTTTAGTGGTATGACCCATCTTTGGTTTGTTACTTAGTTTTTCTCTAACTGTTTTATAACCTAATTGAATTGCTTCATAACCATCTGTTTCATTAGTTTTGATTTGTGTAACAACATTAGGTTCAACTTCTACAACAGTTACAGGAATAAGTTTACCATCAGTAGTGAATACTTGAGTCATTCCTTTTTTTGTACCTAAGATTCCTTTCATTTTCATTTCCTCCTATTTTAGATTGTTTTGATTTTGATATCGACACCACTTGGTAAATCAAGATGTGCTAATGCATCAATCGTTTCTTTACTTGGGCTTTTAATGTCAATTAATCTCTTGTGTGTTCTTCTTTCGAATTGTTCACGACTATCTTTATCTTTGTGAACAGCTCTTAAAATTGTGAATTTCTCAATTTCTGTTGGTAGAGGTACAGGTCCAACTATATCTCCTCCAGTTCTTTTGATTGTTTCAACAATTTTAGTTACAGCATTGTCAAGTATCTTATGATCATATGCTTTTAACTTAATACGAATCTTTTGTGTTGACACTATTTACGTCCTCCCTTCGCCTATATCTAGTATAGACTTGCTCCGTGTGAATAACCCGATAGCTGATTAACAACTTAACCTGGCGTATCGACAACCTCCCACATCTAAGCAGTCACACGTAATTAATATTATCATAGAAATCATTGAAATACAAGCATTTTTTAAAAGTTTTTTGTAAAAAAAATTGACATTTATACCTTATAGAGCAGATAATGAGATAAATAAATTGTGTAAAGGAGTCTAATTATGTTTACAGAAAAAGTGATAGATAATAAAAATACGAACAAATTAGATGTGTTTTTTGGTTATGCTGCTTTTACTCCGCTTTATAAAAGTAATTTAATTAATAACGACTTATATGCCTTTTATGAAGATTTTACTATAGGAAATATTAAAGATGTAGATATTCCTATAAATATTGATAAGGATAAAACTGTTAGAATTTGGAGTAGTCGTAATAACACTCAAGAGTATTTAAACTTTCTTTACTTTTGTTATAAGCTTCCTAATCAGATATCTGTTATATTTGCAAATGAATATAATAAATATGTTAATAGTGTTGGGGAAACTGTGCCAGAGGAGATTAAAGAATTATTAAAGTATGAACATAAACTTACTGATGAAGAGAAAGATAGATATAAAAATGAGTGGATAAAATTAGTAAATGAAAATAGTAAAATAAGACTCTTCCAAAATGATAAAATTATTAGTACTAACTATAACTATTTAGATGATTATATTGATAAGTACTATGATAAAAATAATATAAGACGAACTGTTGCTACTCTTATGGGAAATGATACTGAAAATAATTTAAGTTCTGATATTTATAACTTTTTAATTGAGAGAAAGCAAAAGCAATAATGATATTTTATACTCTTGTATTACTATTAATAACATTTGATATATCAATAAAAGTTAATCTTATTAATATTTAAAATTTAAATTGCTTTTTTTAGGGAAATAGTGTATAATATGATAAATTTTAAGAGGGGGAAAGTTTTATGTTAACAAGAGAATATGTAGAGAAAATGAGAAAGTCAGGTGATATACCAACTGTTAATTTAAAAATATTTGATAGTATTTATTCATTACCATTTAGTCAATTTGTAGTAGATCATGAAAACGATACGGAAGAACTTTATACACATTATATAAATGATGTTTTAGAACTAAAAGATGATGAGCTTGTTTCTTATCTAAATGCTATTAAATCTGTAGAAATAGTAGATAATCAGTCTTTAGAAAAAGAAGATAGTTTTTTAATGAGTTTATATATGCAAACTGAGAGAACTAATGCAATTGACTTTCTAATTAATAATGGAGTTACTCTTAATAGAGATGCTTTTATAAATGCTCATAAACTAATTTTAAAAGGAACAAGTAGTCAGAAATTTTCTGATAAAGACCATAGAACAGATAATGAAGCATTTGTTGTCAGAATAGAAAGCGGTAACCCTAAAATTCGTTATTTTGCTCTACCTTATACCGATATTGAAGAGGCGATTAAGAAAATTATGGAATTTTACAATTCTGATACCTATGATGATAGAATATTTTTAAAATCACAAATAATTCACGGACTAGTAGCATCATTACAATTATTTGACGATGGTAATACTAGATATGCACGTATTTTACAAAATCTTAAATTAAGTGAACTTACCAATAAAAAATATAACTATAATCTTCCATTACCTGCTTTGTATGGTACTAGAGCTTATTTCCCACATAGAAGTAAATATCGTGAATTGATTGGCAATCTTGCTATTAATCCTAATTATGAAAATTGGGATGCTTGGTTTAATTTTAATCTAAATAGAATAGAAGATGGTATTTTCTTTATAGATAATAAATTAACAGCATATAAGAAAATGATTTATAGAAAATAGAGGTGACAAATGAAAAAGCTTATAGATTTACATATTCATAGTAATTTATCTGATGGAGTGTTATCACCTAAAGAGATTATTGATAGAGCAGTTAATAATGGAGTTAGTGTTATTGCAATAGCAGATCATGATACAACTCTTGCTTATAATGATGAGTTATTTAATTATGCAAAAGAGAATAATGTTACATTAATCACTGGTGTAGAAATATCTACTAAATATAAGGGAATAGGTATTCATGTATTAGGATATAAATTTGATATTAACAATAAAAAGTTTACTGATAAGTTATACTCGATTAGAAATGCTAGGCATATTTATTTACATAATGTTGCTACTAAATTAAAGGAATTGGGTTATATCATTGATGTTGATTCTTTAGATAAGATTGATGCTGTTACTAAAGCTCATATTGCTCTTAATATTGTAGAAAACATAGAGAATAAAGAATTACTATTAAAAACTTTTGGACATATTCCTAGTAAAGGTGAATTTATTGAAACAATAATGAATGAAGGATGTCCATGTTATGTAGAAAAGGAAGCTATTAGTCCTAAGGAAGCTAGTGATTTAATAAGAGAAGCTGGTGGTAAAGTAGTTCTCGCTCATCCTGTCTGTTATAAATATGAAGATGGATTAAATGATGACGATATATTAAACCTAGTTAAAGAAATGAAGCCTGATGGTATTGAAGCTAATTACGTTTATTTAGATAGAAATGGTAATAAAATCAATGAAAGTGCTCATTGGAATAACTTTGCTAAACACCATAACCTAATAACAACAATAGGGTCTGACTTTCATAAGAATGACGGTATTCACTCTGACATTGGTTTAATTAATGAAGATATTGTGCTAAATGATAATGAGATTAACTATATTATTAATAATCTTTTAAAATAAAGAAAGTGCATAATAACACTTTCTATTCTTTATCTAATAACCAGTCTAATACGTTTATTTTTCTTATTCCGTTATATGATACTTCTGGTTCTATATCTCCTACTAACAAAAATTTTTGATTATGGTCTTTTATACTATCAAGTGATTTTAATTCTCTTTCTAATGTTTTTTCATCTTTAACACTTTCACTTACTTGATAATATTCAACACCCTTACTATTTATAGCGACAAAATCCACTTCTAGTTCATCTACTTTACCTATATAAACATCATAACCACGTCTTAAGAGTTCTAAATAAACAACATTTTCTAAAATATGACCTGTATCATTTCCTTTTCTTCCTAGTATAAAATATCTTAATCCAAGATCTGCTACATAATATTTATCACCTGTTTTTAAATACTGTTTCCCTTTTATATCATATCTAGTAGCTTTATAGAAAATAAATGATTCGAGTAAAGAAGTGATATAATTTTCAACTGTATGTATGCTTATTGTTCGTCCGTTTGATACTAAAGTATCTTTTATTTTATTAGTAGAAGTTATATTACCAATATTATCTAATAAAAAACTAACTACACTTTGAAACATTAGCATATCTGGAAACTTTCTACGTGCCATTATATCTTTTAATATTATTGAATCATATATTCCTTTAATGTATTTGTCTACATCATCTATATTATCAAAGTTAAGAATATAAGGAAATGAACCCCAAGATATGTATTTTTGAAATAATCTATCTATGTTACTATCATTATTATTTGCAGATACAAATTCTTTAAAAGATAATGGAAGCATTTTTATTTCTATATATCTTCCTGATAAAAGAGTAGCTAATTCTCCTGACAAAAGATTAGCATTAGAGCCAGTTATATATAAATCAATGTTTTTATTTAAATATAAACCGTCACAAGCTTTTTGAAATTCTGGTACTACTTGAACTTCGTCTATAAATACATAGGCTTTCTTTGAACTATCTATCTTATTTAATACATAGTTATATAATTTTAAATAACTATCTAGTTCATAATAAATTGGGTCCTCTAAATTTATTCTTATTATTTGTTTTTTTTCTATTCCAGAATTCAATAAGAATTCATTGTATAAATCAAATAAAGTTGACTTGCCACACCTTCGAATTCCAGTTATTACTTTTATTAAGTCTTTGTCTTTAAAATGTTTTAATTGTTCTAAATATTCATCTCTTGGAATCATTTTCTATATCACCGCCTTTTCTTATATTATATTTAATGAAAAGATGTTTGTCAAGTTTTTGCAGTAAGTGTGCAAGAAAATATTATTTTCGACATTTTTTTGCACATTATCTTCTTTCAATATTATAATCTTCTTCTTTCTTACTAGCTCTTATAACACTACCTTTTCCATATTTTTTAATAATACTATCCATTACTTCCTCTACCTTATCTACTACTTTTACATCTGATTCTTCAAATAAAGACATCTGACTAACGGCTTTTTCTTTTAAATCACCTAATCTTACTCCTATATTTCTAATAGGATCTTCTTTCCAGCTAGCTTCAAAGATTGTTTTAACTCCTTTATAAATCTCTTCTGTTACATTAGTAGGATTATCTAAAGTAATTTGATGAGAATAGTTTTTAAAAAGGTTATTTCTATAAGTAACAGCTATAGTTCCTGTATATAGTTTTTGACTTCTTAAAGTGAAAGAGACTTCTTCTGTTTCACTAAATAATATTTTTAATAAGTCTTCTTTTCTCGTTACATCATAAGGCAATGTTCTTGAGATACTAATACACTTATTTTTAGCATTTCTAGGTTCTACTTTGCTATAATCTATTCCTAAAGCTGCTTCTTTAAAGTAATCACCCTGGCTTTTAAAATGTTTTCTCAGTAAGTTAATGTTAGCTTCTGCTAAATCTCTAATAGTATATATTCCTAAGTCATTTAATTTTTTAGCAGAACTTTTACCAAGCATAAATAAATCATTTACTTTTAAAGGCCACATTTTAGTTTCAATTTCATTTAAATAAAGAGTATGTACTTTATCTGGCTTTTCAAAGTCACTTGCCATTTTTGCACATAGTTTATTTTCTCCTATTCCAACATTGACTGTAAAACCAAACTTTTCTTTGATTTCATCTTTTATTTTGTGAGCTAGTGATACATAATCATTACCATAAAGAAGTGTAGTACCTGTAAGGTCAAGAAAACATTCATCAATAGAGTATTGTTCTATTACAGGAGTATACTGTGATAGATAATTATATAACTTTTTAGACTGTTCTTTATAAAAAGCATAGTTAGGAGGAAATACTTGTAAGTTTTTACATTTACTTCTAGCACTATATAATGTTTCTGCTGTTACTATTCCATATTTCTTAGCGATAGGACTTTTAGCAAGAACAATACCTCTTCTTGCTTTTTCATCTCCACCTATAACACTAGGAATCTTTCTAATATCTTGTTTATAGCCATGATTTAAAAGATAAATAGCAGTCCAAGATAAAAAGGCATTATTAACATCGATATGAAAAATAATTCGCTGCATAGTTATTCCTCCTCTTTACTCTATTATATAATACGTTAGTTCTATTTAAAAGAGAAAAAAATAACCTGTTAATTAAAATATTGATATCCGAAAGCTATATAAATTTAAATTTGGATATCCGAAATAAATAATGCCCATATACA
>CALVUX010000012.1 GCA_944363715.1 uncultured Bacilli bacterium
GCAGGTAAGGGAAGAGATGATTATATGGCTATAGATGATAAGTATCTTCCTTACTGTGATTATGATGTTATTAAGAGTTACTATGAACAATAGTTTACACTTATCTTTTTGTCAAGTGGTTGTCTTATAAGTGTCTATGTGTTAAGATATAATAAACATAGAAAGCAGTGATAATTATGAAGAGAACCATTTATATTATTAATGCAATTTTATTTATGGGGTGTTGTTTACTTGTCAGTACTACTACACCTAATGTTAAAAATATAGATGTAAATAATAAAACTGCTTATGTAAACAGTGATGCGATAAAAAAAGAAGAAGTTATAGAAGTTGCACCTGTTGAAGTAGTTCCTGAAGTGGTAGAGGAAGAACCAGTAGTAGAAGAGGTTCAAGAAGAAGTTGAAGAGGAACCTAAAGAAAAGGTTGTTGTTGGTAAAGATGAAATAATTGAAGATAATACACCTATTGATAGTAAACCAAATGAAGAGGTATATATTCCTTCTATTACAGTTGGTTCTACTTTTACAGGTACTATGAGTGGTTATGGTTCTGATATAGGTAGTTTAACTGCTTCTGGTCATTATATAGGTGATAGTATTTATTATCCTGATTCTACTTATGGAAATATTAGAATATTAGCAGGTGATGGAGATATTCCTTTTGGTACTGTTATAGAAGTTAGTAATAGTAATGCAGGTAGTTTTGTAGGAATTGTTTTAGATACAGGACGTAATATTGGTTTTGATAGGTTATATGACTTTGACTTGTTATTTGAAACTAGTAGAGAAGCATTGAACTATGGTGTTAGTAAGAATGTTACTTTTAAAATTTTAAGAGTAGGTTATTAATTTATGTGCAATATTTGATTTAGAAGATGGTTTTAATAATTTCTTTGCTAAGAGAAGTGAATTTGTTAACTGGATTTATGAAACCACCAAAATTAAGTAAGTGCAACAATATCAAAAGAAACAACAAATCGGTTAAAAGAAGTAAGAATTGATACTTACTTCTAATAATGGAGATATTTTATTTAAACAGATTTTCTTATATGCTTAAATATCAAGATTTATATAGTTTTCTGTATATACTTTAATCTTTTACCTTTAAAGATCCTTTATCACATCTATTACCCCAGTAGTCTAAGATTTTATTATCTTTCTTTACTACTATTATTTCACAGTGATTAGGACATCCTTTACATTCAATTCCTGTTGTTTCAAAGTTAGAGTTTGTTATTTTAAAATTAAACTCTTTTTTTATATCTGTTTTTCTTGCAAGTATTGCACTACCTATCGCTCCCATTAAATGACCATTTTTATCTACGATAATATCTTCTTTTAATAAGTCTTCAAAAGCTTTCTTTACACCAATATTCTTTGATACTCCTCCTTGAAAGATTATTGGTCCTTGTATTTTTTTACCTTTACCTACATTGTTAAGGTAATTAGATGCAACACTATAACATAGTCCTGCAATGATATCATTTCTTTTATAGCCCATCTGTATTTTATGAACTAAATCAGATTCTGCAAATACTGTACATCTTGCTGCTATATTTGTTGGATTTTTACTAGTTAGAGCGATCTTACCAAAGTCTTCTACATCTAATCCTAGACGTTTCGCTTGACTAGATAAGAAACTTCCTGTTCCTGCTGCGCATAATGTATTCATAGCATAGTCTGTAACTATTCCATTATCTAATAAAATTATCTTAGAGTCTTGTCCTCCTATTTCTAGAATTGTTCTAATATCTGGATACTTAGATAAAGTTCCTATAGCATGGGCAGTTATCTCATTTTTTATAGATGCTGCTCCTAACATAGTTCCTATAAGTTTTCTAGCAGAACCTGTTGTACCAACTGATGTTACTTTTATATCTTCTTTTAATTGTTCTTCTAAATTCTTTAAAACCTTCTTAACGGCTTTAATAGGATTACCTTCAGTCCATAGATAGGTAGAAGCTAGTATATTATTATCATTATCAAGTATTACTCCTTTTGTAGAAATAGAACCTATATCAATTCCTAGACTTGCTTCCATTTTCTTCCTCCTTCTTAATCTTTAATAAATCATAAAATGCTTCTATTCTTGTGTTTAACCCTTCAACTCCTGTTTGTTCATCAAAAGATAAAAATATAATTGGCATATTATTATCTTTTGCAATATTCATTATTATTGGCATCGCTCCTATTTCAGGGGTACATCCTGTAGGTTTGGTATGAATGATACCATCATATTTATGTTTTTTTAACCAGTAGACTCTATATACATTATCAAGTCCATCTGCTCCTAATGTATATTTACAGTATTTTCTTACTTTAATTTTCATAAACCATGTAGTCAACTTCTTTTGCCATAGTAAATAACTAAGATTAGTAAATCTTTTTATTTCTATGTTGTAAGATGCTAATAGCTTTTCTAATTCATATGTAGCGAATGGTTCCATTGCTGTATATAATTCTCCTATGATACCTACTTTTAGAGTATCTTTAGGTTTATTAATCTCTACTTTTTTTAATTCTTTCTTTGTTTTATGATAGAGTCTTGTTAGTTTTATAATACTATTTTCTTTATTTGCTTTCTTAATAAAGTCATCTTTTATTCTTTTAAAACTGTTCTTATTCTTTTCAAAACCAACTCTTTTTCTAATATAGATATCTATGTTATCTAAATAATAAATATAAAGAAGAGTACTTATTATTTCTTTTATAAGTTTTCTTCTAGTAAGATAAGGGTTTAACTTTAACATAGTTTTATATAATTCTCCAAACCTAGCATGATCTTTTTCTGCTATTTGATACATCGTAAAATTATATCCTAAATCTTTAAGGATAGTCTCTTGTACTTCAGCATAATATCTATATCTACAACCTCCTCCTGCTTGAAATAATACAGTGGCACCTTTATCTAAAGCTTCTATAAAATTACCTAAATTATATTTAAAAGGAACACATACAGTATCTGGAGAATTCTTTGAGCCTAGAGAAATAGTCTCTTTGGTTATTTTAGGCATTTCTATTACTTTTAGATGAGTAGTATTTGTTATTAATTTTCTTAAGGGATTAAAATAATTACCAAGTTGAGGGAATGCTACTAATTGTTTCATAAGTGGATTCCTCCTTTTAACATATCTAGAAAGCTTTCTAGTCTTGTAATAACTGCTGTATTATTAGTTAAATCTTCAAACGTTAGAGAAATAGTAGGATGTTTTTTTCTTTTTCTTATAATCATTTCATTAGATAGAGAATCTGGTCCACATGGGAATGCTGTTAAGATAATAGTACCATCAACTTTGTCTTTGAAATAATTAAAGGCTGAGAGTAATTCTTTGTTCATAGTAAAGTGTATTTTAGTAGATATTTTACTACAATTAAACTCTATTAAATCTCTTGGTATTTGATAACTGTAAATAATAGAGATATTATTTTTTTCTAGATAGTTTGTTATGTTTTTACCTATTAAATTATCATTTAAAATATAGGGATGACCTAGTAATAATATCTTTGTTTTATTACTTCTTAATTCTTCTTTAGCTTTCTTTTCCTCACGTCTTTTATAATCCTTTTCTATTTCTTTTGCCTTGTTATAAGCTTCTAAAGATTCTATAATACTAAAGCCTAGTTCTTTTCCTATTTTGATAAAACCACTTTTTTCACTATGATGATGTTTAATATCAATATTATAATTTAGTATCTTTATGTCAGGAAAAGTGTTTCTTACAATGTCATATAAAGCATTGAAATTGGTACATACTTGTTCTGATTTGGTTAAAGAATATATTCTTGGTATTAAGATATAATCACATTTATCTTTTAATTCTTCAATATGTCCTAGATATATCTTTAAAGCAAGACATGATTCATCAATACTTTTTTCTTTACCTAGTATTAGGGTCTTAAGAGTAGTATTATCACTTTCAATAACTTTTACATTTAATTCATTAAAGAAAGCTTTCCATATAGGAGCATAGTGGTAGTAAAGTAGTGCTTTTGGAAGTCCTATTTTCATTTTGGTATCATTCCTTTCTTTATACTCTATGAAAAAAAATCATTTAATATTTATTTTTTATTGATAATTTTATAAAATGTATGATATATATGATTAAGGGGAGTGTGTATTATTATGATAGAAAAAGATTTAATTAGTTATCCAGGAGAAACTATTAAAGAAATAATATTAGATAGAAATATGACACAAGAAGAGTTAATGGTTAGAACTAATTTTTCTAAAGAATATATTAGTGAGGTAATAAGTAACAGGAAAGCTATTTCTGATAGGTTTGCTAATGCTTTAGAAAATGTATTTGGCATTCCAACTGAATTTTGGATTAATTTACAAAGTATATATGATAAAAATATGTATTAAAATGAAATTTTGAAGAAATTATTTAATAATACTTAATTTTTAATTATTTTATGATATAATACTTTCGGAGGGAGAAGTTTATGAAGAAAGAAACAATTGAAAAAGTTAAAAACACCACTATAGTAATTTTAGTTTTAATAATAGTTTTTGGTGCAAGTTATTTTACATCAGAATTAAAAGAATGTGATAATGGAGGAAGTACTACTACAACAAGTTCTACTAATAATAGTTCTAATGATAGTAGTGATATTTCAGAAGATGAACAAGGAGATTTAAATGAAATTGATATTGATGAATATTTAGATTTATTAAAAGGTGATGAAGCATCTATAATTTATGTTGCTAGACCTACTTGTCATTATTGTCAAGAAATGGAACCTATTGTTAGAAATATAGTATATGAATATGGTATAGAAGTTAATTATTTAAATACTGATGAATTAGATGATGAAGGTCAAGCAGATTTTATAGAGTCTAATGATTACTTTGATGAAGAAGGTGGATATGGTACACCAATGTTAATAGTAGTTAAAGATGATGAGTTTGTTGATGTTTTAGAAGGCCTTACTGATAAAGATACTGCTGTTAATTTCTTTAAAGATAATGGACTTATTGAAGAATAGGAGTATTTATGAATAATGAAGAGATTTTAAGAAGTCAACTTGCTAGTTTTAAAAGTAAATATCCTTTAACTATTGGATGGAGACTTAAAAAACATTCTAAATTATTACTTGAACATCTACATGATGATGAAGTGATTAGATATGCTTTCTATGCTCAGAAAAATAATAGTTCTTTGGATGTTACTAGTACAGGGATAATTGCTGTTACTAATAAAAGATTAGTAATTGCAAGAGATAGAGTTGTTATTGGTTATTTCTTTGATAGTATTACTGCTGATATGTTTAATGATTTAAAAGTGAGAAGTGGTATTATTTGGGGAAAGATTATAATAGATACAATTAATGAATTAGTAATACTATCTAATATTAGTAAAAGTGCTTTACCTGAGATAGAAGAAGAAGTAACTAGTGCAATGTTAGAATTAAAAGATGAGAATTAGTTCTTGTCTTTTTATTTTTCTTGACATGGGAGTAGAACACGGGTGTATTATGGTTTTATGAGGAATGATTTATGGAAAAGATATTATTTGTTAATAGTAGTCCTAATAGGGATGGTAATACTTATAGAATAGGAGAATAGTTATTAAAAGATAAAGAGCATGATGTTTTACAGATGGCAGATTATAGAATATCTCAGTATGGTCAAGTGTTTGAAGATGATGAGATGAAAGAGGTATTAAAAGAAATGGATAAATATGATATTCTAGTAATAGGTAGTCCTGTTTATTGGTATACTGTAGGTGGTATGTTAAAGACTTTTATAGATAGGCTTTATATGTTACCTGAAGCGGAAGCTTTAAGAGGAAAGAAATTATATTTATTCGCTCAAGGATCTGCACCTAATCAAGATACAGTTAAGTCTATTGAGTTTTTATCTAATAGATTAAGTTATTTAATGGGAATGGAGTTGAAGGGTGTTGTTACTGATAGTTCAGATGGTAGAGAAATATTAAGTAAAATGAAAATATAATTTTAGGAAGTGTTGTATGAAGGAAGAAGATTTAGTAATTATTTATTCTAAAGATAATGAAGCGATAGAAAAGGATTATAGTAAATGTATTTCTTGTGGATATTGTGTTAAGACTTGTCGTGATGAAGTTACTGTGGCAAGGATGTATGAGATAGATAAAAGTAGGAAGCCTATTTGTATAAACTGTGGGCAGTGTGTTAATATGTGTCCTACAGAAAGTATTCATGAGAAGTTTGATTATTTAAGACTTAAGAGGTTATTAAAAGATGAAAGTATTGTAAAGACTGTTAGTATTGCTCCTGCTGTTAGAGTGGCAATAGGTGAAGAGTTTGGTGCTAGTTTAGGAGAGAACTTGGAAGGAAAGGTAGTAACTGCTTTAAGAAAATTAGGCTTTGATTATGTTTTTGATGTTACTTTTGGGGCTGATTTAACTATTATGGAAGAAGCGATGGAGTTAGTTAATCGTATTAAAAATAAAGGAACTCTACCAATGTTTACATCATGTTGTCCTGCTTGGGTAAAGTATGCAGAAATATTTTATCCTGAGTTTATACCTAATCTATCTAGTTGTAAAAGTCCTATTACAATGCAGTCTACTATGATTAAGACTTATTTTGCAGGTGAGAAAAAAATTAAACCTAAGGATATATTAAATGTTGTTATCGCTCCTTGTACTGCTAAGAAAAGTGAGATTAAAAGAGATGAGGTTAATAGGTCAAGTGTTTTTGATACTGATTTTGTTTTAACTACTAGAGAGTTAGCTTTACTTTTAAAAGAAGAAGGTATTGATTTACTATCTTTAGAAAAAGCTACTTTTGATTCTCCTTTAGGAAAAGGTAGTAGTGCAGGTCTTATTTTTGGAAATAGTGGGGGAGTGTTGGAAGCTGCTCTTAGAACAGCTTATTACTATTTAACTGGAAATAATTTAAGTAAAGAAGAATTAGTGTTTAATGAAGTTAGAGGAATGGAAGGTATAAAGGAAGCTTCTGTTATGATTGACGACTTAGAAATTAAAGTTGCAGTTCTTAACGGTATGAAAAATGCTAAAAGATTATTGGATAAGATAAGAAGTGGAGAAGTTACTTATCATTTTGTTGAAGTTATGAACTGTTTGGGTGGTTGTATTGCAGGTGGAGGACAACCTAAGAGTACTTTACTTAATCTTAATAAGACTAAACTTGCTAGAATGAATGGTATTTATAAAGAAGATGAAAAGGCAAAAGTAAGATTTTGTCATGAAAATCCTGAGATAAAAGAAATTTATAAAGACTTTTTAGAATATCCTAATAGTCCAAAAGCAGAAGAGTTGCTTCATACTACTTATCAGGATAAATCTTATTTGTTGGGAGGTAAGATGAATGAATGAAGAAGATATAAGATTAAAAACTTTAGAATGTCTTTCTTGTGTTACTAAGCCTTGTCAAGTAGGATGTCCATTAAATAATGATACAACTGGTTTTATAAAGCTAGCAAGAGATGGTAAGTATAAGGAAGCATATCACTTATTATTAGAGACAACAGTTTTACCTTCTGTTTGTGGAAGAATTTGTCCTCATGAGAAGCAGTGTCAAGGAATGTGTGTAAAGAAAGTATCTTTTGAATCTGTTAAAATTGGAGATATAGAAGCTTTTATTGGGGATATGGCTTTGAAAAATAATTGGTCTATTAGTAGTTTACCTCTAAAGAATAAGAAAGTGGCTATTGTAGGAGGAGGTCCATCTGGATTAACTTGTGCAGCCTTTCTAAGACGAAATGGTTATGATGTTACTATTTATGAAAGACATAATTATTTAGGCGGTCTTTTATATCATGGGATACCTCAGTTTAGGCTAGATAAAGCTTTATTAAGAAAAGTAATTGATAAGATTTTAGAGTTAGGTATAAATGTTAAGCTTAATCAAAGTATTGGGAAAGACTTTAGTTTAGAAGACTTAGAGAATGAGTATGATGCAGTATTTTTAGGGTTTGGAGCGAATCTTTCTAGTAAGATGAATATACCTGGAGAAGATTTAAAGGGAGTAATTGGTGGCAATGAGTTGTTAGAGTCTAATAACCATCCTGATTATACTGGTAAAACGGTAGTAATCAGTGGTGGAGGTAATGTTGCCATGGATGTTTCACGTACTATAAAAAGAAAAGGTGCTAAAAAGGTTTATGTTATTTATAGGAGGAGTGAGAGGGAGGCTCCTGCTGAAGCGAAAGAGATTAAGGAAGCGAAAGATGAAGGAGTAGAGTTTTTGTTTCAAAATAATATTCTTGGTATTTATGGAGATAAAAAAGTTGAGAAAATCGAAGTTATTAAGACAGAACTTGTTAAAAAAGAGGGTGATGATAGATTATCTCCTGTTAATATAGAAGGATCTAACTATTATCTTTCTTGTGACTATGTAGTTATGGCGATAGGAAGTCATCCTGAGGAATCTATTGTTAATTCTTTAGGCTTAGAACTTGATAAAAAAGGAAGAATATTAGTAGATAAAGATGGACATACTTCAAAAGAAAAAGTCTTTGCAGGAGGAGATGTTGCAGGAACTACTTCAACAGTTGCCTTTGCATCACGAGCAGGACGTGATGCAGCTTATGCAATTATGAAATATTTAAATATAAATAATTAAAAAGATGACTATATTTCGTCATCTTTTTCTGTATTTGTTAAGTTACTATAGTATTGTGTTTTACCATTTAAAACATCATTATAATATGTTAGGCACTGGCGGATAATATCCATTGACTTTCAGTCACATAAATCCTTTGAGGACTAGCCTTTGTGAAAAAAAAGTAGTAAGATAAAACAGAGGTGAGAAAGATGCAAAAAGGAGCCCACACACAGTATGATTTGCAAATACATGTAGTATGGATAACAAAATATAGAAAGAAAATATTAACATACAAAATTGTGTATAGATTAAAAGAGCTACTGATGCAAGGTTGTTCGGCAAAGGGAATAACAATAATAAGAGGTAATATACAGCCAGAACATGTACATTTGTTGTTAAGTATACCACCAACCTTGTCAGTAGCTCAAATAATGCAATATCTAAAAGGGAGAAGTTCTAAAAAGTTACAAGAGGAATTTCCAAAATTAAGGAAGCAATTTTGGGGACAACATATGTGGGCGACAGGATATTTTTGTAGAAGTGTAGGACAAGTAACTAGACAAACTATAGAAGAATATATTGAAAATCAAAAGGATGGAATAGAAGATATATTTGTAAATGATGGCAATAGTATGCTTTAGCATAGAAGGAGTTTCAGTCCTCACTCCAAACCCTGTACTTTAAGTGCAGGGTGGTTGATAATTATTATTAGATAAAGAAAAGACTGGATTGGTTTCGAAAAAATATAAGTTATCAATGTTTTTATTAAAAGATTATAGAATTGGTTATACTGGTATTCAAGCAATGTATATTACAGGGATTGGGACAAGATTATTAGCAACTATTGATGCTTATCCATTTGGTTTTGTTTTAGAGTTTGATCCTAATGACAAAATAGAGGCTCCTGAACTTGATATAACATCATTTTTTAATAATTATAAATGTTCAGATTACAATTTAAATTTTGGTATTCCTGTTTTAGAAAGAAATAATGTATTTTCTTGTGATTATCGTTCTAAGGAAGAAATAATTAAATCTGCTAGTAGTAATAAAAAGTAGATAGATTATTTTGGTAAATATAATGTAATTCTTACTTAATAATATTTTACCATAAATACTATCTTTTTTAGTAATCTCTTTGTACTTCCAAGATGACTACGGGAGATAATAAAAAAGAACTTAGTACATAGCTAAGCTCTTTTTAGTTATCAATTGGAGCCACAGTCGAGCCTATTTCGAACTTTTGCTCAAAGCAAGACTGATAAATATCAAATCTACTAATATTTTATCAAGATATATTGAAATTGGCAATAACTTTACTTATATTTTCATAAGTCAAAAATACTTATTTGATTTTTCATTTGCAGTTTCATTTCTCTATTAGTATAAAAATTATCGTATTTTATAATTTCTTTTTCAAATTCTGAAATATTTGAGTTAATTTTATGCTTTGGAAAGAAACTAATACTATAAACATTATAATATCTACTATTTTTATTTTTGGGATTATTAATACACCTATTAATTATAGGAAATAATTTGTTAGCAATATTGACTTTGTTTTTTTTCTTTGACGAAGAATGAAGCATATTATAATTTGCCCCTAAAAATAAATCGATAAATTGTAATATTGTATTATTGTCTTCTAAACAATTTAGATGATTTGTTTCCAAAAAAGTTATTTCTGAACATTTGCAAACTATTTTTTCTTCATTGAATTTTATGTATCTTAACGGTTGTGACCTAAAGTATTTATGGTGTTCCATATCACCAGCATCATGATAAATATTATCTATTTCTATAATGTCGTATTGTTGAAAATATTTTTTTAAAGGATATATTATAGCTGTTCTAAAAAATCTATTATAAATATTTTCATCCACATCAGTGATTTCTCCTTTTGTTTTAAAATAACTTTTATCTAATTTGTTTAAGTTTATTCCAAGAATATGCATATAAAACTCTGCTGGATTATAATTATTTAAAATAATATCACACCATCTGTTAGCAATATTAAAATTATTTGTATCATCATATTTTTGATAATGTATTTTAATTTGATTTTTATAATGATATGGACACTTATTGTTACATACTGTATATTTTTGATTTGCTCCACACCTCAAGTCATTAAGCTTGTTTGATAATGATCTAATTTTGTTGGTGGGAACTATACATATACCAATGTAGTTCCAATTTTCTTGTTCCCCACATTCGCCATTATCCAATTTGCCGTTTTTTATTTCATCGCAAAAAATTGAAACATTAATTTTTGTCATAGTTCTTCACCTCATATACATTATAGCATTATTATTTAAAAATATTTTGGTAAGTTTAATAAAAAGTATATACGCAGGTCAAAATTTATGCTATACTTATATCATAGGACGCAGGTCAAATTTAGAGGTGGTTTTATGTTAAAATTAGCAACAGTATTTAGTGGTATAGGAGCTATTGAACAAGCATTAAAGAGAATGAATATGGAATATGAAATAGAGTTTGCTTGTGATAATGGTGATATAGATATTGATATAGATTATAAAACTGAATTAAATAAGATCAAACAAATGGGTTCTGTAGAAGAAAAAAGGGTTTATGCTAATAATATTTATAAACAAAAATCTAGAAAAACAAATTTTGTTGAAATATCTTATAAGGCAAATTATAAAATTAATAACAATAATTTTTTTTATGATGTAAAATTATTAGATGGAACAGATTTTAAAAATAAAATAGATTTATTTGTTGGCGGAAGTCCTTGTCAAAGTTTTTCTGTCATTGGAAGCCGTGGAGGCTTTGAAGATGCTCGAGGTACTTTATTTTATGAATATGCTAGATTAGTTAGAGAAATTGAACCTAAAGTTTTTATCTATGAAAACGTTTATGGTGTGCTAACCCATGACAAAGGTAATACATGGAAAGTAATGCAAAATATTTTTAACAAATTAGGCTATTACTATAAATGGCAAATTTTAAATGCAAAAGATTATGGGATACCTCAAGGCAGAAGAAGATTATACGTTATTGGCTTTAAGAATAAAAGTGATTATGATAAATTTGAATTTCCAAAGCCAATAAAACTAAAGTATACTATGCAAGATTTTCTGATAGATAATACTAAAGAAGGTAATTTAGTAAGTAAAAACTCGAAATTAATTATTACAGAAAAAAAAGGAGAAAAAGTTGATGAAAAATATTTTCTTTCAGATAAGTTAAAAAAATATGTTCTTTCTCCTGGAACTAAAAATTTTATGCATCCAGAAGCAGAAATAAATTTACCAATAGCACGAGCTTTATTATCGACACAAGGTAATACTCACCGTGCTAGTGTAAATAATTATGTTACTACTGATGGTAAGATAAGGGCATTAACTGAAAGAGAAACACATAGGTTAATGGGCTTCCCCGACGATTATAAAATAGTTGTATCAAAGGCTCAAGCTTATAAGCAAAGTGGTAATTCTATTGTAGTAGATGTCCTAATTGCAATATTGAATAATATTTATGGAGGTAAATAATGGAAAGAATTAAACATAGAAAATATAAATATAAAACAGTTAGTTTATTTTCTGGTATTGGTGGATTTGATTTGGGATTTTCAAATGCAGGATTTGATATTATTTGGGCAAATGATTTCGATAAATATGCTTGTGAAACATTTAAAGCAAATATTAGTAAAAATATTGTTTGTGGTGATATTAATGAACATCTTGATGAAATACCACCACACGATGTTTTGATAGGAGGGTTCCCTTGCCAACCATTTTCTACTCTTGGAAAATTAAAAGGTTTTGATGATGAAAGAGGAACTTTGTTCTTTACTATTAAACAAATAATTACTAAACATTATCCCAAGGCTGTAGTTTTAGAAAATGTAAAAAATATAATTAATCATGATGGGGGTAAAACTTTTAAACGCATTACTTCTGAATTAGAAGAATTAGGTTATAATGTGTATTATAAAGTACATAATACAGCGGATTTTGGTATTCCACAAAGAAGAAACCGTGTTTACATTGTGGCTTTAAAAAAAGATGCATTTAAAAATGTTCCATTTGAATTTCCACACACCAAAAAGTTAAAATTATCTGCACAAGATTTATTAGATAAAGATGTTGAAGAAAAGTATTTTATAAGCAAAAATATGATTAAGACAATTCTAGGTGAAGGAACTAAAGGTTATATTGTAAAACCAACTATAGATACTCCTATTTGTAAAACCTTAACGGCTACGATGCATAAAATGCATAGAGCAAGTCAAGACAACTATTATACAGATAATATAAATTACAAAAGGCATTGCGGAGAAACAAAAACTAACATACGAAAATTAACTCCTAATGAATGTAGAAAATTACAAGGCTTTCCTAGCGATTGGGTTCAAGTAGTTTCTGATACACAAGCATATAAACAATTTGGGAATGCTGTTACGGTTGATGTTGCGTATGAAGTAGCAAAAAAGCTTATGGATTATATTAATGAAAATAAATTGTGGGAGAGTTGATAGTATGCAAAAGAAAAAAGTAATAATTGAAGATGTTGAAAAAATAATTGAATATTTGGAAGGTAAATCGGATTCTATTATTGAATTAATCGAAAACAATAGAGATTGTGAATATACTTTGTTTCAAAAATATATAACTCATTCAGACATTATAACTGCTGGAAAAAGAAATGGAAAAGATCAATCAGTAGATAGAAATTACTTATATTATTTGTCAAATGATAAGATGTTTGAAATGGAGCAAAATCAAGAAATGGAGAGTGCTAAACAATCTAATATTGGTATGCCAAAAGAATTTTATCAAAAACTTGAAATGCCCATTTTAGAAAGAAGAAGTGGTCAACAATCTACTCAACATGAACATCCTCGTGTAAATGATTATGCAGATGTATATTTAGTTAATGATACTCTTAAATATTTCAATATTGAATATACAAAAAAGGTATTCGAAAAACTTGGTAAAAAGGTTAATTGGAATTTTGAAAAATTTAAACTCACTTTAAGTAATGGTAATTTTACACCAATTGAATTATCAGAAGCAATACATGGATTAGGAACAGAATCTGACGCTTATTTTCATATGTTACGTAGAAATATTTTTAAAGGTGATTCATTTATTTGTCTAATCAAAAGTAATATGGATACTCACAAAAAAGAACTTTATATACTTTTAGAAAAAAACCCAATTTTCTTTACTATAATTGGTGAAACTAATCAGTTATGGGAAAACTATTTGCAATTGAAGAATATCAAAGATTTAAATAAACTTACAACTGAACAAAAACTATTGCATAAAAATGATGAGAAAAATAGAAGTCTACAAAGCAAATGGAAAGATATGTTGGCTGCTGAAATGATGAATTATACTTCTGTAGAAAATGAAGTTTTTTGTCCATTTACTTATATTACCGCCGATTATAATAATCTAAAAACGTTATATAGAGCATCTCATATAAAGAGCTTTGCAGATTGTGATTCTGATGAAGCATATGACATTAATAACGGTTTATTATTGTGTGCAAATGCCGATGCTTTGTTTGACAAACATTTAATAACAATTGATGAAAACAAAGAAATTGTATTTTCTTTTGTTTTAGAACACGATGAGAAATTAAAGCAATTATTAAGATTAAATAATGAGATTTTTAAAAGTATTTTGAACGATGAAAGAATGCATTATTTAGAATTTCATAGAAATGAATTTATGAAAAAAGAGGCACTTAGAAAATTAGGGGTTATAGATGATGAAATTGTTTCAGAATAATAAAAAATGATAGTTTGAATTATCTTTCTAAACTATCATTTTCTTTTGAAACAGTATAGCCATTTTCAATATAATTAATATCTTCATTATCTAAAATATCTTTATTTAGCATATCGGAAATAACATCTTCATATACTTTATCTTTATGATTAGGACTATAAAACTTATCTTGCAAGAAATCTAAAAGCTTTTGCCATAAGTTCTGCCAAAATTGAACTATCTGTTCTAATTTAGATATTTTTTTATTTAATTCTTTAATTTCCTTATTTTTAGAATTTAACTGGTATTTTGTGTTTTTATTTCTAGCATTTAAAGTCTGTATTTCATCTTGCTGATTATCAATTGTTTCTTGTAGCTTTTTTACTTGCTTATCGTGGTTTTGTAAGTCATTTTCAAAGTCATTAAGTATAATAGTTAGGTCATTTACATTTCTAATATCACTAACATTATTATTCACTTGGTCAATGTAACTATTTATCTCATTAAGTTGGTTTTTATTTATTGTAAAATTTTCTTTATTGATAAGAGTAGGCTTTAGATTATCAATGATTTCTTTCACCTGATTAGATTTTTTAATGGTATCATTAGATTTTTTATTAACATCTTCTAATCTTTTTTTATTAGCTTCATTTTGCCTTTTTAGTTCATAATATTTTTTCATATTTTGGACTTGTATGTCTTCATTTCTACCTAATTCTTTTGCTTTTAATTTCATGTTTGTTTTATAAATTTTATTAAAAGAGTTAATACACTTTACCCTCATTTTTTCTTGTATAAGTTTTAGTGAGTCTTTAGTGAATATATCAGATTTACCAACTTGTTTTTTCATACCATTTTTTCGACCATTTTTAATTGGAACACCTACAATATGCAAGTGAGGAGAACTTTCATCATAATGGACTACGGCAGAAGCTATTTTAAAAGTTGGGATAATATTTTCTAAATCTAATAATTGCTCCTCAAATACTAAATTCATTTTCTTTTTATAATTTTCTTCTTTATCTTCCCAATAGAACATATCACCAAGTTCAATAATAATTTCACAAGCTAGATCTGATTTGTTGTTATTAGAAATATGGGTAAAGTAATCATCAATTTTTCTGTCATTTCTAGTTTGTTTTTTATTATATTCTAATCTTGCTTCTTCAAATTCTTGTTTATATAATTCTTTAACATCTTCATATAAATTATTACTACCACGAAGAATAGTTATGAGTTCCTGATTATTATCATATTTTCTTAAATTATGTTTATTTACTTTTGATAAACCTCTTGCATTTTGAATAGCATTATTGTTAAACATATTATTTTTTATATTTTTATTTTTCATTACTTGTCTTGAACGTTTACTTTTATTTTTATCATTCCCAATATGAAATGAATAAGATAATTCTTGCATAAAATCACACTCCTTTTAGCACTAATTTTGTCATGTCAAAATTTCTAACTCCCTATATATTTTGACGCGAGGCATCAAAATATGGGAGCTAAGGTTAGCCACCTTAGAAACGGCTAGTCTTATTCGTAATATTCTAGTGCAAAACACAAGTAATAAAACTCATAAGACTATACGATAAATAACAAGCACTGCTTATTATTTATCTTTGGAAAATTATTCAAATATTTGCAAACTCCGTAAGCAATTATTTTCATAATTTTGTTTACAAACTATCGCCACTTTCATTTGCTAAAGCAAACAAAACGTGCCACGTTTGTTATTACTTTTTTAGAAAAAAAGTAAACAAAAAACTCCGAAATTTTTACATCTCGAAGTCTATGTTTTCTTCTAATATTTCTTCAGTAAATTTTACATCATCTTTATTTTTATCGTATTGAAAATAGCCAGTACAATTATTTTTGTCGATTACTTTTATGGTGTCTTTATCATATAAAAATATGAAAAATTCAAAAATGTTAAGATTATTTTTTAAATATTCTAATACTTTGTATTGATTTATAGTATCAACATTATTTTTCATTATATCTGTGTTAGTTAGCTTTCTCATTGTCATCACATTCCTTAAAAATATACTCATTATATTCCACGTTTTCTGGTGGTATTGTAGTAAATAAATCTTCCTCATTTTCAATTCTTATTTCACTATCTTTTGATACACCAAGCATTCCCATATTTATTTTAGTTTTTTTACCGTCCATTGGTTCTAAAGGGAAAATTCTCACAATTTCATCTTCTTCTCGTTTTTGAGTATCAAACATTTTAGTTTCAAAATCTAATATTCCCTCGTAATAATGAACATCATAATATTCTCTTAATCTCATAACGTGTCTTTCAACTTGTTCTTGTGGTAAGTATTGCGATACTCTTACATAGCCAAAGCCATCAACGTCCATTTTCATAAATTTCCAGTCAATAAAACCTTTGTCATACAAACTTTTAAAATCTTTATAAAATGTACTCCTAAAATTTACATTATCTACAATATAATCGCCATCAACATCTAATCTTAAAGTAATATCATCTATATAATTTGTAATTACTCTAGCTTTTTCTTCACGAGATAAATCTTTCCATGTAATTTCAATTTGATTATATAAATTAGGTAATTTTATCTTGTTAATGAAATCTATATCACGTTTTATCAAAATATCTTCTTCTGTAAAATTTAGGTTATCAACTTGTTCTTGTTCTAATAGTTGCCTTTCTAGTTCTTTTATATTTTCATTAATAATAGCACTTTCTTTTTTATATTCTTCTATGGTAAAAGCTTCATTAATATATGCTTCTCTAATTCTGTCTTTTTTCTTTTCTTGGGATTTTAGTTCTTTAGCTAATTTTTCTTTTGGGTTGTTTAGTTTGTTTTTCAACATTGGTAAAAAGAAACTATTAACAACAGAATCATATTCTAAAATATCACTTAAAAGGTGCAAGATAGACTGTTCTATTTTATCTTCTTTGATATTATTTTTGCATTCACAACATCCATAGTAATAATAGTATTTATTAGCTTTCTTTTTATATGAGGCTCTACCACCTAAAATTCTTCCACACTTTGGACATTTTAGTTTTTGTAAGAAAATATAAGTTTGGCTTCTCATATAGTTTCTTGAGTTCTTTTTCTTTTGCACTTGACAGTTTTCCCACATTTCTTTTGTAACTAAAGGCTCAACTACGTTTTCATAATAGGTTGGATGATTAGTTCTTTTTCCGTGTATAAAATCGCCTTTATAAATTGGGTTTTCTATCATTTCTAAAATAGTATTATCTCGCCATTTTTTATTACCAACATTTTCTTCATTAAAAATATTAGCAATTGTCTGATAACTGTTTCCCTCAAAGTATAATTGATACATTCTAACAATTATATCCTTTGTGAGTGGATCAGGCACTAGTTTCTTATTTTCTCTTTTATATCCAAAAGGTGTTTGGCTAGGAATATTACCACTTTTAATTGCTCCAACAAGTCCGAGTTTTGTTCTTTCACTAGTTCTCTCAATTTCGTTTTGACTTACACTCATTAAAAGTCTTGATACTAATTTTCCATTAGCACTTGTAGTATTAATCTCATCATTTGCACAATCTAAATAAGCATTATTTTGTTCTAAAAATTTCATAATATTTTCCCAGTCATAAACGCTTCTTGTAAGTCTATCTAATTTTAATGTAACAATAGTATTTATTTTCTTTGCTTTAATATCTTCAAGCATTCGGTCAAATTCTGGTCTGTGGTTTCCAGTTTTAGCACTAATACCAGCGTCTTCGTAATAGTCATAAATCTCATAGCCTTTATATTTACACAAGGCTTCTAATCGTTCTTTTTGTTCAGGTAAACTAAAGCCCTCACGAGCTTGGTCTTCGGTACTTACACGAGTATAAATCCCTACAATTTTCTTTTCTTCTTCCATAACATCAGTCCTTTCTTTTTCATACGAAAAAACACAAGAGAAATTTCCCTTGTGTTTAAATAAAATACAGAAGATAGTATTTGTGCAAACTTTTTCCTAGCATACATTATTTTAACAGTATTATTGGTATTGTCAATACCCAAAAATCATATACTAAAACTGATATTTTGTCTGATACTTTTTCTGCCCAAAAATATAAAAAATTCCTTTAAAATCAACAAAAATCAATATAAAAATAATACTTTTAAAATCAACAAAAATCAATATAAAAATAATACTTTTAAAATATACTAACATATTATCACAGTTATTGTTCAAAGTCTATCATAATTTTGTACCAATTTTGTACTTTTTTCATACCAAATTTACACCATTAATAACTTACTATCTTTCCTCAAATAGGGAAATTTCATATTTGAAATGGCAAAATGGACTGATTTTATTTTTTCTTTATTAAATATTTTTTAAATAATCTTCAAATTTATTTAAGGGAATACATTTACTCAAATTTTCTTCATAAATATAAGGCTCATAATTAAATACTAAAAATGTAATACCTTTAATGACAACTCTATGTGGCTCAACATACATTAAATTGGTATGCTCAATAGTCCTAATACTACCATTATAAAAAGTAGGAGTAGTATTACAAAAACTACAAATAAACTCTAATTTCTTTTTTAAAGTATTATCAATTTTAATTTCTTTTTTAATAACATTTACCATTTGAAAAATCACGCTCACTTTCTTAAACACAAAAAAATCAAATCCATTTCTGAATTTGATATTTATCATAATGCTCAAAAGTTCGAGCAGATTCTTCTCTGGAGCGGATGAGGAGAATCGAACTCCCGTAGTCAGCTTGGAAGGCTGAGGTTCTACCATTAAACTACATCCGCATAAGTAAACATCAATTTGTATTGACATTTACAATTATATGAAAAGAAAAGGCTCTTGTCAACACTTTTTTGTAAATTTTATAGTGTTACACTAATATTTTCTTTTCTTTTGCCGCCACAAATATAATTTATAGGAATGTGATATGTCATCGCTAGTATAACTAGTTTATTAGTTGGAATCCTAGTTTTACCATCTTCATAATAAGAGTAACTTGATTGTCTAATGTTTAAAACTTTTGCAAATTCTCTTTGTGTTTTCTTTAGTCTTAGGCGATATCTTTTTAATTGATTTCCAATAAATTCTACACTTATATCTTTTTCATATATAATTTCACGTTTATCTGATGTTAAATTAAGCATGTATTCAACATTTGTATGGAAATATTTAGCTAGTTCTACTAATTTTTCTATTGGAAAATTAACATCACCTAATTCCCACATAGCGTAGGTAGTTCTTTTAACGCCAAGAATTTTAGCAACGTCTATTTGTTTTAAATCATGATCTTCTCTTAAATCTCTAATTTTCCCAAACTGCATCTCTACCACCTTAACCATATTTTATTACAGTCATTTGAATATTAAGAGATTTGTCAAAATAACTGATAAACAAAAATTTTTGGAGCAAAAAAATAGATATGGTTAATTATTATAATAGGAGGTGGTAATAATAAAAAGATTAAAAATAGTTTCGCAGGAATCAAGTTACGACTGTGGCCTTTCCTGCCTGCTCATGATTGCTAAATATTATAATTGTAATGTTTCAAAGGACTACTTAGAAAGAGTTAGTAATACTTTTACTGATGGCACAACGATGTATGGTTTGTTGGAGGCAGCTTTGTCTTTGGGCTTTGATGCTTATGGAAAGAAAGGTGATGTCAGTGATATACCTAAAATATCACTTCCTGTAATTGCCCATATTAAAATTGATGAAAAGAAGAATTTATATCATTATGTAGTAATTACTAATATCACTGATAAGAAAGTTATTATTAAAGATCCTGGTAAACTTATTAAGACTCTATCAATAGATGAGTTTAGTAAGATATCGACAGGTAATTATCTTTTTATTAAGAAAACTGCTAGTATTAAGAGATTTGTAAAGGTAAAGATTATTAGAGACGAGATTATAAAATTAATTGCTAGTAACAAAAATACTCTTACTTTTATGTTAATTTCAATAATACTTAGTATTAGTCTTGAACTTTTGAATTTGTTTTCTTTAAAGATAATTTTAAATAATGCTTTAACAGTTAAATCTACTTATAATTTGGTAGTTTTGCTACTTATCTTTCTTTATCTTTTAGTATTAAAGACTTTTTATTCATACTTTATACAACTTACTGCTTTGAAACTTACAAAGAAACTTAGTTATCAGTTAAAACTTAATTTAATGAAACAGTTATTATCACTTCCTAATTTATATTATCAAACTAAGGAAAGGGGGATTATTATATCATTATTTAACGATATAGATACTTTTACAGATTCATTATTGTCTTCAGTATTGATATTTATTAATAGTACTTTTATATTAATATTTATCTATATATTCTTTATGAGTTTATCAAACCTATTAGCTCTCATCCTTATAATTAGTAGTATTATTTTATTTCTTTTTATTTATTTTCAGAAGAGATTAAGTACTAATCTAATTAGTAAATATTATCAAGTTAGAGATAATTATAATAGTAAATTACAACAAGTAATTATTAATAATGATAAGATTAAGGGTCTACATTTAGAAGAAGTAATGTTTAAGAAAATTAGAAAAGTTACTGATAATGTAGAAGGAGAGAATTATAGAGTTAGTAGGTATAGTGAAGTTATAAGAAATATCTTAAGTTTATTAGAAGGTATTATTTACTTACTAGTTTTAGGTGTAGGTGGCTTTATCTTAATAACTACAACTGATATTAGTTTGGCAACATTCTTACTACTAGAAGGTTTTATCTTTATGGGGTTAAGAAATGTAGAGAACTTAGTATTAATTATCTTAAAATATCAAAATGCTAAAAAAATAAAGGAAAGATTAGATGATATCTTTAATTATGAGAAGGAACTGTTATTACCTTTTACTAATTATAATTACAGTACTAAAAATATGGGGATAACTATATCTAATTTATACTTTAAATATAAAGATAATCTTGTTTTAAATAATATTAATATGAAGATTAAGCCAAGAGATAAGGTATTTATTTATGGAGATTCTGGTAGTGGTAAAAGTACTCTTGTTAAATTGTTAGGAAGATTCTTACCACTTGATTTTGGACATATTAAGCTTGGTAATATTGACTTAACTCATTATAATCTTTATGATCTTAGAAATATTATTACTTATGTTTCTAACAAAGAGATGATTAGTAATACTAATATTAAAGAGAATATTTATTTATCTAGAAAGCCTAATATTAATCAAAATACACTTTTATCTATTACAGGAGTAAAGAAATTATTTAAAGATAAAAAATATAATCTTGATACTATTCTTTTAGAAGATGGGGGAAATATTAGTATGGGAGAAAGGTCTAGAATTAATCTTGCTCAAGCTTTCTTTAAACCTAGTTATATTTATATACTTGATGAATGTCTTAGTAATGTAGATATAGAGTTAGAAAGAGAGATACTTAAAAATATCTTAAATTATTATCAAGATAAGATAATTATTTATATTTCTCATCGTCTTAATAATAAAGATTTGTTTAATAGAGTTTTTTACTTAGAGAAAGGGAAATGTCATGAAGAGTTATAAGAAGAAGAGATTACTTTTATTTTCTCTTGTCATTACCTTTATTTTAACTATAGTATTCTTTTATCTAATAAATACAGTTAAACTATGGACTTATAATACAGTTAGTATCTTAAATATAGATGATAATGTTATTACAGTTTTTACTACATTAGATTTAGACTTATTTGAAGATAATAATTTCTTCTACTACGATACCTTAAAATATACTTATAAAATAAATAGTAAAGAAGATTCTGAAGATGGGGTTATCTTGATGTTAGAGTTAGAGAAATCTTTTAAATTAGTTAATGATGATATGGTAATACTTTTACCTAATAAAAGGGAAACAATACTTAGTTTGATAATAGATAGTTGGAGGGTAAAATGAAAGAATTAACAAAAAATGAAATGAAGAATATTAAAGGGGGAGCAGGTTTATCTGCTACCATTATAGGAATTGGTGTATCTATAATTATTTCTTTTGTAGTAGGAGTAATTAGTGGTTTTACTAATCCTGAACCATGTGGAGGTGGTGATTAGAATGAAAGATTTATCAGTTAAAGAGTTAAAAAATATTAAAGGGGGATTTTCTTTAACATCAACTGCTATTAAATATGTAGGAGATTTAATTGAAATATTAATATTAGCAGGAAGAAAGTTAGGAAGTTCTCTTAGAAGAATAGGGAGTGGTGATATATGTCCCTTAGAGTAAAGAGATATGTTAAGTTAATAAGTTTTAGTTTACTTAATGTCATAATGGTACTTACTTTTTATAATTTTGGCATATTTTTAGGTGAAATATTACAAAATGTGTAAAAAATGTCAAAAAAATGTTGTACTTTAAATGTTCTTAGTGTTATAATCAGTTGTAGAAAAAAGCGAAGGGAGGGATAATAGTAATGGCACAGGTAACTGTAAAAAACGGTAATCTTGATGGAGCGATAAAAAGATATAAACAAAAGCTTGCACGTAGTGGTGTCCCTTCTGAAGCTAAGAAGCACGATGCTTATGATAAACCAGGAGTAAGAAGAAGAAAGGCTAAGAAAGAAGCTATTAAGAATGCTCGTAAGAATGAACGTAAGAGAAGAAGAGAAAGAGATTAATCTTTCTTTTCTTTTTTTCTTTTTAATAACATAAAATTTTATAGGTGAAGTTTTATGGCTTATAATTATTTAAGAAATTTTTTAGATCCAATAGATTTTCATATTGATATATATGATAAGAAAATTCATATTACTAATTATGAGAAAATATTAACTCTTGGTAGTAATAAAATAATTATAAAAGCTAAGTCTCGCAAAATAACATTAGAAGGAAGAGATTTTTCTTTAAAGAAGTTAGCAGATAGGGAGTTATTAATATTAGGTAGTTTAAATAATTTGGAGATTAAATATGAGTAGTTATATTTTAAAAATAACTGGTAAGAGAATAGATACCTTTTTAATGTTATTAGTTAGATTTAGTATTAATTTTAAGATGATTAAAAGAAGTAGAGACTCTATTATAATAGAAGTATTAGAAGAAGATTATGAAAAGCTTTTAAAGATTAATACTACTTATAAAATAGAGATTGTTAAAAGAAAAGGGCTTCTTAATATTATTCATTTTATTAAAACAAGAAAATTTTTTGTAATTATTGTTTTACTTGGCTTTGCTTTCTTTAATCTTCTTACTAATTTAGTATTTTCTATTAAAGTAATTGATACTGATAGTGAGTTAAGAGAAATAATACTTGCTGATTTAGAAGAGTTAGGTTTGAAAAAGTATAATTTTAAGATAAGTTATAAAGAAAAAGAAAAGATTGAAGAGAAGATTCTTGAAAAAGAAAAAGATATATTAGAGTGGATTGAAATTGAAGAGGAAGGGGTTAGTTATGAAGTTAAACTTATTAGAAGAGTAAAAGATGATATAAAAAAGGAAACTGAACCTCGTGATATCGTGGCTAAGAAAACGGGACTTGTTACTAGAATAGAAGCAGAGAGCGGGGAAGTTGTTACTAAGAAGAATGCTTATGTTAAAGAAGGAGATACTTTAATTAGTGGACTTATTAAAAATAATGGTAATATTGTTAGTAAAACGAGAGCGATAGGTCATGTATATGCAGAGATTTGGTATAAAGTATCACTATCTTTACCTCGTAATTATCATGAAGAGATAAAAACTGGTAATAATAAAACTGTACTTTCCATTAGTTTTTTAAGTGATGATATTGCCCTTACAGACTTCGATAAATATAAACATTCAAAAGATACTAAAACTGTACTTTATAAACATCCTTTACTACCTATTAGTATTAATTTTACAAAGAAAGAAGAGGTTAAGACTACTGATATAGACTTTAGTGAAAATTATGAGGAGCATATAAAACCGTTAGCGATAGAGAAATTAAAAAATAAATTAGGTAGTGATATTAAGATCTTTTCCGAAAAGGTTTTGAAAAAAGAGGAGAATACTGATAGAATAGATATAGAAATCTTTTTTAAAGTTGAAGAAGATATTACTAGTTATAAATCATTAAAAGACTTTAATATAGAAGAAGAGAATAAAAAATTAGAAGAAGAAAGTAGGTAATAGTAATATGTTTACAAGTTTAAGTCGTACTATTGGTAATGTTTTTGAATTTAGTTTACCTATGATAATAATATCTGTTGTAGTTGCTATTACTTTGAGAGCTGCTGATATAGTTAAAAATAAAAAAGAGTTTTGTTTTTATAAAGAATTAATCGCTTTATCATTTATCATATATATACTTTGTTTATTCCAAGTAGTTACTTTTCAAGATAATAATAATATTTCTAGTAATAATTTAATACCTTTTAGAGAAATGTTTAGATATAATGTAGGTAGTAGATTATTTTTAAAGAATGTTTTAGGTAATATAATTATGTTCTTACCATATGGATTCTTTACTAGTTACTTTTTAAAAGAAAAGAAATTACTTCCTATATTCATATTAACTGTAGTTACATCTTTAACTATTGAATGTACACAGTTAATGATAGGTAGAGTTTTTGATATTGATGATATTTTATTAAATATAATGGGGGGAGTTTTAGGTCATTACTTATATATTCTTATTTTAAAGATAGGAGATATGTGTCCTAGTGTATTACAAAGAGAGTGGTTTTTAAATTTAGTGTCTATTATTCTTTTAGTGGGATTAATAACATTACTTTAAAACCCTCTTTTTTTGTGTTATAATCTAACCATTAGAAAGGAACGTGATTTGAACTGTGAATGAAGTTACTATCTATAATGAGACAGATGAAGAGTTTACTTATCAGGATATAATAGAGAAGGTTGTTAATAAGGCTTTCGAAATTGAAAGGTTAAAAAAAGCAAGTTGTAGTATAATAATTGTAGATAATTCTTTTATTCATAAATTGAATAAGGAATATCGGGGTATTGATAGAGTTACTGATGTTATTAGTTTTGCTTTAGAAGATGATAAAAGTATGATTATTCCTGATGATGTTAGATTATTAGGAGATATTTATATTTGTTTAGATAAAGCAAAGGAACAAGCTAAAGAATATGGTCATTCTTTGGAAAGAGAGTTATGTTTTTTAGCAGTGCATGGTGTTTATCATTTGTTAGGATATGATCATGAGACTGAAGAAGATGCAAAAATTATGTTTAAAAAACAAGAGGAGGTTTTGATGGAATATGGCATCACTAGATAGAAGGAAAAAACAGTTTGGGTTTAAGAGAATACTTTCAAGTATTAAGAATTCTTGGAATGGTTTAAAGGCAGTATATAAAAATGAACAGAGTGTTTATATACATTTGGTATGTACTGTTATTTTACTATTGCTTAGCTTTTTACTTGAGATATCTTTAACACAGTGGTTGATTATAATTGCAATTATAGGATTAACTTTGGTAGTTGAACTTCTTAATACTGCGATAGAAAGTACAGTTGATCTTGTTACTGAAGAGTTTCATCCTCTTGCTAAAGTTGCTAAAGATACGGCAAGTGCGGCAGAGTTTGTATTGACTTTGACTAGTGCTCTTATTGCTTTGATGATTTTTATACCTAAGATTATGGAGTTGTTTTAATATTTTGTTAACTCAAGAGTGTTGACTGTAAAAAAGCTTTAAAATTTCAAAAAACTTTTTAAAAAATGGTATAACATATAATGAAGAGTAAAAATTAATAAGAAGTTAGGAGGAGATACTCTTGAGAGAAAATTTAGTTGTAAGAAGCAGCAGTGCTCTAGTTTTTGATTTTTGAAAGACAAAATCATAGTGAAGGTATTCAAGTTAGATCCCGTGAAGGAGATTTGTGGTTAACACAAAAAGGCCTTGCTGATTTATATGATGTTGATAGAACTGTTATAACGAAGCATTTGAAAAATATTTATGCTGATTTAGAACTTGAAGAAAAGTCAACTAGTGCAATTTTTGCACTAGTTCAAAAAGAAGGCAATCGTAATGTAGAAAGAAAAGTAAATTATTATAATTTAGATGTAGTTATATCTGTAGGATATAGAGTGAATTCTGATAGGGCAATTCAGTTTAGAAGATGGGCTACTAATGTTTTAAAAGAGTTTTCTAAGAAAGGGTATATAATTGATAAAAAGAGAATGGAAAATGGTACCTTTTTTGATGAAGATTATTTTGATTCATTACTTGCAGAGATTAGGGAAATTAGACTTTCAGAAAGAAGATTTTATCAAAAGATAACAGATATTTATGCTACTAGTATTGATTATGATAAAAAGTCACCTACAACGATTAAATTCTTTAAGAAAGTTCAAAACAAAATGCATTATGCAGTTTCTAAGCAAACAGCTGCAGAGATAATTTACAATAGAGCAGATGCCGAAAAAGAGAATATGGGATTAACGTCTTGGAAAAATTCTCCTAACGGTAAAATATTAGAAACTGATGTCGTTGTTGCTAAGAATTATTTAACTAAAGAGGAAATAGATGATTTAGAAAGAATAGTTAGTGCTTTTTTAGATTTAGCAGAAGCAAGAGAGAAAAGAAATATTCCAATGACAATGGAAGACTGGGCTACTAGGATTGATAAGTTTTTGCTTGCAGATGATAGAGATATTTTGAAAGATGCAGGTAAGATTTCTTAGAAAATCGCTTGTGATAAAGCATTGTGTGAATATGAAAAATATAGAGTTAAACAAGATATGCTATATAAATCCGATTTTGATTTGTTATTAGAAGAAATGAGTAAAGAAGAAAAGTAAAATTTTTGAAAAGAGTGATAGCATGGAAAAGATAGATGCAATAATATTTGATTTAGATGGTACTTTGTGGAATACTGTTGATAGTTGTCTTAAAACGACAAGTTTTGTAAAAGAAGAGCATAAAGACATTACTAGAGATGTTACAAGAGAACAAATCGAGTCGGCAATGGGAAAAACATCTGATGAGATTATTAATATATATTATGGATATCTTCCAAGAGAAAAAGGGGAAGAGTATGCTAATGAGGCTTTTAATAAAAATGTGGAAAACTTGTTAAAAGAAGGAGGAACATTATATCCTAATACTAGAGAAACTATTATAAATTTAAGTAAAAAATATAAATTATATATAGTTAGTAATTGTGTTAAAGGATATATTGAATCTTTTTTAAATACGAGTGGACTTAAAGATTATTTTGATGATTATGAAAGTTATGGTAACACTCTTCTTAGTAAAGGAGAAAATATTAAGCTTGTTATTTCCCGTAATAATTTGAAAAATCCTATATATGTTGGAGATACAAGTGGTGATATGGAAGGAGCAAAAATAGCAGGTATTCCTTTTGTATATGCAGCTTATGGTTTTGGTGATGTAGAAAGCTTTGATTATAAAATTGATGATATTAGTGAATTGTTAAATATATAAATTTTATAGGTATACCCTTAAGATTAGATATAAAGTAAATTTGAATAGGTACAAAAATACAATAAATAATTGTGTAAAAGTAAGGAGGTAATTTTATGAAGTGTGGAGTTGTATCAATAATGGGAAGACCTAATGTAGGTAAGAGTACATTATTAAATGCAATACTTAATATGAAACTTGCTATTACAACTGATAAAGCAGGTACTACGAGAAATATTATTCAAGGAATTTATCAAGATGATGAGGCACAGATTGTCTTTATAGATACTCCAGGTATTCATAAACCTATGAATAAACTTGGTAGTGTTTTAAATAAAAAAGCTTATCAAAATATAGATAATGCTGATATTATTCTTTTATTAATAGATGCAAGTAGTGGAATAGGTAAGGGAGATAAGTTTGTTTTAAATAAAATTAAAGAAAATACAGACGCTAAAGTCTTCTTGATTCTAAATAAAATTGATAAAGTAGGTAGTGAGAAATTACTTAAAGTAATAGATGAAGCGAAAGAATTGTATGACTTTGATGAGATTATTCCTATATCTGCTTTAAAGAAGAAAGCGATAGATGATTTAATTAAGACATTAAAAAAATATCTGCCACTAGATGAAGCGATATTTGATAGTGATGAACTTACAAATGTTTCAGTTAAGTTTATTATGGGGGAATTTGTTCGTGAAAAGATAATGATGTTAACTAAACAAGAGATTCCTCATAGTGTTACTTGTTATGTGGAGAACTTTGAAGAATATGATGATTTGGTACATATACAAGTCTTAATAGTAGTGGATAAAGAGAGCTTAAAGAAAATTATTATTGGTAAGAATGGTAATATGTTAAAACGTATTGGTATACTTGCTCGTAATGATATGGAAGAGTTTTTAGGAAAGAAAGTATTTTTAGAAACTCATGTTAAAGTAATAGAAAATTGGCGTGATAAAGAGAAATATTTAATAGAACTAGGAATTGATAGTAAAGATGAATAAAAAAATTACTTATTAATCATTATATTAATAGGTGATAATATGAATAATTATGAAATAGTTTGGAATTTATTTAAGAAAACTGGTGATATTAGATATTTTCTTTTAGCAAAGTCTATAAAGGAAAGTGAAAATAATGAAGATAGTGGACGTGAAGGGATTAGTTCTAAACGAGACTAATTATAGTGATTCTAGTAAAATATTAAATGTTTTGACTAGTGAGTATGGTCTTATAGGTATTATTTCTAAAGGATGTCGAAACTTAAAAAGTAAACTTAGAGGTGCTTCTAGAAAGTTAGTATATGGAACATTTCATTTCTATTATAAAGAGAATGGTTTATCAACCTTAATTAGTATTGATGTTATTAGTGATTATCCTAAGACTATTATGAATTTAGAAAATGTTGTATATGCATCATATCTTTTAGATCTTACAAGACAAGTAGTTAAACAATCTAAAGATAGTAATATTTTACCATTGGTAGTTAGTTCTCTAGATAAAATTGAGAATAGTCTTAATCCTGCAGTTGTTACTAATATATTAGAACTTAAATATTTAGATTTTTTAGGTGTTAGTCCTATTGTTACAGGTTGTGCAGTCTGTGGAAAAACTACTAATATTGTTAGTTTAAGTCCAACAGCAGGGGGATTTATTTGCAAAGACTGTTATCAAAATGAAGGCTATTACAGTGAAAAGACGATTAAACTTTTACAGATGTATTACTATGTTGATTTAGAGAAAATTACAAAAATAGATGTTAATCCTAAAGTAAATGAAGAAATAAATAAATTTTTAGAAGATTATTATGATAGATATACAGGAATTTATTTAAATAGTAAAAAAATGTTAAAGAATGTGGTAAAATTAAAGTAAGATAGGTAGTGGTTTGATGAAGAAAAAATTAATAATTCTTTTAAGTTTATTTGTTATTTTAACTGTTTGTGTACTTTTAGATATAACAGGGGTAATAGATTATAATGTTTATAACCTATTATCTACTAACAGAATAGATTTTTTAACAACATGTACTAATGTAGTTACATCTTTAGCATCTAGTCAAGCGATAATTATAGTTACATTAATATTGATATTTGCACTTGATACTAATCATCAAAGAATATTTGTTATAATTAATACCATAATTAGTGCAGGTATTATTATATTAAGTAAGAATATCTTTTTAAGAGAGAGGCCTTTAATTGGAAGTGAACTTCTTTCTAGTTATAGTTTTCCTAGTGGGCATAGTTTAATTGCTACTACTTATTATGGATTTTTGATATATTTACTTAGGAGAAGTAAATGTAAGGAAGAGTATAAAGTAATAGGAACAACATTCTTAATTACATTAATTGTTTTGATTTGTTTAAGTAGATTAATACTTAATGTTCACTATGTAACAGATGTAGTTGGGGGAGTTATTTTAGGACTTATAATTCTTTTAGTATTAATTTACTTTTTTGAGAAGACTTTTAAGCCTAAAGAAAAGGAGAAACCTTTACTTAAAACATTATCATATGGCTTTAATGGAATCTTTTATACCTTAAAACATGAAAGAAATATGGTAATTCATTTTCTTGTTATGATATTAGTAATAATAGCGGGGATAGTCTTTGAAATTACTTTTGTAGAGTGGGGAGTATGTTTTGTACTTTTTGCATTAGTTCTTTCTTTAGAACTTATGAATACAGCTTTGGAAAATGTCGTTGATCTTGTAACAGAAGAGAAGAAAGCAAAGGCTAAAGTTGCTAAAGATGCGGCAGCGGGGGCAGTACTTGTCGCGGCGATATTTGCAGTTATTATAGGTATATCAATATTTTTACCTAGACTTTTAAATCTATAGTGTATATAATAATTATCAAATGAGGTGAATTAAATGAATGTAGGAATTATGTGTGGAAGTAAAAGTAGTTCTAGTATGGAAGCATATGAAAAAAATTCTGAGATGATAAGGGCAATAGCAGACATGGGATATACATTTGTTATGGGTGCTGGTGAGACTGGTACTATGAGAAATGTTAAAGAAATTTTAAGAGAAAACGGTAATATGCTTATAACTGTTGGCAACAGTCTTGAACTTGGTAGAACTATTGCAGATATTAAAGTGGAAGTTAGGTCTACTTTTGAAAGGGCTGAGCGTATTTATGAGAATAGTGACGTTATTATTTTCTTAGATGGTGGAACTGGTACTCTTTCTGAGTTCTATTCTTTCTTGAATAATAAGGTAGAGACTGATGATAAAAAGAAAGAATTAGTAGTTGTTAATATAGATGGTGTATACAATAAAGTAATAGATGATTTGAAAAGAAGATATAAAGAAGGACTTACTGATAATGTTTTAAAATGTTTTGCAGAAGTTAAAAGTCCTGAAGGATTGAAAGCTTATTTAGGAGAAGTTGAGAAAAAATTTAATGGTAGTGAGCAAGAAAGGGAAAGAGTGAGATAATGAGTAATATTAAGATGGAAGATTTAGTTAATTACTGTAAGCAATATGGAATAATATTCCAAGGAAGTGAGATATATGGAGGTCTTGCTAATACTTGGGATTATGGTCCTGTTGGTATGCTTTTAAAAAATAATGTTAAAAGTGCTTGGTTAAAGAAATTTGTTCAAGAAGATATTAATAATGTAGGACTAGATTCTGCTATTTTAATGAATCCTAGAACTTGGGAAGCGAGTGGACATTTAGCAACTTTCTCTGATCCTTTAATAGATTGTAAGAAATGTAAGACTCGTCATCGTGCAGATAAGTTAGTGGAAGCTGATGGGGTAGAAGATGCAGGTGGTATGAGTCATGAAGAGTTAATGAATTATATTAAAGAGCATAATATTGTTTGTCCTAACTGTGGGGCAATGGATTATACTGATATTAGAGAATTTAACTTAATGTTTAAGACTTTTCAAGGTGTTACTGAAGATAGTAAGAGTACAATCTATTTAAGACCTGAAACTGCTCAAGGTATATTTGTTGATTTTTTAAATGTGCAAAGAAGTATGAGACTTAAGATTCCTTTTGGAATTGGACAAGTTGGTAAAAGTTTTAGAAATGAAATAACTCCTGGTAACTTTATATTTAGAACAAGAGAATTTGAACAAATGGAATTAGAGTTTTTCTGTAAACCAGGTACTGAATTAGATTGGCATAAATATTATAAAGATTATTGTTATAACTTCTTATTAAGTCTTGGTATTAATAAAGATAATTTAAGACTTAGAGATCATAAAAAAGAAGAGTTAAGCCATTATAGTAATGCTACTACTGATATTGAATATAAATTTCCATTTGGATTTGGAGAATTATGGGGAATTGCTAGTCGTACTGATTATGATTTATCTAGCCATCAAAAAGTATCAGGTGAATCTTTAGAATATTTAGATCCTACTACTAATGAGAAATATATTCCTTATGTTATTGAACCTAGTGTTGGGGTAGATAGACTTATGCTTACAATACTATGCGATGCTTATAATAAAGAGACATTAGAAGATGGTAGTGAAAGAGAAGTATTAAAAATACACCCCTTTTTAGCACCATATAAAGTAACTGTTTTACCTTTAATAAAGAAAAGACATAGTGAGAAAGCTAGTGATATTTATAAAATGTTATCTAAAGAGTTTTCTGTTAGTTATGATGAAGCAGGTTCTATTGGTAAAAGATATAGAAGAGGGGATGCTATTGGAACACCTTTTAGTTTAACAGTTGATGATAATACAATAGATAATGGAACTGTTACTTTAAGAGATAGAGATACTATGGAACAAGTAACATTGAAGTTAGATGAAGTTATTCCATATATTGAAGAGAGGATTAAATTCTAATGGGTCCTATCATTGGTATTTTAACTAGAAGTGGTGTTAATGAAAATGGTACACCTATAGAGTATTGTATGGAAAGTACAAGAAGAGCGATTGTTAAAGCAGATGGAGTGCCTATTATGTTAACACCTCCTCAAGATATAGATTATTTTACTACTAAAAGTAGTGAAGCTCCTGATTTAACTGGGATGGAACAAGAAATGATTTTATATCAGATAGAAAAGCTAGATGGATTATTTATTCCTGGGGGAGATAAGATTACTAAATATGATTATTATGTTTTACATTTTTGTCTTAAAAGAAATATTCCAATACTTGGTGTATGTTTAGGTATGCAGATGATTGCTAACTATAAAATAGATAACTTTAAATTATTAGATGTTCCTAATAAAGAGTTACATTATAAAGAAGATTATGCTGCACCTGCTCATAATGTTACTATCGATAAAAATAGTCTTTTATATAAGATAATAGGTAGTGAAGAAATAATGGTTAACTCTCATCATTTAAGATGTGTAGACTATACTAAAGAGTGTAACGTAGTTGCTAAGAGTTCTGATGGAGTGATTGAAGCGGTAGAGTTAAAAGATTATGACTTCTGTTTAGGGGTACAGTGGCATCCAGAGATAACTATTAGTGATGATGTTAATTCTAAGAAGATATTTGAATGTTTTATGGAGAAAGCTAAGGAGAAGAAAGAAAGTAAAATAATTATTAAATAGTTTTATTGACATTATTATCACTGAATGTTATATTATAGCTACATAAGTGATTATGTGTTGTTAAAAAAGCTGGTGATTCCGACCATAACAGGAACTTAAAAAAGCGGTGATTCCGACCATAACAGGAACTTAAAAAAGCAGTGATTCCGACTATAATAGGAACTTAAAAAAGAAACTAGAGAGCAAACTCTAGTTTTTGTATATAGAAATTAAAAAAGCAACCGTAAAGGTTACTTCTTTAAGTGGCACATGGTGCCAACACGGGTTTGATCCATTATAAATAATAGACCAAGATTGTAGATATGATATTATCTACATTAATATTATATCAAAACTACAATCAAATTATACAAAATATTTTTTGTAGTGACTCTATAATAAACTAAAACTCTAAAAAAATCACAAAAAAGTAGTAACAAAGTAGCAAAAAAGTGTTGACAAACCTAGATTTTTAGCATACAATACTTGAAGAAAAGGAAAGAGATGGGATACCCCACCACCTGATTGATAAGTGAGTCAATAGGTAAAAAGCCAAGATTAGATATAATAATATAACATTATTTTGGTTTTTTAGTGGGTATTAATATATCCACTTTTCTTAATTTTATGGAGGTGTTAATTATAGCAAAAGATAATAAGAGTCAATTAATTAATGAGCAAATAAGAGCTAAAGAAGTATTAGTTATTGGTCCTAATGGAGAACAAGTTGGAATTAAATCTATAGAAGATGCTAGAACACTAGCAAAATATGCTAATTTAGATTTAGTTTTAATGAATCCTAATGGTAATCCGCCTGTTTGTAAAGTAATGGATTATAATAAATACCGTTACGAAAGACAAAAGAAAGAAAAAGAAGCTTTGAAAAAACAAAGAGCAAGTCAGGCAGAGTTAAAAGAGTTTAGATTATCTCCTGTTATTGATGTAGGAGACTTTGAAACTAAACTTAGAAACGTTATTAAGTACTTACAAAAAGGTGATAAGATTAAACTTACGATTAGATTCAAAGGAAGACAAATGGCTCATACTGAATTAGGTAAAGAAGTATTAGAGAAATTTGCTAATAGGACTCTAGATTATGCAACAATTGATCAACATCCAAAGTTAGATGGTCGTACTATGACAATGTTTTTAGTACCAAAGAAAGATAAGTAGAAGGAGGAATTATAATGCCTAAATTAAAAACACATAAAGGTAGTAAGAAAGTATTTAAGAAAAGAAAGAATGATTATAAAATAGGACATCCAGGAAGTAGACATAATACTGGATATAAGTCAAGAAAAGTTAATAGAAAGAAAAGAAGTGCATCTAGCTTATCTAAAGCAGATCAAAATCGTTTAAAGAACATTATTTAATAAAAGAAGGAGGATGTAAAGATGGCAAGAGTTAAGAATGGAGCAGTTACAAAAGCTCGTCATAAGAAAGTATTAAAACAAGCTAAAGGATACTTTGGTAGTAAACATAGACTTTATAAGAGTGCTAAAGAACAATTAATGCATTCTGGTCAATATGCTTTTAGAGATAGAAAGCAAAAGAAAAGAGAATTTAGAAAATTATGGATAACTAGAATTAATGCAGCATGTAGAGAAAATGGTATTAGTTATTCTAGATTTATAGAAGGATTAAATAAAGCAGGTGTTGAAGTTAACCGTAAAATGTTAAGTGAGATTGCTATTAATGATCCTAAAGCATTTACTGAATTAGTTGAAGTAGCTAAAAAAGGTAAAGAAGGTAAAATAAAAGTAAATGAAGTTAAATCTACTAATGAGGTAACTGTTAAGAGTAATAGCACTAAAGAAGGAGTAAAGACTACTGAGAAGAAAGCTACAACTAAGAAAGAAACTGCTAAGAAAGAGACTAAAAAAGAAGAGAAAACTGAAGTTAAAGACTATAGTAAAATGACAGTTGCAGAACTTAAAGAAATTGCTAAAGAAAAAGGTATTGCAACTACAGGTATGAAAAAAGCTGATATAATTGAAGCTTTAAAAAAATAAACATATTTTGGGATTGAATTATCTAGTGCTGACTATAGTATAATCAGTGATAATTTTTAGAACAAAATAGAAGATTAAAACGAAAAGGAGATTAAAATATGAGCGTAGTATCAATGAATTATTTATTAGAAGCAGGTGTTCAATTTGGACATCAAAAAAGAAGATGGAATCCTAAGATGGGAGAGTACATCTATACAACTAGAGATGATATTTATATTATCGATTTACAAAAAACATCTAAATGTTTAGATAAAGCATATGAAGCTTTAAAGACAATAGCAGAAGATGGAGGAAAAGTTCTATTTGTTGGAACTAAGAAACAAGCTCAAGAAGCTGCTGAAGAGAGTGCTGTTAGAACTAATATGTACTTTGTTAATGAAAGATGGTTAGGTGGTACATTAACTAACTTTAGAACTATTAGATCAAGAGTTAGAAGAATGGAACAAATCGAAAAAATGGAAGAAGATGGAACATTCGATGCATTACCTAAGAAAGAAGTAATTGGTCTTAAGAAAGAGTATGAAAAACTTAATAAGAACTTAAGAGGAATTAGAGATATGAAAAAACTTCCTCAAGCTTTAGTTATAGTTGATCCTAAAAAAGAAGAGATTGCTATTAAAGAAGCTAGAATCTTAAATATTCCTGTATTTGGTGTAGTTGATACAAACTGTGATCCAGATATGGTTGATTATGTTATTCCTGGTAATGATGATGCTGTAAGAAGTGTTAAATTACTTATTGGAGCTTTAACTAATGCTATTGCAGAAGTTAATGGTAATGAAGTAATTGATTATGTTACTGAAGAAGATAAAGCTAAGAAAGATAGAAAAGAAGCTAAGAAGGAAGTAAAGAAAGAGACTAGAAAAGAAACTAAAAAAGAAGTTAAAGTAGAAGAGAAAAAAGAAGTAGTAGAAGAAAAGAAAGAATCTACTAAAGAGGAAACAGTTGATTATAGTAAAATGACAGTTGCTGAGTTAAAAGAAATTGCTAAATCTAAAAATATTTCTACAACTGGTATGAAAAAAGCTGACATTATAGAAGCTTTATCAAAGTAAGATAGGAAGGAGGGAGGGAATCTCCTTCCTTTTGTATAAAAATAGAAAGGATGAATAAATTATGTTTAAAGCAAGTGATGTAAAAGAATTAAGAGATAAGACTGGAGCAGGAATGCTTGATTGTAAGAAAGCATTAGAAGCTTGTAATGGTAATATGGATGAGGCTGTTGATTGGTTAAGAGAAAAAGGTATTAGTAAGGCTGCTAAGAAAGAATCTAGAGTTGCTGCAGAAGGTTTATGTAAGATAGAAGTTAAAGATAATAAAGCAGTTATATTAGAAGTTAATTCTGAGACTGACTTTGTTGCTAAGAATGAAGAATTTGTTAACTTTGTTAATTATTTAGCAGATACTATCATCAATAATGATTTAAAGACTAGAGAAGATGTGCTAGCTTTTGATGATAATGGAGAGACTGTAGAAGCTAAGTTAGTTAGTTTAACTGCTAAAATAGGAGAAAAAATATCTTTTAGAAGATGTGAATTAGTAGAGAAAACTGATAGCGGGGTATTTGGTAGTTACTTACATATGGGAGGTAAAATTGGTGCTTTAGTAGTGTTAGAAAATACTACAGAGAACATCGCCAAAGACGTTGCTATGCATGTTGCAGCAATGGCTCCTGTTTGTGTAGATAGAGATAGTGTTCCAAGTGATATGGTAGAACATGAATCTAAAGTAATTAAAGAACAAGTTATGAATGAAGGTAAACCTGCAGAAATAGCTGAAAAAATGGTTACTGGTAGATTAAATAAATTCTATAAAGAGATTTGTTTAGAAGAACAAGCATTTATTAAAGATTCTAATGTTACAGTAGGTTCTTATGTTAAGAATAATGGAGGTTCTATTGTATCTATGATTCGTTATGCTGTTGGAGAAGGTATTGAGAAAAAAGAAGAGAACTTTGCTGATGAAGTAATGAGTCAAATAAATGCTGCTAAATAGTTATTAGTAGATAAAACCCAAAAAAAATACTAGAAACTCTAGTATTTTTCTTTGAGTTATGTTATAATTTAGAACGTATTTTGGAGTGTGATAGTATGAAAAAAAGAAATGTAGCGATTATTGCTCATGTCGATCATGGTAAAACTACATTAGTAGATGGTATTTTAAAAACATCTGGTATGTTTCGTGATAATGAAGATGTAAGTAATGTATCAATGGATTCTAATGCTTTAGAGAAAGAACGTGGTATTACAATTCTTGCTAAAACAACAGCTTTAGACTATAACGGTTATCGTATTAATATTCTTGATACTCCTGGTCATGCTGACTTTGGAGGAGAAGTTGAACGAATTATGAATATGGTTGATGGTGTTATCCTTGTTGTTGATGCTTATGAAGGTGCTATGCCTCAGACTAGATTTGTTTTAAAGAAAGCTTTTGAAGCAGGGGTTAAGCCTATTGTAGTTATCAATAAAGTAGATAAACCTAGTGCAAGATGTAGTGCTGTTGTTGATGAAGTTCTTGATTTATTCATTGAATTAGGTGCTGATGAAGAACAACTTGATTTCCCTGTAGTTTATGCTAGTGCTTTAAATGAGACTTGTAGTTTAAGTGATGATATAAGTACACAGAAAAAAGGTTTTGAACCATTACTTGACTTAATAATTGATAAGATTCCTGCACCTACTGGAGATAATACTAAACCATTACAATTTCAACCTGCATTACTTGACTATAATGAATTTGTAGGACGTATTGGTATAGGTCGTGTTCATAATGGAATCATTAAAACAGGTGAGATGGTTAGTTGTATTAGATTAGATGGTTCTGTTAAGAACTTTAGAATTCAAAAATTATTTGGTTATTATGGTTATAATCGTATAGAAATAGAGAGTGCTGAAGCAGGAGATATTGTTGCTATTGCAGGTCTTGCTGATATATCAGTAGGAGAGACTATCTGTAATATGGGAGATAATTTACCTTTACCTATTTTACATATAGATGAACCAACTCTACAAATGACTTTTGGTACTAATAGTAGTCCTTTTGTAGGTTGTGATGGTAAAATCTTAACAGCTCGTAAGATAGAAGAAAGATTAATTCGTGAGACTCAAAAAGATGTTTCTTTAAGAGTAGAGCCTGCCGGAAGTGATAGCTTCCTTGTTTCAGGTCGTGGTGAGTTACATCTTGGTATTTTAATAGAAAATATGAGAAGAGAGGGTTTTGAACTTGAAGTTTCTAAACCTAAAGTAATTATTAAAGAAATAGATGGAATTAAGTGTGAACCTTGGGAAGAGTTACAAATAGAAGTGCCAGAAGATGTTGTTGGTAGTGTTATTGAACATTTAGGTACTCGTGGTGGAGTAATGGAGAATATGACTAACTTTGAAAATCAAGTTAGGCTTAACTATAGTATTCCATCTCGTGGACTTATTGGCTTTTCTACAGACTTTATGACTATGACTAAGGGATATGGAATTATGAATCACACCTTTAGTTCCTATAAACCATATGAAAACGTTGATATTGGAGAACGTAAACTAGGAGTTTTAGTTTCTGTTGAAAATGGAAACTCTACAGCTTATGCAATTGGTAATCTAGAAGATAGAGGTACTATGTTTATTGAACCTGGTACTGAAGTATATGAAGGTATGATAATAGGTGAATGTAATAGAGATAATGACCTTGCAGTTAATGTTGTTAAAGGTAAACAACTAACAAATATGCGTGCTGCAGGAAGTGATCATACTGTAGTCTTAAAAAGACCTCGTCCTATTACCTTAGAATATGCACTTGACTATATTAATTCTGATGAATTAGTTGAAGTTACTCCTAACTTTATTAGACTTAGAAAACGTATTTTAAATACAGAAGAGAGAAAAAAGGCAGATGCTAAGAAAAATAAATAATAGAAAATAAAAAAAAGACTTTGGTGTTTTGCCAAAGTCTTTTAACTATCTATTTTTTCTAAAAATTCTTCAATTTTCTCATTAGATACCGCTCCATTTATTTTATGACTAGTTTCTTTTCCATCTTCAAAATATAAAACAGTAGGAGTACCACTTACACTTGTTGTCAACTCATTAAATTTTTTAGCTTCTTCTTCAGTTAAATTATATAAATTAATAGAATAAGCTTCTTTGTCATTCGTCTTTAAAACTGCTTTAAATCTTGGTGAGAATTCTTCACAGTGAGAACATCCTGTTTGAACAACTTCTAGAATAAAACTTTCTTTATTATCAATCATTTCTTCTAACTTACTATAATCAATTTCAGTGATAGTATTAGAACTATTACCACAGCCTGTTAGAAATACTATAAATATTCCTATTAATAAATATTTTATTTTCTTTTTCATTTTATCACTACTTTCCTTAAGTATTATAGCACTGTTTAGATAATAAAAACAACTTTTTACTTTTCAAATTTATTATTTTAGTCTATACTTATAATAGTAAAGGGGTGTAGCCTATGATACTTAGAAAACCATATGCTCTTTTAATACAATACTTTCAAAGAATTCATTTAGTGCTTATATTACTTAGTGCCTATATATTTTATAAAATAATTACTTTACGTGATTTTGTTGCTAATTTCTTGGAGACTGAAAGTTATAATGCTTATTATGAACCTATTAGTGATTATATTAATCCGTTACTCTTAATTACTATAATTGCCGTGGTTATTGTGAGTATAGTTTTAGTTGTTCTTTTGAGATATAAAAAGAAACCTTGGAAGATTTATTTACTTCCAATTTTAGAATATACTTTTATGTTTGGAATCTTATTATATGTTAGAAGTTATTTTACAGGGTATACTGAGTTATCTACAATTACACCAATAATGGCAGGACGTGACTTATTAAATATTATTTATTTGCCACAATATGTTATCTTTATTATTTTTGGTATTAGATTTTTAGGTATTGACCTTAAAAAGTTTGGCTTTAAAGAGGATGAAGAGTACTTAGATATAAAAGAAGAAGACCGTGAAGAGTTTGAAGTAAATATTGAATTTGATAAAGATAAGATAACAAGAAATTTTAAAAAATTTATTAGACATGCTAAATATCTTTATTATGAACATCGTCTTGTATGTAATACAATAATAATAATTCTTTTTGTCTCTATTACAGGCTATACTTATTATTACTTTGGAATTTTACATAGGACTTATCAAGAAGGAAATACTTTTTCTGCTAATTACTATGATATAACAGTTAATTCTAGTTACTTAACTAACAAAGATAGCCGTGGTACAGTTATTAGTGATAAACAGAACTATCTTGTTATAAATGTTACTGTTAAGAATGAGGCTTCTAAACGTGGTATTAATTTAGATAGGTTTAGAATCATGAATAAAAATAATGAGTTTCATTATGTTACTAGAGAATATGAAAATTTTGCAGATTTAGGTAATGCTTATAATAATAAAGACTTAGATACAGGAGATGAGACAACTTTTATTTTAGTTTATAAAGTTCCTAAGGATTTAGATTCAAGTAAATTTGTTTTATATTATCCTGATGTTTCTAATAAAGTCCTTTTAAAAAAGATAAAACTTAATGTTCAAGATGTTAGTGATGTTAAAACAGTTCAAGAAGTTAATCTTAATGAAACGATGAAGTTTCCAACTGGTGATAATTTAACTATAACTAATGTTAATTTAACTAATTCTACTACTTATGGTGCTTATAGTTGTAGTGGTAGTAGTTGTGGTCCAAGAGATTTAACTCTTTCTGTTTCTAATGGTAAAATATTGGAATTAAGCTTTACTAGTAACAGTTTTACAGGAGAAAGTTTTGTTGACTTTTCTAGTATATATGCTAAAATAAATTATAAGAATACTAGTGGTGAAAATGAGCAGATTTTAACTAATAGTTTGGTTTCTCTTGATTATTTTGGTAATTATGCATATTTTAGAATTCCTGATGATATAGATGTATCTAGCAAAGTGAGTTTAGAGTTTACTTTTAGAAATAAGAGATATGTTTATAATTTAGTATAGAAAGGGTGTTAATGATGAATAAAAAGAAAATTATAAGGATAGTTGTAGTAGTTTTAGTAGTACTTTTAGTATTAGCAATTTTATATTTTGCTTTCTATTATCCAAATAAAGTATTTAAGGATAATGAAAAAAAGTTTATTGCAGCTGGAGAAAGATATTATCAGATAAATAAAAACTATTTACCCAATCAAGAAGGAAGAGTTTTGACTGTTAATCTTGGTACTTTAATAAAAGAAGATTATCTTGATGATATATATATTCCTTATTCTAAAAAAGTTTGTGATTTGAATGAGTCTACTGTTAAAGCGATCAAAAAAGATGGGGAGTTTCAATATTATACCTATTTAAAATGTGGTAATTATGAATCTTCTACTGATCATGAAGGACCTGTTATAACTTTAAATGGTGATAGTACTATTAATTTAAATAAAGGTGATGAATATAAAGAACCAGGTGTTAAAAGTGTAGTTGACGATACTGATGGTAATTTAAACGTTGATGATGTTACGATTAAAGGAGAAGTTGATACTAATACTGTTGGTACTTATGAAATTACTTATAGTGCTAGTGATAGTTTAAATAATAAAAGTGAAGTTAAAAGAAAAGTAGTTGTAGAAGAATCACTAAGTAATGTCGTTAGGGAAGCGACTAGTGATACTAATGGATACTATAAAGGTGATGCTTTAAATAATTATGTAATGTTTAATAATATGACATTTAGAATAGTTAAGATAAATAGTAATAATACAGTTACAATTGCTAGTGATGAAGTACTTGCTAATGTTGATTATACTAATGATGGTAGATTTGCTGATAGTTCATTAGATTCTTGGTTAAATGATTATTTCTATAATCTTTTAGAAAGTAAATATAAAAAAATAATTACTTCTTCTAAATGGTGTGATGATGTATTAAGTGCTGATAATTATATGGCTACTGAGTGTAGTAGAAGTAGTGCTAAGAGAAATGTTGGTATTTTATCTATTCAAGATTATAATAATACTTTAGCAGATGATATAAGCTTTTTAGATTTTGGTGGAATTGTTTGGTATGCTAATTTAGATTCTAATAATAATCCTTGGACTATGACAAATCTTTATGATTATCCTTTGAAATCTGAACCTATGAATCAAGAATATTTATTTAATGTAAGACCTGCAGTTACGTTAAAGAAAAATACTAAAGTGTTAAGTGGAGATGGTAGTGAAGCAGATCCATATATATTAGTAGAAAATGACAGTGCTAGAAGAAATACTTTAATTAATGAAAGACAGATTGGTGAATATATTAATTATTCTGGGTATACTTGGAGAATAGCAGGAATTAATGATGATACTACAGAGATAATTATGACTGGTGTAGTTACTAATGATGATGTTGAACTTCAGATAGGCTATAATAATAGTGGTGCTAAAGTTTATAATCCTAATAAAAAAGGTAATATTGGTTATCAAGTAATTAATGAAATGACAAAATATGTTTCTACTGATTTATTTACTAAAACAAAAGTAGAAGTTCCGATTTATAATAATAAAGTTACTTATAAAGGTAAAAAAGATACTAAAACTTATAATAATATAGTTACTATTCCATCTGTATTTGACATTTTTACTGCAAAGGGTGATAATAGTAGTGATGGAGGTTATTGGTATATTGATTCATCAAAAGAAGATGGTGTAAAAACAGTAATGTATCCCGCTGGTACTGTTACTTATACAACTGTTACTGATGATAGAACTGAAGGAGTAAAAATAAAAGCTTATTTAAAGAGTGATGTATTTATTACTGATGGAGATGGAAGCTTAGAACATCCTTATACAATAAGTGATTAATGTTAGGAGAAGTACTATGAATAAAAAATTGATAATAGCTTTAATTATAGTAATCATTATCGTTGCATTTAGTTTGATTTTTGTGTATTATAGAACTAACTTCAAAACTAGTACGTTTGCTGTTTTGGATGAGACTGATAAAATTAATGATGCTAAAAAATATGGTGATGATGTTGTTGGATGGCTAAGGGTTGAAGGTACTAATATTGATTTACCTTTAATTAGAGCGGATGAAGATACTGAGCTTTTAAGAGGAGACTATGATTTTGCTTGGACTAATTCTATTCCTGATGGTACAGGTAATCGTCCAGCATATATTTCTCATAATATTAGAAATGTATCACGTAATCCTATTGTTGGTGATGATAAGATGACTAGATTTGAACAATTGATGTCATTCATTTATCCTTCTTTTGTAAAAGAAAACCAATTTATAGAATTTACTGATAGTGAAGGTGATACTAGTCTTTATAGAGTTTATGCTGTAGCATTATTAAATGATGATCAGAATGCTTCTTTTAGCGATACTTATACTTCTAGTGAACAGAAAAGATATATAAAGAAAGCTAAGAGAGAAAGCATGTATGATATAGATGTAGATGTTAACGAAGATGATTTAATGTTAACACTATTTACTTGCACTAGGTTTTATGGTGCTGATACTAGTTATTCATTTAGAGTGGATGCTAGGAAATTAAGGGATGGTGAGGATAAGATATATGCAAAAGTAAAGACTAATGAAAATTATGAGAAAATAAAAGAAAGGATGGAAGAAAAAAATGAAAATAGCGAAGAAGTATAAAATAGCATTTTTAGTAGTTGCGATAGGTATTTCATCTTTTTTAGGTACTTTAGCAAGTACTATGGGTGTTGATGCTGCTAATAATCAATGTTCTTCAGGATATACTGGTAGCACTTATATGGACAATATTAGCTATAATGTTTCTGGTAATGTTGTAACTTATACTGGTGCGAAAGGATTATTATATTCAACAAGTTTTGATTCTACTCAAAGACCAGCTGATGAGAATGGAAACTTTTCTTTTACTATTCCAGCGGATCAGATGGATAGTAGAATAATTGTTTATTTCTATTTAACAGAGTCTGATGGAGTATGTGATGCAGGTAAAGAAATAGGAAATAATACTTTTTATACTAATACTTCAGGACGAAATCAATTATATGATGATGCATTATGTGTAAATTATCGTAATAAATGGTCTGATAATAAAACCATGAGAGAGGCAGTGCCTTATTGTTTTACAGAAGAGGTATCTGTTCAATACTCTTATGATGAAGTTCGTAGTTGGATTGAGGATGCAGAGAGTCTTTATGAAGCTCAAAGTGGTAGTGATAATATAGTTCAAGATCCTAGTTATACTAATGTCGATGATGTTACTAAAACTGATAAGTTAGTTTGTGATGCATTTAGTACTAATAACTATGAAACTATGCATAAATATAGTCATAAAGAAACAGAAACTGTAGATAACTGTACTACTACATGTAAAGAGGAAATTGAGGTTAACTTCAGTGATCCAGTGGCTACTCAAGCTGGCATGTGTTTTCAATATTTAATTGAAATTAAATCTAAAGTTGTGTGTGATAGTTATTATACTGCACCTAGACCTAGCAAACCTGCTGTTTGTGTACCTACTGCTTATTGTGTAACAAGTAATGGTTATGAAAGTGAAAAAGGTGGTCCTAGTGAAGATTTTGATGCTTGTGTTCAAGAATGTGATGGTGGAGAATATACTCAATCTTGTATAGATAAGTGTTATACAGAAGTTTATGAGAATGATAATAGCGATAGTAGTAAGCAAGTTAGTAGACAAAATACTTTTGAGCCTATTCCTTCTGTATTTACTACTGATTATAGTATTAATAGTACATCTCAAGCGACTAAACTTGCTAATGGATGTCTAACTCCTTCAAATACTACTGATGCTGAGGCTTTATATAATCAACATCAAAGAGATCCAGGTGGTAGATATTCTGGTAATAGATGGATTCCTAGTAAGAGTGGATGTTCTAGTAATATTGGACAATTTTACTTTAGAAGTTTAGGAGCTACTAGACAAACTATTAATGAAGTTCGTGGTTGGTATGTTGATGCATATGGTCAAAAGAAATATGTTGCTGGTTCTAATGGTTTCCTTATAAGAACTCAGATAAATGGTTATTCAGATGTGTGCAATGATACATGTAGTTGGATTAACAATTGTGGTTCTAATACAGTATTAACTCAATATCTAGCTGATCAACAATATCAAAAAGAACTTGAAGAGTGGGAAAAAGCTAAAGAACAATGTGAACAGAAGGCTGCTACTTGTACTAATGAAACTACTGATTATGAGATTGTAGTTGATAATGTTGATAAAGATAATGATACTGATGATGATGAAGAGACATTCTCATCTTCTCAAAAATTAAATAGTACTACAGTTACTGGTGAATTTCCAGATATGGTTATCTTAACTGATGGTAGTTGTGAAGATGGTGAAGATGATCCTTGGAATTATCATAATATAATTACTTTCCCAGGTACATGGATTAATAATAAGACAGGTCAAACAGTTCATTCTATGGATCCAGGACATGAAGATTTCTATACTTATGTTGGTAATCAATATTGTACTAAATTAAATTCAGTTCCTATTAATACTGCTTGGTATGACTGGAAAGTTAATCAAAATGGAGATTCTAGTGATTTAACTGATGAAGAGAAGAATGAAATTGAAGATAATATAGAGATGAATATCAATGGACATATTGATAATTATGGTTACTTTGGATGGGATTTTGATATAAGTTGTTTCTATGCGGTTGGAGAGCCTGATACTTCTTGTCCACCAAGTGATCCAGATTATCCAAATTGTGATGATCCTACAAATGGTGGTGGAGGTAGCACTGATGGTGATCCTGACCCTACTGCACCTGTTGATGATTATACTTTTAGACCTATTTCTTTAGATAATTTATTCCCTAATTCTGTTACACCTACTAGTGCAGATGATAAGAATACAAATGCTTCTCTTTTAATAAATGAAGTTGAGAGTTTAAGAGGTAATAGTGCTACTAAAGTTGCAGATGAAACTAGAGAAATTGGATTTAACTGGACTTGTGGAGCGACTAATTTGGAAAATCCTGATTATCCTGTTCAACCTGTTTCACTTATTAATGAAATTCAAGAATTAGGTGATAGTATTTATGAGGGTGATGAATACCTAGATTATCATATTGTGCTTACTCCAGAGACTATGAAAAAAGTTAGAGATTACAATGATAAATACGATAGTTATACAGAGCCTACTACTGATAGTAGTAGTGAGGTATTAACTGCTGGTAACAATAAAACTTCTGGTATTACAGTTTATCGTAGTTACTTACTTCATAAGGTTCTTAATAGTAATGAATTATTAAAGAGTGGTTTGATTGGATGTAATAATGAAGATAATGGTACTTGTCCTAATGTGATTGATACATCAACAGCATGTTATAATGAGTATATGGCTCAATCTACTGTTTTGAAAGGGGCTAAATAATTATGAGTAAAGCTATGTTAGTTGTTGGTATAATACTTTTGGCAATTATTACTTTTGGAGTTGTTAATATTGTGCAAAATTATCAAACCGGTAATGAACTTGATTATTATTTATTAAGAGAAACAACCGAAGCGGCAATGACTGATGCAGTTGACGTTGGTTATTACCGCTTAAGCGGTTTGCTTAGAATAGATAAAGAAAAATTCGTTGAGAGTTTTGTTAGACGTTTTTCTGAGAATGTTTCTAATAGTCGTACTTATGATATAGGTTTTTATGATATTAATGAAACACCACCTAAAGTTAGTGTTATGGTTCAATCAGAGACTGCTGCTAGTGTTAATGGAGAATCATTAAGTTTATCTAATAAAGTTGATGTTATTTTAGAATCTAATTATTTTGAAAATAAATATGTTTCTGATATGATAAGAGCAGGTAAGTTAGATTATAGTGATGTTGACAAGTAAAAGAATAAGGAGGATGTAGATGAATAATTTAATTGTAGGAGTTAAGAAATTTTTTACAAATAAAAATACAGTTACTGTTGTTGGAGTTATTCTTGCTATTGTTGTACTTTATATAGGTTATAACATGCGTATTAATCAAGCGATTACACCTGTTACAGTACCTTATGCACTTGAAGAGATTAATCCTAGTACACAGATAACTGAGGATATGGTTGGTACTAAAGAAATTCCTAGTGCTATGGCAGATGATACTATTATTACTAATAGTGCTGATGTTATTGATATGTATGCTAATGGAGATAGTGTTATTCCTGAAGGAAGTCTATTTTATAAAAGAAGTGTTGTAACACGTGATCAATTACCTGATAGTATTATTTTAGATTATCCTAAAGGATATGTTCTATATAATCTATCTGTAGATATGGCAAGTACTTATAGTAACTCTATTTATCCAGATAATTATATTGATATTTACTTAAAAGTACAAAATGCTGAAAGTAATGAAAGTGGTACTGTTTCTGAAGATAGAATAATGGTAGGTAAATTATTATCTAATGTTAAAGTTTTGGCAGTATTTGATAGTTCTGGTAATAATGTTTTTGCAAATTTAGATGAGAAAACAGTTCCTTCACAAATTATATTTGCTGTACCTGAAGAATACCATATACTTCTTCGTAAAGCAGAATATTTAAGAGCTTATGAATCTGAGATTATTCCTGTTCCAACAGCTGAATCTTTAGAAGATGAGCCAGGTGATGTTACTTTATCAAGTGAAGATTTGAAAAACTTTATTAATAATGTTACTGCTATGACTGAAGAAGATTTATCTTATACACAACAATAGAAAGGGGATAATTTTATGAACGATTCCATATTTGATAAATTGGATTTTGGACTTTTTAAACCTTTAATAGATAATGATGATATAACAGATATTTCTTATTGTAATCATGGACAAATTTGGATTCGTTCTTTAACAGAGGGATCTAAAAGAGTAGAGATTGAGGGGCTAAATGATGCTTTTGTAGAAAAATTAGCCTTTCAATGTTCTAATGTAATGGGGACAACATTCAATAATGCTAAACCATTTTTGGATGCTGAGTCTACTGAGTTACGTCTTAACTTTGTACATGAGTCTATTGCTACTAATGGAATTGCTGTTGTTATTCGTAAAACTCCTGCTAAGATTAGACTTAATCGTGAAAAGTTACTTAGTGAGGATTATTTTACTGCTAATATTCATGATATCTTAATGAAATGTGTTGAAGGTCATTGTAATATTATGGTAAGTGGGGAGACTGGTTCAGGTAAAACTGAGTTTGTTAAATACTTAGCAAGTCATACTAAAGAAAATGAAAAAATTATTACAATAGAGGATACTTTGGAATTACATTTAGATAAGATATTTCCTCATCGTGATATAGTTGCTATGAAAACTAATAATGTGGCTAGTTATTCTGAAGTTTTAGTTACTTGTATGCGTCAGAACCCTAAATGGATTTTACTTTCTGAGGTTCGTAGTGCTGAAGCGGTTACAGCGGTACGTAATTCAATAAGTTCAGGACATAATATTTTATCAACTATCCATGCTGATAAAGCTAGTGCTATTCCATATCGTATGTATTCACTTCTTGAAAGTGATATTGATGTAGATCAATTTCTTAATACGATATATCGTTATATTCAATTAGGTGTTCATATTAAAGCATATTATAGTAAAGAATATGGTAAATTCCATCGTGAGGTTGATGAAGTAGTAGAGTTTTATGTTGATGAAGATAATAAACCACAAACTCATGTTCTTTATCAGAAAACATTTGGTAAAGCACCTGTTCAGAATATGCCTAGTGAACATTTAAAAGAATATCTTGAAAATCAGAATATATTTATTGATAATTTATTTACTAAAGGGGATTCAATGAATAATATTAATAATGAAGTTAGTTCAGTTATAAATTCTAATGAACAACCACAAATTGGTGTAGTGGAATCTCCTAATTTTGCTAGTACTCAACAGAGTGTTAGTAATTCAGTTAGTTCACTACCTAAAGATTCATTTCCTACTGAGATAGTTTAGAAGAGGAGGGGTTTTATGGTATTGTTTCTATTATTAATTATTGCTGTTGTCGTAATTTTATATCGTAATTATAAGGGACAAAATGTTTCTAAATTTATTACAGAACAGGCTCAAGCAATTTATGATAAGTTTGCTCCCTATTCTTATAAAGTAGTTAGAGAAAAAACAAAACAATTGGGACAAGAGTATACAGCAAGACAATATCTAATTCAAGTTTTGATAATGGGAGGATTTGCAGGTATTGTTACTTATATGTACTTTTATAATTTAGTTGTATCTGTGATTTATGTTCTTATTGCTGTAGCATTTATTCCTTATTTATCCTTCTTAAGGTGTAAAAGAGTGTATAGTGAGTTTATTTTTGAACAAATTCAAGTTTATACTACAAATACTATTATGGAATTTGCTACAACACAGAGCTTTGTTAAATCACTTGAGGGTGTTAGAGATTCTGGTATACTTGAAGATCCTGTATTAAGTGATGTTAATCATATGATTGATATGGCTTATGAAGAAGGCTCTATTGATGGGGCTTTAAGCTTTATGAGTGATAAATATCCATATTATATAGTTAAAAATATGCATCAATTATTTTTACAAATAACTAAAGAAGGTGCTAAGGATACTGGAGAAAGTTTGGAAAATATGCAACTTGATATCGATACTCTTGTTGAGAGTGTTTATCGTGATAGAATGGATAGGGCTACTTTTCATAAGAAGTTTTTACAATATGGTATTATGTTATTTCTTTTAGTTATGTTAATTCAATATATGCTTGGTAGTGAAAGTTATATTGAGTTAATTAAAAATATATGGGTTCAACTTGTTCTTCACTTTATTATAATCTTTAATAGTTATTTCCTATTAAAAGGAGAAAAATATTATAATGAGAATGTGGGGGTTGAGTAATTATGGAAATAGTGTTTGTTGCAATTATTATTTTATTTATTTTAATCTATAATAGTACTATTGATAAAGATAAATTTATTAATGATAATAAAAAGTATTTTGAAATATTAAGAGAAGATGATTATAACTTCCTTGTTTATGCTAGATATGGAGATACAGCTGATCCTAATGTTTTGTTTCAGAAAAGAATTACTTATGCAATTGGTGTTTTCTTTATATTTATGTTTCTATTTATAGATGATGTTAGTCTAATAAATATTATTCTTGCTTGTTTAGTGGCAGTACTTATATTTAAAATGCCTTATATGCAATTAAAAAAATATTATAAAGCTCATTTGCATCAAATTGATATAATGTTGCCATACTATTTAAAGAGTTTAGAAATATTAATTCAACATTATACTGTTCCTGTAGCGATAGGTAAAAGTATTAATGATGCTCCTGATATTTTTAAACCTGGACTTAGAGAATTAATTGAGAAGATTAATTCTGGAGATTCTAGTATTACTCCATATATGGATTTCGCTAACACATATCCAGTTAGAGACTCTATGAGAATGATGAGACTTCTTTATCGTTTAGGTCTTGGTGGTCAAGAGAAGAAACAAGAGAGGCTTTTAATGTTTTCAAGGACAGTGTCTAATTTACAGGCAAAAGCTCGTGAGACTAAATATAAAGAAAGACTTGATCATATGGGAAATCAAACTATGATAATGCTTGTTGTTACTGGTGTTAGTGTTATGATAGTAATATTAGGTTCTATGATGACAATGATAGGATAAAAAATAGGTTACAAAATAGTAATTATTTGATATAATTAATTTTGTAAGATATGAAAGGAGAGATGTTTGTATGAAGGAAGCGACAGGAGAGTTAAATATGACTGTTATAACAATAATAATGGTTGGTGCTATTCTTATATTCTTTTGGGCTTTTTGGGATGATATCCAAGCTGCTATTGAGGATCAATGGGAAACTTCAACTCAAATAGAAGATAATCATGGTGTTAATTAATTAGTAAGGATGTGATTAATAATGAGAGATGCGATAGGACAAGTTTTTACATTACAAATAATTTTGGCTTTTGTATTATTAATTAATGGGTATATGGCTTATTCTGTTAATTATACTAGAGCATTTCGAGTTAAGAATCAAATAGTTAATATTTTAGAACAATATGAAGGTCCTTATAATGATGAAGGTATTGATAAAATTAATGAGTATATAGATAGAATGGCTTATGATGTTAATAATCAACAGATGCTTAATTTTCAAAATGAAAATGCTGATTATAATCCTGAATGCCCAGGATATAATGGTTGGTGTTATATTGAACATAATGTAAGTGTTAATGATGCTGATGGAGAAAGAAATGGTAAGTATTATTCAATTGTTACTTTTGTTAATATAGATATTCCTGTGATTAATAATATATTAGGACTTGGGAATTTCTTACAAGTAGTTGGTGAGACTAGAACGATTTATGAATAAGGGGAAGTGATGAAATGAACGTTATAATTGCTAATGAAGCGAAAGCGATGCTTTCTACATTAGATATAGATGTTATTAAAAGTGTAGATGGTGTTCATACTGCTGATGAAATAGTTGAGATGTTCAAAAACTTCTTTTATGCAAGAATGATTTTAGATATTACTGCTATTAAAGATTATGAAGATATTACTAATATACAGAAGATATCTATTGGTCTTGATGCAGATAAAATCATTCTTGTGCTTCCTAATAATGAGGCATCAACTTCTAGTAGCTATTTATCTAAGATAATATCTATGGGTATTTATAACTTTACTACGACTATTGATGGTGTTAAATACTTTTTAGAACATCCTAATACTTATAAAGATGTTGCTCATATACAACAATTAAATGATTTATCTAGTACTATTAGTGAAAAAGTAGTGGCTGGTTCTAGAATAATAGGAATTAAGAATGTTACTGATCATGCTGGTAGTACTACTTTGATTTATATGTTAAAGAAAGAATTAGAACAGACTTATGGTATGAGTGTTGTTGCTATTGAAGTTAATAAACATGATTTTCTTTACTTTAATAGTCATAATATGATTTCTGTTGATGATGAACATTTAATGACTGAGATTGTTAAGCATAAAGATGTAGCGATAATATTAATAGATTTAAATGATTCTAGTAATGAGGGTGCTTGTAATGATATTTTGTATTTAATAGAGCCCTCTAGTATTAGATTAAATAAGTTAATGAAAAGAGATAGACGTATATTTGAGGAGTTAAAGGGAAGAAAAATAGTCCTTAATATGAGTTTACTTTCTAATAGTGATATTATGGATTTTGAATATGAAGGTAAGACTAAAGTCTTTTATAATATACCTCCTCTTAATGATAGAGTTAAAAATCCTGTTCTTAGTGATTTTTTAACTAAAATTGGACTTATTAATAAGACAAGAGAAGAGAAAGATGGAGGGAAAATATTTGGGTTATTTAAAAGATAATAATTGACAAATATTAATAATTTGTATATGATTATTGTAGTAAAGGAGAATGTTTATGAATATGATGTTAATGAATATGGTACAAGTTTTAGATGCTGCAGATGTTAATCCTGATTCAGCGTGTAGAGGTTTTGACTTTGTAATTAGAATTATTAAGAATGGTTTATTTCCTGTTTTACAGATAGGTATTCCAATTATTTTGATTGTTTTAGGTACTTTAGATTTAGGTAGGGCAGTTATAAGTAGTGATGATAAGGCTGTTAAAGAAGCACAGTCTAAATTAATTAAGAGATGTATCTATGCAATATTAGTATTCTTTATTGTAACACTTCTTAATTTATTATTTACAATGGTTGGTAATATTGCTGGCGATGATGCACCTGGCTTGCAAAATTGGAGTGCCTGTTGGAATAGTATTGATTAATATAAATAGCAATTTAATTGCTTTTTTTCTTTAAGGAATGATGATATGGTTCAGATATTAGATAGTATAGTAAATGTTGATAGTGCTTGTTATGGGTTTGATTTTTTGGTAAGAATTATTAAAGATGGGGTATTTCCAATCTTACAAATAGTTATACCTATTATTTTACTTGTACTTTGTACTTTTGATTTAGGTAAGGCAGTTATAGGCAGTGATGATAAAGAAAATAAAAAGCTTTTAAAAAGAATAGTTAGAAGACTTGTTTATGCAATATTAATATTCTTTTTTATAACTGTTCTTAATTTAATATTTACTATGGTAGGAAGTATTACGGAAAATGATACTTTAGTTAAATGGAGTCAGTGTTGGAATAATCCAATGGAACTGTAAAAAAATATTTAGAATAGCATGTATTAATTGCTATTTTTTTATTCTAATGATATACTAATATCATGATTGAGGTGGAACTTAATATGAAGAAGAAAGTTTTGGTTATTCTATTAGTTATTGGTGTTTTAGCTTTTAATATAATTACTGTTAATGCGGATGAGGCATCTAATGAAGTTCATTTATCAGGAACTTCTGTTAATTGTGTTTATGCTGATGGTAGTGTTTTTACTAATGAAGATGGCGAACTAAGTGGTTCTTTTACTAGAAATGGACTTAGTTGTAGAAAGACAGTTTCCTATGATGCTGGTGAATGTCCTGCTTTTGTTTTAGTTCAAACTCCTCATGGTGGTACTTGTAGTGTTACTTTTTCTGAAACAGAAAGAACACCTGCTTATGTTGAATTAGAAAAGAAAGAGGAAGGATGCTTTTATTATGTGCAACAGGTACGTTATACTTTTACAAGAAATAATGATAGATGGAATGTAACAATGAATCCTGATACTGGTAGAAGTGTTGATATTGCAGAAAGTCTTAATGCTACGGAAACTTGTCCAGAAACTATTTATATTAGTTTTCCTACTGGTAATGTTGTACATTTTGATTTAAATTCTGGTACTGGTGATAACGGTAGTGATAGAAATGAAGATCCAAGTGAAGAAGGTTGGGATGAGTTAGTCACTGATTTTGATCCTGATGAAGATTTTAATCAAGACATTGATTGTCCAAGCCTTTTAAAAGTTAATACTGAAGGGTCTGTTGGGTGGATGCTTAAGACTATATTAAATTATATAAGAATAATAGGACCAATTTTAGTAGTATTACTTAGTGCAATTGATTTTATAAAAGCAGTTGTAGGAACTGATGAGAAGGCAATGAAAGAAGCACAATCTAAGTTAGTTATTAGATTAGTAGCAGCTGTGTTGTTATTCTTAGTTCCAACGTTAGTTGAATTATTATTATCATTTATTAATGCAACTACTTGTACTTTAAATTAATATACGAGAGGAAGTGTAACTATGTTTAGTGATCCAGGTTGGCTTAATGATTTTTTAAGAACAATTTTTGCAGGGCTAGATAATGTTGGTTATTTCTTTGTGGAAGGAATATTTAATGTTTTCTTTACTATTGTTAATGCTGACCTTTTTTCTGGCAGTTTAATTAATCAATTTTATACAAGAATACAAATGATATTGGGAATTTTAATGATTTTTAGAATCTCTATTACACTTTTACAAATGATTGTTAATCCTGATATGTTTAAAGATAAACAAAAAGGTGCTGGTTCACTTGTAAAAAGAGTAGCTGTTATGCTCGTTTTGTTAACTTTGATTGTTCCTATTGAGGGCATTTCAGAACATGATCCTAATGATTTAAATCAGCAAATAAGATCTAATGGTATTTTGTTTGGCTTTTTGTATCAATTTCAAAATAGTGTTGTTCAAGATAATGTTTTAGGGAAACTTATTCTTGGTTCTAATGTTGATAATGTTCCTGAAGGAGGTAGTAGCGATATTGCTAATATGTCTGACGTAGGTGCTGTTATGTCATCTACAGTTGCTAAAGCTTTTATTAAACCTACATTAAAAAGTGATGCTCCTGATGAAATTAATACTCAAGAAGATTATCAAGCAAGTATTGCTTGTCCAGGCGAAGAAGGTGGCGATGTGGGTGCTAGGCCTTATTTCAGTGAAAACCTTCTTAGAGCGAGTACTCTTGTTAATCATGTTAATGATACTTGTCAATCTGGTAGTGAAGAAGTTTATGTGTTTGATTATACTATTTTAGGGGGATTCATTAGTTCTATTGTTATGACGATTATAATAATAGGTTTTACACTTGATATAGCGGTTAGAGCGATTAAATTGGCAATTTTACGTTTAATTGCACCTGTTCCTATTATTTCTTATATTAGTCCAGGACAAGAAAAAGATGGTGCATTTGGTAATTGGGTTAAGACGTTAACTTCTACTTATCTAAGTTTATTTATTAGACTTGCTATAATATATTTTGGTGCATACTTGATTATTGTAATATTTGATGGTGGGTTTAATATTTGGCCAAATGGTACTAGTTTTGCAACTTCACTTCTAGCATCTATATTTATTATAATTGGTATTTTAGTATTTATGAAAGAAGCTCCAAAGTTTTTCCAAGATATGTTAGGTATTAAAGGTGATGGTAAACTATTTAGTGGTATTGGTACTATGTTAGGTGCTGCTGCTTTAACAGGTGGACTTGCTGGTTCTATTGCTTCTAATTATAGAGCAGCTCGTGATGAAGTATTAGAAGATGGTGGTTCTAAACGTAGGGCTCGTGCTATGGGAGCTTTATCAGGCGTTGGCGGTGCAGTTGGTGGACTTTTTGCTGGAGGTAAAGCTCTTGCTACAGCGGATAAAAAACAGGCTAGTGCAGTATTCTCAGCAATGCAGAGAAGAAATGCTGTAAGAGCATCTGGTGCTAGTTTGCCTAGACGTGCTATAACTGGTCTTTCTGCTATGACAGTTGGACAGGCTCCTGGAGCACGAGATGAAGCAAAATTAAAGTTATATGATGACTTTATCAGTAAATCAAAAGCTCAGATTTCAATGGCTGAAGAAGAAGCATTAAATGATACTATTGCGACAGGTGCTGCAACGGTTAGTGTTGTTACTGGTCGTAATGCAGATGGTAGTTTAATTACACAAACTATGTCAATTGCTGCAAATTATCGTGATCTTGAAAATAGATTTCAAAATGCACGTGCTAGTGGTGCTTCAACATTTAATCTTAATGGCTTTGAGGTTGAACTTGATAGTGTAAATGGAAATGTCTTTGAAGCTTTAAAGAAAGATCAAGCTTACAATTGGGCCCTTGAACAGGCTTCTATGGATCCTAATGATGGTAGATATAGTAAAAAATTTGCTGGTACTACACAGGAACTTGAATATGCTGCTAGTGCTCTTCAAGTCGAAGTTGATGCTCATAACTATAAAGATGTAAAAGGTAAGATGGGTGCTGCTATGAATGAAGCTCGTGATGCTAGAACAGATACTAAACGTGAGAGATATAGAGCTGCAGCTAAAGAAGTTGGTGCATCAAGTGGAAAAAAATAATAATATAAAAGGAGTGTGATATATAGTGAATAATTATTTAATACCTGCTAATACAAAGAGTGGGCAACTTATTCTTGGTTATTTTAAACCTTTTGATTTAATATTACTGGGAACTGGGGTTTTGATTTCTCTTGTTATGTTGATGACATTTCCAATGTCTTCCAATTGGCAAGTTATTATCGTAGTATTACCAGGATTAATTTGTGCTTTTCTAGTTATTCCGATACCTAATTATCATAATATTTTGACAATAATTATAGAAGCTTATAATTTCTTTACTAATAGAAGAAGATACATATGGAAAGGTTGGTGTGTTAAAGATGTCAAAGATATCCCAAAACAAAGCAACTAGTCAATATACTGAAGATTGGTTGCCTATTACTGGTATTCAAAATGGTTATATAATTTGTGAAGGTAAACAGAAAGTTACTGGAGTTAAAATTACTCCTCGTAATATCTTTATTCTAGATCAACAAGATCAAGATAATGTTATGATTAGTCTTAAAAACTTTTATAATATGATTGATTTTGAGTTTTGGTTAGTTGTTGCTGATAGACCTGTTGATATTTCTGTTTATATGTCACAATTACAATTATTATATAATGATGCAACTTCTCCTGCTATTCGCAAGCTTATAATGCAAGATATAGATAAAGGTAATGATTTTGTTAATAATAGTATTGTTGATACTGAATACTACATTATGTTTAAAGATACTAGTGAAGATGTTTTACAAAAACGTGTTAGAATGCTTATTAATGGACTTGCAAGCTGTGGACTTAATGCTGCACAAGTTAGTAATGATGACCTTAGAATAGTTATGGAAAACTTCTTGAATGGAGGAGTTAATACTGAGTTTGGGACGGTGATGCCTGTATGAGTATAAGTATAAAAAGTCAATTAGCACCTAAAGGATTACAATTTAATCCAAGTGATTTCTTTATAAGTGATAAGTATGCAACTATTTTGTCTGTTATATCTTATCCACGTTTTATTGCACCAGGTTACTTATCAACCTTAACATCTATGAGTGGTATTAAAATAGTTATTAAACATATTCCTGTACCATTTAGTACTATGTCTAAGATGATTAATAGACAAGTTGCAGATTTACGTGAGAAATATCGTCAAGAGCATGATCAAACTGCTAAAGAGAGAATTAGACAAGATGCTGAGAGTTTAGAGTCTTTTGTAGCAATGTTAGCATCTAGTCAGTCTCGTATCTTTGATTTTCAAATGCATATTATGATAAATGCTGATACTAAAGAAGATTTAGAATTAAAAAAAGTTAATGTTAAAAACTATTTAGATGCAATGGAACTTAGAGCGGTGTCTTTACGTTTTGAACAAGAGAAAGTTTTGAAGAGTATTTTACCTATCTTTCCTAGTCAAGATATAGAAGAGAGAATTGGTACTCCTATACCAACTCCTACTATTGCAGCGATGTATCCTTTTATCTTTGATAGTATTAAAGATCCAGGATTATCTGTTTTACTTGGAGTAGATTTCTCTGGAGGAGTTATCTTGTTTAATCAATTCCTTTATCAAATAAGAAAAGAAAATAATAGAAATAATGCTAATATGATTATTCTTGGTACTTCTGGTAGTGGTAAAAGTACGGCTGCTAAACTATTACTTAGAACTCATATTAGAAATGGTTGTCAGATAGTTGCTATTGACCCTGAAAATGAGTTAGAAGAGATGACTAGAACTTTTGGGGGAGATGTTGTTGATATTGGTAAAGGTGGAGAATATGGACTTATTAATCCATTAGAAGTTATTATAGATGCTGATGATGAAGAGATTAGTCAGGGACTTGGGTATACTGTTTTAACTCGTACATTACAATCTCTTAGAGCTTTTATGAAATATTATGATCCATCTATTGAAGAAGATGTCTTAAATATGTTTAGTGAGATTGTTCAAGATACTTATAAACGTTTTGGTATAGATTTTAATTCTGATTTCTCTAAATTTACATCTGCTGATTATCCAACTTTTTCTGATGTATATGCTACTATTAGAGGTAGACTTATGTCTTTAACTGAACAGACTAGAGAAAAAGATATTATTCAAAATCTTGAACTTAAAATTAGACCTTTAATTAAAGAATTAAAATTCTATTTTGATGGTAAGACTACTATAACTGCTGATAGTGATTTTATGGT
>CALVUX010000013.1 GCA_944363715.1 uncultured Bacilli bacterium
TATATGAAAATTTGGTACAATCAATTTATACCAAATTTTTCTTCATAAAATTTAGTATAAATTGCTAAACATTATACTAAATCTAAAAAATATTTGAACCCTTTAATTGAAAAGTAATCAATATACTGATATAATTTAATAAAAGAAAAGGAAGTAGAGCCTATGAAGATAATAACCTTAGATGAAATAAGTTTTGACAAATTTGCAAATACTCATAAATACCGTAACTATTATCAAACATCCTCTTACGGAAGAACAATCAAAAACCATGGCTATGATATTCACTACATTGGTATTATAGATGATTCAGGTAATCTTTTAGGAGCATCTCTACTTTTATATAAAGAAGTAATGATGAACTACAAAATTGCCTATGCCCCACGTGGTTTTCTTTTCGACTACACTAATATTAACAACTTAAAAGAATTCACAACTAGACTAAAGAAATTACTAGGTAAACAGGGCTTTATTTCAATTACAATTGACCCTTATCTTCCTGTAAATATTAGAAATAAAGATGGTAAAATAATAAATATTAATAATGAATCTAATATAGCTTTAGAAAACCTTAAAGCCTCAGGATATAACTATTTAGGACCAAATCTATTCTTTGAAAGTAAAAAACCAAGATTTGAAGCGATTATTACTCTAAATGATGATATTAAAGATGTATATCAAAGCTTTGAAAAAAGAGTAAGACACAAGATTAAGAAAGCTATTAGAAGTGGTGTTGAAATATATAAAGGTGGTAAAGAAGAATTAGATTTATTTTATGAACTTATAAAAAAGAAATATGATAAGCCTTTAAATTATTATATAGACTTCTACAATAATTTCGAAAATAATATTGATTTATACTTTGCTAAACTAAATACAGAAACTTTTGTCATTACTAGTAGATTACAATATGAAAGAGAAATAGAGATAAACAACGAACTAGCTAATAAAATACAAAGTAGTAAAAATGAAAATGCTAAAAAGAAATTAATTAATGAAAAAATGGAATCTGACAAATTAGTAAACACTTACAAAAAGAATCTTGTCTGGGCTACTAATTTACTAAAAGAAAATCCTAATGGTCTAATTATCGGAACCTCTCTAAACTTAACCTATGATAATGTCTGTTATTTAATTATAGAAGGATTTAATCAAAGTTTTAAGACTTTAAATCCAAACTATCTTATCAAATGGAAAATGATAAATGACTACAAAAATAAGAATATTAAATACATAAATTTAAATGCTGTAAGTGGTGATTTTACAAATATTAATAAATACAGTGGTCTTAATGAGATGAAACTAGGCTTTAATTCATTAGTAACTGAATATATAGGAGAGTTTGAACTTATTATTAGTTCTCTACCTTATAATTTATATAAGAATTTAAACAAAGAAAAAAAGAAATAAAATCTAATAGTTTTACACAATATATGTAAAAATTATTATTAATAACATATGATTATTAAAAATGTGTTATAATCAAAGAAAGGAGAGTTAATTATGGAAAGTTTAAATGAATTACAAAAAGAGTTATGTGCTGCAGAAAGTGAATTATCATCTATTAGTATTGATAAGCATAATCCAGTTAAATATGATTATGAAAAAGGAGAAACTTATGGTGAAGAAGTTCATTACAATGAATATACAGATCCAGTAAGAGCTCGTTCTTTGATTAATCACATTAACTATTTAAAAGAACAAATAAAAAACTATGATAAAAATGTTAATATACAAAATGCTAGAAACGAATTTTATCAAGGAATAAGAGAAGAAGCAAAAGAAAGTGAAATAACTGCTACAGCACATGATATGTATGAACAAGCTCAAAGTGACTATAAAAAGAAAAGTGTGTTTGGAAAATTAGGTGCTATTTTTACAGGTAAAAAACCAAAATCATTATATGATAGTGATGATATCATGAAAGAATACCGTCAAGCCGCAGAACAAGCAATAAAAAATGAGTATTCTGATAATAGAATTGCTGAAATAGAACGCCAACGAGCATATATTACAGAAAAATTTAAAGATAAACCTGCGATAATTGCTACTTACAATGCACAATTTGATAAAGAAATAGCAGAGTTACAAGGAAAGGATATTACAAGTGGAAAATCTAAATAACAAAGAATTTAATAATTTAGTAGAAGCATATAAAAATCTTTCCACTAAAGAAAAGCAAGATGAGATTATAAAATTATTTAAAGAAAATATCGCTATATGGGAAAAATTAAATAATGATATAAATAATAATCACACTCTTTTGTTAAATAGAGAAATTATTGATATAAATAAAAAAAATTTCACTTTAGATGATTTTCTAGAAGCAATATTTGTTTATTTACATATGTTATCTGATTCTACTGCTAGTTTTGCTGAAAAAATTGCCAATGATTTTTACAAATAAAAATATTCTAATCGCTAGAATATTTTTTTATATCATCTTCACTAAAACATATACTATTCATTACTTCATCAGCAACATCTTCCCACTCTTTATAAACATTAACTGGAGTATTAAACTCAATAGTAACTAGTTTATTATCAAGAGTAAAGAATCTAATATTATAATAAGTATTCTGATCAGTTGTCACTAACTTTGCAAAAGTTTTATCATGTTTCTGATAAACTCCACTATCTAAAAGAGTCATATTGGTAAGTCCAGCTATCCTATTATTAAGATAAACTTCTAACCCATCATCAGTCATATCTTCATTAGTAGTACTTACAAAAATATGCTCTAAATCGTCATTACTCATAAATACAAGTTCAGGACGATTATTATAATTGTATTTAGACTTTAATGTCGCTTCATCTAACATTGTAAAAGCATCAGGAACATTCAAAAAGAAACTACTATCAACTCTATAAGTCTTAAAGGTAATTTCCACTCCATCCACTTCAAGTTTTTCTTCTTTCTTCTCTTCTTGCTTATTATTCTCACCACTATTAATAGACTTCACATGATTATCATGAATAATATTAGCAAGAAAGTAAGCAACAACTACTATTACAACAATACCAATAACCCCTAAAATAATCTCTTTTCTTTTCATATTAAACACCATAAATAGTATAACATTTATATAAGAAATCGTAAACTAATTATCTTTATTAGTTACTTTAAATATCCTAACAAAGCCTATCAAACTTGCAAAAAGTTCAAAGAAATTACTAATTACAGAAACATAAGCACCTACAATAATATTATATATAACCCATAAAACAGAAGAAAAAAATCCTATAATATAAGTTATTTTTAATTCTTTTTGCCAAGTACCATAAGTATAAATACAAGCAATAACAATAGGTATCAAAGAATATAAAGAAGTATAAGTAAAAACACCTATAATAATATAAATAATTTCTAAAGAAATTAAAGTTAAAACACTTGTATCTTTATCATTCTTATTGGAATTATAAAATATAAGTGTTTTAAAAACAGAAACTATACAAGTAAGCATCGCAGTATAAGCATTTAAAACTAAATATTGCAATGAATAAAAAGTATTTGAAAATATTTGTAAAAATAGAAATCTTTTCCTAACTGTTTGTTGATAGCTAATAACCAAAATTAGCAATGCTAAAGCTCCCAAAATCTGCGCTAATATATTCATAAAATTCCTCCATTTATTTCTTCATATTACAGTGTTTATTAATATTATCATTATTAAAAACTTTAATAAAACCTATCAAACTTGCAAAAAGTTCAAAGAAATTACTAATTACAGAAACATAAGCACCTACAATAATATCATATACATTACTCATAATTGCCACCAAAATTGCTATGAAATATGATAGTTTTAAGTTTCTTTGCCAAGCACCATATGTAAAGAGACAAGCACCTAAAATAGGTATTAGTGAATATAAACCTTCATAAGTAAAAATTCCTAAAATGACAAAACTAATTTCTAAAACTATAAAAACAAAGAAATTAGTAGATTTACCCTTTTTTTCATCACCCCGGAATATAGCCATCTTAATAGTCGAAATTAAAAATGACACCATACCACTATAAGCATGCAAAACTAAATACTGTAAACTATAAAATATGTTTGCAATAAGTTGCAAATCTAAAAAATGAATTCGCTTTTTCTGCTGATAACTAATTACCAAAAATAATAAAGCAAAAGCTCCAAAAATCTGTGCTAATACATTCATAAAATCTTACCTTCCAAAAAAATTATAGCAAAAAAAGCACAAAAAAAGAAGTCCTAAGACTTCTTTTAAGCTTCTATTATCCTTCGATTTCAGAAACAACACCAGCACCAACAGTACGTCCACCCTCACGGATAGAGAACTTAGTACCTTTTTCAATAGCAATTGGGTGAATTAATTCAACTTCCATTGTTACGTTATCACCAGGCATAACCATTTCTACACCTTCAGGTAAAGTAATTACACCAGTAACATCAGTAGTTCTGAAATAGAATTGTGGACGATAGTTACTGAAGAATGGAGTATGACGTCCACCTTCTTCTTTACTTAGTACGTAAACTTCAGCTTTAAATTTACTATGAGGTTTAACACTACCAGGTTTAGCAAGAACTTGTCCACGTTCAACTTGTTCACGAGAGATACCACGAAGTAAAACTCCTGCATTATCTCCAGCTTCTGCATAATCAAGTTGTTTTCTAAACATTTCGATACCAGTAACAACTGTCTTTTGAGTATCACGGATACCAACGATTTCAACTTCATCGTTAAGTTTTAATTGTCCACGTTCAACACGTCCAGTAACAACTGTACCACGACCTGTGATAGTGAATACATCTTCAATACTCATTAAGAAAGGTTTATCAGTATCGCGTTCAGGAGTTGGGATCCATTCATCAACAGCATCCATTAAATCATAGATAGCTTGAACATACTTAGGATCTCCTTCAAGAGCTTTAAGAGCAGAACCCTTAATAACTGGAGTATTATCTCCATCAAATCCATATTCGTTTAATAAATCACGAACTTCCATTTCAACTAAATCGATTAACTCATCATCATCAACCATATCACATTTGTTTAAGAATACAACCATACGAGGTACTCCAACTTGACGTGATAATAGGATATGTTCACGAGTTTGAGCCATAGCTCCGTCAGTAGCAGCAATTACAAGAATTGCACCATCCATTTGAGCAGCACCAGTAATCATGTTTTTAACATAGTCAGCATGTCCTGGGCAGTCAACGTGAGCATAATGACGTTTTTCAGTTTGGTATTCTACGTGTGCAGTATTAATTGTAATACCACGTTCTCTTTCTTCTGGAGCTTTATCAATGTTTGCATAATCTGTAAAATCAGCCCATGCAGGGTTCTTATCATGTAAACATTTAGTAATAGCTGCAGTTAAAGTAGTTTTACCATGATCTACGTGTCCAATTGTACCAATGTTAACATGTGGTTTTGAACGATCAAATTTTTGTTTTGCCATATTTTTTCCTCCTCTTTTTTTATACAATTTATATTTTATCTAACAATTACTAAATTTGCAACTGTTTAGAACTAATTTTATCGAGTTTCTTATTAATTTCCACTCTTTTTAATGATTTCTTCAGCAATATTTTTAGGTACTTCTTCATAATGATCAAATGTCATAACAAAGTTACCTCTACCTTGAGTATTACTACGTAAGTTAGTAGCATATCCAAACATCTCAGAAAGTGGAACCATTGCTGATAATTTAACCACGTTTCCAAGTGACTCTTGTCCAAGTGGACGACCACGTCTACTAGTTAAGTCTCCCATAACGTTACCGAAGTATTCATCAGGGGTAGTAACATCAACTTTCATGATTGGTTCAAGAAGTGTTGCTTGACATTTATTCTTAGCTTCTTTTAAAGCCATAGATGCAGCGATCTTAAATGCCATTTCACTAGAGTCAACATCATGATATGAACCATCGAATAATGTTGCTTTAACATCAATCATAGGATATCCTGCTAAAATACCAGTTTGCATTGCTTCTTGTAATCCCTTATCTACAACAGGAATATATTCACGAGGAACAACACCACCTACGATTTGATCAACAAATTCATAACCTTTATCAGGATTTGGTTCAAATTTAATCCAAACGTGTCCATATTGTCCACGACCACCAGATTGCTTAATGTATTTACCTTCACATTCAGCTGTTTGCTTAATAGTTTCACGATAAGCAACTTGTGGTGCACCAACATTAGCTTCAACGTGGAATTCACGTTTCATACGATCAACTAATACATCAAGATGTAACTCACCCATACCAGCGATAACAGTTTGACCTGTTTCATGATCAGTATGAACTTTAAATGTTGGATCTTCTTCAGCAAGTTTTTGTAATGCAAGTGCCATCTTATCTTGATCTGCCTTACTCTTAGGTTCAACAGCAAGTTGAATAACTGGCTCAGGAACAATAAGTTTCTCTAAGATAATAGGTTTCTTCTCATCACATAATGTATCACCAGTAGTAGTATTCTTAAGTCCAACAGCAGCCGCTATATCACCAGTATATACATCACTAATTTCTTTACGAGTATTAGCATGCATTTGTAATATACGACCAATTCTTTCTTTAACATCTTTAGTAGAGTTAAGTACATAACTACCACTAGCTAAATGTCCTGAATAAACTCTAAAGAATGTTAAACGTCCAACAAAAGGGTCAGTCATAACTTTAAATGCTAAAGCACTAAATGGTTCATTATCACTTGGATGACGTTTTTCTTCTTCTCCTTTTAAGTTATGTCCTTTAATTGATTCTACATCAAGTGGACTAGGTAAATAATCAATAACTGCATCCATTAAAGGTTTAATACCCTTATTACCTAAAGCATCTCCACACATAACTGGGAAGAACTTAGTTGCAAGGCATCCCTTACGAATAGCACGTTTAATCATTTCAACAGTTACTTCTCCACCTTCTAAGTATGTTTCCATCATTTCATCATCAAATTCAGCGGTCGCTTCAATTAAGTCAGCATGTTTCTCTTCTACTAAGTCTTTTAAGTCAGCAGGAATATCTATTTCCTTAGCATCCTCTTCAGGCTTACCATCAAACTCAATTGCTTTCATAGTAACTAAATCAATAACTCCACGGAAATCATCTTCAGCCCCAATTGGCCATTCAATAGGTTTAGCATTAACTCCTAAACGATCTTTTATTGATTTAAGACTATAATTAAAGTCAGCACCCATTTTACCCATTTTATTAGCAAAAATAATTCTAGGTACCATAAATTCATCAGCTTGTCTCCAAACTGTTTCCATTTGAGGTTCAACACCAGCTTGAGCATCAAGCAAAGCTACAGAACCATCTAAAACTCTTAAACTACGGCTAACTTCGATAGTAAAGTCTACGTGTCCTGGAGTATCGATTATATTAAAACGATGATTTTTCCAGTGTACTGTAGTAGCAGCACTTGTTATTGTAATACCACGCTCTTTTTCTTGTTCCATCCAATCCATTTGACTAGCACCATCATGAGTTTCTCCAATTTTATGGATATTACCACCATGGAACAAAATACGTTCAGTAGTTGTAGTCTTACCAGCATCGATGTGAGCCATAATTCCAAAGTTTCTTGTCTTCTCTAAAGACGTATCTCTTGCCATAATTTCTCCTTCCTACCAACGATAATGTGCATAAGCCTTATTAGCTTCTGCCATTCTGTGGGTATCTTCACGTTTTTTAACAGCAGCACCTGTTCCATTAGATGCATCTATAATTTCATTAGCTAAATTATCAGCCATTCCACGTCCTCCACGTTTTCTAGAAAAACCAACTAACCAACGTAATGCTAAAGCTTCAGCTCTAGCTGGAGTAACTTCTTGAGGAACTTGATAATTAGCACCACCAACTCTTCTAGATTTAACTTCTAAAAGAGGTTTAATATTTTCCATCGCTTGATTAAAAGTCTCTAATGAATCTTTACCAGTCTTTTCTTTAACGATATTAAAAGCATCATAAACTATAGTTTGAGCAACACCTTTTTTACCATCAAGCATAACTGTATTAATTAATTTAGCAACAGTCTTAGACTTATATATAGGATCTGGTAAAATATCTCTTTTAACAGCACGTCTTTTACGCATAATTTATCCTCCTTCCGATTTCTTTTACATATTAATTCTTAGGTCTTTTAGCTCCATATTTACTACGGCCTTGTTTTCTATCTTTAACTCCTGCTGTATCTAGTGCGCCACGAATAATATGATAACGAACTCCGATTAAGTCCTTAACACGTCCACCACGAACTAATACAACACTATGCTCTTGTAAGTTGTGTCCAATACCAGGAATGTATGTATCTACTTCCTTACCATTACTTAAACGAACACGAGCATACTTACGTAAAGCTGAGTTTGGTTTCTTAGGTGTCTTAGTACCAACACGCGTACATACTCCACGTTTTTGAGGAGATGGATTATTTGTTTGTTTTCTTCTAATTGTATTAACTCCTACTAAAAGTACTGGAGCTTTACTCTTACGAGTTTTACTTCCTCTACCTTTACGAACTAATTGATTTACTGTAGGCATTGTAATCATTAACTCCTTTCTTTACACATATCCAGGTGTATCATATTTACTTTTAAATAAAATTTTGCCCATGGCAAAACTAAATTTAAATTAGCAAACATACTATAACATTATATGCAACTACTTGTCAATATATTTTCTAAAATTTTCCCATTATAAAAATGCAACTATTATGTCGCATTTATCCTTTTTATTTAGTATGAACTTTAACTTTATCAGAGTAGTTAAAAACTCTATCTTCACTACCAACAAGAGATAAAGCATAATTATAAACGTTATCTTCTAAAGCATTTTCTGTATTTAGTAATTTCACTTCATTCATATCTCTAAACATCACAGTTAATCAATAATCTAAGTATTTCGTATATTAGACAACACTTTCTTCTTAACATCATCTATATTTACAACTTCCATAGAATTATCAAGTTCTTTAATAAAACTAAATTCCTCACTATCTTCACTTATAGTATAGGTACCATACTTACTAATAATAAGTTTATTAAACTCATTTAAAATCTCCATTTTTTTATCATTACTAATATTCCAACTATATATTTCTCTAAGTCTATCTAAACAAGAAATAATTTGTATTTTCCTAATCTCTTCTTTAGATGAATAATAAGTACCATCATTAATTGTTTGTATAGTAATATCATCACATACTTTAAAAATATCAAATATATCTTGATTAACACTTAAACAAGAAGCCATAATTCCTTTACTATTACTTCTATAGAAATAATAGTTAGATGGAATAAAACCAATTACAGAGGCTTTTAAAATAGTAGGATAAACAAAAGCTATATCTTCCCATTTAACAGCAGGAATAAAAGGTTCTTCATTTAATAAATCTCTTCGATATATTTTATTACAACAAGCTGGTGACTCATAACATAAAAAGCCTGGATTTTTAGAAACGTCAATAATTACAGGTGAAATATTATCACAGTCACTCTCAATAAAACATTTACTACTATCTTTTTCCAAAACTCTTTGAACTCCAGTAGATACAACTTTTAAACCTTTACACTTACCTATTAAAGTCAACATATCTCCATACATATTTCTATGAACAAAATCATCACTATCTACAAAACCAATATATTCACCACTAGCATATTTAAGGCCAATATTTCTAGCAACAGAAACACCTTTATTTTCATCTAAATGAATATATTTAAAAATATCAGGTAACAACTCACAATATTTTTTAATTATATCTAAACTATTATCACTAGAATTATCATCTACAATAATTACTTCAAAATCCAAAACATCTTGTAACACTAAACTATTTAAACAATCTTCTAGATAAGTTCCACTATTATAAACAGGAACTATTATACTCAAACACTTCATAAACCCACCCTATCAGAAAAATGGCATTATAAATAAAATAAAAATACAATAATTATTATTAAATTTTTCTACATTTACTGAAAAGCACTACAATTATAGCCACAAAAACAACAATACCACTTCACATTTGAAACATATTATATATTATTATTAATATTATGTCAATAAACCCCAATACGTTTTATAACTATTTATCTAAACCTTTATTTGCCTTTTTCTTTACTACTATTCCTTCTATTACAAAAACAGCTTCTAAAATAGCTAAAAAAATTAACATAGACCTAAGAAAAGCATAAACAAACGAATACAATTGAAGATCTCGAATATTATCCATATTTGCAAAAAAATGTAATAATATAAGTACACCAGTAAAAACAAAAGCTATTTTTTTATATTTTTCAACATATGAAAAAATATTATCATTAACAAGATATAAAGTACCTGCTAACAGAAGAGCATAAGAGCTAAATTCAACAATAAGCATAGCAGAAGGACCAAAAACAAATAATACATACCATATAACAACTATATTTATAATTAAAATCCACCTAGATTTTTCATATATATTCATAATCATTACCTTCTTTCGTTAATGATAAAAAGCATTCTCCCATAAGCTTTTTTCTCCAAATCTAGAAAACACTTTCACAAGTAAACTCTGTTTCTTATTACTATGTATAATCCTCATATCTTGTTCTGCCATTCACTATTATCTATAATATCAACCTATTCTACTTCAATAATAACACCTTTTAGCAAAAAGAAAAAGACTCTAAAAGTCTTAATCATGGTAACAACTACCACCAATAAATTCTCTAAGTATAGAATCATCTGGAATACTCTCACTTGGAATAGGAAGAATTAATCTTAAGATATTTAAAAGTCTCTTTGCCTCTTCATAATAAGCTGAATCTTCATCTACTGAATAAAGTAAAGGTTCAACATAAGTTTTTAATACACCTAACTCATATATTAAAGCAGTATTAATAGTAACATCCGCTTCATCTTGATAAGGGAATATATACTTTTCTTCTCCACCCCTAACATTATTCCAAACTTTTAACGTATCTACTACATTATAACCTCTAGTCCTATTATCCCTAATTATTCTTCTTAAAAGTCTATTATCTGTAGTAGGAAAACGATTATGGTAATCTATATTAAGTTCTGTTAAAGCAGATAAATATATTTTAAATTTATTCTTAGCAGGTATCTCTTTTAACACTTTAGAATTTAAGGCATGTATTCCTTCTATTAATAAAATATCATCTTTATCTAATTTTAACTCTTTAACAAACTCTTTAACTCCTTCTTTAAAGTTATAGATAGGAGCCATTACCTCTTTACCCTCTAATAATTCATTAATTTGTTTAGTTAATAACTTATTATCAACAGCCTCAAAACACTCATAATCTTTCTCACCTTTTTCATTAACTGGTGTCTTATCTCTATCCACAAAGTAATCATCCATACTAATCATCTTAGGATTAAGTCCAAAGCTCTTTAAATACATACAAAGTTTAGTTGTAGTTGTCGTCTTACCACTAGAAGATGGACCTGCAAGTAATATTATTTTCTTATCTTTTTTATTATCAACTATCTTTCTAGCCACATTTAAGAGCCTATTACTCTGTAAAGTTTCATCTATTCTAATTAAATCTGCAATCTTACCACGACTAACAACTTCATTTAAATCAGCAATAGTTTCTATTTTCATTAATTTAGTCCAATCTCTACATTCTTTAAAGACTTTAAACATATTAGGATGATGAGTATAAGCTTTAATTTGATTATGAGAATACTCTGTAGGAAACTGTAATACAAAGCCATTATCATCGACATAAGTTAGTTTAAACTCTTTTAAGCTAGCTGTAGAAGGAGGCATTTGTCCATAGAAGTAATTATAGTAATTAGAAAGTCTATAAAGAGTAATAGAAGTATTAGTATTATACTTCATAATTTTAGCTTTTGCTAAATCATTAATACTCTCAAAGTAATGTATAGCAGATATTCTATCAACACTAACTTTAGTAATAGATAAATCCATCTCAACTAGTTTTAACATCTTTCTAGCAATTGATTTAAGTATTGTCTCAGTAAGAGGAAAAGTTGTTTTAATATAGATTCCCTTATCTAAAGAGTGCATTACTTTAATATTAGCATCTAGTCCAAATATCTCTTTAACAGCAACTACTAAAAGAAAGGTTAAACCAGCAATATGAGCTCTATTACCTATCTTAGAATTCAAATCGAAAAAAGTTATACCACTGCTTTCATTAACTACATAACTAAGTTCTTTATATATATTATTAACACTTGCAAGAATAATAGGAAAACGATAATCTTTCTGATATTCTTTACTTAGTTGTAATAAGGTTGTACCACGAGGTACTATCTCTTCTTTACCATTAATTGTTACTTTAACTTCTTCAATCATCTTAACACCCTCTTAATTCTATATATGATTATATCAAACTTACCATGCAAAGTCTAATAATTTTGCCACATCTTGTAAGGTATAATTTAAAGTTTATTTGGATATAGTAGAATTAGGTGATAATATGAATCTAATACCAATGATTGTAGATAAAGAAATAAATGGTGAAAGAAGTTATGATATCTTTTCTAAGTTGTTAAAGAATAGAATAATTATATTAAGTGGTACTATTAATGATGAATCTGCTAATACAATAGTTGCAGAACTACTCTACCTAGATTCTCTAAATCATGAAGACATATCTCTTTATATTAATTCCCCAGGTGGCTCTGTAACTGCAGGATTCGCTATCTATGATACGATGAATTTAATTAAGAGTGATGTCTCTACTATTTGTATGGGACTATCTGCATCTATGGCAGCTTTTCTCCTATCTAGTGGTTCAAAAGGAAAAAGATATGCTCTACCTAATAGTGAAATAATGATACATCAACCATTAGGAGGAGCAGAAGGTCAAGCGACAGAGATTAAGATAGCAGCAGAGCATATCATTAAAACTAAAAAAAAGCTAAATAAGATTCTAGCTTTAAACACTAAACAAAAATTAGAAAAAATAGAACAAGATACAGAAAGAGATTATTTCTTAGAAGCTAAGGAAGCTAAAGAGTATGGACTAATAGATAAGGTTCTTTAATCAGTAAAGACTTTATCCATTAGTTTTTTTATTTTCTTCTTACGTTCTTTCGTTTTCTTTTTATTAACAAAAACTTCTTTAGTATCACTATTAATTTCTAGAACATCCCCTTCTTTAACAGTAGGAAGTTTATCTATTTTATATGTCATAACTTTTCCTTTATCTAGTTCAACCACTACTAAATTATTCTCTATTCTATCAACAATTACTTCCATAGGTTTAACATATTCACTAAATATAAAAGTCCCTCCTTTCTCATAATATCTCTTTCTAAAGACACTATAACAGAAAAGAAAAACTTTGAAAAATTACGATTTTTCAAAATTCAAAGTATTTTTATAAGCAAATTTAAAAATTCCCTAGAGGAAAATAAAATATCTATATATAAAAATATTTAAATTTTCAAAATTACAACTTTTTTTACTTTTTAGCACATAAAGTCCGATTATGTTTAAGTATAACTATTCATACTTACAATAAAACTGGTGATTAGATTGGAAAAATTAGAAAATAGAATGGCAATGCTTCTACACAACAACAATTTAAAACAAGAAGATGCCACAGAAATATATAAAAGAAACTCATCTAAAATGGTTAAATAATTTTTTTTACATTAGATTTAATTATTTAAAAATTTAAGTGCTAACTCTTTAATCTTTCTAAATCTATGATTAAGTCCTGACTTAGTAATCTTCTTACCAGTTTCTAAACTAATAATCTCACTAAGTTCCTTAAGCGAAGCTTCTTGATATTTCTTACGAAACTCTAAAGCCTCTTTAGTCTTATCATCAAGTAACTCAACTCCCATATTATCTTCAAGTACTTTTATATAGTTTAATTGTTCCATCGCTGTCTCTAAAACTCTATCCATATTAGCTTGTTCACAGTTATTAAGACGATTAGTTTTATTTTTAGCATCTCTATAAACCCTTATCTCTTCGTAATATAGCACTGCTTTACTACAACCAATTATCTTCAAAAAATCACTTATCTTATCAGCTTCTTTAATATATAACATAAATCCTTTATCGCGACTTAATAGTTTAACATTTAGTGAATAATTATTAAGAAGTTTCTGAACAAAAACTGCTTCCACACTTTTCTCTATTAAAAACTCTAAATGATATCTACTAGTCTTTGGATCATTAATACTCCCACTACTTAAAAAAACACCTCTTAAATATCCTCTAACCTCATCATCTAACTCTACTAAATAACTAGGAACAACTTCATTATCAACACAAAAATTTTTTCTAATAAAAGTATCTCCTTTAGTAATAACTAAAGCTTTAAGCTTATTTTTACTAAAATTATTATTATCTAATAATTCCTCTTCATAAGATATCTCTTCATAACTATCAAGTAAATCTTTTAAGTAATTTATAACCCTTTCATTTTCACTACTAATTGCAATAGAATCTTTTATTATTTGATAATTATTACGAAAAAAACCTGAAATTAAAGCTATTTTAGCAGTTTCAGTTAATTTTAATGTTGTTATTTCATTTTTAACAGTACCTGTAAAAGACATAAACATCACCCCTATTTCATCAAGTATGAGAATATTAAAGCACTAAGTTTCCTGCTATGATGTTTAAGCGTATTATTATCAATAGTTAAAAGGTCCGCTTCAATAAATTCTGTATCTAATTTAGATAATACAGGATAATCTATCTTAACAGGATCTTTCTGCTCTTCATTAGCATACTTCAAAGCCATCGCTTCACTAATTTTAGAGTTTGATGCTATAACTACATCAAGCTTATGTTTACCTAGATAATTATTTATAAGGTTAACATGATCACTTACAGTAAAGTCATCTGTCTCTCCTGGTTGTGTTACTATATTACATAGATACATAATAGGAGTCTTAACTTCATCTAAAGCTTCTCTTATATCATCGCTAATAATATGAGGAAATATACTAGTATAAAGACTTCCCATACTAAAAATGATTAAGTCTGCTTCTTTAATAGCAACCTTTACTTCATCTAATACTTCAGGTTGTTCTTTATAAAAAAGTCTCTTTACTTTTTTATCACTCTTAGTAATAGAAGCTTCTCCTTCTATAACACTACCATCAGTCATCTCTGCCATAAGTGTTACATTAGCATCTTCTGTTAGTGGTAACACTTTATTTTTAATATCTAAAAGAGTACAAAGTTCATTAATAGATTCTTTTAAACTACCTGTAATATTTAAAAGAGATATAAGTATTAAATTACCTAAAGCATGTCCGTCTAAATCACTTGTAGTATTAAAACGATACTCTAACATATTCTTAATATTATCACTAGCAGATGATAAACTACTAAGTACTTTTCTGATATCCCCAACAGCAGGGGCATGAAACTCTTCTCTTAATTTACCAGTACTTCTCCCATCATCTGAAACAGTTATAACTGCTGTTATATCTAAAGGAAAGTCTTTAAGTCCTTTAAGTAAATAAGAAAGACCTGTTCCTCCTCCAAAAACTACGATCTTTTTATTATTCATTTACTACTCATCTCCTTGAAATCTCTAAAGCAACCCTAGCCGCTTCACCCATTGCTATAACTATTTGGTAATCATACTTATTTAAGGCATCACCTACTGCATAAATTCCATCTATAGAAGTCATTAAATTATCATCTGTCTTAATATAGCCTCTATCATCTAAAATATTTAAAGGTTCTAAAAAGTTAGCATTAGGAATCTGTCCAATATATATGAATACTCCATCAGTAATTATATCATTACCATTCTTTGTCTTAATAGTAATTCTATCATCTTTACTAAAGCTTTCTACTTCTCCTTTTACAAAAGAAATATTATCTATTTTCTTAATCATATCTTGTAAATAAGCTTTCGCTCTAAATTCATTACGATATAAAACAGTAACAGACAAAGCTAACTTACTTAAATATATTGCCCCTTCAAAAGCAGCGTCACTTGCCCCCACTACTACAACATCTTTATTCTTATATAAAGCCCCATCACAAACAGCACAATAACTTATTCCCTTAGTCCTAAGTTCATCTTCACCTTTAATACCTAACAACTTAGGTTTACGACCAGTAGCAATTATAACATAATCACATAAGTATTCATCTTTACTAGTAATAACCTTTTTCTCTTTATCTACTTTTATCTCTTTAACTTCTTCATATTTAACAGGAACACCCAAATCAGTAATCTGTTTTAACATCTTTAAAGCTAAATCACTTCCACTAATAGACTCATATGACGGAAAATTCATAATATTACCATTATCTACAATCTGTCCTCCAGGCATAGATTTTTCTAAAATAATACAATCAATACCTGCTCTATTCAAATATAATGCTGCAGTCATTCCTGCAACACCACAACCTATAATAACAACTTTATATTTATTATTCATAAAGCACATCCTCTCTATACAATCCATTTTTTCTTCGCACAAAAACAAAGTAAACTCCTACTATAAACAATACTACAGATACAAGTTGAGCCACCCTAATAGGACCTAACATTAAACTATCAAGTCTCATACCTTCTATTATAAATCTAATAAAAGAATACCACATCATATAAAATCCCATAAGTTGTCCTGTTTTAAGATTCTTATAAAACTTTCTAATTAATAAAAGAATTATAAAGCCAATTACATTCCAAACTGATTCAAGGAAAAATGTTGGCATATAGTAATCTCCATTAATATACATACCTCTAATAATAAATTCCGGTATATATAAACTCTTTAAATAGCCATAAGATGTAACATATCCATAAGCTTCACTATTAAAGAAATTACCCCATCTACCTATCGCTTGTCCAATAATAAGACCTACTACTAGTATATCTAAAAGTTTTAAAAGATTTAATTTATGCTTCTTACTATAATACCAAAGATATAAAAGTCCTCCAAGTATTCCCCCATGAATAGCAAGTCCTCCATGCCATATATAAAGTATTTCTATAGGATTAGACAAGTAATATGATAAATTAAATAAAACATAATAAAGTCTCGCTCCTAAAAAAGCAAAGAGAATTGTATAGAAAAACATATCAAAGAGTTCATCTTTATTAATTTTTTCTTTTCTAAGCTCTAAAAAGACACAAACTCCACCTAGTATTACCCCTAAAAGAATAAAGATAGAATAATAATATATTTTTATAAATCCTAAATCTAAAAACACTCTATCCATAATGTTTAACCTTTCTTATAATAGGTTTAATAACAAATTCTTCTATTAAAACATTCGCTAGAGAAATTAATATTGAAATAGCAAGAGCAACCCAAAAATCTAAAAGATTAAAGTATTTGCCTAAAATCCAATCGGTTAGTTTTAAAATAAATAAATTTATAAATGGATAAAAAAGACCTAAGGTTAAACCTGTTACTGGTATTGTTAATCTAACAAGCAACGGTTTAACTGTTTGATTTAAAATATAAATTATAAATGATGCAAGTATAGAAAAAAGCACAGGATGAACAGGATTTATATAAAAAGATTTAAAAACTTTAGAAACTAAAAAGAAGACTACTGAATAACTAGCAAAATACAAAAGCCATTCTAAAAATCTATTTAATCTGATTTTTTCTTTTGTCTTTACAATTATTCTCATAGTCCCCTCCTATAACTTATAACATCTTCTTTAAGAATTGTCCCGTATAAGACTCTTTAACTTTACTTACTTCTTCAGGAGTACCAGTAGTAACTATACTACCACCACCATCTCCTCCTTCAGGACCTAAATCTATGATGTAATCAGCACATTTAATAACATCTAAGTTATGTTCTATAACAAGTACTGTATCTTTATTATCGACTATTTTTTGTAAAATTGCAAGTAACTTTTTAATGTCAGCAGAATGTAGTCCTGTCGTTGGTTCATCTAAAACAAACAAAGTCTTACCAGTCGCTTTCTTTTGTAACTCTTTAGCAAGTTTAACACGTTCAGCTTCTCCTCCAGAAAGTGTTGGAGCACTTTGACCTAATTTAATATAACCAAGTCCTACATCTTCTAATACTTGAAGTTTATTCTTAATCTTAGGAACATTACTAAAGAACTCTAATGCTTCACTAACTCGCATATCTAAAACATCTGCAATATTCTTCTCTTTATAGTAAATGTTTAAAGTTTCTCTATTATACCTAGTGCCATGACAAACTTCACAAGGAACATAAACATCAGGTAAGAAATGCATCTCTATTTTCTTAACTCCATCACCCCTACAAGCTTCACAACGTCCACCTTTTACATTGAAAGAAAATCTATTCTTCTCAAAGCCATACATCTTCGCTTCTTTAGTATTAGTAAATAACTCTCTAATATCATCAAATACTCCTGTATAAGTAGCAGGATTACTTCTAGGAGTTCTACCAATAGGTGATTGTGATATATCAACAAGCTTATCAATATTATCAAGGCCAAGTATCTTCTTATGTTTACCAGGCTTAGTTTTGGATTTATATAAAGTATTAGATGCAGCTTTTACAAGTATCTCATTAATCAAACTACTCTTACCACTACCACTAACACCAGTAACACAAGTAAACGTTCCAAGAGGAATTTTGACATCTATATTTTTTAAATTATTTTCTTCTGCTCCTTTAATAGTTATGTATTTGCCAATACCTTTTCTTCTAGTTTTTGGAACCTCAATACACTCTTTTCCACTTAAATAACGTCCTGTAACACTATTATCATTTGCCATAACTTCACTAGGTGTACCTGCTGCAACTATTTTTCCACCTCTATCTCCTGCTTCAGGACCTACATCAACTAAATAGTCAGCAGCAAGCATAGTATCAGTATCATGTTCTACAACTATCAAAGTATTACCTAAATCTCTCATCTCTAGTAATGAATTAATAAGTCTATCATTATCTCTTTGATGAAGTCCTATACTAGGTTCATCTAGTACATATAAAACACCAGTTAAACGAGAACCAATCTGAGTAGCAAGTCTAATACGTTGTGCCTCCCCTCCTGATAAAGTCCCCGCACTTCTTGCAAGAGTTAAATATTCAAGACCAACATTTTTTAAGAAAGATAAACGTGATTTAATTTCTTTTAGTATAAGGTCTGCAATTTGCATCTTCTCTTCACTTAATTTAAGATTATCAAAGAAAGTAATAAGTTCTTTAATACTCATTAGGGTTACTTCATAAATATTTTTATCCCCTACCTTAACAGATAAAACTTCATCTGCAAGTCTTGCCCCATTACACACTTCACAAGTCTGTTCTATCATAAACTTCTCTAACCATTCTCTAATCCAACTACTAGATGTTTCCATATAACGGCGCTCAAGATTATTGATTATTCCTTCATAATAATCAGTTTGGTTAGTAACATTACCACTTTTAGAAGCAAAATGAAAATTAATTAATTCATCACTTCCATAAAGAATTAAGTCTTTCTCTCTTTCCGTTAATTTCTTAAAAGGTTTAGTAAGACTTATTTTATAATGCTTACACAAACATTCTAATTTCTTAAAATAGATATTATCAATATCATCCCCAAGAGTAACAATCGCTCCATCTTTTAAAGATTTATTCTTATCTGGAATAACTAAATCAGGATCTATTTTTAATTTAATACCAAGTCCCTTACACTCATGACATGCTCCATAAGGTGCATTAAAACTAAATAGACGAGGTTCAAGTTCAGGTAAAGAAAAATCACAATAAGGACAAGCAAAGTCCTCTGAGTAAACAACTTCTCCACTACCTAAAAAATCAACAACTACTTTACCATTACTAAGTTTAGTAGCAACTTCTAAAGATTCAAAAAGCCTACTTCTGATACCATCTTTTAAGACAATTCTATCTACAATTACTTCAATATTAGATTTCTTATTTTTCTCTAAAGTAATCTCTTCTGTTAAATCATGCATCTCTCCATTTACTCTAACTCTAACAAAACCTTGTTTTCTTAAGTCATCAAGTAAATCTTTATGAGTACCTTTCTCTCCATGAACAACAGGAGCCATTATAACAAGTCTAGTACCCTCTTCATGTTCTAATATTTTATTAGTCATCTCTTCAATACTTTGACTAGTAATAGGAATATTATGATTAGGACAATATGGAACACCAACTCTTGCAAATAAAAGACGTAAGTAATCATATATTTCTGTTACAGTACCAACAGTACTACGAGGATTCTTACTAGTAGTCTTTTGATCTATACTAATCGCAGGACTAAGACCTTCTATAGAATCTACATCAGGCTTTTCAGTCCCTCCTAAAAACTGTCTAGCATAAGCAGAAAGACTCTCTACATATCTTCTTTGCCCTTCTGCATAAATCGTATCAAAAGCAAGAGAAGATTTACCACTACCACTAACACCAGTCATTACAATTAATTTATTCTTAGGTAATTCTATTGAAACATTCTTTAAATTGTTTTCTCTAGCACCTTTAACTATTATTTTATCCATATCAACCACTTCCTTAAAACGCTATTTATTATAATACAAAACAACTAATTTTTCTACTACCAAAATATACCATAAGTATAGCAATTAGTCAAACAAATTTTCTATAAAAAGAAAATAATAAAAGTATAGACCATTTTCTAATCTATACTATTATCTTTGTCCTAATAAGAATGCAATTAAAGGTATTAAAAGGCTACTAGCAATTACAACAAAAGCTAAAGCATAATTAGTAACAAAAGCTGCTATATCATTATCTTTCTTTCCAGGTAATGGCATTGGAACAATATTATCATCATCATTACCATAATGTCCTGTACTCTTAACATAACTTCTTCCCTTACTAGAACCGCCTTCTTCTAGAAGAGCCTTATTAAGTTTAGTAATCTCTTGTTTATTTTTAATCTCTATATAATCACATAAATAAGTATATCCTCCATTAACTACTATCATTTGATAATAATTAACTAAGTTCTCAGGTATAAATATTTTAAATTGTGAATAGTTTTCTTTCAAAAACTCTGGCTTTAAATGTTCCAAAGTTTCTGACAAAATACCTATCTCTAAGAAAGCTAAGTTATATATATTATTATTTATTTTATTAGTAATATCATCATCCATTACATCAATACTTTTAAAATTAACATAATCTTCATTATTATTAGTAACACCAACTACTATATTTTTAGGATTAAAATTAATAACATAATATCCTTTACCATGAATATATTTCATTGTAGAATCCATTACATAAAAAAGACGTGTATATTCATCATTATTATGATAAGTTTTAGTATACTCATCTAATGTCTCTTCAAAAGGAAATCTAATTATCTCTCCCATAGGCATCACTGCTTTCTATTCTTTATACTATATATTTTAAAGCATTTTAAGAGTAATTACAAGTACGTTTATATTCAAGAATCTTCTCTTTCGCTCTAGTTGTCTTAACAGAATCTAACCAATAATCTTCAGGCCCTCCTCCCATTACAAAAGAAACTCTATCATTATTTTTTAATTCATAATCAAGTGGTACTTCTATTCCATTAACAATCGCTCTACTAAGATTATAACCAGTACTGTCGCCTTCTAAAAATGCTAAATCTATAGGAGTAGAACCTGAAGGTAATTCAATAGTTCTATTATTTTTAGTCCTAACATAGACATGTTCATTAGCAAATAACTCTTTTTTAACTTTCTCTACATATAAATCATTTCTTTCAAAATATTCACTAAGAAAGTTAAGATCTTTACAAAACTGTAAATTCTCTCTTATCTCATCTTGTACTTCACTAAATGGCTTATTCTTTGAATAAATATAATAAGGAAGTCCATAAGTATCTATCATATCCATAAAATTAGTCCTAATCTGCGCTTGTACTAAACAATTATTAACAGAAAAAACAGTATGTAGAGACTGATATAAATTAGTTTTAGGTACTGCAATAAAATCTTTAATTATTGATTTAGCAGGAATATATTCTTTATTTATAACAGCCACAGCTTTATAACAATCTAAATAATCATCAGTAATTATTTTAACAGCAAATAAATCATGTACTGCATCAAGAGTTACAATACTTGTATCACTATTATTAAACTTTCTATTAAGTTTATTTAACTTTTTATAAGTACTATAAACTTCTTTAACTCGTAATGTTACTTTTCCTTTAATATCATTATCTCTTAAAACTTTATCTACTTTTTTAATAACTTCATCCAAAGTATTTTTATTAATATCTTTATATTCATCTATTTGTCTACTTACATCATCATATTCTAAAGGATTTAAAACCTTAAAAGATAAATCTTCTAATCTTTTCTTTATCTCATACATACCAATACGATATGCTAAAGGAACATATAAATCTATTGTCTCAAGTGCATTCTCCTTTTGCTTAAATTCACTCTTAAAACCAATTGTCATCATATTATGAAGTCTATCTGCACACTTAATATGAATATCTCTAATATCATCATTAATCGCTCTTAATATCTTAGCAGTATTCGCTTCTACTTTTTCACTCTTACTAGAGAAATTCATTCCCTTTAATTTACTAACACCATCAACAAGTCCTGCTACACTACTTCCAAATATAGACTCTATTTCTCCTAAAGTAATATCAGTATCTTCAACAGTATCATGTAAAAGACCTGATACAATTGTTTCTGTATCATTATAAGTAGAAGCAAGAATATAGGCAACATATAAAGGATGAGTTATATAAGGCTCCCCACTCTGTCTAAACTGTCCTTCATGAAGCTTAGAAGCTAACAGATAAGCTTTTCTAATAACTTCCTCTCCTCCTATATTATTTTCTCTTACTTTATCAAGTAAATCATTAATAGTTATCAAAATATCACTCCTATCCAAATTTATTTACAAAAAAATGACTTACCAAAAAAGCCATTCTTATATACAACAATTAAATATATCTAAAGAACCTCTCATAACATCACTCCCTCTACCAAAGATTAGAAAGATAATATGAACAAATAAAACAAACAAGTTTGTTTTTACCTTGTCGTTACCTCCAAGGATTCCTACTTCTTAGATAAGGTACCCCTTATTCTCCATAGGCTTAAATTCCGATAGTCGCTACCGTATTAGTCTGATTTTGTTATTTAATTATTATTTCATCTAAAACATTATCTATACTAAACTAACTAAATTATAGTATAACTTTAATCCTTCAAACAGTATGTTTAAACTCGCATTTATATCTCTATCATTATGTGATCCACATACTGGACAATCATATTCTCTTATACTTAAATCTTTTAACTTACTATTCTTATATCCACAATGACTACATATTTGACTACTTGGATAATAGGTATTTATTTTATAATATATCTTTCCTTTTATCTTACATTTCCACTCCATTAAAGAAAGAAATGTACTAACACACGCATCTGATAGACTTTTATTAAATGCTTTTTTCTTATCTTTAAACATATCTTTTACTAATAGATCTTCTGTTACTATAATATCATGGTCATTCACTATCTCATTAGCTATATTGTTTAAATAATGTTTTCTATAATTTTTAATTTTAGCATGTAATCTTGCTATCTTTTCTTTTGTTTTTAAATAGTTCTTACTACCTTTAACTTGTCTTGATAACTTTCTTTGTAATCTTTTTAATCTCTTTTCAAACTTCATTATTACTTTCGGATTACTATATTTAATACCATCACTTGTTACTACTAAATCTTTTATACCTAAGTCTATTCCTACTATAGTAGTATGGGTTACTTTATCTACTAAAATATCTTCAACTACAACAACACTAACATAATATTTATTAGTTATTTCTTTTGTTATAGTTGCATTTAATATCCTTCCTTCTATTTTATCTTTATTTCTATATCCTCTTATTTTGACTTTACCTAATTTTGGTAATTTTATATTTCTAGTTAGTAAATCTACTTCTATATTACTATATTCTTTTTCTTTATATGTACCTCTTACACAACTAGTTCTATAAGAATGTTTACTAAATTTACTTTTAAATTTAGGATAACCTTTTCTTTTATCATAATAATCATTAAAAGCTTTACTTAAATCATCTACAGCAGAACGTAATACAGTTGAATCTACTTCTTTTAAAAATTCATTTTCTTCTTTTAATTTAGGTAAATCTTTATGTAAATCAAATCTATTTATACTATTATTATCTTTTAAATAATTAAGATAATAATTATATATAAATCTTTTACATCCTAAAGTTTTGTTTATTAATCTCTTTTGGTCATCTGTTGGATATAACCTAAATTTATATGCTATATATATTTCCATATGACGAACCTCCCTTTAGTAACTTAAGTGTACTATACAAAATATACGTTCGTCAATACATTTTTTCGCTTTTTCAATATAAATTTCCTATTAGACAAAGAAAAGTAATATTTGTCAACAACTAATTTTAATTTTTTCCCTCATCGCTTTAATAACTCTGCTAATATGAGAAGAACTAACTTCTAAAAGTTCTTCTATTTCAAAATATTTAAAATTATTAAGTCTCAAAGTAATAATAGCAGAATCTAATTGACTTAAATTATCTAAATAGTCATCTAATTTATTATATATATCTAAATTATCTATAGAATCATATGGATCTACTGCCCTAGAATCTCTAACTTCAAAATCTAACTCTTGATATTTTAAAAGAGGTCTATTCTTAAGAGTAAGAATACTTCTATACATAAAATTAAAACTAGACGTTAAACATACTAAAAGAAAAGAATAAAACAAAGTTCCCTTATTAGAATCAAATTTCTTAATAGCATGGTTAAAAGCAATGATACCTTCTTGTAAAAAGTCATCAAGAGTAAATCCTTCATAGTGATTAGCTTTTAAATAATTATAATACTCTAAAGCTTTACTATAAATAATAGGCTTATATTTCTTAAGCATAATATCATAAGCCACTTCATCATTATCGTAAATTAAGTCTAATAGTTCATAATCATTATACTGCATAAATCCTACTTTCTACTTCGGACTACCTCATATATCAATATCCCTGCTGCAACAGAAGCATTTAAGCTATCTATTTTAGGACTAATTGGAATAGTAATTAGAAAGTCACAAGATTCTTTAACAAGTTTACTCATACCTTTCTCTTCATTACCAATAATAAGACATATCTTACCATTATAATCTACATCTCTATAGTCTTCCCCATTCATAACTGTACCATATATCCAAAAACCATTATCTTTAAGTGTTTTAATAGTATTATTAAGATTAGTAACCAAGACTATATCAATATCAAATACTGCACCTACACTAGTCTTAACAACAGTAGAGTTTACAAGTACTTGTCTATCATTAGGAATAATAATTGCATTAAACCCGGCAGCAACAGCTGTCCTAATAATAGCACCAAAGTTATGAGGATCAAGAATATGATCTAAGATAAGGATTTTATCATCTCCTCTATCTAGTATTTTATTTAAAGGAGTATATTGGTAGTCCTCCATATCGATGATTATACCTTGGTGATTATCCTTAGTCAAATTATCAATTTCCGATTTTTGAACAAATTTTATCTTAGATTTTGGAAATTCCCCTAGCAAATTTTTAATTTTCAAGTAATATTTCTCCTCAATTTTCAATTTTCTAACTTTTTTTAAAAGTTTTTCATCACTAAATATTCTTTCGGCTACATTTCTTCCATATACTAACATAATTCCTCCACTATATAATTCATAACTTCATATATTCTATCCATTCTATTACTAAGTTTCAAATACCCAATTAGTGCTTCTATTGCAGTCGCTTTTTTATATTCTATCACACTACATCCTTTAGGATTAGCATGACTCTTAGCATTCCTAGCTCGTTTAATAACACTAATCTCATCTTCATTAAAGAAGTCACTATCTAACATTTTATCTAAAAAATAAGCTTGTCTTTTCGCACTAACATAATTAATAGATTCCTTCTGCAAATCATTAACTTTATTAATTTTTTTCTTAATTAAAAAATCTCTAATATACTCTTCATAAACTGCATCACCTAAATAAGCAAGTACTAAAGAATTAACACATCTAATATCCATAAACACTCTCCTAAAGAAAAAAGACTATAAAGTCTAATCTCTATCATTACCCATAACAACTAAAACTAGTCTTAATAATTCTAATAATGTTGATATTAAAGAAGCGACATAAGTCATAGCAGCTGCCATTAACATAGAACTAGCCATAGACTTCTCGCTTGCTTCAACTACTTTTAATTTACTAAGAAAAATTTTTCCTCGCCTAGAAGCATTAAACTCAACAGGTAAAGTAATAAGTTGAAACAAAAGGATTGCCACTAACAAGAATATACCAATCCAAGCAAGATTCATCGCTCCAAAGATAAGACCAATTAAAACAGCTAAATAACCAAACATAGAACTAAAATTAACAATAGGTACTAAGAAAGATCTAAATTTCAAAAAGAAATAACCTTCCTTATCTTGAACAGCATGTCCACATTCATGAGCAGCCACACTAACACTAGCAATAGAGTCACCATTGTATATATCAGTAGAAAGTCTAACAACTTTAGCTCTTGGATCATAATGGTCAGTTAAATATCCTCTAGTCTCTACGACATAAACATTATCAAGTCCATTACTTTTTAATATTTCACGAGCAACTTCAGCTCCTGTCATACCACTTTTAACTTTAACTTTCTTATATTTACTATATCTTGTTCTTAAATAAATATCTGCAACAAGAGTTATAAGAAAAGCAATTATAACAAGTCCATATCCAAAATACATATAATAAAACATTTAAAACCTCCTATATTTTCTCAATAGTAGTACCTTCTCTACTATCTATTAATCTAAAACCAATACTTTCTAAATAATCACGAATCCTATCAGCTTCAGCATAATCTTTATTTTTCTTGGCTTCATTTCTCTTTTCTATTAAACTTTTTATCTCATCATCAATATCTATTATATCATCTTTTAACAAATCTAAACTTAAAACTTTATCAAATTCCATAACTAACTGTTTCTTAGTCTTATCACTAGTATCAAGTTTCAACACTTCATAAAGTACTGTTAAAGCCATCGCTGTATTCATATCGTCACTTAAAGCATCTTTAAATTTATCTAAATAAGTATTAATTATTCCCTCATCAAGTTCACCTTCATCTTTAAGTAAAGATACTCTATTCTTAAGCTTCTTATAAGCATTTTCTGCTTGTCCTAAAGCTTCATAAGTAAAAAGTAAAGGTTTACGATAATGAGACTCTAAACACATATAACGATAACTTAAAGGATTAAAGCCAGCATCTTCTAAAGTACTAACAGTAAGTATATCTCCTTTAGATTTACTCATCTTACCACTTTTGTCATTTAAATGTTCTCCATGTACCCAATAATTACACCATTTATGACCAAGATATGCTTCACTCTGAGCGATTTCATTAGTATGATGTGGAAAGATATTATCAACACCACCACAGTGAATATCAAGATATTCTCCTAAATTTTTAATAGCAATTGAGGAACACTCTATATGCCAACCAGGATAACCAACACCAAAAGGACTATCCCATTTTAACTCTTGTGAATCAAACTTAGACTTAGTAAACCATAAAACAAAGTCAGCTTGATTTTTCTTATTACTATCAAACTCAACACCTTCACGTGCACCCACTACCATATCATCAATTTTATGATTAGTTAAAATATAGTAATCACTAAGTTTAGAAGTATCAAAATAAACATTACCCCCTGCTTTATAAGCATAACCTTCATCAAGTAATTTTTCTATCATCTTTATATAAGAATCTATATTTTCTGTAGCAGGACTAACAATACCAGGCCACTTAATATTAAGTTTCTCTGTATCTTTTTTAAACTCATCAGTATAAAACTTAGCGATATCTAATACAGATTTATGTTCTTTTCTAGCACTTTTAAGCATTTTATCTTCACCACTATCAGAATCACTTGACAAATGTCCCACATCAGTAATATTCATACAACGCTTAACTTTATAACCTAACATATTTAAAGTTTTCTCTAACACATCTTCCATTATATAAGTCCTTAAATTACCAATATGAGCATAGTGATATACAGTAGGACCACAAGTATACATTTTAACTTCATTCTTATCTATAGGTACAAATTCTTCTATTTTTCTTGTAAGAGTATTATATAACTTCATAACGTCACCTCTTTCTAATTGTCTATATTATATCATTAAAATATCTAAAAGAAAATAAGAGACTTATAACCTCTTATCATTATTATATGTATCTTCGTTCATACTTAACTCGTTCTTTTTAATAACTTCTTTACACTTATTATAATATTGTTGCATCTTTTGTTTTCTTTCCTCTACTTCTTGAGCATTTTCACCTGTACACCATTGATAATTAGAAGAAAGATTATCAACTAATGTAACAAAATTTTGAGCTGTATTATAATTAAGTTCTTTATTAGCAAATAACCGGTCAGTAACTTCATAAACACTAAGAATATGTGCTATATTTTTATCTCGGAAATGATTAAAATAATATCTTTCTTCAAATATTTCATTAATCATAGAAAAAGAAACAACATCTAAATTATCATATAATTTTAATAAATAATTAAATCTATCCAAATGTTTTTTCTTTAAAGCAGGACCATCTACCATTAATATAGGAACATTATAATAAGCCGCCCATTTTTTTGTTAATTCAAGTGGGATTTTGGGATCTTTAAAATCCCTATAATCACCATCAATAATATACATCATATAATCAATATTTATATTATTTCCATCTAAATATCTTTTTTCAAGCACTTCAGAATAAAAGGAATAATCATGATAAACACTAGATTTGCCTAAAACATCACAAGACTCAAAAGTTGGCCCTTCTAATTTTACTTTTTTAGTCATAGAAGTACCACCATCTGAACAAAAGGTCTTTAAAAGTCTCTTCGCATCAATATGAGAAAAACCACAAAGTATACTTGGTGTACCACCAAAGGTATTTACACAATTCTCACCATATGAAAGAGAAATATTAGGATTATAAATATCTTGCCTATTATTAAAAAATGATGGATTATTTATTAAATCTTTAGTAAAATTTGAAAAAGAAACAGCAGAATCATAATAATGTCCAGCTATTTGAGTAATAGTAGGATCTTTTTCTACTATATTATGATACAGCACATGAAAGTTAGGAGTATCTAATACAAAAATAGGAATATCCTTTTTAGTCACTAAACCATTTTCATCAGTATAACTATATGGTATGTAATAACTTGGTTTACTTTTAGACAAATCCAATAAATTTTTATTTAATTCATAAGCTTCAAATTCTTGAATCCATTCCAAAGCTTTTCTATAAGCCTCATCAAAATTAACATCTGAAAAAAGTGAATACTTCTTAACAATTTCAACAATATCTTCTTTAGTATTTTCTTTGTCTTTAATTCTTTTTATGAATTCTTCTATCAATCGAGCTTCAACAGAAAACTCATAATGTTTTTCTCGTGCTTCTATCAAAATTTTTTCTAGTTTTTCCATATCCACTTCATTTTCAATAAATAAAGAAGGTAGAGCTGTCTCAATCTTTAAATTATCACCAAAATTAATTAAATTTGCTATATTTAACTTTTTAATTAATTTAACAGGAACACTTTCTTTATGAATACTACTATACTTTTTTTTAAAACTGCTAATAAAATGAAAGCTTTCAAAATTAATATTTGGATTATTAAGACAAAATTCAATTACTTCTTTATCATCTAAATTATCTAGTATAGCCGTTTTTTGTAAACGGCCAAATTTTTCAAAATTTTTAATTATATCTACAGCTTGTGGTACTGAAGCAAGTTTATCAAGATTCTCCATAAGTACATTTCTATTATTTTCATAATTAAATTTAAAAATCTCTAAAATTAAAGGATAACGACTAGGATTTGATTTAATTACTTCTATATAAGGTAATAACTTTTCAAAATTACCATCAATTATATTCAAATTATCAAGAATTACTTCTTTTCCATAAACATCATATATCTTAGGATTTAATAAATTTTTATGTTGAGCACAACTCAAAGTTATTAAAACATCCATTGCTTCTTTATTTTGATTACAAACATTCATAAAATCATCACTTATATCAAAAAAATTAATTGCATCTTTCAAAGACATAAGTTTTTCAAAATTATCATAATCATTTTTATATAAGTTTAATAAAAAATCAAAATGTTTTTCATCAATTCCTTTTCTATGCAGTAAAGCTAATAAACTAACTTGTTCATACAAATCTTTACCTTTAGTAGCTTCAAAAAAACTAGGCTTAAGCATAAAAGGATCACAATAAATTCCTATTTTATTTAAATATGATAAAACATTTTTTCTTTTTTTCTTATAAAATAATACCATACTATCAAACCTATCTTTCTTATTTGCTATAAATGAATTATATCATTAAACTATCTAAAAGAAAATAAGAGAGTAAATAATAATCTTATACTTAAACATCTATAAATAGAACTGTTATTCCCCCTTGCATTTTACTTTACCCATAACAATTATGTCACCAATGGTGTCGCAATCTCATCATTTTTATATGTACTCCAATTTAATATATACTTTATTGTATACTTTACCAACGCTTTGATTAAATTTTAAAAAAAATAATTATTATTAACAAAGTCAATACTAAACCTAATGAGCCTCAATAATTTAATCTTGAGGCTCACTATAATTAATAACATTAGAAACAGGTATAATATAATTATTTTCATCTAACTTAGTCAAAGTATCATAAAAACAAATTATTCCCCCAGTTCCTATTTCTTTTTTAGTTTTCTCTAACTTACTAAAATTCTTAATCATTTCTTTTTTAGGAATAGCAGTCTTTTTTATCTCTAAAGGATATAACTTATTATTCTTATAAAATATTAAATCTATTTCATTTTTCTCTTTATCACGATAATAATAAAGGTTAGGAGTAATACCTCTTGCATTATATGCTTTAATTATTTCACTAACAATAAATGTTTCTAAATAATGACCTGAACTAGAACCAAGTTGTAATTCTCTTGCACTAGTATATCCTGCTAAATAAGCAGCAAGACCTGTATCCATAAATACAATTTTAGGTAAATGAGTTATTCTTTTAAGTTCACTATTCATATAAGGTTCAAGCAAATAAACAAGTCCAGATGTCACTAAAATACTTAACCATCTAACTGCAGTAGGAACACTAATTAAAGCATCATTAGCAAGAGCCGTATAATTAAGTTGTTCTCCTGTCCTTGAAGCCACACTTACAATAAATTTTCTAAAACTAAGTTCATTTCCTATCTCTGTCAATTCTTTAACATCCCGAGAAATATAAGTATCAAGATAACTATTAAAATAAATATCTCGTGACATATCTTTTTCCATATAAAGTGTAGGCATACCACCCTTAAATATTATCTCATATAATTTATTAACACCTATCTTAGGCATAGTTTTATACTCATTTAATTTAGCAGGATCAAACAATTCTTTCTTTTCATTTTTAACTATCTCAGAATACATAAAGCTATTTAAATTAACAATACCAACACGTCCTGCTAAAGACTCGCTAACATTTTTCATTAAATGAAATTGTTGTGAGCCTGATAACCAATACATACCATTTTTATTTTCTTTATCAACATTTATTTTTATATAAGAAAACAAATTAGGAGCATATTGCACTTCATCAATAAGTAAAGGAGCAGGATGTTCTTCTAAAAATAATTTAGGATCACTCTTCGCTTGTTCACGTAAAACTTCATCATCCAAAGTTATATATTCCATATTATCGGACTTTAAACTAAGTAAAAGTGTTGTCTTTCCCACTCCTCTTGGTCCAAAAACAAACAGTACTTTAAATGTCTTACTTACATTTTCTACTATTTCTTTTACTTCTCTAGAGTACACATAAACCACTTCCTCTTACATTAATGATACAACAGAATGTAAAAAAAGCCAATATTTATATGTTAAAATAGTCAGACTGTTATCTCTTTCTTACCATTATACCAAGCATCAACAATAATAGGAGTAACCACTTCATCTATAACTTTATCAACCCTTCTCGCTCCAAACTTAGGATAATTACTATCTTTAATAACTTTATCCACAATTTTTGGGGATATCTTTATCTTTAAATCTTTCTTTTTAAATCCCTCTATTAACACATTTAATCTTTTTTCCACAATTTTGTGAATAACATCACGACTTATATCATTGAAGTAATAAATCTTACCTATTCTATTAACAAATTCCACACCTAAAAACTCTTCTATATCTATATTGTTCTTACTTTCTGTAAATCCTATAGAATCACTAGAATACCCCAAATTAGTAGTCATAAAAAGAAACACATTATCAAATCTTACCTTTCTACCCCTAGAATCAGTTAATACTCCTTCATCAAGCACTTGTAAAAACAGTTTCATCACTTCACCACTCGCTTTCTCTATCTCATCAAGTAATATAACTGAGTGAGGATGCATTCTAATCGTATCAAGAACAGTTAAATGATTATCAAAACCAACATAACCTGGAGGAGAACCAATAATCTTACTAACAGTATGTGCCTCTTTATATTCACTCATATCAAGTCTAATAAAGTTAGTATCTCCATACAAAAGGTTAGCAAATTCTTTAACTAATAAAGTTTTACCAACACCAGTTCTTCCACAGAATAAAAAAGATTCTATATGAGGCTTATCTTGAAAACCAAGTCTAACCTTCTTAACTCTATTACACAAATCAGTAATAATTTCATCTTGTCCTAAAACTATCTTTTTTAAACTCTTATCTAAGTTATTTATAATTTTCCTACTACTTTTATTAATCTCATAAACAGGTATCTTCGTCTTTAAATATATAACATCTGCAACCATCTCTTTAGTTATTTTTTTAGGCTTTCTCTTAGTCATTAAATTAAGTTCCAAGTCATTCTTCTTAGTAAGTAACTCTTTTTCTTTCTCTTTATAAGTAGAAGCTAAATCAAAGTCCTGTTTTATAATCGCTTTCTTCTTATTACTTATAACTTCCTGAAGTTCTATATTTATCTTTAAAAGTTCAGTATCATTCTTACTTTCTAAAAGTGATGCTTTAGTACAAACTTCATCTAATATATCAATAGACTTATCAGGTTGATAGTATTCATAAATATAAGTATCACTAAGTTCTACTATTAAATCAATAATATCATCACTAATACTAACGAAGTGATATGCTTCATACAAAAGTTTTAGTTTTTTTAATATCTCTTTAGTCTTATCTTTAGTAGGCTCTTCTATCATAATAATCTGAAATCTTCGGTTTAAGGCCTTATCTTTCTCTATAAAGTTATGATATTCATAAGTAGTAGTCGCTCCAATTAACTGTATCTTACCTCTTGCTAAAGCAGGCTTTATAATGTTAGATGCATCTATTGCCCCTTCCGCACCACCAGCACCTACTATTGTATGTACTTCATCTATAAAGACAATAATATCATCATTTTCTTCAAGTTCTTTTAATATCTTAGAAACTCTCTCTTCAAACTCTCCTCTATATTTTGTCCCTGCTACTAAACTAGCCATAGGTAAGGAAAGAATAGTCTTTCCTTTAAGTGGTTTAGGAACGTTACCTTCTACTATTCTTCTAGCAAGTTCTTCAACAATAGCAGTCTTACCAACTCCTGCTTCCCCAATTAACAACGGATTATTTTTACCTCTTCTACATAATATTTCTATTAAACTTTTAATCTCATCATCACGCCCTATAACCGGGTCTACCTCATTACCCACTACTTTTTTATTAAGATTAACAGCAAAGTCTTCTACAAGTAACTTCTTGTGTAATGCTTTATTATTAACTTTAGAGTCTTTTGAAATAGAATTATATATCTCATCTACATCTATATTAAGACCTATCAAAAGTCTAATCGCAACCCCTTCTCCTTCTTCAAGTATCGCTAGCAATAACTCATTAACACTAACTTCTACTTCACCTTTCTCTTTACTATTTAATATAGCAGTCTCTATAACTCTTTTTAACAAAGGTGTATACAAAAACCACTCATTAGATTCTTTACCCACCCCTACTATTCTAATAAGTTCTTTCTTAAATACTTCATAAGTTATATTGTATGAAGCTAGTACTTTAGTTATCTCTAAATCCTTCATTGAAAGTATAGAAAGAAATAAATGCTCACTTCCAACATAAGGATGTCTTAAATTATTCATCTCTTTTTTTGCAAGTATCAAAGCTTTCTGTGCTTCTTCACTAAATCTTGAAAACATAAAATTCCTCCAATCTAATAATATTGTAAAGATTTTTACTTACTCTAATCAAGAAATAGAAGCCCCAAAAAACTGACAAAAAAAAGACCCCTAAGGGTCCAAGATTACTATATTATTAGTAATAATACTGTAAATACTATAAATGCTAATACAAGTAATGCTACTAATAACTTCCAAATATACTTAAACCAATCTTTAAATGAAGTATTAGTATAAGCAAGTGTTACCATTAATGGAATACTTGTAGGAGCTACTAAAGTAACAATACCATATAAGCACTGGAATATTACAGCAATAAGTTGATAATTATTAGTATCAGTAACCACACTTACAAAATATGGTAATACACTATAAAATGCATAAAGTGGATCTCCATTAAAGATACTAGAAATAACTACAACTAAACCAGTAGTAAAGATGTTAAATCCTTTAGTTAATCCTAAAATAAATTTATAGATAACTAATTGATATGGATCATAAGTAGTAAGTACTAAACAAGTATAGATTAGTATTACAATTAAAGCAGGTACTAATGCTTTCTTAACACCTTTACCAAATCCATCAAATACATCATCCCATTTAATTTTATAAACAAATTTAAGGATAATGATAGCAAGTAACATTAGAGTCACTAACTCTACTAAAGTCCAATATCCAAAAGCACTGATTGCCCCTAAAATCTTACCAAAGATAGGGAAACCAAATAATTCAAATTCTGTAATAGCAGTAGTTATATCATCAAATAAAGTTATACCGAAAGCACCATTCCAAGGAATAAAACCTAAAATTGTAACTATTAGCATTAAATCTAAGATTAAAACTAAAGGCCATACTTTAACTTTATGTTTCTTATCCTTGTCCTTATCTTTAACTTTCACACTCTTAACTTCTTCTGGAATAAACTCTTCTTTATCATCAACTTTCTTAGTACTAGCTTTCTTACCAAATTTTAAAACAAATAAAGCAAGTAAAACTACTCCTAAGACTAATAAAACAATTTTAGCCCAGATTAAATCTGTAAGTTCTACTGATAAGTATTGTTGTAATACTTGAGTTGTATTATAAGAGAATGTTGTTCCCATTAAACCTACAGCAACACTACCTGCAGTAACAGCAACGGCTGTGCTTTTATTGTATCCCATCATAAGTACTAATGAAATAACAAATGGGAAGAACATTAATAATGCTAATTGTAGTCCTGCAAATGATGTTAAAAATGCAAATAATGCCATAATAACAACTAAGCATATTACTTCTTTACCTTTAAACTTCTTTACTAAACTATCTAGCATTCTTCTATAAGCTCCAGTTTTATATAAAACTCCATAGAATCCACCAACAACTAACACAAATAAAGCAACATAACCAAAGTAACCAAATACAGTTGATTGATATGATAAAATATCAAATAAACCAACTTGATATCTACCAAGTTCTGTATACTCAGTTTGATAAGTCGCACAAGGTAAAATCCATGTTAATAAAGCAAATAAAAGTAATGTTATAATAACAACTTTAAGTGTATTATGCTTTTTCATATTTTTCTCTCCTTCCAACTATAATTATACGAAGAATTCCCTTAGTTTACAAGCTTTTACAAAACTTTTTAATGAAATTTTTGTGAATATTTAAAATTATCAAAAAATGATTTAAATAATTTTTTAGAATGTTTATCTTCTAAGTTAGATTCAGGATGCCACTGTACTCCTATTATAAATTTCTTATCTTTAAGTTCAACCCCTTCTATTAGCCCATCACTACTTCTAGCACAGATTAAAGTATTATCTAATTCTGGAACATGATAACTATGCCTAGAATTAACCCATATCTTTTCCTCGCCTATAATAGAATAAAGTTTACTATTCTTATCAATTATAACTGAATGAACATAATCCTTATTAGGTTCTAAATGATTAATAAGAGTATCATTTTTAATAGTATTATCATAACCTATTCTCTTTTCTCTACTTAACATTTTACTTAAAGCCTGCATTCCTAAACATATTGCAAGTAAAGGTTTATCTCTCCTAATAGCATAACCTATAACTATCTCATCTAACTGATACCAAGTATCTCCTCCAGGTAAAATAAAGCCATCGCACAAACTAAGAATATTTTCTAAATCTTTAATCTCTTCTTCACTATAAAGATTTTTGCAAGACAACTCTTCCTTATCAATAGGTAATATCAATAAAGGAACCCCTCCCATTTTGGTAACAGCAAGTCTAATTTCTTCAACGCAAATAACATTAGATTCTCCACTATATAATCTACCTACAATACCTATAATAGAGTTAATCTTAATCACCTCAAGATAAGATATGAAAAAAGATAAGAATATTTAACTCTTATCTTAATACTTTTAATTTTTCTTTAATTTTCTTTAAATCATAATTATATCTTTCAACATCTAATATAAATGGTATAAAATCCTTTATATCGGGAAAATACTCAGTATCATCACTAAACATAATTCTTGTAGTATAATCAACTAATTGAGAAATAGAAGTACCCTCAAATAACAAAGAAACTTTAGAAATATCTATAATTGAACCAACTGCAATCTTTTCTTCAAAATTTATATCATAAAATAAATCGAAATAGCAGATTAAAGATTTATACAAATCTACTTCAACACTACTAAAAAAAGTATTTCCATCACTACCAGCTAATCTATATTTATATGAATGGCTAGAACCTCCAAAATAGTCTATTTCATCAAAATCAATTAAATGTCCTCCATCTTTATCAATTAAAAAATTATCACTATGAATATCATTAAAACACATACCATAACTATGAAGAATACTCAACTGTCTAAAAATATCAATACATGCCTTTACCTTTTCTTCTATAGAAAAATCACTAGCTATTGAGAAAGGAACTGCATCTTTAAATTCATTAACAACAATTCCTTTATAATTATTATTAATAAAAAATTCATCTATTAATTCTCCACTACCTTCAATATGTGGAAAACGTAATAAATAATCAAATTTACCCTTTAACAAATAATCCAAATAAAAATATTCTTTTAACAAAAAATTACCTTTTCTTCTAAATTCTGCCGTTCGACTATCAAAAAGCTTCTCTAAACTTTCATACTCTTCTTTTGTAATTTTCACGAACCTTCCCCCTTAAATTAAATTACTTCTCTATAGGTTTCATTGTAGGGAACAATATAACATCACGAATACTCTCTTGTTCAGTAAAGAACATTACAAGTCTATCTATTCCATAACCAATACCGCCTGCAGGAGGCATACCATATTCTAAGGCTTCAATAAAGTCCATATCTATATCATTCGCTTCTACATTACCTAAATCTTTTTCTTTTAATTGTTCACGGAATCTATCTAACTGATCATCTGGATCATTTAACTCAGTATAAGCATTAGCCATTTCTCTACCTGCAATAAATAATTCAAATCTATCAACAAATCTAGGATCATCTTTATTTTTCTTAGTAAGTGGAGAAATCTCTACTGGATGTCCATATAAGAAAGTTGGTTGAATTAATGTTTCTTCTACATACTTTTCAAAGAATAGATTAATAATATGACCTACTGATTTCTCATGTTCTTGAACTTCAATATTATGTTCTTTTGCAAGTTCTAAAGCTTCATCAACAGTCATTTCTTTTTTAAAGTCAATACCAGTTACTTCTTTAATTGCATCAACCATACTAATTCTCTTCCATGGTCCTTTTACACTAATATCTTGATTATTCCAATGATAATCAGTCTTACCAATAACATTCTCGGCAATATTAACAAACATTTTTTCTGTTAAATCCATCATACCTTCTAAATCAGAATAAGCTTGATATACTTCCATCATAGTAAACTCAGGATTATGTCTAGTATCCATTCCTTCATTTCTAAAGACACGACCTATTTCATAAACTCTTTCCATACCACCAACTAAAAGTCTTTTTAAAGGTAATTCTAAGGCAATTCTAAGGTACATATCAAGGTCTTGACTATTATGATGAGTAACAAAAGGACGAGCTGAAGCTCCTGTTAATAATGTTGATAAAACAGGTGTTTCTACTTCAACGAAGTCTCTATTATCTAAAAAGTTTTGAATAGAACGAATAATCTTTGGTCTTAAGAAAGCAACACGTCTAGACTCATCATTCATCATTAAATCAACATAACGCCTTCTATATCTTTCTTCAACATCAGTAAGTCCATGAAACTTCTCAGGAAGTGGTCTTAAAGCTTTAACTAAAGGAGTATACTCTAAACATTTAATAGTAACTTCTCCAGTTCTAGTCTTCATAACCTTACCATATACACCAACTATATCTCCAATATCAGCAGACTTAAACAATGTATAGATATCTTCTCCTACATCATTAATAGATATATATACCTGAATAGAACCAGTCTTATCTTTAATAGAGAAAAATGAAGCTTTACCCATCTTTCTAATAAACATAATTCTACCAGCTACTTTAACTGTATCAGTCATAGACTCAAAAGCATCATGGTCTACACTTTCATACTTTTCTTTAACATCATTAGCATAATCCTCTCTATCATAACGACTACCAAATGGATCATACCCTAACTCTCTTAATTTAAGAGCCTTTTCTCTTCTAACTAATTCTTGTTCTGTTAATTTTCGCTCGTACATAAAACATCCTCCTTCACTGTATCTGCAACTACAACTTCAGTCTTACAGACTTTATCATGTAATCCTTGAGCATTCTTAGTAAATGCTATCATTATTAAACTAATAATAAGTACTAAATATTGAATGAAACTAACAAGACTACTAGTACTTAAATATAAATTTTTACTTAAGAAAAGTACTAATATAACATTAATAATATTAACCAATATACTATTATTAATCATACCTCTAATAAGTAAATCATTCATAGAAAGTTCTTTATCATTAGTTTTCTTAATTTTTATTTTCATTAACTTCTTACCAAAAGTCTGCCCATTATTATAACATGGATAAACAACATAGTAAAGTAGACTTATAACAATGGTAACTATAGAAACAATAACTGTTTGTTTAGATATATCATATCCTAAGTCAATCATCTGATTAACATACTCTTCCATAGGAACATTTCCAGCAACATAATCTTCTAAAACTCTATTTTGCTCTTCATAAAGTTTAGTAGCAGTATCATTCATAGGAATAAACATTGTAATAAGTGAAGTAATCATACTAAGCAGCACTAAATCTATTAAAAAGGCAAGTACTCTTTGACTAAACATCGCTTTAATATCAGGACTCTTTTTAACCTTATTTTCTTCTTCTATTTTTTCTTCTTCATCTTTGATTTTATCATAAACATTTTTCTTCTTCATAAACTTCCTCCTTAAACTCTTCTAATACATGTAGTATATCATATAATTTAGTCATTTTATAAATTTTATTTTTAATTTCATTACTTCCTTTAACACCCTTTAAGTACCAACCCACATGACTTCTTATTTCTAATACCGCCTGTCTTTCACTTTTTAAATCTGCTAACATTTTTAAATGCTTTATACACATATCTATTTTATCAATAGTACTAGGAAGACTATAAGTCTTATCTTCTAAGTAAAGAACTGTATTTCTAATAAGCCAGGGATTACCCAAAGCAGCTCTACCTATCATTACAGCATCACATCCTGTAAAGTCTAACATCTCCTTAGCTTTCTCTGGACTAGTAACATCACCATTACCAATTACTGGAATTTTAACACTATTTTTGACATCTCTGATTATATTCCAATCAGCTTTACCAGAATAACCTTGACTTCTAGTTCTACCATGAACACAGATAGCACTAGCACCTGCTTCCTCACAAGTTTTAGCTATCTCCACTGCATTTATATGATTAACATCCCATCCACTACGAATTTTAACTGTAACAGGACATTTAACAGCATTTACAACAGCACTAACTATTTCTTTTACCTTACTAGGGTCTTTAAGTAAAGCACTTCCTGCTTGTGCTCTTAAAGCCACTTTAGGAACAGGACATCCCATATTAATATCAATAATATCAGGTTTCATATTTTCTTCAATATATTTAGCAGCCTCTACAAAACTATCTACATCACTACCAAATATCTGTTGCGTAATAGGACGTTCAACATCTTCCATATAAAGCATATCAATAGTCTTTTTATTATCATAACATATCGCCTTATCACTAACCATTTCAGCATAGATAAGACCACATCCCATCTCTTTAATAATCTTACGATATGCACTATTACAAATACCAGCCATAGGAGCAAGTACAACTCTATTATCTATTTCTACATTACCTATTTTCCACATAAAATCACCTAACACTTGCAAAATATAAACTTTTATGTTACTATGAATATGTAAAAGAAATTTACATAAACTATTAAGGGAACGTTCAACATTGCCTTGTTGAATGTCTACCCCATTATTTATTTTTTAGTGATAGACATTTGGTCTTTAAAAAGATCAAGTGTCATTTTTTTATTACTATTATCAATATGATAACTAGAGATAAAATGATAGAAATATGCTTAAGTACTTTTAATACAAAGATACGTTTATTCATATCTATCAAACCTCCTCTCCAAAGATTAGAGGTAGACACTCAACTGTTGAAGTTCCCTTAAGCATATTATATACTAAAGACAATTTTGATACAAGTATTTTTCACACAAATTAGATACTTATTTTGTTACTATCTTATCTTCTTTTAACAAATCTCTAATCTCTTCAAGTAACACTACTTGTTCATCTTTTTTCTTTTCTTCCTTCTTATGTTCTATTCCTAACTTCTTATCTGCTCTATCTCTAATATTAGTAACAACCTTAACCATTACAAAGATACAAACAGCAATTATTAAAAAGTCTACAATACTCTGTATAAAAGAACCATACATAATAGAAGCATCACCTATTTTTATAGATAAACCACTAAAGTCAAGTCCTCCTAAAAGAACACCAAGTAAAGGCATAAATATATCATCTACTAAACTACTAACTATTTTAGAAAAAGCTCCGCCTATAATAACACCAATAGCCATATCTAAAACAGCTCCTCTACTTATAAACTTTCTAAACTCTCCTATTTCTTTTTCCACTGCTTTTTTTGCTTTCACTTCTACTACCTCCAAATTATTAAACAAATATAACCGTAATTATATTAATAAATCCCATCTATTTAAAAAAATATTATCATCATCGTTAAAAATTCTCATCGAACTATCATTATGTATTTTTCCATTTTTACCAGGCACACTTAACCAATTCTGATGGTCCTCTTTTATTTTTTCTGCTACAACTTTACTAGGAACCACATGAAATTCAGGTGTTTCAAGCTCATTTAAAGAAACAAACACATAAAAAATATTATCTGCATATAATTTTTCATTTTTTTTACTTAACATCCAACTTTTTTTCTTATGCATTGTAGTTTTTACTTGTATAGCATATTGCTTATTATTATTTCTATTAATTATTAATATATCAAAATCTTTAGTATTTGACATAGGTACAGCACAAGTAAACCCTCTTCTTTCCAACTCCCCAGCTACAAAATATTCTCCAGCATTACCAGTACTAACATTATTCATTATGAATTCATCTCCTTACTAATTCAACAATAATTAATTATATAATACAAGAGGAATATTTATTTTACAAGAAATAAAAATCTTAAATCGACATTGAGACACTAAAATTTCTTTTAAAACGTCATTAACTTAAATACTAATCAAAATAGTTTATTAAAATTATGATACAAATATAAAAAAAGAACTATTTTTCAAGTTCTTTTATTAGTTCAGCCTTATTCATCTTAGAGTATCCTTTAACTCCTTTTTCTTTAGCAAGTTCTTTTAACTTAGTTAAACTCATATTTTCATAATTAGTCTCTTCTTCTTCTGAAGGCATCTCTCCATGTTCTACTAAGTAATCAATTTGTTCTTTAGTTAATGTCTCATACTCTAATAATGTCTTAGCAAGTAAATCAAGTAAATCTCTATTTTCTTTAATTATTTTAGTAGCTTCATCATAACATTTATCAATAATCTTTCTCATTTCTTGATCTATTTCATGAGCTACTTCATTAGAGAAGTTACGAGTCTTAGCATAATCTCTACCTAAGAAAGCACTACCTTCTCTTTCTTCTAATTGCATAGGTCCTAAATCACTCATACCATATTCAGTAACCATAGCTCTTGCTATCTTAGTAGCTTTCTCAAAGTCATTTTGAGCACCAGTTGTAACTTCACCAAATACAACTTCTTCACTAACACGTCCTGCAAGTAAACCTGTAATCTCTTCAAGTAAATCAGTTTTAGTCTTACAAATCTTCTCTTCACTAGGAATCATCATATTATATCCACCAGCAGAACCACGTGGAATAATAGTAACTTTTTGAACATCATTAGCACCTTTTAATTTAATACCAACAACAGCATGGCCTGATTCATGATATGCAACTAACTTACGGTCATTTTCACTTCTTTTAGAACTAGTCTTAGCAGGTCCCATTAATACTCTATCACTTGCTTCATCAATCTCACTCATAGTAATAGCATCTTTATTACGTCTAACGGCAAGAAGTGCAGCTTCATTAAGCAAGTTTTCAAGGTCTGCACCAGAATATCCTGGAGTTCTCTTAGCAAGAGCAGGAATATTAACAGTAGGAGCTAACACTTTATTACGAGCATGAACTTTAAGTATTTCTTCACGTCCCTTAACATCAGGTAAATTAACAGTAACTTGTCTATCAAAACGTCCTGGACGAAGTAATGCAGGGTCAAGTACATCAGGTCTATTTGTTGCAGCGATAATAATGATACCTTCATTTTCACCAAAACCATCCATTTCAGTAAGTAATTGGTTTAATGTTTGTTCTCTCTCATCATGTCCACCACCAATTCCAGTACCTCTTTGACGTCCTACAGCATCTATCTCATCTATAAAGATAAGACAAGGAGCAGTTCTCTTAGCTTGTTGGAACATATCACGAACACGACTAGCACCAACACCTACGAACAACTCAACAAAGTCAGATCCACTAATATAATAGAAAGGAACATTCGCTTCTCCTGCAACCGCACGAGCAAGTAATGTTTTACCTGTTCCTGGAGGACCATATAAAAGTACTCCCTTAGGAATTCTAGCACCTAACTTTTGGAACTTCTTAGGGTTCTTTAAGAAATCAATTAATTCCTTAACTTCTTCTTTCTCTTCATTAAGTCCTGCTACATCTTTAAATGTAACTTTATTCTTCTCACTAGATAACTTAGCTTTACTCTTTCCAAAGTCAAGAGAATTCTTACCTCCACCCATTTGCTTAGTTAAAAACCAAAAACAAACAAAAGCAAGTATTGCAATAGGTAAAATATTAACTAAAACAAGCAATAATGTACTTGACTCAGGATCAGCAGTACTATTAAATTCAAAATCATCAGCTTCACTAGCTTCCACTAACTTTTTCATTACTTGATCAGATAAAGGTACTCTAACAAAGAAAGTTTCATTTTCTTTATAATTATCCATTGTACCAGTAATCTCATAAATTTTCGCTCTATCACGAGGAGTTACCGTAATCTCTTCTACTTCCTTATCTTCCAAACTACTCATAAACTCATTATAAGTTAAAACATTAACTTTTTGATTAGCAACACTAACAAAGTAAATAACTCCAAGCATTACTAGAAGTAAAAAGACATATGGAAGTAAACCTTTTTTAACTACTTTTTTATTTACATTCACAAAAAATCTCTCCTTTTCTACTCATATCTCAGTATTATATCATAAAATTCACTATTAGTCTTATCAAATTTAGATTTTTTTAAACCAGGCACAAAAACTACATGTCCACGACTATCAACAACTATAGGCCATATATCTCTATCTGAAGCAGGAATCTTACTATCTATAAAGATATCTTTTATTTTTTTATGTCCCCCTCCCTTAATAGCCATAACATCTCCAAACTTTCTAGTTCTAACTATTAAAGGTAAAGTTACTTCCTTACTAGATAGTTTAATTATATTATTACTATTTCCTTTAACTGAATCTAATAGTTCTAATTTATGACCATTAGGAAGCATTACATCCTTACTAATTTCTATTTCATAACTACTAAGTAAAGTAGGATTTCTTCTAATAGATAAAGTATTATAACACTTTATAACTTCAACGTCATTAGGTAAATTAACTTTAGCATTACTTTTTTTACTATTAATAAGACTTTCTATTAAATCTAAATGTTTATCATTTATTAACATTAAATCATCTTGATAAAAGCTAGATATAAACTTTTCTAATATAATTCTTTTTATAAAATTATTAATCTCTAAGTATTTATCTATATAAAGTTTATTATCTTTAACTACTTTATTAATCGCTTTACTAGCTTCCTCTTCTATAAAATCATCTGCATCACTTAACACATTACTAAACTTTAAATACTTCTTATGAATATCTTTATCTTCACTCTTTAAGAAAGGTAATACTTCTTTACGATATCTATTTCTCGTATAAACACTACTAAAGTTACTTTTATCAATAGCATAAGGTATTTTATTCTTATGACAATAATCTAAAAGTTCATCTTTAGTTAAACCAATAAAAGGTCTATAAATGTAATACCCATCCATTTTTACTAATTTTTTAAAGCCACTATATCCTCTTAAAGTAGAACCTCTAGCAATTCTCATAAGTATTGTTTCCATCAAGTCATCGCCATGATGTGCCGTAAAAAGGTATTTTGCATTATACTTCTTAACTACATCATCAAAAAACTGATATCTAATATTTCTCGCTTCATTATGAAAGTTATCATCACCATAACCATTTATTTTCATATATTCAAAGATTACATTATTCTTTTTACAAAACCCTTCTAAATCTTCTTTCTCTTTAGCACTCTCACGTCTTTTATCATGATTAACATGAGCACAAACTAATACTACATCATGACTCTTCCTATATTCTAAAAGTGTCTTAAATAAAGCCATAGAATCAGGCCCATAACTACACGCAAAGACTAAAAAATCCCCATCTTTAACTTTTATATCTTTATATAAATCCAAAACATTCATACACATACTTACTGATTACTCACTTTCCTCTTCATCATCTTCAGGTATTTTTAAAATATATTCCCCATCTTTAGAATAAAAATACTTTTCTCTTGCATATCTTGCAACATAATCAGAATCTTGAAGTTTATTAACATCAGACTCTAACTCTTCTTCTTTATCTTTCAAAGAAGCAAGTTCTTTTTTCAACTCTCCTTTTTCTTGATATTTACTATATATCATAGTCCAATATCTAAAAATTGTAAACGTAGTAAAAATAATAACAGCAAAAGAAACACCAAGTAATAGTACTGGACCTAATTTTTTCTTTTTTTTTCTACTTTTTGCCATTAAAATTTCACCTACTTTCCTAACATATATTATAGACCCATAAAAAAACTAGTTCAATATTAACTAGTTACTTTTTACACTTTTGGTCATCTTTTTTAATTTTTTTCTTGACTTCAGGCATCTTTAATAGTTTTCTAAAACACTTACTAAAATCAAAGAACAAGGAAAAGCCAAATATTATAAACAAATAGAAATATGGATGAATAATCGCATTATTTATTTTTCTCATAACAAGAAAATAAATAAGTACTAAATCTAAAATAAAGATAATATTAAAGAAAATCTTAATGCTTTTTTTCTTATAAAAAAGCAAGTTATAATTAAAATTATATAAGACTGATAAAATTGCCCCATATATAAAAGAGAAAATTAAAGCCACTACTTGTTCAGATAAATTCATCATCTAAACAATCTATTAAAGACACTAGAACCGTCTTTTTCTTTTTTACCATTATTTTCATCCATATAAGAAAAACCTTTTATTAAGCCTTTAATAGAAACATTACCTGCTAAAGTATCTAATTTAACAAGTTCCAAATCTTCTCCTTTAACAACTAAAAATCCCATAACTGTTTCAAGTAAAAACTCTTCACTATCAAAGTTTTCAATTTTCTTAACTCCAGTAATAAGTAAGTTCTTTCTTTCTGTAATAGTAATACTATGATTATAATTATTAATAATTGCTTCCTTTGTTTCCATATCATCACCTAATAAATGATATGCAAAAAAAAAATAAATATGAAAAAAAGAAGAATTAATCTTCTTTAGTATCTTCATCTTTAATGTTATTATATGCTTCAATAATTTTATCTTGAAACATTGCTCTAACTTCTGGATTAATTGGATGTACAATATCACGATATCCTCCAGCTTGAGTCTTTCTACTAGGCATAGCAATAAAAAGTCCATTATCACCTTCAATGATTCTAATATCGTGAACAGCAAAAGAATCATCAATTAAAACAGATGCAATACCTTTCATACGACTTCCTTCTTTTTCAATTTTTCGTACATTTACAGATGTAATTTTCATATGTAACCTCCTAATACTAAGTCTTATAAGTCAATTCTATACCAGTTAACTAACTTTTGCAAGATATTTTTAAAACATTGTCAATTACTTTACTAAATATTAAATGAGTTACCCTTATCTTTATACGTATTAACTATTTGTTCTGGTGTTAATAAAAGACCCATTTCTTTTTCCTTTTCTAATTGCTCATTATATGAATCTACTAACTTTTTATAATTTTCTAAGCCATAATTTCTAATAGCAACAGTTAAAGATTTTATAAATTCGATAGAATCCATATAATCAGGAACAAAAGACTTAAGAGCAGAACATCCCATATTAGAAAGCAAATAATTATAAAAATTTCCCAAATAATAATTAGTAACAGTTAAAGAATTATCATATTCACTTGCAACAGAAGAAAGCCTACCCATATCATCATTATTCTTTGTTAGCAAATCATAATACAAAACTTGAGGAATATCATAAGAAATTGCTATTTCATTAATTACTCTTTTAGTATCTTCACTAGTTTCTGAAGGAAAAAAACCGCCAGCACTTCTTGTTAAAGATAATTTTTCATAATGAAATCTATCACTATTAGTAAGAGTTTCTTTTACTGCATCCTCTAAACTTCCATTAACTATTTTCACAGTAAAGTTAAGATTACATAACCTACTTTTATCAAAATCACTTAAAGAATTATAAAAATCTTTTTTAATAAGCAAAACACCACTTGAAGAAATAATAACTTTTCCTTTAATAGCAGTATCAGTAGGCATCAAAGAAACAACATCAGAAATATGCTCTTTTAAACCATCAACAATTACACAATTCTTATTACTAAACGTATTATTCATATCATCAGGAACTAAACCATTTAAAGAAAATAAAACCACTGAATTATATGAAGAAATATATGGTAAATAGCTATCTAAAATTTCTTTTCTTTTTGTTTGATACTCTTCATCATTAATTTTAGTAAAATCATATGATTCAAGTATACCTTGTTCAGTTAACAAATCACTAATCATAAAACTAATCTGCATTCCATTTGGTTTAACTAAATATGGAACTTCACTAATAGGATTAATAACTCCATCAAATGGAATAATATTAGTCGCTCTAACTATAGCAATGTTATCAATATTCATATAAATCACAACCTCTTATACTAAGTATACCATAAAATAAACTACTTAAGTATCTCCAAACTAGAAGTAATCAAATCACTATAAGAAAAAGATTTAATATTATTATCATCAACTAATTTAACTACAAATATAGAATGATATGTCTCTATTATTTCCCCATCAAATTCTACTATTTGATTTCTACTACCATTAAATTTAAAATGAAGTATCTTTCCTTCTTGAGACTTAACCTCATCTCTTACTTTATCAACATTCATCTAGGATACCCCACATACATAACACCATTAGTAATAATACCACCCATACCATCACTACCATAATGTGTTTTATCTAAAAGACTTATTAAATCAATTTCTTTATTCTTAGGAGATAATGCTACAGCACTTGCTATTATAGCAGGGTCTAAAGCATGAATATTAATCCTCTTAGGACTAGAAGCAAAGTTAGCACCAGCTTTAATTAAATCTTCATAAAAAGACTGACATGCTCCTGCTATTATAATGAGTTTATCTTGATTTCTCTCATACTCTCTAGCTTTAACAGTTGCCTTAACAAAATTATTAGAATTCTGATAACTAGACAAATTATTCTTATCTTTATTTTTCTTAAAAGAATCATGTCCTGTAATAACTAAAATATCTGGTTTATACTCTTTTAAACAAGAAGTAATATCTCTTTCAAATCTTTCTTCATCCAAATTAACACCATAAGCTTCTAAATGCATATCTTTATAAAAATCTATACATCTTTTCAAGTAATCTTTATCCCCATCAATATGTAAAATCTTTCCAGGTAAATAAAAGTATTCACTTCTATCTAAATTTAACATATCTTTAATCTTTAAAGCATCATTACGGTCTTTATTATTATCATAATTTACTAAAGCCTTTTCTAAATCATCTAAACTACTATCAGCATAAAGTCTAACATCTATTCCCTTTAAATAAGCTATATCATCTTTAATATCAATAATTGTAAATATTATATCGTTATTATAAGAATTCCTAGTTACAACATCACCTATTTTAAACATAAAATTCACCCATTAAATTATATGTTTAAAAGAAATAATTATGATTTATATAAAGTATTAGCCATCTCAACAAATATTTTATAATCTAAAGCCTCAGCTCTCACACTCAAATCATATCCATATTTATTTAAAACTCTCTCTAAAAGTTCTAAATCATATTTTTTTAAATTATTTCTTAAAGTCTTTCTCCTAAACTGAAAACTATCATGAACAAGTTTTATAAAAAAGTCTTTATCTACTAACTCTTCGAGCATCTCTTTTCTACTAAAAGACACAACAATACTATCTACATTAGGTCTAGGATAAAACTGATTTCTATCAACAATAAATTCTTTTCTCACATCAAAAAAATAATTAAGAATAACAGTAAGAGCCCCATAATCTTTTGTAGATACCTTACTACAAAATCTATCCCCAACCTCTTTTTGAACCATCATTACAATTTTTTCAAAAGCTAAATTACTATCAATCAATTTAAAAAGTATAGGAGTAGTTATATAGTATGGTACATTACTAACAAAATAAATATTATTATAAGAATATTTCTTCACATCTAAAGCAATATCTGCCTTAAGAAAATCAGAAAATAAGACTTTTGCATTATTATAATCCTTAAGTCTAACAGAAAGAATATCTTCTAAATTATTATCTATTTCATAAGCCAAAATATTACTATCTTTATATAGTTCTGCTAAAGCAACAGTTAAATTACCACTACCAGGGCCTACTTCTATAATCAAAGACTCTGGTTTAACTAAAGCAACTCTAGCAATTTTATCAACAATAGCTTTATTCTGTAAAAAATTTTGCCCAAACTTTTTCTTAAATTTAAACTCTTCCACAAAACTCACTTCCTTTAATTTTACTTATTATTTAGATTATATTAAGAGTTAAAATAATTGTAAAGAAAAAAGTCTAAGCTTTCTTTAATTCCTTAGACTTATCAACATTTTTATCTTTTTCTCTAAACATAAATAATATATTTGCAATTAGCAAGCCATATAACATAATCCTTATATATGCTATAAAATTATCAAAATAATTAAAGTCAATACCATACCCATATTTTTGGTTTAAAACCATATTTGTATCAAAAATAGCCCTATATCCAACAAAAATTATTATAGCAAAAACTAAACAGCAAGTGAGATTATAAAATAAATTCTTAGTAACTCCTATCTGTTTAAAAATCATATTAATAATAAATACAACAAATAAAAGAAGAAAAGGAATAAGCTGTGATAGAATACTAATCATATCCTTATCTAGTCTTACATTCATTCTAATTAGTATAAATAAAGTAAGTCCAAAAGATCCAACTAAAAGAAGAAATTTAAGTATATAAAACAAACCATTAAATATTCTTTTCATATTCTATCCTCCCACCACAATACTTCTATACCAATTTGATATTTCCACAAGCATATCTAATGTATTAATATAATTATTCATAGTGCTCGAATAACTATCATTAACTAAATTAAAGAAATTATTCTTATTAGCATCAGTACTAAAATTATAATGATCTGAATTCTCAATATTATTTTGAATATAATCAGTAGATGTTAATACACTACTAACATTTAAATCAATATATGGACTTATTAAATTAAAATCAGGCAAAGATGTTATAGTATCTATGTTTTGCATAGATTTTATTTGCATAACTAAACAGTCATTAAGTATTTCATTTCTATAATCTAAAATAAAATTATAACTATCTTTAATATTAATCTCATTTAGCTCAAAATATTGCATCAAAGAATCACTTTCAATAATATCAAGGCAAGATTGAAGTTTTATTTTAACAGTATTAAGGCCATAAGTATTTAAAGTTCCTGTATAAGTAGATTGATCATATACACTTATATTATTTTTAATAGTCTCAATTTTATTTTGAACATTCATTTTATTATTAATATTGTACTCACTTATATCAATTTCTTGTGCTAATTCTTGCATATGATAAAAATTTATAAAAAGCAAGAAAAAAGCAAGTCCAAATATTAATCCAGTAAAGGTATAAGCAAATACATTAGCATACTCTAGTAATATTTTTTTCATAAATCATCCTCCATTTGTATATTGACATTAAAATGATAATATTTATTTTGCCAATTAGTATTTTGAGCAGATTCGGCAACATAAATACGTAATTGATATTTGTTAACCTGGCCCGCCGCAATATTTCTTGTATCTATAATATTATTGTTAATATCGCTTAAGTTCCCGATTTTGATAACATTTCCATTTAAAGACAACTGATATCGTAATTGACTTCTAGAAAGTAACTCTCTGTTACTATAGGATTCATCATCACTAATAATACTATCCTCTAATAAAACATTGTAAGTAACAGAAGTATCTCCATTATTACTTACTGTAACTTCATATGGAGTTAATATTGTCGCTGTATCATCATCCAGAGGAATAAGTCCTTCTTCATCAATCGTATTATTAAAGTCATCTGCTTGAACCGTAACAGAGCTCGTAGCATAATTATCATAAGATGAACCATAGAAAAATCTATACCACAACATAGAGGTAGCAAAAATAAATGAAAACAATGCTATACCTGCTAAAATTAATAAAATAATTTTTTTCACTTTTTAAACCTTCTTTCCTTCTTTGATATATTTTTCTTTTTTTCTATCCTTTTTTCCATTTTACGCATATCATTCTCATCAGAACTTCTTAAAGTCCTAATTAATTTATATATATCATAACCGATAATCATAATAGCAGGAGCAATAATAATAGAAACCCAACCTAAAATAGAACTTAAATAATATTGAATATAACCTACTTTTGGAATTACAAATAATACTTTACCATATATTTCATTAAAACTGATTCTAGAAGAATCTTCAGTATTATTATTATCACCTTTAGTAGTATAAAGATATTCACCACTACTAGTTTTTTCAATATTTATAATTCTATGAGTAACACGAACACCAGAATATCTATAATCTGTAGAATTAAAAGTAATAACATCTCCTTCAGATAAGTCTTCTGGAGTATCAACTCTCATAGTAACAACAATATCCAAAACATTAATAGCAGGAACCATAGAGGGACTAACTATTGTATAAGCAGAGAACAAATCCTTCTTATTGTTTCCAGATTTTAAATTGTGCTGTTTATCAATAAAATTAACTACAAACACTAAAAAAACAATAATCATAATCAAGCATATTGAATACATCAATACAGTTGCAAGAAAATGAAAAATTTTTTTCAACTTTATAAACCATTTTTTCTTATTTAACCTTGTCAAGTTATCACCCACTTATTACTCTTTAAGTACAATACCATAAATGTTAGAAGTTTAAAACATCTTTTATTTAATTTCAATTTTTAATCATCTACATCTATTTTAGCTTTTATAGACACAGTAACACCAAATGTTTTTTCTAAATCACCTACAACAGTAGATTCATCTACCCACATTCTTAATCGATATCTAATAATATCGCTCTTATTTAGAGTACCACTATCAAGTAACATACTGCCAGCCATAGTTCCTAATTCTGTGCTTTCTGTAAGTGGAGTAAAATTTTTAGGAGACATCACCTCTTCATAATTATTATTAACCATTTTTTCTAAATATAACCTTACTTCATCATTATTAAGAGTAGAATTATTCAATTTCTCTGCATAAATTTCATATTTAGTAATCACATCTCCAGTAATTGAAGCTTCAACAGTAAAATCAAAATATTGATTTTCGTCAGTCAATATTTTTCCAAGTTCATCATTCATAGGATAAGCATTAGTAATATTAATACCATTTGTATCTTCTGTATAATTTAAGTAAATATTACCAGTACTTATAGTATTAATATCACTATTACTCTCTTTAGTATAAGTAAAAGTAGCAACAGATATACCTATTACCATAATAATAAAAATAAACAAGCAAATAATTATAATAAATAGTTTGTTGTTAGATTCTTTTTTTATAGTTTCACTTTCATATTGCTTATTATCCACAATAACACCTTCTATCTTAAAATAATTGTACCACACTAATTTTTAGAGGTAAAGAAAAAGTGTAGATAAACTACACTAAGATGACATATTGCCATAAACATTAATTCTCATTAAATAAGTTAAACTTTCATCAGGAAGAACATAATCAGAATCAACCCACATTCTTAATCGATAATTATGAGCGCTTGTTTCTCTAAAATTATTTTGATAAATTAAATATTGATTATTAGGTGTATATGATAAAGTATCAGTTGATTTTAATTCAGAAACTTTAGTAGGCCTTACTACTTGATTTTCACCATTACCATCAAGACTAGTTAAATATACTTTTACCCCTTCATCTGGTAATGTACTACTTCTATCTTTAACCCCAACTATTGCATAATCAATAGTAGTAGAACCACTTACTGTGGATGCTACTGTAAAATCAAAATATTCATTATTATTAGAAAGAGCCATTCCAACAGAATCGTTCATAGGAGAAGCATTAGTTAAATAAATTCCATTATTATTTTCACTATAACTCATGGTAATAGTACCTGTAGTAACTTTATTAACTTCATTACCAACTTTAGAATAGTAAAAAGCGGCATAACTAGTAGCAACTGTAACAATAAATAAAATAATGATTGCAATAATAGTTAATATAAGAGATTTGTTTTTATTCTTATTCATATTAGCCTCCAATTACAAAATTTAATGCTATAGAGCAGGAGATGTACCATATACGTTGACTCTTAGTGTATAAGTACCACCATTAGATATTGTATAATCATCAGAAACCCACATTCTTAAACGATAATTATCAGTAATAGAATTTGTGATACTATCATTAAAAAGAATAAATTCCCCACTAGACGGTTGATAACTTTCAGAACCTGTGGTAACGCTTAAATTAGATATTTTTGTTGGTTCTAATACTACACTCTCAAGATTATTATTAACTTTAGTTAAATAAACTTTAATAGCAGAATCATCAACAGTAGACTCTCCTTTAACAGCGGTAATCGCATAATTAATTGTTGCATTACCCACAATCTCTGCTTCTATTGTAAAATCAAAAACATTTAAAGAACCTGATAATAATTTTCCTTGTTCATCAGATATAGGTAAAGCATTAACGAGATTAATTCCATTATCTGGTTCGCTATAGCTCATATTTATAATACCTGAATTAATCGTATTTGCTTTTTCTCCTGTTCCCAAATAATTAAAAGCGGCGAAAGAAATAGCAACAACTATAGTAATTAATACAATAATAGCAGATAAAGAAAATATAATTTCTTTAAAATTATTTTTAACTTTCACATTCTTGTCCACCTTAATTTCTCTCCTTCTACTATAAATATAACATATTACATAGATATAAAGCAATTAAAAAGAAAAAAAGTGTCAGAGATTAGACACTTTAATTTCAATATTAATTAATATTATTGTGCGTTAGCTTGACCATAAACATTAACTCTTAATTTATAAGTTTCTGAAGTTGTTGGTGCAGTAGCAGTATCAGCCATCCACATTCTTAAACGATAAGAATCAGTATTACTAGCACCAGAATAAGTACCAGTTGCTAACACATATCCACCAAGACTACTAGGCACTCCTGCAGAACTTGCAGTATCAGATGAAGCTAAAGTATTTAGTATTGCTGGAGAAGTAGTATTTCCTACACCTGTGCTACTTGCATCATCAGTATCTGTAGTACTATCTGTTAAATATACCTTAACAGTAGCATCAGTTAAAGCAGTACCAGAATTTCCTTCATCAGGAATAGCAATAATTGCATAATCAATTGTAGCACTACCAGTTACACTAGCAGTAACAGTAAAATCAAAAGTATTATTTAGACCTGTTAAAGCTTTACCTTGAGGATCAGTCATTGGTAATGCATCTGTAAGCTTAATACCATTTTCAGGTTCATCATAATTCATTGTAATTGAACCAGTAGTAATGATATTTTCTACTTGACCTCTTCCAGTATAAGTAAATGCTGCAAATGAAACACCTACAACTGCTACAACTAAAATTGCTACACCTAGCACTGATAATAACACTTGTTTAGAGTTATTATTTTCTTTCATTTTTGTCTAACCTCCTTCTACAATATAACTATAGCATAGATTCAATCATAAAAGCAATATTTTTTTTAAAAAATTGAAGAATGTCCCAAATTAGACACTTTATTACCATCCATATCTAATAATTTCAAATTTTATATTATTACTAGTTGCAAAGCCTTCTAAATTAGATTGACTTGTAAATAATAAATCCATATGATTACCTGTAACCGCACCACCTCTATCCATAACAATAGCAAGAATAGGTTCGCTATATATATTAATTCCACTTATCCTAACAATACTACCACATGGAATAGATCTATCTGCAGCAACTACTCTCACCTTTCCATAAACTTGATCTTCAAAATAGATATTACCATTCTTAAAATTTTGACGAGGCGGACAAGCACTATTACCAGAACATCCTGGACAGTCAGGACCATAAGCAGTAAGAGTGCCCATAAAAGCTACTGGACTACTACTAGCAACACTAATTGCATCATAAAAACTATCATATAAAGTAGGTTCTTTAGCTTTCTCCATCTCTTTAATAGAATTATATTTATTAACAAT
>CALVUX010000014.1 GCA_944363715.1 uncultured Bacilli bacterium
TATTATATTTATATTTAGTGGGACATTTTTACTTATTTTTGAAAATTAAAACGAGACATTTTAACTAATTAATCACAGTTTTTGCAAAAAAAATAGCCATACTTTTATGACTATTTGTTTAACATATTTAATAAGTTGATTTTAAACATATCTTTTTCAGGGTGAGATTTAGATATCATTACTCCTTTATAAGTAGATAACTCAGCCATATGACCTTCATTTAAAATACCTTCTGGAGTAATATTGGTAAGTAGAATAACACGTTTATCAGGGTATACTGTATAATGAACTCTAATCTCTCCGTGTACTTTAGCGAATAACTCATCTGTTGGTAATTTAAGTTCATAATTCATTGTACCTGCTTTAGTATCTTCACTAACCTTTTCACCTAAAAAATGACCTTTCCTAAGTTCTGGATAATATTCAAAAGTTAGTTTTTTATAAGCTAACATGTTATATTTTCTTACAGAACGTTCTCTTTTTCTAAAATCATTCTCATCTAAATATTCAAATATAAATGACTTCTCCATATGTATAACCCCCTTTATTAAAACCCCCATATCTTGAAGTTGCTTGTATTATACTACAAAATTAAGATTTTGTCAAATTTTTTCGAATTTTTCATCTATTATTGAATATAAATAACAACTTGTAGGAAGATTTAACTTATTACTAATTACTTCCTTATAACCATTAAGTTGGTCTATATAAGCTTTATCTTTAGTATTTTTAAGTTTGTAATCGATAATTAATGCTTCACTATCCCCTACTAATAATAAGTCTATTTTACCATGATATATTTTATTACTATTACCCCAAAGAAATTCATATTCTTGATATTTTTTATAGTCTTTATACTTAGAGATAAAACTACTATTTAAAAAGTTAGTAAGTTTTTCTTTATAATAGTTATCTTCTATATAAGGTAACTTATTATTAATAAAGTCAATTCTCTCAAACAAGGTATGAACATTTCTTCCTATTTCGAGAAGCTTTAGTTCTTCTTCTGTTTTAACATCGTCTCCTTCTTTATGATAAGTTTCTTTTTCTTTAATAGTATTATCATAAATAGAAGGAATAATCTCTAATTCTTTTACATTATTATCTATTTTAGAAGTAATTTTTTTAACTTCTAAATAAGCTTTAGATATATCTTTTATATCAGTTATTTCTTTAGTTTTATCTTTAAATAAAGATGCTACACTAATAACCATTTTAGCAAAGTTAGTATAGTTTAATCTATCATAGTCACTAACAATATCACCTAATTCTTTATCGGTTTCAACATTAGGCATAACTATTATCATTTTCTCTCTTGCCCTTGTTAATGCTACATATAAAAGTCTAATCTTTTCACTAATATCTTTATGTTTTAATTTTTCTAGTGAAAGAGTCTTAGTAATTAGTTTATTATTAGTGTCAACTTCATCTATAATAATACCATACGTATCATCAAATAAGACATTACTCTTATATTCATCTTTATTAAAATCTTTATAAAAGCCTGCAAAATAACAGATAGGATATTCTAGTCCTTTAGATTTATGAATAGTCATAATCTTAACACTATTACTATCTTCTTTACTAATAGCAAGTTTAATCTCTAATTTCTCATTATTAATTTTCTCTAAATAATCACTAACATCAAGAATAGTAAAATTACTATTTTCTAAGTTTGTAATTAGATTGTAGAAGTATTCCATTCTACTAGAGTTAATCTCTACATTACCTATTAAAGTAAGTTTATCTATATAGTTTAACTTATCTAATACTTTTTCTAAATAAATTACTGGAGTTAATTCATCTATATTTTCTAAGACTTCCTTAAACAGTTTAAAGACACTAGTATCTTTATAAGTGTTATTAACTAGACTCTGATAAATTTCATCATCTGTATAAGAGAAAAGGAAACTACGAGAAATTGAGGTAAAGGCAAGTTTAAACTTGGTATCATAATTATTAGTAATAATAGCTTTAGCCATAATAAAGAAGTTTTTTAAAAGATATAAATCAGTACTACCACTAGTCTTTTCATCTTCATATAAAGTAATAGGTATAGATAAATATTCAAATACTTGTTTATAAGTAGTAAAATCAGTCGCTCTATCTAAAAGAATTACAAAGTCACGATACTCTATTTCTCTTAAGATATCTAAATCTTTATCATAAACTAAGTATTTACTATTAATTTTATCTTTAATATCATTTGCAATAATGAAAGCTTCTTTTTCTAGTTTACTATAACTTTTATCTTTAGCATCATAAGTATAAATATCTAAGTAGTTATTATTAGTTGTTTTGGCACTAGTCTCATATGTCATATTACCAAATATCATAGCATGACCATTATTATAGTCTGCTTCTCCTAAATAATCATCCATGATATGAGAAAAGAAAAGATTTATATCATCTAAGACTTCTCTTCTACTTCTAAAGTTTTTGGCAAGATCTATTACTCGTCCTCCAACTTCTTTCTTATAATTATCATATTTATCTTTAAAAATAGAAGGATTAGCATTACGGAAACGATAAATTGACTGTTTAATATCTCCTACCATATAAACATTATCATGAGCGATATAACTAATAAAAGTCTCTTGAATATCATTAGTATCTTGATATTCATCTATTAATATTTCTTTAAAAGAGTTACCTACTTCTTCTCTAATCTCTAAGTTATCACGAACCAGGGTAATAGCAAGTTTCTCTATATCCATAAAAGTATAGTAGTTATTCTCTTTCTTATATAAAGTAAATCTTTTATCTAGTTCTTTAACTAATTCTAATATTATAGAGATGTATTCTTTAGTCTTAACTATACTAGATTTAATATCATCTATACTTTCATAAATAACTAAGTCTTTAAACTCTTTTAGTAATGCTGTTAACTTATCTCTTAATTCTTTAGAATCACTATCTACCCCTGTTCTTGCTCTAGGTAATGATGTAAAGATTGTTCTTTTTAGCTCTTCATAACTAGTTGCATCCACAAAAGGTAAAAACATACTTTCTAATTGTTCTAAATATTTACTTGATGTTAGACTTCTAACTTCTTCATAAAGATTAATAATATTTTCTTTCTTCTTATTTAAAAGGCTTAAATATTCTTTAATATATTTATCTATTACTTCATCACTATAATATTTAGCGATATAAGTATCAATAAACTCATCCTTATTTAGTTTTAAATCTAGGGTACTATCAAGTTCTAGTATTCTTTTTTTAATAGTTTTATCATCTTTAAGACAAAATTTAGTAATTAAATTAAGAAAGTCATTAGGACATTTTTCATAATAATCTAAAAATATCTCATCTAATATTTCTTTTTTAGCAAGATCTAAAATACTAGATTCAGCGATTGTAATATTACTTGATAAATGAATAGTATCAGCATATTTTTTAACTAAGGCAAGAGAATAAGCATCAAAGGTTGTAATATAACTACTATCAAGTAAATCTAATTCATCTATCAGTTCATTTTCTTTAAGCTTTTTTCTAACTCGCTCTTTCATTTCAAGCGCAGCTTTATTAGTAAATGTTAAGATTAAGAGTTCATTAATATGAGTACCTTCTTTTAATTTTCTTAACACTCTTTCTGTTAAAACAGCAGTCTTACCACTTCCTGCTCCTGCACTTACTAAGATATTTGTTCCTTCCATATCGATAGCAAGTTGTTGTTCTTCTGTAAATTTAGGCATTAGATTCACCTTCTTTCTTCTCTAGATAGATATAATCACTTGCACTTACGAAACACACTTCTTTAAACGGACAAAACTCACAAGAAATATTTTTATTATTAATTATTTTAGGGGCAATTTGAAAATCATTATTATCTATTATTTTAAGAGATTTTTCTAAGGCTTTATCAATAGAGTTCATTATATCTTCTAACTCACTATCTGATAAAATTTTACTTCTACTAGATAGCTCTCCATCTTTCTTTACACTTAACCCCTTAACAAAAGAATCTGTTTCATAATCTTCATCTAAATAAGAAAGTATTATCTTATCATCGGTTGTATATCCTACTAGTTTTAAGTTTTTAAGTTGTTCTTCTTTATCTTTATAGCTTTGTAACAAGTACTGATAAAAGAAACCTACAAAAGAAGGATTATCAAATAGATTACTCTTATTTATTAAGTAAATATATAAAGGTAATTGTAAATATAAACCATCTTCTAAATAATCTAAATTTAAGGTTGCACTACCTGTCTTATAATCAAAAACAGCATAATAAGTCTTATCATGGAATGTTTTAAATAAAATCTTATCAATAAAACCTTTTAAAGTAGCATGCTCACTTAATGGTATCTCTAACCTTTTCTCTCCATAAAACTCAGTTAAAAAACTTCTTTTTTCAACTTGCTTATTATAATTAACTATTTCTTTTAATTCAGTTTCTAATCTTTTAAACAAAACAGTTTCTCTCTTATCTAAAGGATTATCTTGTAAAGTTTTATTAAGAGATATATCAAAAGAAAAGTTATCATTATAACTATCTTTTAAAACACTATGAAAGATATTACCTATTTTAGTATTAAAATTCTCATCAAAGCTATCTAGTTTTAAGATATGTTTTAAATAGTACTTAAAAGGACATTTAGCAAGATCATCTATACTAGAGTAAGATAAACTGTAAGGAGTAATAGGTCTATTAATACCTTTAAATTTATGATCAAAACTTGTATATTTACTAGTATCTATATTAGTAGTTAAGAAGGTAAAATCTTTATCTTCCTCATGGTATTTATAATAAGTATCTAAGAGGCTACTCACTCTATAATTATTAAACTCTTTACTATAATTATAACTATAATTAAGACTATCTACTTCTTTTAAATTAAGCTCATTTAATAAACTAGACTTAGCATATTCTCCAGTTAATGATGTTAATTTATATGATAGTGTAAGATTTTTAATAGTTCCTAAGACTTTAACTAAGGAATCTTTACTTAATTTATTTTTAATAGTAGAAGTATTTAAATTACACTTACTTTTTAAGTTATCACTTAAATAGTCTTCATCTTTATAGATTTTAGGCAAATGATTTTGATTAAATCCTAAAACAAATAAATATTCATCATCACTAACTAAATAAGGGACTTCTATCGCTTCATTTAAAACTTTAACAGACTCTACTAATTCTATACTATCTAGGCTCGTATTTTCTAATCTATCTTTTAATAATATATCATAATACTTACTATTTTTAGCATAGCTTAAATCACTTTCTATTTTCATTATTTTAGACTTTATATTAATATCTTTAATATGATTAATATCTTTATCTTTTAAGTATTCTTTAACATTTATTAAAGAAGTAATCTTATTAGTAGATTTAAGATATATTGGTATATCAAACATCTTAAAGATAGTTTTAAGTAAATAGTTATAACTATTATCTACTCCTGCTAGAAATATTTTATTATAACTAATACCTTTACTATTAAGTTCTCTTATTTTTAATGCTGTACTAATTATCTCATCTTTCATAGAGTGATATTTATAGACTGTATCTATAGATAGATTACTAGCAATATCTAAATAATTGGTATTAATACTATCTAACATGTCTTTTTGATAAGGTTCTAACATGCTATAACCTAGTATATAAATATTTTTAGTTAATAAATATTCTCTATATCCTTTATCAAATATTAAGTAATTATTATCTTTTAAATCATGATATAAACTCTTAAGATTATTTAATTTAGACTCTTTATATTCTTTTGTTATATCTATTTTATAAATATTTTTTAACATTAGTTTTAAGGCATCTATATTCTCATTAGTTTTATCTAATAGATATAACAAAGCATCTTCTTTTATATCAAAGAAATAATGTTTTTCTAGCTCTTCTAGACTTATAAAAGTTATATTATAAATCTTATTTTCTTTAGATAAAATATCTAATAGTTTTAATTTTAAACTATTAGGAACAATATATATAGAATCATCATTAAACTTAAAATCCATCTTTATCACTTCTTTTCTATTTATATTTTAACATAAAGAAAGAAGTGTTTAAACTTCTTTCTCTAATTCTTCTAACTCTTCTACACTTAAACCAGTACTTTCGGATACTATGTCAGGAGATACTCCATTTTTAAGAAAATTTTTAGCAATTTCTATTTCTTTTGCCTTAGCACCTGCTTCCTTACCATCATCATATCCCCAACTACGAGCGGTATTAATCATTTTTTTCTGCATCAGCTCATTATCATAAACTACTCCAAATTTATCATCAAGTCCTAGTCTTTCTAATTCATCCACAATCTTCAACGCCTCCTTATTGGTGTTAGCTGTTTAATTCATCTAGTAAATTATTTATCTCATCTTCATTTAAACCAGTACTTTCGGATACTATGTCAGGAGATACTCCATTTTTAAGAAAATTTTTAGCAATAGCAATTTTCTCATCTTCTTTTCCTTTAGTAATCCCAATTTCGTAGCCATTACCATAACCATCATCATAGCCATCAAGTCTTGCCGAGTTTATTTCTTTTCTTCTCATTTTTTCAGCATCATAAAGCACTCTAAACTCATCATTTTCACTTAACCTTTCTAATTCTTCCACTACTTTCAAAGCCTCCTTATTACCATTAGCAATATTTCTCATCTCTTCAAAAGACTCTGCTCTAAACATTGCTAAATATGTTTCTTTTTCGTTACTACCATTATAACGTACATTTTCAAGACTTTCAAGATATATGTCATAAACTTTTATATCATCTATAACATCATTATATTTTTCATTTATTAAATCATATCCAACGCTAATCGCCTCTTTATCATTTTTATATTTAGAATTATTAAAGTTAATAAGAATAGTATGCATCTTTTTAAAGTCTTCTCCTTCTACTAGTCCTCCGTCCTGTGCTTTAGCATATAAATACTTTCTGGCTTTTAATAAAGTCCTTTTATCAGCATTTTTATTCATTTCAATTATAATAAAATCATTGTCTTTCTTGAGTAGTATATCTAGTCTATAATCTCTAGCTTTATTTCCACTATTTATCTCATTATTATAAAGTTCGTATTCACTTATATCGACATTAATTGTTGACTTAATTGCCTTTTTAAAAAAATCTTTATAATCTTTAAACATATACTTAAATGTACTGTCCGCTAGAAGGCTTACAAATTTATCATCTTCATTATTTTCCATTAATTTACCTCTCTTTCAAATATTGTTTTCATACATGTATGTAGTGAGTACACTAACATAAGAAGAAAAGTAATGCAAAAAGAGAATTTTGTAAATTCACTCTAAAAACAGAGGGCAATTTTATAAATTCGTCTAGATAAAATTAAAAATTGACTCTAAAAAATAGGGTCAATTTACAAAATTCATATAAATTTTATTTTTTTACATAGGCTGTTCCTTTGGATTCAGTATTACCTTTAACTTTATCATCACTTCTAACTAAACCCAGATAATTTTCTCTTTCTATATTAGCTTTTATCTTTCTTAAAGCATCTAATGAAAATCCACCAATACCAATACTATTAATATCAAAATAGTTCTTATCATTCTCTTTATCTTTAGCATCTTTTATTTTAGCAATTACTGCTTTATCTTTATCCTTAACATTTTCTAATATATTTTGATTTTCTAAATCTGCTTCATTTAGCACTTCTTCATTTTCTATCACAAAGTCTCCCTTTTTAATATCTTCAATTTTATAAGCAATTGATTTACCATATGCTGTTAAAGGCGTAAGAAGAGCAAAAGAAGAAAAAGTTACTATAGCAGAAACATTAAATAAACTCATATCATTCAAAATTGATAATGGTATACTACCAAAACCAGTAATAAGTAAAGGTATAGCCACAGTCATAGCTATCTTTTCTTTTACTATTAATCTTTTTAATAACTTTCTATTTCTAAAATGTTGGTCTCTCATTAATTTTAGTACTTTTATTTTATTCTTTTCAATATTAGCATACCTAGGTTTAGAACCATCGGCCATATATACAACTAAATTATTATAGTCTTCTATAGTTCTTTTAATCATTATATTACTTTCATCGTTTATATACTTATTGCATTTTTCTTTTTCTACTTCAAACCTCATTATATACTTATTACTCTTCTTATCTTCATCTCTAATTGCTTTCATAACCATTCCTCTTTTCTGTCTCTTTATACTAACACAAAAGAGAAAAAATAACAATAAAAAAAGACTTTATTAAGCCTCTTCTTTCTCTGTCATATCTACAACTGTTTTTCCTTTATAACTTCCACATTTAGGACAAACACGATGAGCTTTAATCATTTCACCACAGTTTTGACATTTAACCATACCAGGTACTTCAAGAGCATTATGACTTCTTCTCATTCTTTTTCTTGTTTTAGATACCTTTCTAAAAGGAACTGCAAACATTTGAATATCTAACTTTAACATTATTATCACTCCTTCTCTATTTCTTTTAATAAATCTTTAAAGGGATTATTAGTATTATCTTTAACATCATCTTCACTAATAACTCTCCATCCATCCCCTTTATATTTATCATAATTTGTAACTTCGCTATAGCGAATAGGGATCTCTAGTACTATATTTTCCCATAAAATGCTAATAATATCAAGAGTAAATTGATCTTTTTCTAATAATTCACTCACATTTTCACTAATTTTAAAGGAAAAAGGATAAAGAACTGGTTCTAAACTAACAGAATCATTTAACTTCATAGCACCAGAACATTCTATATCTAAGAATAAATTATCATCACTTGGATAAGTTAGGTTACCTTTTACTTTAACTTTCTCTAAATCTATTATCTCAGTATTAGCATAATTTTCTTTAGGAATGGTAAAGTCTTCATCTATATCAATACTATTAATACTACCATCTAATAATTCTTTTATATTCATAAAACTCACCATCTTTTGAAAAATACCATAAATAATAAAATAACCATACTACATGCAACTGACATACTTTCCTTTAAGACATAACTTCTCTCATAGAAACAAGCAAGGTCATCAACGATATTGACTATCCAGCTCTCTAAATATTTTGGTAGAGTTTTTCCTACTGGAAACATATGTGCTTTAATTATATCTTGCTCTAAATCATTTAAATCAAAATACTTCTTTGAGTTTTCTAAAGCTATTTTAGGATGATTTACTAACATATGAGCTTTCTTTTCATCATACTCATCTAAAAAGAAATCATGTAAAACCGCTCCTCTTGTTGTACTTCTATAATCTAAATGACAAAACTTAGTTACTTTATATGAATAGTAAGCAACTCTCATCATATGAGAATATCTATCCATTCCATGATGAACACAAGATTTTGTCTTTTGGTACTCACTATTACTTACAATTGGCATTATTATATTATTAAACTCCTCATTTGGATAAAAAGTTCTCATAAAATACCCACTTTCTCTTCTCGCTTTTCCATAAGCATATATAATTTTATCACAGAACTATTACTTTATCAAGTTTACACTACTACTTGACACTAACTTAACTTATCTCGGCTTTTACTTTTTTTACACCTTTTTTGATATCATTTTTAAAGAAACGATAACTTGCTGATATTAAAATATATATTGGTAAAGCGATAATTATACCTAAAGGTCCACCTACTGTACCACCGATTGACACCATCATAATTGTAATTAATGGATTGACATTATTTGTCTTACCATAGACTCTAGGAGATATAACATAACCATCTAACTGAGGGAAAATTAAACAGATAACTAGAGTTGCAATAAAGAGCGTTGGACTAATAACTGATGCAGTTAATAAGGCTAGCAAGTTAGTAATTAATCCTCCAAAATAAGGAATAACGGTAGTAAGAGAGGCTAAGACTCCAAATAAGAACCAGTTAGGATGTCCTACTATTAAAAAGACTATAGAATATTCAAAGAGCTGAATAACCATAAAGGTTAAGAGTCCTTTTAAATAATTACTTAGTTCTGTATCTAAAGCTTTAACATAACGGAAATACTTATATTTAACTTGTTTTAAGAAGTCTCCTATCACTCTTCTAATATTATCCATATATGCAAGAAAATAGATAGATACAACATAACAAATTACTACTTTACCTAAGAATGAAGCAGTTTTACCTACTATATCAATAGAACCATCTTTTAGGAAGTTACCTAAACTATTAATTATATCATTTAAATAACCTTCACTACTATCTGCTATAAAGCTTAAATTAATATTAAATTTATCTCCAACATCTTCTATAACCTTACCAAAGTTAGTTGCAAACATAACAAGTTGATTATATAAAAGTGGTAGTGTTATAACTAAAAGAGTAATGATGATAGCAGTTACTCCTACTACAACAATGGTAACAGCAAGGCTCTTTCTAACGCCTTTAGATACTAGTTTCCTAACGATAGGATTAAGAGCATAGGCAATAGCAAAAGCAATGATAAAAGGCATACAGATACTAATAACAGATGAAAAGATATTAAACCAAGTACCTATATTAGTAACTATAATATATAAAAGCCCCATAAGGATTAAAAAGTTTAATAATTTATAATTTATTCTATTTTTATACATAATTATCTCTCCAACATAATTGTAGTAGGTCCCATATTAGTTAAAGTAATAGACATATCTGCCCCAAATACTCCACCTTTTGTAGGAACATATTCACTTAAAACTTTATTAAAGTATTCATACAAGAGTTTAGCTTTCTCTCCACTCATTGCCTTTATATAACTAGGTCTATTACCTTTAGTAGTATCAGCATATAAAGTAAACTGAGAAATTGATAATATAGAGCCTTTAACATCAAGAATAGATAAATTCATAACATCATTTTCATCAGGGAATATTCTAAGATTAAGAATTTTTTTAACCATCCAAAGAATCGTATCTTTATTATCAGTATCTGTAAAACCAACAAGAAGCATTAAACCATTATCTATTTCACTAATATTTTTATTTTTAACAACACATTTAGCATTACTACATCTTTGAACTAAAACTCTCATGATATCAACCTCTCTACACTTGTAATATATGGTAAATTATCTAAATCTAGTATTAATTTATCTAAATGAGCTTTATCATTAACTGCTACTTCCATCTCATAAGTAGCATATTCATCTCTATTTATTGTCTTAATACTAGTAATAGAAACATTATCTTTACTAACGGTACTAGTAATATCAATTAATTTATTATCTAAGGTATCTGTTCTAATAAGTAAATCACTATAATATTTATTAGTAGGTTTATCATCCCAACTTACTTTAATACATCTATCATCCATACTAGCAAGATTACGACAAGTACTTCTATGAATTGTAATACCATTACCTCTTGTAATATATCCTACTATATCATCACCATGAACTGGTTTACAGCATGATGCTATAGATACTTTTATTTTGTCTATTCCATCAACAATTATGTCAGAAGCATTATCATTTATTTTGACAATATTTTTAAGTAGTTTAGGTTTTTCTTCTTCTTTTTTCTCATAATTTATATTAATAACATTATTAGGAGTATGTTTACCACTACCTATATCATAGTATAAGTCATCAAGATTATCTATTTTTAAGTTTTTATAGACTTCTTTAATCTTATCATCACTATAAAACTCTACAAGTGGTATTTTTCTTTTTCTTAACTCTTTTTCTAAGAACTCTTTACCTCGTTCTACTAAGACTTCTTTTTCATTCTTACTAAAGTAACTCTTAATCTTATTACGAGCTCCTGTAGTTTTAACGATATTTAGCCATTCTTTAGATGGATGAGCACTCTTATTGGTATTTATTTTAACGATATCATTACTTTTAAGTTCATAATCCAAAGGAACGATATTACCATTAACAAAAGCTCCAACAGTAGTCTCTCCTACTTTACTATGAACTTTATAGGCAAAATCAAGTGGTGTCGCTCCTTTAGGTAATTCAAAAACATCTCCTTTAGGGGTAAAGACATAGATATTATTATTTAAAACTTCATCTTTAACAGAACTAACAAACTCTTCACTACTCATCTTATCGTTTTCAAGTTCCATTATCTCTTTAAAGAATTGTAGTTTTTGAGTTGTAATAGACTGAAGATTAGCAGTTTTATTACTACCACCATTTTCTTTATAAGCCCAGTGTGATGCAATACCGTTTTCTGCTATTTCATCCATCTCATAAGTTCTAATTTGAATTTCAAATAAATATCCATCTATACCAAAGACTGTTGTATGAAGTGACTGATACATATTAGGTTTAGGCATAGCGATATAGTCTTTAAACCGTTTAGGTAGTGGTCTAAACTTAGAATGAATTAGTCCAAGAGCAAGATAACAATCTTGTTCTGTATCTACTAAAACACGTAGAGCCAGTAAGTCATAGATGTCACTAAATTTCTTTCCTTTATCTAATTTATTATAGATACTATAAATACTCTTAGCACGGCCTTTAATCTGATGAGGGATATGATGTTCATTTAATAGTTCAGTTACTTCTTCTTGCATCTCATAAACAGTAGTATCACGTTCTGCTTTTGTCTTATTAAGTTTATCTGCTATATCATAGAATACTGTTGGTTTTAAGTAACGAAGTGATAAGTCTTCAAGTTCACTTTTTATTTTATGGATTCCAAGATGGTGGGCAAGAGGTGCAAATATTTCAAGAACTTCTTTAGACTTTTTCTTTTGTTTTTCTACTGGTGTTGCCCATAATGTTCTCATATTATGAAGACGGTCCGCAAGTTTTACAATAATAACTCTAACATCTTCACTCATACCTACAATTATCTTTTTATAATACTCAACCAAGTACTCATTATCAGTAGAAAAGTGAAGTCTACCTAACTTAGTAACTCCATCTACTAGCTTGTAGACAGTAAGGCCAAACTTCTCTTTAAACTCTTCTACATCAACATCACAGTCTTCTATAACATCATGAAGAAGGGCTGCTACTAAACACTCACTATCTGAATAAATTGAAGTAAGTATCATAGCAACATTAAGGGGATGAACAATATATTCCTCCCCACTCTTACGATACTGTCCAGCATGTTTTTCTTTAGCATAATAATAAGCATCAAGTATCTTTTCTCGCTCTTTAGGGTCTTTTATATAAGAATCTACTTTTTCCATTAAGTCATCTATTGTAATAGTATCTTTTTTCACGGCTTACACCCCTTTACTTAACTTTAATCGTTTATACCTTTAATAGTCTTTTCACTCACTTCTTTAACTATCTTTTTCTTTTTATTATTGTTTTTCTTTTTACTTGCAAAGAATACATAAAGCCATCCTGCAAGTAATAATGATGAATAAGTACCAGCGATTAATCCTACTATCATGGCAACATTAAAAGTTAATATTTCTCTACTACCCATAACAAGTAAGGCAATAACAGGTAATAATGTTGTTAATGATGTATAAATACTTCTAGCCATTGTATCTTTAATACTTATATTAACAACTTCTTTAAGTTCATCTTTACTAAAGTTTTCTTTATCTTTTTTCTTTAGATTTTCTCTTACTCTATCAAATACTACTATTGTATTATTAATTGAATAACCAATAATTGCAAGTACTGCTGCAATAAACATAGAATTTACTTCTACTCTTAAAAGAATAACACTTGCTACCATCATTAAGGCATCATGTACTAGACAAATAACTGATGAGATACCATAACTAAATTTAAATCTAAAGGTAATATAAAGGATAATTCCTATTAAAGAGATAACTATTGAGAAAATAGCATTCTTAATTAAATCTTGTTTAACAACATTAGATACAACACCAATATCGACGCTAGCATTATATTTATCAAGGAAGTAACTCTCTACTTCTGCTATTTCATCTTCTTTTAATTCGTCACTTACTCTAATATCAGTCTCACTACTAGTAACATCAATACTTACTTCATCAAGTTTTAACTCTTTTAAATCACTTCTTAAGTCTTTTTCACTAACTTCAGTAGTTGATAAAGTTATATCACTACCTGCTTGGAAGTCTATTCCAAGATTCATTCCTTTAAAAGCAAACATAACTACTGATGCAAGTATTACTACCAAACTAAAGGCAGCGAAGAATTTACTAAGACCTAGATAATTATATGTAGGTTTCTTCTTTTCTTCTTTAATATTATCTTCATGAACTCCTATAAAGAAATTTAATTTATTGTCAAAGTATTTAGTCTTAACAAACATCTTCATTAAGATTCTTGTAATACCAACCATAGTAACCATTGTTACAATGATATTAATGATTAACATAGTTGCAAAACCTTTAACACTAGATTCTCCTAAATAGAACATAATGATGGCAACTAAAAGTGTTGTAAGGTTAGCATCAAGAATTGTTCCAAAACTTGCTTTACTACCATTTTTAAAGGCTGTCTCTAGACTTCTTCCTTTAAGTAATTCTTCTTTAATACGAGAATAAGTTAAAACATTAGCATCTACTGCCATACCTATACCAAGGATTAATGCGGCAATACCAGGAAGAGTTAATACACCTCCTATTAGCCAGAAAGCTGCAAATACAAATAATGTATATAAAAGTATAGATACTGCAGAAATAATACCTGCAAAGTTATAAATACCAATTAATAAAATTATAATTGCAAGTATACCAGCAATACCAGCATACATAGTCATAGTAAGTGTTGCATCTCCAAAGCTAGCACCAACAGTTTTACTAGATATTTCAGTTAACTTAGCAGGAAGACTACCTGAATTAATTAAATCAACTAAATTACTAGCTTCTTCTTCTGTAAAGTTACCTTGAATTATAACATCACTAGCAAAGCCTTCACTAACAGTCGCTGAGGATATACAATTACTTTCACTAGTTCCACACATACTTCCTTCATTAGCATAAGAATCAGTCATTTCATTATAATCTAACCAAATAACTATAACATTATTTTCATAATCTTTAACTGCATTAGTTACTTTATAGAAAGTATCTTTATCTTTAACTGCTAAACTAACAGCAGGTCTACCATTTTGATCTGTAGTAAGTCTAGCTCCTCCTGCATCTAAAACATCACTAGTCATAAGTAAATTATCTTCACTATCTCTAAATGTTAATGTTGCAACAGTAGATAGAGTCTCTCTAGCTTCTTCTTTATTAGTAACCCCTGCAAGCTTAACACGTATCTTATCATCACCTTCTAAAGTAATTTCAGGTTCACTAACACCTAAAGTATCAATACGTTTAAGCATACTTTTATAAGTTGCATTTAACTTATCTTTAGTCATTTTACTACCATCAATAGGACTTACTTCATAAAGTATTTCAAATCCACCTTGTAAATCAAGTCCAAAGTTTAATGATTTAAATAATGGCACTATTAAAAAGCATACGATAACAGCGATTACAACAAGTAATCCTGTTTTAAGTAACATACTTTTTTTCTCTTTAGCCATATATTTTCTTTCTTTTTTTATCTTTTTTTCTTTAATTTTCTTTTCTTTCTTCATGACACACCTCTTAAATGATTTCTATATTTTGTTTTCTAGTTGATAGTTTTTCTTTAAGATATTTATCTAATAGTTTATTATCACAATTTAAGATATCACTAACTATATCACTAAGTTCTAAGTTATGAGCTTTAGTCCATTTAGTAAGAATTAAATAGTTCCAAACATCATTTTTATGAATATAACGGTAGCCTAGTCTATCCAATTCACTTTTTTTAGCATCTAAAGCAGGTTCTATCATTTGATATAATTCTTCTTTACTATTAAAGGTAAAATCCATAAGAAAATCACCAACTTTCCTACCAAACTAATAACATTGTACCAAATTTCTAACAAAATGTCTTTAATATAAGAAAAAAATGTCAAAATAATTATATTCACAAATTAAAATCTAGTGTATTTGTCATCTCACACTAGATTTTAAACTCACATATCTAATTATATAATCACTATTTTTTTACACTTAATATGATACGTAAAGAAGTCGTTTCATAAGGATTTCCATTTAAATGTCCATGATGAAAACCATAGACTCCTGCACCAGTATTATCATAATAGCGACCGCCACGTAACAGCCAGGGATAAGTTCCACTTACCATGGTGTAATAATCACTATACCAGTTACTTGTTTCAGATAAACCATGTGATAAACATCCACTTCCATTACACGCAGTAAATATATTATCACTTGTATATTTATCGTAATATTTAGGATTTGGCATAGAAACGAAGCTACTTTCTCCAAACACATCATTATAATTGGCCATAGTATATTCCCACGAACCTCCACTCATATCATAAATTCCATAGATTGTTCCTGTTGTTGATGCACCTGTTCCACTTCCTTCTATTTCATAAGTATATTGACATCCATAATCTGTATTACCATTACTAGGAGTTCCATAACTACAACCTGTTATATATTTATCTGATTTATTTTGATATATTTCTTTATTTGAACCACTAAAATCAGTATTACCAAATTTTCCATATTTACTTTGTGATAGATAGGAAACTAATCCCCATTCACTATTCTTCATCATATGGGTATCTACATCACTTGTAAAGCCATATCTATTTCCGCTATCATTCATCTTTATACTTACATTAAAGGCATTACTTATAGATATAAGTCTCCAACTGGTTACATTTGGTTTTATCATAGCATCTAAACTAGTTGTATTATCTCCTCCATAACTTGCATTTGGATTACTACTACTTGTCTCAAACTTTCCTACCCATATTCCAGAAAGTTCTTCATCTCCAAAGGTAAAGGCATCTGGAGTATACCAACTATTAGATTGTATACCATCGCTAACTATATACTTTGCACTACCTCTATCTTTTATTTCGTCACTTACAAATCTTACATCTATCTCTCCTGGTAAACTCTGAGTTGGTTGTGTATCTAAATAACATCCTTTCTTTCCATAGTAATTTGTTCCATCTTCACTTCCTATACTATAACTATATCTTGGTACCCATACCCACATTGTCTCTATATCATTCATAGACACTACTGTTCCTACTGAAGCATTCTTATAACTACTTCTTGTTAATGAAGTTACTGTTACAGCATTAGCCCATTTCTGTTCATCATAATTATACCAATCATCATTTGTATTATTAGTATCTGCTTTTACCCAATTACTCCCATTATATGTAACTGCTATCATTCCATCATCTAACTCTGGAGCATTAGGAATATCTTTATACTCATTAAATAAATGGCCATTACTTGGTAACTCTAAATCATTATAATCTAGTCCTACACTTACTCCTAAATTTATAGTTATTTCACTATTAGAATTATTTTCTACCATTATCTTATAGATAATATTAGATCCAGCACTTCCACTTTTTTCTAAATTAACACCTTTCTCTTCTGGAATAGCATTTATTTCACAATCTAATATATAACCTGATTCTACATTATTAGGTAGGTCTCCTATATAATAAAAATTAAATCTTGCTATTCTATTATTAGGATTACTTAGTGTTACTATAAACTCTTTACTACTATTAGGTTCTACTGTTAAAGTATTAGTTTCTTCTCCATCTACTTCTAACTTATAAGTTAAGTTTCCTGTTACTATACTTATGGCATTACTCTTCTCTTTTGTTACTGTAAACATAGCATAAGAAAAGTAACTTCCTAATATTAATAGAGTTATTATAATCATTACTATCATATATATCTTACTAAAACTTACTTCAAAAAATATTTTTTTCATAAACTAGTACCTCTCTTATTTTATAAGTCTGCCCATTTACTTATCTTTTATACTATAATTAAATATTAGCATAAACGTTTCTTTTTATCAATATTCTTGACATCAAAAAAAGAATAGACTATCCTTACTCTATTCTTTTAAGCCATAATGAAAGAAAGTAATTTTATTACTTAGTTTACTATCTAATACCCCCCCCCCACAGATAACATATTGTAAACATGAGTTTCTCGGGGTCTTAGTATATTTAGTGGACAGTTTTTTCCAAGGTTATCAAACATTATTAAAGTATCTCTACTACCCATAATATATCCCTTCCTTCCATTTTTATCTTATATATTTATCTTAACATATTGAATTTGTTTTATCAACGAAAAATTTATTGTTCCCTTTAATATATTTAATAAATAAGTTATAATAATTTTTAGAAAGATGAGTGTTTAGATATGAAAGGTATTTTAAATAAAAAAATATATGAGCTAACTATTAAAAACTCTAAGTTTATAGGGATTATTGTACCTATAAAGTCTAAAGAAGATATAAGAGAAAGGCTAAATGAATTAAAAACTGAATATAAAAATGCCACTCACTATTGTTATGCGTTTACCTTAATTAATGATAAAGGATTTAGTGATGATGGGGAACCTAATAAAACAGCAGGTATACCTATTCTAAATGTAATAGAAGGTAATGATTTAGTTAATGTTTTAATAGTAGTAATAAGATACTTTGGAGGCATTAAATTAGGACCTGGAGGTCTTATTAGAGCATATTCTCAAACTACTAAAGCAATTATTAATAAATCTACTTTAATAGACTTAATTAACGGTTTAGAAGCTTCTATTACATTTGATTATTCTAAAGAAAAAGAGATTAACTATTTACTAAAAAATAGTATTATCAAAAATAAAGACTATGAACAAAACTGTACTTATATAATAGAAACTACTAAAGAAATATTAGATAGTATCTCTAACTTAGTAACTATTAATTATGTAAATGAAAAAATAATTCCTAAACTTAACTAGGAATTATTTTCATTAAAGAATTCTTTATTATTATTTTTTATTATATTAATATTATTACTACTAGTTTTTATAGTAACTTTATATTCATTTAATTTATCATAATTATATATCTTTCCATCTTTAATATCATCACTTATTTTGTCTAAGGCATCTTTAAAACTAAATTCTTTAGGACTATTCATAAAGACTAATAAACTATCATTATGTAATTCAACTTCTATATTATAATCTACTAAATAGTCATAATAAGTAACTGTCACCTCTATTTTATCTGTTAGACTATCATCTATAACATATTTTATATCATCATGATAATATCCTACTGTATTTAAATCATTAGACATAGGTAATGTTTCTGTTATCTCTTTAGTCTTAACATTTTTAGGCAGACTATCTACATAAGTTAAAGAGAAAAACTCGAAAGCAAAGATAATAGAACCTATAATAATTATTATTAGTGATATAAGTAGTGTAATCATTACTCTTTTATAATTATTCTTATGATTAATAACAAAGTTTAAAGGCACTTCAAAACATAGTGCACTAATTATAAGCCCTGCTATTGTCCATAAAAGTATTCCTATTAAAGGAAGTCCTTTAAAGACAAATAACACTTCAAATCCTAACATTACTGCAAGTATTACTATACAAATTAGAGGAGCTATTAAAAAGCATACTACAAAGAACTTAATTATATAAATAATTATCTTAGCAAGTGTTCTTGTTAAAGAATTACTACCAGTATTATCTTTAATAATAACTTCCCCCACTTCTTCTACTCTTTTCTCTTTTTCTTTTACTACAATCTCTTTGTTAGTTTCTTCTTTAATTTTAATTCTATCTAAGTATTTAATTTTTAATACATAGATAAATACTACTATAGCAAATACACTATATAAGATATCTACTATTAAACAAAATATAGTATCTAAAGTAGGACCAACATATGCAATATCATATAAAAGACCATCTCCTATTAGATTCTCTATAATATCTTTAGGTATAGTCCCTATTAAAATAATAATTATTAAAAGAAATACTGTTACTAAAAACTCTATTATCTCTTTAAAACTCATACTCTCAAATAGACAAACTATCTTTTTCATTAAAGTATTAAACTTATCTAATAAATCTTTAGTATTAATAGTAGTCTCTTTATCTTGTTTTTTCTCATCTAAAACATCTCCATTTACTAAGGTATCCATATCTACATTAAATATCTTACAAATGGAAATCAATTTATCCATCTCTGGATAACTTGCCCCACTTTCCCATTTAGATACAGATTGTCTTGTAACATCAAGCTTTTCAGCTAATGCTTCTTGAGACATATTTTCTTTTTTTCTTAACTTTTGCAAATTACTAGCAAAAAACATATTTCTCACCTCTGTTTAGAATTTATCAAAAAACTTGGTTGCGTCCCACCAATTTTTAGTTAATTTATGTAAATTTTTAGTTGCATCAAAGAAAAAAGACTAGTTTTTACTAGTCCCTTGGTAGCCAAGATACTATTTCATCTAAATTATGATAACCTACTTCTTTTTTAACTAAAGTTCCATTTCTATAAACTTCTATAGTAGGTACACTCATAATACCATGCGCTCTTGTTAAGTCATCAAACTGGTCTATATCTACTTTAACTACTTTAATTCTTGGAAATTTCTCTGCTATCTCTTCTAATACTGGACTTAACATCTTACAAGGCCCACACCAAGTAGCAAAGAAATCTACTAAAACATCTCCTTCTTTAATTAAGTTTTCAAAATCACTAACATTTTCTAAATAATTCATATTTCCTCCCTATCTATATTTATCTATTACACTATCAAGTCCTGAAATATCATCAAGTTTACCAGTTTCTTTAACATCATCCATAAAATCAGTAGAAACCACATCATATTTTAACATAATATCAATAACTTTTAAATCATTAGTATTTCTATCATCTTCACTACTTAAACTAAGTACATCTTCAATTGCATAATTCAAACCTCCTAAACAATCTTTAAGTACTGGAGTATCATTGACAATAAATTGCCTTACGCCTGAAGACATAAATAATTCACTTCCACTCATAGGTATTGCAATGACATTAAGAATGATAAACATTAAGATATATCCTTCTAATAGTCCTACTACAAATCCTAATAGTTTATTAGGTAGAGCAAGTATTATAGTAGCATTAATAATCTTACTAAATATACCTGTAACATCTATTAGTATTTGTAATATTAATCTAAATATTATAACTAATATTAGAAATGCTATTAATTGATAGAATATAATATTTAAACTAATCAAATTACCTAAAGGAATTCTAAAATTAAAGAATGGCAAATAGGTACAAAAGAAACCAGCAATAAAGTCTTTCAAGAAGAAAGCTAATATAAAGACAACAATTGTTCCAACAATTATAACTAGTTCTTTAAGTATTCCTCTCTTACTTCCTAAAACCCCACAGAGTAAAATTAATAAAACTATAACAACACTAAAAATATTTGGGTTCATAAAACCACACTCCTTCTATAATTATTATAAACTATATTTTAAAACTATGCTATAATATTTTGTAAGGAGAGATAAATTTATGAATGTTGTTATTAAAGTAAATGATGAAGTAAAACAAAAAATGATTGAATATTATAAGGATAAAATGAGAGATAAAAAGATTCCTTATGTTATTTTTCAAGCGAAAGATGAAGATACTGTTATTACGATGTATGAATCTGGTAAAGTTATGTTTCAAGGAACCAGTGCTGATGTAGATGCAGCGATGTGGGGAACCTTTTTATCTAATACAAAAGAAGAAAAAGAAAAACAGAAACAAAAGGATTCTATATATCATAACGCATCATCAGTTGGTAGTGATGAAGTAGGAACAGGAGATTACTTTGGTCCTATTGTTGTAACTGCTACCTATGTTAGTAAAGAAAATGTAAAGTATTTGGAAGATTTAGGAATAAGAGACTCTAAAAAACTAACTGATGACTTTATTTTAAAAGTAACTCCAGAACTTATAAAAAAGATTCCTTATCGCAGTTTAATTCTAACTAATAAAGAATATAATGAAAAGTATAGTAAAGATATTAATATGAATAAAATAAAGGCAATTATGCATAATAAGGTATTATATCAAATAATGACAGAATTAAAGCCTAATGTAGATTATATTATTGTTGATGAATTTGCAAGAGAAGCTAGATATTACGATTATATTAAAGATGTTCCTAATATTCAAAGAGGTATTACTTTTGTTCAAAAGGCAGAAGATAAGAATCTAGCAGTTGGAGCAGCTTCTATTATTAGTAGATATATTTTCTTAAAAGAGTTTGATAAATTATGTGATGAAGTTTCTCTACCTCTTCCTAAAGGAGCTGGAGTTAATGTTGATAAAGTTGGAGAAGAATTAGTTAATAAATATGGAGAAGAAAAGTTAAAAGATGTGGCAAAGTATAATTTTAGAAACACTCAAAGAATATTAAAGACTCTTATATTTTAGGGGGAAGTTATGATAGATTTAGAAAAAATAGATAAAACTTTTAAAGATTATGTTAATAAGTTTGATTTAAATAATGTTACTATTAAAAGAAAATATAATCATACTTTAAGAGTAAAAGATAATTGCAAATATATTGCTAATGCCCTTAATTTTTCTTTAGAAGATACTAATCTTTTAATATTAATTGGTTATCTGCATGATATTGGTAGATTCAAACAAATAGAAATATATAATTCTACTAAAGATGGAATAGTCAATCATGCTGATTTAGGAGTAGAGATTCTTTTTAAAGATAATCTTATCAGAAATTTTATAGAGGATAATAAATATGACGATGTTATCTATAAAGCTATTAAATATCATAACAAATTAAATTTGAATTATGAATTAACTCCAAAAGAAGAACTATTTTGTAAAGCGATAAAAGATGCTGATAAATTAGATTTATTATATATTGCAGCATATTATGATAATATTAAAGATTTCTATAGATTACCATATGTAGAAGGAACTAAACTAAATCCTAAAGTAAAAGAAGATTTTGATAGTCATAGGTTAGTTGATTTAAGAAATAGAAAAACTGCTATAGATAAGCTCGCTAGTATCTTAGCTTTTATTTATGATTTAAATATAAATGAAAGTAAATTACTTATAAGTGAAAAACTAATAAACGATATTATTAATACTTTTATAATAACATATAATGTTAAAGATACAAGCGAATGTTTATACTTAAAAGATAATATAGTTAAATATTTAAATAACACATAGAAGCAAATCTATGTGTTATTTAATTCTAATCCAAATATACACTTATCATATAGAAAAGTAATAATTTTGTCTTTATTACCAGTATTATAATATTCTGTTAATAGTTTATTAAACTCATTTATGTGATTTTCTTTAACAGAAATAATACCACAACCATTACTTATAAGAAGCTTGTTAGCAACTAAGATAGCAGTTCTTTTATTCCCATCCCAAAATATTTGACTTCTCATCAAATAGAGCATAAGATTTAAACTTCTACTAGTTATATTCTCTTCTTTTAAAATCTCGTTTATATTTGTAATAACATCTTCTCTATTAGGAATATCAGGGATATAGTCTACTCCATTTATACCAACTTTACCTGTTCTTAAAACACCCCATTCTAAAGACTCATTTCTTGATACAAACGAATTAACTTTACATATAAAATCAAGAGTAACATCAGTATCTATATTAGAAAGAGTAAAATCCCAAGCATCCCTTAGATTTAAAATGCAATTTATTTCATCTAATCTTAAACTAGATACATTTACTTCTTCTAAAACTTTCTTAGTACCTTCATAAGTTATATTAATTCCTTCAAGTCTAGTACTATTATAGATGTTAGAAACAAGCATTTTTCTCGCTAAAGATAAATTAAGTTCTTTTGTTAAATGATATTTATCATACATATAAATCACTTCTTTTTTGATTCAATTATCTTTTTTTGCCTTGCAAGTTCTTCTTCTAAAAGCTCAGTAACTAAAGTTTTATTTTTCTTTCTTCCTTCTAAAATATCTATTTCTTCTTCAATTACCAAATCTCTATAATTTTTATGATTATAATAAAGAGGTTCTTTAGAATAAATTGCAACTTCTATATATTTATCTTTCTCTTCTTCTTTATAGAAAGGTAAAACATTCTTCAAATAATTAATTTGTTCCTCACTACAAATTTCTGGCAAATATAATAAATATCCTACTCTTAAATTTAATATGGATACATAATTGATAGATGCTAAAGATAAAGCCGCTGCCTCATCTGTAGATAATGAAATACTAAGATTATTTTTAGTAGCAAATTTTCTAAAACTATCTAAATGAACATACCCTAACTTAAATTTATCATTCCAAACTTCTTCACCATTCTCATCGATTATTTTAAGAAGAAAATTATCCATAACTTACCTCCTAAAACTCGCAGTTACCAGGTGTTCTTGGATATGGTATAACATCTCTTATGTTTTCAACACCTGTTAAATAGATTAAAAGTCTTTCAAAGCCCATACCAAATCCCGAATGAACACAACCACCATATTTACGAAGATTAATGTACCAGTCAAGTTCATCTTTATCCATACCTAACTCATCCATACGAGCGACTAATTTTTCATAGTCTTCTTCTCTTTGACTACCACCCATTATCTCTCCTGCACCAGGTACTTCAAGATCTACGGCAGCGACAGTTTCACCATCAGGATTTTGTTTCATATAGAAAGCTTTAATATCTTTAGGCCAATCAGTAATAAATACTGGTCCGTCGAAATATTCTGTAATATATTTCTCATGTTCTTTAGCAATATCTTCACCTTGTTTAGGTTCAAACTCCCATTTAACACCTGCTTTTTGTAATATGTCTATAACCTCTTTATGAGTAACTCTAGTAAATTTAGAATTAACTAACTTAGTAAGTTTATCAAGTAGTCCTTTCTCTACAAATTTATCTAAGAATTCCATTTCATCCTTACAGTGTTCTAATACATAACTAACTACATACTTTAACATCTCTTCCATTATTTCCATATCCCCATTTAAATCACAAAAAGCAATCTCAGGTTCAATCATCCAAAACTCATTAGCATGTACTTTAGTATTAGAGTTCTCTGCTCTAAATGTAGGACCAAAAGTATAAGTTCTCTTGTAAGCAAGAGCGAATGTCTCTGCTTCTAATTGTCCTGATACTGTTAATGATGTAGGTTTAGAAAACATATCTTTACTATAATCTACTTTACCATCTACTTTTGGAATATTCTCTAAATCAAGACATGTTACATGAAACATCTCTCCTGCTCCTTCACAGTCACTTGCTGTAATTAATGGAGCATGGAAGTAAACATAGCCTCTATCTTGGAAATATTTATGAATAGCATAAGCTGCTACACTTCTAACTCTAAATACTGCTTGAAACAAGTTAGTTCTAGGTCTAAGATAAGCTTGTTCTCTTAAAAACTCACGAGAGTGTTTCTTAGGTTGAATTGGATAATCTTCTGGACACTCTCCTAGTAATACAACTTCATTTGCCTGTATTTCAAAAGGTTGTCCTTCTTTAGGTGATTTAACTACTGTTCCTACTACTCTAATTGCACTACCAACATGATACTTTTGTATCTCTTCAAAATCTTCTAACTTATTATCATAAACAACTTGAATATGTTTAAAACAAGTACCATCAGAAAAATCTATAAAACCAAACTCTTTTTGTTTACGATGATTTCTAATCCATCCTTCCAAAGTTACTTCTTTGTCCATATATTCATCAATTTTTTCATATAATTTTTTTGCATCAATTACCATAATTATTCCCTCTTTCATATTTATTATATCATTTATTTACCACTATCTCCATAGTTAGATAAAACTCTAGCACTTGGATCATCTACTTTACATCCATCCCAGTCTTTATTAGGCATCCAGTAGTCTACTATTAAATCACTTCTACCCGGATAAAACTCTTCAAATATCTCACGATATAACAATGATTCTTTAGTAAACGGTGTATGTTTTGGATACTTTTTAATTTTCTCCTCATATTCTTCATCTGTATATAAACTCTCTGCATATTCTTTTAAATCATAAACTAATGAATGCCCTACTGCATCACTAAATGCAGCCTTTTCTCTATATAAGATATTCTCTGGTAAATAATCTCCTTCAAAAGATTTACGAAGTAAATATTTTCCCATTCCATAAGTATTCATCTTAAGTTTAGGATCAATAGAGATCACATAATGTATAAAATCTAAATCTGCAAATGGAACTCTCGCTTCCAATGAACAACTAGAAATACATCTATCCGCTCTTAGTACATCATACATATAAAGTTCTCTAACTCTTTTCTCACTTTCTTTTTGGAACTCTTTAGGAGATGGAGCAAAGTCAGTATATTTATAACCAAATAACTCATCACTAACTTCTCCTGTTAATATTACTCTAATATCAGTATTTTCTCTAATCCATTTAGAAAGTAAATACATTCCAATAGATGCTCTAATAGTTGTAATATCCCATGTTTCTAAACGATATATAACATCTTTTAAAGCATTAATTACATCATCTCTTGTAATAATAACTTCATGATGAATACTACCTATATAGTCTGCTACTTGTTTAGCATATTTCAAATCAATAGCATCTATATCCATACCAATAGCAAAGGTATGAACTTGTTTATCTAATATTTTAGATGCTATAGAACAAACTAAACTAGAATCAAGTCCTCCACTTAATAGAAAACCAAGAGGTACATCAGAATCTAATCTTTTCTTAACTCCCTCTACTAATCTTTTATGAATTTCAGGATATACTTTTTCTAAATCATCACTAATAAAAAACTCTACTTTAGTCATATCTACATATTCTTTAAACTCTCCATTAGTATAATAATGTCCTGGTGGAAAAGGATATACCTCACTACATAAGTCTACTAATGCTTTCGCTTCACTTGCAAACATAATAGAGTGACTCACTTTAGAATATCCATAAAACATTCCTCTAATACCAATAGGATCTCTTGCAGCTACATAATCTTTCTTCTTAGAATCATAAAGAACAAGAGCAAACTCACTATCTAACATTTTAAACATATCTAATCCATATTTCTCATACATAGGAAGTAATACTTCACAGTCACTTTCACTAGTAAATTTAACTCCATCATGAATTAATTCATCTTTTATTTTATGAAAGCCATAAACTTCTCCATTACATACTAAGACATTACCATCTCTTTCAAAAGGTTGCATGCCTTCTTCACTTAACCCCATAATAGATAGTCTATGAAAACCAAAGATTCCAAAGTCATATTCCTTAATTCTACTCATATCAGGTCCTCTATATTTTATCTTAGAAAACCCTTCTAAAAATTCTTTTTTACTAATATCTCTTTTAGTATAAACTTGAAAACCACACATAATAATCATCCTCTCTAATAAATAATAAAAGACTAGTCTCATACCATAATACTTATAGTACTATGGGACGAAACTAGTCTTCCGCGGTACCACCCAATTTATTATAAAGGAATTATTAACTTTATAATCACTTTTTTCGATTCTATCAAATCTAGCAAATGTAACGGTTTGCACCCGGCTTAGTCTACTTAATTTCTTTAAGCACTCCGAAATGTTATTCACTACTCACACTTTACTTGTTTCCACCAACCACAAGCTCTCTATAAAAGATTAGAAGTAGTTACTTCTTTTCATCAATGTTTTGATGTTATTAATATACTATTATTTTATTCACTTGTCAAATATTTTATTCTATTTTTTTACTTTAGTTATACCTAATTTATTAGTAGCAAAAGCTTTTACCTCTTCAATATCAGTAGTAACATTATTAAACGGTAAAGATTCTAACATTACATCTTCATACTCTTTATATCTAGGATCAAGTATTGAAACAATACCTTTATCAGTAGAACTTCTAATTAATCTACCTGCTCCTTGTTTTAGTTTAATAATCATCTCAGGCAAATATACTTCTCTAAATCCATTGGAAAAATGACTGGCTTTTTCCTCTATAATAGGATTAACTAGTGGGAAAGGTAACTTAGTAATAATAACATTTTCTAAGGCTTCTCCCCTTACGTCAATTCCTTCAAAGAATGAACCAGTTGCAAATAAAACAGATTGTTCATCCTCTTTAAATCTTTCTTTTAATGTATCAGCACTAACATCATCAGTCTGTAACATAATATTAAAGTTATGATTATTCATAGTAACTTTTTGATAAACTCTTCTCATGTCTTCTTTAGATGTAAATAATACTAAACTTCTTCCTTCAGTAATATTAATTAACTCATCTATTTTACTAGCAAGAGTATCTAAATATAAATCACGATCTAAACTTTTCGGAGATAGACAATCATCACTTAAGTATAAAAGAGCATTATTATCATAATCAAAAGGAGATTTTCCAGGAAATTCTTTAATTATAGGAATACCATTTATTCTATCAAGACCTAAATTATTAGCAAAATAGCTATAATCACCGTTTCCAGTAGTCATAGTAGCAGAAGTAAATACTTTACCACAAGTATTATTACTTAAAAGTTTAGAAGCTTCTTTGTAAATATCTTTCCTAACATATTCTAATGTTATATGATCTTTAGTATTAGGAAGAAAAGATACCCAATAAATATTCTTACTATTATCACAAACTAAATCCTTAAAAACACTAGCATAACTTTTCAATGTGTTAATAGAAGCAATAAGTCTTTTATCTAAATATTTATAATTAGTAGCATTATCAATAAATCTTGCAAGCATTTTATTTAGTTTATTTATTTCTTCTTTTAAAGGTAAAGATAAATCGAAACCACTTGTTTCTTCATCAAAAACTTCAATATTTTCTTTAGCATTTTTACGATACTTATACTTTGCCTTTGTACTTATCATTCTAAATACTTTATTTAAAGATTCAATAATAGAGTTATCTTCATAAGTATCAAGACTTTCATCTTCACTTATCATAAAATCAATTTTTAATATTAAAGCTTCTAAATAATTTTTAGAAATACTATTTTTATAAGAATTCCTAACTTTATCTTCTAAATTATGTGCTTCATCTACGACTAATATAGATGGATCTTGTAATATCAAATCATTATTATCTCTTTTTAATGATTCTACAAGTAAATCATGATTACAAATAACATACTTAGATCCAGGCCATTTTTTACGATTCAACATATACTCACAGCTATCTTTATATACACAATTATAACAATTAACATAATTAATATTTATTCTTTTCCAAATGTGACTAGGTATATCTTGATATTCTTCTTTATCAATATGTCCACTATTAACTTTCTTTTCTAGTTCTTTTAATTTTTCATCTTCTTCATGATGTCTAATATAATCATCAAGTCTTTTCTTACAAATAAAATTATTACGTCCCTTAGCAATAGTAACTGGAATATCTATACCAATCATTTTAGAAATATTTTCTATTTCTGTTTTTAACTGTTCTTGTAATGCAATAGAAGATGTAGAAATTAAAAATCCTTTAAAATTCTCATTATTCTTACTTGCATATAACAAAGGAACTAAATAGCCCCAAGACTTACCACTACCTACTTCAGCTTCCATCAATAATATTTCTTTATTTTTAATAGCATCTACTATATCTAAAGCCATAGTATGTTGAACAGGACGATATTCTAATGTTTCATTATCATGTAAATTTTCAAAAAAACTATCTACTTCTTCATATAATTTAGAATCATAATCAGTCTTTTTCTTCCATATACTACTCATAACCACTCCCCCTTTAAAGTAGCATTATTATACCATAATACAAGCAAAAAGTAAAGAAAAACCATTCTCTAATACCTAAATTTCTTCAAAGAATATTCTTTAACTATCTCTATATCATCTATTTTATCTAATCCTAGACTTCCTATAAAGGTATTATAATCATCATTACCAACTATATCAGAATCAGTAAATACTTTACCATATTTATTATTAGCAAATAAAGATGCTGATAAAGAGTAAATATCTTTCCTACCATACTTTATAGATATAGAATTTTTACTATTAGGCTGAAAATGAAAATAATATATATGTTTACTTCCCTTACCAATCATATCATATAAAATATTAGTATATTTTTTCAATAGTTTCTTTAAATATATTAATTCTTCATTGTTTTGATAAAATCCTAACTCTTTTCTAAAATTACTTAAACTATTAAACAGTAATAAAATATCATCTTTTAAAGTATTAATCACTTCTTTACTATATATTTTATAATTATTATCACCACTCATATATTTACTTTTAATAAGAGTACCAAGTTTATCATAAAAGGTTTCAATTATATTAACAATTTCTTCTCCTAGTTCTTTATCTCCAATAATATAACTTATCTCATTAATTATAGACTTTAACATATTTTTAGTTATATAACCTTCATATGAGTTACTAACCTTCTCTTTTATACTAGATGCTTCATCTACTATTAAAAGAGAAGAATCTTTAAACATTGAATTATCTTTTCTTTTTAAAGATGCTACTAATAAGTCATGTGTACATAGTACATATTTAGCATTAGGCCAACTTTTTCTATTTAAATAGTATTTACATTCATCTTTATATAGACACTTCCTACAGATTTCTCCGTTTACATTAATATTAGTCCAAATCTCATTAGAAATATTAGGATAATCTTCTTTATCAATCATTTCCTCTTCTATTTTTCTACTTATCTCATTTAATGTCTTATTTTCTTGATGACTTCTAAGATATTTTTCTAGTCTTTTCATACAAACGTAATTGACATGTCCTTTAGCAATGGTAACAGGAATATCTACATCTATTAATTTAGATAGTTTATCTATTTCTTCTTTTAATTTATTTTGTAGTGAAATGGTAGCAGTTGAAATGAGAAAACCTTTAAAATTCTCTTTACCTTTACTAGCATATAGTAAAGGAATTAGATAACCATAATTATTATCATATTTTTCTACTACTAAGATATTTTTATCTCTTAGACTATCTATAATATCGAAAGCTAGTGTTTCATCATTTTCGTTATAATCATGTATATTAAAAAAACTCTCCACTTCATCATATATTTTATCTTCAAAGCTTTCTTCTTTCCAAATACTCATAAAGATTCCCCCTAAGTACGCTTATTTTACCATAATTTTAATTAATGGTAAAGCAACAGAATTAATTACTTTTTTGATACTTGCATATAAGATACTTATATGATAAGATGTATATGTAAGAAAAATTTTCATACAATAAAAAAGAGGGAAAAACTTAACTTCCCAGAGTTGAGTCTTGCCCCTATTGTTTTTTAGGTTTAAGTACTTAATCTTGCGATTGAGTACTTTTCTTATATGGTGTTACTTTACGAAAAGCAAGGCGATTAATAAGAAGATAATTATGATTAAAGCAGTAACTAAAAAGTCTATTTTTCTCATAATATCAAGCCCCTCCTTATTTAGAGTAGGCAAGTACCCAATTGTTAAGTTTTCCCTATAACTATAGTATCATATTATTTTTTCTAGCACAAGGAAAAATGTAATAAAAAAGTTACGAATTTTCGTAACTTTTCTTTATACCTAAAATAATTAATCATTGTTCTTAGTAAATTTATTAAATCTATCTATTTCACTATCATCTAAATCTGTTTTAGCAAGAGATTCAAATAGTTTTTTCTGGTCTCTTGCTAGCTTCTTAGGAGTAACTACTTTAAAGATTACATACATATCTCCTATTCTTCTACTAGTAGAGTCTTTTATACCTTTACCTTTAAGTCTTTGTTTATCTCCACTATCAGTACCTCCTGGTATAGTTAATTTAACATTACCATAGATTGTAGGTATTTCTTTTTTACAACCAAGTACTGCTTCAGCCATATTAATAGGTACTTCTAGATAAATATCAAGACCATCACGTTCATAGTATTTATGTTCTTTAATATGAAATTCTAGATATAAGTCACCTGATGCCCCACCATTTTCTCCAGCATGTCCTCTACCTGGTACTCTTAGTCTTTCACCATTATCTATTCCACTAGGAACATTTACAGTAATAGTCTTATGAGATTTAACTTGTCCTTTACCACGACATTTACTACATGTCTCTTTATAGGTTTTACCTTTACCATTACACTCTGGACAGGTTGTTTTAGTCATGAATGAGCCAAGTATTGTTCTTTGTTCACTAGTAATAGTACCACTACCATGACATCTAGAACAAGTCTCTTCTCCAAAACCACCCAAACCACTACATTTATCACATTCTGTTACAACATCTAAGTCAAAATCTTTCTCACAACCATAGATAGCTTCTTCAAAAGAAAGTTCTACGTGCATTAACACGTCACTACCACGTCTTGCTCTACTACCTCCACGACTTCTACTAGAACCTCCAAAACCAAAGCCACCACTGAACAAGTCATCAAAGATATCACCTAAATCACTTGCATCAAAACCAAAGCCTGCTCCATTGAATCCTCCAAAGCCAGAACCAGCGCCTGCTCCTCCTACACCAGCATGACCGAATTGATCATATTGACGACGTTTATTATCATCAGAAAGAACAGAATATGCTTCTTGAACTTCTTTAAACTTCTCTTCAGCATTTTCTTCTTTACTTATATCAGGATGATACTTTTTAGCAAGCTTTCTAAAGGCACTTTTTATCTCATCTTTAGTAGCACTCTTAGATACACCTAACACTTCATAATAATCTCTTTTAGTTGCCATATACTACACCTTCCTTCTAATATAGACTTTATTATTTATTTAAAGATGCAAACTTCTCTAATGTTTCTTTAAACATTTCCATCGCTTCATCAAATACTTTAGTATCAGTTAAATCTATATCAATGATTTTCAATACTTCTAAAGGATAATCTCTTCCTCCACTCTTTAAGAACTCTAAATATTTTTCTTTAAAGTTAGGAGTATTATTTAATATATTTTTAACAATATAACTTGCTATAGATAAACCAGTTGCATATTTATACACATAAAATGGTGTATAGAAATGTGGTATTCTTAAACACTCATATCTAACTTCATCATCAACTACTACATTAGGTCCAAAATATAATTTATTTAATTCATAATAATAGTTACAAATACCATCACTAGTTAATACTTCTTTCTTATCAGTTAAATCATGAATATATTTTTCAAACTCTGCAAACATAGTTTGTCTAAAAACAGTTGCTTTAAACATATCAAGTCTTTCATTTAAAATGAATAGTTTTTCATCTTTAGTTTTAGCATTATCTTCCATATAATAAGAAAGCAATAATTCGTTTACTGTAGAAGCTATTTCTGCTAAAAATATAGGATACCCTGAATTTTCATAATCATTATAATGATTAGAAAAATAAGTATGCATAGAATGTCCTAATTCGTGAGCAAGAGTAGATACATCATTATATTCGTTAGTATAATTTAATAAAACAAATGGTTTAGTATCATAACTTCCTGAGGAATAAGCCCCACTTCTTTTATTAAGATTAGGATACTTATCAATATAACCTTCCTTAAATGCTTTATCAAGTTCTCTACTATATTCATCTCCTAAAACACTTAACGCTTCTTTAACTAGTTTTTCTCCTTCTAAAAAACTATATTTCTTATCTATATTTTTAACTGTACTAACATAACCATCATATAGATGGAATTCATCTAAGCCAAGTATTTTCTTCTTCACATCAAAATACTTATAAAGACTAGGTAAATTATCGTGAACTACTTTAATTAAATTATCATAAAGTTTAGTAGGAATAAAGTCATCAAAAAGACTTGCCTCCATACTTGAGTTATATTTCTTAAGTTTACTAGATACTGATAATGCTTCACAAGTAGATGCTAGAGTTGATGTTAGAGTGTTTTTAAAGTTACCATATACTTTATGATAATTAATAAACGCTTCTTTTCTAACCTCTCTATTTTTAGAACCAATAAAAGCACTATAATTACTAGAAGTAAGTTCTACTTGTTTTTCATTTTCATCTTTAATAGTGCCAAACTTCATATCTGTATCCATTAGGAAATCTGCTGTATCACTACTACTATCTAAAACTTTAGAAAAAGCTGTTATAATATGTTCCTCTTCTTTAGATAAAGTATGTTCTTTATATCTTAATATATCTAACATTTGATGTCTAAAAGAAGAGAGTTCTTTTTTTTTATCTAAATATCCCATAATAATATCTTTATCTTGTTCTAAAATCATAGGAACAACAAAAGATGTAGCTTCATTATAAGATTGATATAAATTATTAATTTTCCCATAAAGTTCTTGATAAGTAGAGTTTCCTGTATCTTCATCATATTTACGAGTTGCATAAGTATATAGTTTTGCTATTAATCTAGATGTCTTACTGTCTATTAGTAAAAATTCTTTAAAAGAAGTACTATTATTTAAAAATGTATCTTGCATTTTACCTAAAGTACTAATATTATCTTTAACTACATTATAATCTTTATTATAGTCATCTAAACTCTTATAGACACTTTCTATATCCCATTTATCAACATCTTTAACTTCTTCTCTTTTTATTAGTTTATCCATATTATTATTAACAAGAAGTAGTCCTAAACATAGCACTACTTCTCATTTTTCCTTTCTATTCTTTTATTTTTCTTCAAAATCTGCATCTTTTACATCATCTTTTTTATCTGATGTATCTTCATTGTTATTAGCATTTGCTTGATTTTCTTTTTGAACGTTCTCATAAACTTTAGTTGCAAGTGCCATAGCTTTCTCTTGTAGTTTGTCTTTCTTAGCTTTAATATCATCTAAATCATTCTTAGATAAAGCTTCTCTTAAGTCTTTAATTAAGTCTTCAGCTTCTTCCTTTTCTTTTTTATCAACTTTATCTCCTAAATCTTTAAGTGATTTCTCAGTTTGGAATACAAGTTGTTCAGCTTCATTCTTAAGATCAGCTTCTTCTTTACGTTTTTTATCAGCTTCTTTATTTTCTTCAGCTTCTTTTCTCATCTTTTCAACCTCTTCATCAGATAGATTTGTAGATGATGTAATAGTAATAGATTGTTCTTTGTTAGTACCAAGATCTTTAGCAGTAACATTAACAATACCATTAGCATCTATATCAAATTTAACTTCAATTTGTGGAACTCCTCGTGGTGCAGGTGGAATATTAGTAAGTTGGAATCTACCAAGTGTCTTGTTATCAGCAGCCATACTTCTTTCACCTTGTAATACATGTACATCAACAGCAGGTTGATTATCTGCAGCAGTTGAGAATACTTCTGATTTACTTGTTGGAATAGTAGTATTTCTAGGAATTAATACTGTCATAACTCCACCTAATGTTTCAATACCAAGTGATAATGGTGTAACATCAAGTAGAACGATATCATTAACATCTCCTGTTAAGACACCACCTTGAATAGCAGCACCCATAGCAACTACTTCATCAGGATTAACTTCACGAGATGGTTCCATACCAAGTTCTTTCTTAACTGTTTCATATACAAGTGGTACTCTAGTTGAACCTCCAACAAAGATAACTTTATCCAAGTCTTTAGCTTTCATATCTGCATCTCTTAAAGCATTTCTAACTGGCTCTAATGTAGAATCTACTAAATCACTAATTAAACTTTCAAATTTAGCACGAGTTAAGGTCATATCTAAGTGAAGTGGACCATCTGCTCCTTGAGAAATAAATGGTGCAGATACTTGGGTACTTGTCATACCAGATAAATCTTTCTTAGCTTTTTCAGCAATCTCTTTTAGACGTTGCATAGCCATGGAATCTTTAGTAAGATCAACTCCATTTTCTTTCTTAAATTCACTAACAAGATAGTCAATAATTCTTTCATCAAAGTCATCTCCACCTAAATGGTTATTACCACTAGTAGATCTAACTTCTACAACACCATCACCTAAGTCAAGAATAGATACATCGAATGTACCACCACCAAGGTCATATACTAAGATTGTTTGATTTTTATCTTGTTTATCAAGCCCATATGCTAAAGCTGCAGCAGTTGGTTCATTGATAATACGTTCAACATCAAGTCCTGCAATCTTACCAGCATTCTTAGTAGCTTGTCTTTGGGCATCATTAAAGTATGCTGGAACAGTAATAACTGCTTTAGTAACAGGTTCTCCTAAGTAGTTTTCAGCTGATTCTTTAAGATTACCTAAAATCATAGCAGAAACTTCTTCAGGACTATATTTCTTACCATTAGCTTCAACCTTTTTATCAGTACCCATTAATCTTTTAATAGATGAAATAGTATTTGGATTAGTAATTGCTTGTCTTTTAGCAGCAGCACCTACTATTCTATCTCCATCTTTATTAAAGGCAACTACTGATGGAGTAGTTCTATCTCCTTCCGCATTAGGGATAACTTTAACATCCCCAGCTTCTAATACACAGACACAACTATTAGTTGTACCTAAATCAATACCAATTATTTTACTCATTTATATCCTCTCCTTCTTCATTATTATCATTATTTTCTTCTTCTAGTTTATTTACTCTAACAGAAGCAGGTCTAATAACTCTATCCTTAAGACGATAACCTTTAAGCAATACTTCAAGCACTTCTCCATCCTTAAAGTCTTTATCATTATCAGTCATTAAAGCATCCATTGTATTAGGATCAAACTCTTTATGTTCTGCTTCTATTTCTTCTAAACCATATTTCTTCAAAACATCATCAAAGCTAGCATACATCATCTTAAATCCTTTTAAGAATTTAGATAACTCATCACTTAAATCATTATCATCAAGTCTAATAGCGCGCTCAAAGTTATCTAATATTAGAATAAGTTCACTAATTAAATCCTGATTAGCATATTTTAATCTATTAGTAACTTCTTCTTCTTTTCTTTTACGATAATTAATAAGCTCTGCTTGATGATATCTAATTTTCTCTTTATATTCATCAATCTCTTTATCTTTATTAACAAGTTCTTCTTTTAATTTCTTAATCTCTTCATGATGTTTCTCTTTTTTCTTAGACTTATCTTTACATTCACAAGTTTTATTTTCATCTTTTTTACAATTACACTCATGATTTTCAAGAGTCTCTTTTACTTCTTCTTCCTTAGTTTCCATCTATTCACTACCTTTCTATATTTTCTTTTAAGTACTCTAAGATACTAACAACTCTATCATATTCCATTCTCTTAGGTCCTATGATAGCAAGTGTTCCTTCTTCACTATCAGTCTTAAAGTTAGTCTTAATAATAGTTACATCATCATCAAGTTTATTTTCACTACCTATATAGACTTCAATATTATTAGAGTCATCTTTCTTAATTTCCTGAAGTATCTCTTTATCATCAAGTTTCTTAAACAAATCTCTAATCTTATCAACATTATCAAACTCAGGTTGTTCTAAGAACTTAGTTCTACCTACAACATTAATATCAGTATTAGTAATATCATTAAAGACATTATAAATAGCATTATATAATTGTTGATGCCCTTCTACATACTTAGAGATAATAGGCTTAATCTCAAACTCTAACTTAGTACTTACTTCATCAATAGGTGTACCTACTATTAAATTATTGATAAGTTCTACTGTCTTTTTAATATCTTCTGGACTAACATTATCTAAGGTAATATTTTTATGTTCCACTTTACCCTTATCAGTAACTACTATTACTATTAAATGGTTAGCATCAAGTGGCACAACTCTAACTTCTTTAAGTAAGTTCTCATGACTTGCCTTACCTAAGACTACAGCCGTATAAGAAGTCATATCGGAAATAACTTGTAAGCTTTTATTAATACAATCACTTAATTCTAATGATTGATTATGGAAAATAATCTGTAATTTTAACATTTCTTCTCCATTCATCTTCTTAGCTTCCATTAAGTTATCGACATAGTAACGATATCCTTCTTCACTAGGTACTCTACCACTAGAAGTATGAGTCTTTTCTAAATAGCCTAAATCTTCAAGACTAGCCATCTCACTTCTAACAGTAGCACTGGAACACTTAAGCTTTTTACAAAGTTGATTACTACTAACAGGCTTAGCTTGTCTAATATAAGACTCAACAATTAATTTTAATATTTTCTTTTGTCTTTCACTAAGCATAACTACCTCCTAGGCACTGATTAACTGATTAAATATTAATTTTAGCAATCATATTTTTCCACTGCCAATATCATTATATGTAAAAAGTTAGCACTTGTCAACTCTTTTTGCTAACTTTTATATTATTTTGTATCTAATAAAATGTATGGCATAATTTTAACTAATTGTTCTTTACTACCATCACTGTATTTTAAACAAACTATTAATTGTCTTTAATCATTAACAACTGATATTTTTATATCATATTTTTAAAATAAATGGATTATTTTTAGTCCCGTCTCCTTCTGTTATTACAACGTTAGATTTTAGATTTAGGGATGGACGGACGGCAGAAGAATCTCTCCCAGAATTGGAGTTGCTAAAATTACCATAGCTACTAACAGTATTTACGTTAAAGTTATACATATCATTTGGTGTTAAAGTCCAATAACTAACTGTTAAATATGTACTATTGCTCCCACCCTTTATCGCACATCTTTCAAATTGACCTGCCATCAATTCACCTAACCTGAGTAATCCTACTTTAGATTCTGTATTCGTGGCATATCCTGACATATTTGTATCTGTATATTTGGCTAATTTATATGATGCTCCAATTTCTACTGTTCCCAGATACCATGTAGTATTATCTTCTATCATTGCACTATAACTACTATCTACATAACTATTTAGATATTCTCCATTTAGGAATGTACCTATTGTATTTGTACTTGAAAATGATCCATTATTTCCAAAATTTGATAATGCAAACCTATTATTATTTTTTAAAGGTTCAGCACTAATTATCTTTGTTCCTGTTCCATTTTCATGGCTCACTATCCGATATAGATTATTTTCATCATTTCCGAATTTTATATATTCTCCACTATATCTACTTGACAACAATGTTCCTGAAAGGTCTGTATCGTTATCTCCACCCAATCTATATGGATTATCTACTGTTCCATCACCATCTACTATTTTGACGCTTGATTGTAGATTTATGGATGGACGAACGCCGTTCGTATACGACGGACTACTGCTGTTCGCATTGCCATCGTAGCTAACGTCACGCACGTCGGACGAACTATATGGTGTTAAGGTCCACCAATAAAGTCCATTATTTAAATAACTATTACCATAGGTTGTTCCATGGTAACTAGATTGATATTCATACATATTTAAAAGTCCTACTGCATCTGTAACAGTTGTTGTTCCATTTGGTCTTTGTATACTTCCTAAACCAGTTGCATCTAATGTCGCATCCCATACTGCATCTGTTACAATGAACTTCTCATAATCTCTTAAATTACCTAAGAAACCATCTACTGTGGTATCATTTAGCCAGTCTTCCATAAAGCTACCTTCAAAATTAGTTTGATTGCTAGGATTATAGCTAGTTGCACTTATATTCCACTGGGTTACTAACTTAGTAGTCTTTGCATCATTATTTACAGACACCGCTCTCCATAACTTACCACTATACCAGATATAATTATTAGGATCTTCTCCTGTTATAAAAGTATCTACACCATCATTATAATAGTTACCAGTTTCTAAAACATTAGTAAGTAAAACTTTATAAAGCAGATTTTCTTCTACAGCAGAATTATTATGATTTTCAATAAATGCATTTAATTCATCTTCTATATTATCAACAAAATTATTAGTAGTTCTTCTTTCAAAACTAAGATTTCCAATTAATAAAAATAAAATTAATGTAGCCATAATTAATAGACTATATAAGACTGTAGAAATAGCAAACCCCTTATTATTCAAATGCATTCTATTCCCCCTCTTCTATAACTTTAATAACGCCGTGATAATGACTATCTCTATCTATAACAAAATCGCTATTAATAGCCCAAAGTCTAATAGAATAATCTTCTTCACTATTCGCTTCAAGTGTATCTTCATATAAAACATTATCTTGATATTCACTTAGTATTTTAGCAGTAGGAGCTTGATAATCTACTCGTAAACTAAGTTTTAATAACTCAGAAGGAATAATTTTATTCATACAATTATCTTTATTTATTCTATTAGTATTAGACTCTAATACAATTTTATAACTAACACTATTAGCAGTACTATTTTTAACTGTAAAATCATACTCTGTAGAACTGAGTCCTACAGCATCACTTACAGGAGTAAATTTTGTCAAATTAATTTTATTACCATCTTTATTATGAAAAACTACTTCCATTTCTCCTGTATCTATATCACGTTCTCTTTCATTAGCAAAACTTTGATAAATTAAATAAGTTGAAATAATAGCAAAAGCTAATAAAAAGATTATAATAATTGCACTTTTAATCATATGTCTACGATAATATTTTTGATACATAGAAAACACCTCTTTTTAATTATTGTAAAGCTTTTCCATAAATTTAGTCAATGAAAAGAACATTTTTTACAAAATATAGTGTAAATTTTAAAAAAACTCTTGAAAAAGATAATAGTTTGTTATATATTAATAATGTCTTATTTGTCCGCGTAGCTCAGCTGGATAGAGCAATCGCCTTCTAAGCGATCGGTCACGTGTTCGAATCACGTCGTGGACACCATTATGAATTTAACCCCCTATCATTTTTTATGATAAGGGGGTTTTATAATTCAAGGAGGATTTATTATGATAGATTTTGATGACTTAAAAAATGATTTAAAATCAAACTTAAGTATATTTTTAGAAAACTTTAGGTTACATAATTACATATTAGAACGCCGATGTATACAAAGAGAAAAAGCTGAATTTGTCAACAATATTTTATTGACTACTGTAAGGGTTGTTGATGTTCTTGGTGCTTATTATGAATATTTAAATCAAAAATATGCAGATTTAGAAAATAAAATAAAGACATTAGAGCAAGAAATAGAAGATAAAATAGGTAATAACAAAAGCATCCAAATAAAACTATTATTTAAAGGAATAAGGGAAGCAAAAAAGGAAACAGAAAAAACAGTTTACATTAAAGATTATATATGTAATCCAAACTTTTTTGATGAGATGTTGAAAAAATCAAAAAAATCATTAACAATAGAATCTAATATCAAACAACGAGGTGCTTTTAATATTGACGATATTAATGCTCTACTTTCGCTCATTTCAAGTAAAAGTTATAAAAAAAGATATAATGAAATTAAAAATTTATATAAAGATACCTTGTTATCATTAAAACCTTTTTCTTTAACTTTAACATCACAAGCTAAAAATAAGGACAATTTCCCTTTCTATGTTCATATTACCCCATATAATAAAATTTCTTATAATGGTAATTATAATGCATTATATAGCATAGAAACACCTCTAAATATTATGTTTTCAAGTTGTGATGAATGGATGAACTTTGTATTTCAATTCAGCTCGTCATTAGAATTAAAAAACATCGACAAAGAAAGTTTAAATGCTTATTATAATTTAGGCACTAATAAGATATATAAAACGTATTTTAACGAGGATTTTTTAATAAAAATTTTACCTTATCTTAATATGCCATACAACCAAGTTCCTTCCTTTTTAACTGATTATTTATTTACACCAAAATCAATTTTATATAGCGAAAAAATACTTGAAGGTTGTTCTTCTTATAATGAAAATATCAAAGCTAAAACTCACATAAAATGCTAGTTATCTTTTATGTGAAAACTTATATTATAATTTTTTTGAAACATAATAAAAAAAGTTACTTATATTTTATTCTTCTCTAATAACTTTAATAGCTTTTCCTATATTATTAATAGTATCACTTGCTATCATTGATATGTCGGTATTATTCTTTTCTGCAAAACATCCTGCTATACCATTTATTAAAACACCTAAGGCAACTGTTAAAAGATTAAAATCAAGATAAGCAAGAAGTCCTGACAAGATTCCTGATAATACATCACCACTACCAGCAGTTGCCATACCAGGAGTTCCTGTTTTAACTAAATATGTATCAGTACCATCAGATATAAAAGTAGTATGACCTTTTAAAAGAACAGTTACTCTATAAGTACTAGCAAACTCTTTAACTAAGTTTAAAGAGTCTTTTTTTATCTCATCAATTGTTTTATTACAAAGTCTTGAAAACTCTTTTAAATGAGGAGTTAATAATATATTACATTTTCTCTTATTTAAAACATTTAAATCCATCCTAGATAAAGTATTTAACCCATCTGCATCTATTATTAAATTACCAGTATAATTTTCTATAAGATACTCTAATACTTCTTCTAAATGTTCATCATTCCCTAGCCCCATACCAAAGGCAAGTGAATCCAAGTCTTTAACAGAGTCTTTTAATTTATCATAGAACTTATCATCATAATTAGGTAATATACATAAAATCTGTTCTAATATATTAGGTCCTAATAAAAGCAATACTTCTTTTTTTACTAAAACTCTACTGATACCACATCCACTTCTTAGAGCAGATAATGATAAATAAGAAAGTTTTAAGGCTCCAGAATATTCTAAACTGCCACCATATATCCCTGCTTTACCAAAATCACCTTTATTAGAATCTATATTTCGTTCTTTAACTAAATCTTTTACATCATTAATTTCTATTTCATAGGTATTATTATTTATTCTGTTCATAATCCCTCCAAAAATAAAGTATACTCAAATTAATGAGCATACTGTACTGTTTTCTCTACTACTTCTTTTATATCTCTTTCATTAAATGGCTTTCTTAATACTTCAACTATTGGATAGTTAAAAGCTTTAGCAACTAACTCATCATCACCTACACCTGTAATAATAGAAACAGGAATAAGATCAAATAAATTATTATTTCTAAAATACTCTAGTACTTGAAAACCATTAAAGTTAGGCATATTAAGATCAAGTAGCATTCCCACTATCTTTATTCCTTGATTGTTAGCAATCATTTGTAAAGCTTCATTACCATCATTAGCTACTAATACTTCAAACTGATTATTAAATATTTTACTAACAAAATTTTTAATAACAGCAGAATCATCAACTACAATAAGAGCTCGATCTTTTTTAGGGGCCACAAAAGTAGTAGCAGTACCAATTTCTTCCATTCCTAAATACTGCTTAACTAAGTGGACAATTCGATCGAGCTCAGTTATTAATTCATCAAAATGTTCAGTTACATAATACATATTATTTTCTTTACTAGCCATTTCATGGTTATAAGCAAGAGTTGCTAAAGTATCAAAACCAAAGTACTTAGCATCACTTTTAAGACCGTGAACCAAAATAGCGTAATTAGCCATATCGCCTGTTTCTTTAGTCTGTTTAATTTTCATCTCTTTTTCATTAATATCTTGAAGGAAGTCGCCCAATGTATCATCATAAGTTGACATATCTCCAAATAATTCTAAACTTTTCTTAACATTTACACCATTATTAATAAGTAAATTTACATCTCTCATAATAATACCCTCCATACTAAGAGTATAGCATAAATTACTCATTATTCAAATATTTATTTATAATATTATCTAGAGCTTTACGTTCAATAGGTTTAGATAGGTAACTATCAAATCCTTCACTTAAATATTTCTCTTCCATGCCTGAAATAGCATTAGCAGTAAGCACTACTACAGGTGTATTAAAATTAGGGTCTTCTTTTAGTTTATGGAATGTTTCTGTTCCACTCATTCTAGGCATCATATCATCCATAAAGATTAAATCATATTTTATAGATTTAACTTTTTCTAAACAAAGAGCACCACTTTCACAACTATCTACTGTTATTCCATACTCTTCTAAAAGTCTAGTAGCAACTTTAATATTTAATTTATTATCATCAACTACAAGAACACTTTTACCAATTATGTCCTCATCTTTAGTAAGTTCTTCTCTACTTACTTCTATTGTATCTTCAAGTTTTACATCAGATGGTGCAATTTTTTGATCAATTGATACTGTAAATTTACTGCCTTTACCATAGACACTTTGAACAACTAATTGTCCGTGCATAAGTTGCACTAACTTCTTAGTAATTGCAAGTCCAAGTCCAGTTCCTTCAATTGTAGTATTGTGATCTTCATCAAGACGTTCAAACTTATCAAATAGTTTATCTATCTTATCACGTTTTATTCCAATACCGGTATCTTCAACTGATACTATAAGTCTACAAATATCGCCTTTAATTAAAGAATCAACTTTAAATATAATATGTCCTTCTTTAGTATACTTTGCAGCATTAGTTAAAATATTAAGGATTACTTGTTTTACTCTTGTATGATCTCCATATAATACTTTAGGAATAGTCTCATCTATTTTAACAATTAATTCAATAGGTTTCTCCCCTATTCTTACTTTAGTTAAAGTAGTTAAATCATTAAACATCTTATATGGATTATAATTATTATTAATTATTTCTAACTTATTAGCTTCGATTTTAGATATATCTAAAACACCATTTACTATTTCAAGTAAACTCTCACTTGCCATCAAAATATCATTAACATCATCTCTTGCTCTTTCTGGTAAATCTTTTTCATCTTTTAAAGCTTCTGCAAAACCAGTAATGGCATTAAGAGGTGTTCTAATTTCATGAGACATATTAGATAAGAAATCAGTCTTTGCATTATTAGCTTTTTCAGCTTGTGTTTTAGCAAGATTTAATTCAGCAATAAGTTTTATATCAGGATTTTCTATTGTAAAGTACATTAAGAAAGTTACAAAAGTTTCCATAGAAGTCATCAATAACACACCTGGATTCAATTTTTGAATTATCATAACTACAGTACCTATACTTATAAAAGAAAAGATTGGTAAATATTTCTTACTTTTAATTTCTTTATAATTTTTAATCATCATAATTAGCCATAAAAAAATAGCAATTCCTGAAACAACATACATAACATTTGCACTTGGACCATAAGAGAAAATAACATTGTTTTCGTTATGATAATATAAAGGTAACACTAAAATTAAAAATAAAATTATGACACTAATAACACCAAAAATTTTAGCTATGGTAATATCTTTTTTAGAAATATTATCAAAAGAAACTTTATTAGAAATAACATAAATATAAGCAGTAAATGTTACCATGTAAACTAAATAATAAACTATTAAAGATTTTGAAACTATAGCATTAGTAATTGGCAAAGTATCATTAACACCTATAAAGAAATAAGATGACAAAGCTAAAATAATACCTATCAAATTTGCTATAATCATTACTCCATATATCTTGTTCTCTAAAGTAGCTAATCTTTTTTTAGAAAAGAATACAGTCGTTAATAAAATACTATAAAATAAACTACAAGCAGAAAAAGTAAAACCAATGCTCATTATTACAATACCTCCGTTACTATCTTCAATATAGATTATACCACTCTAATAAGATAGTAGCAAACAAAAAAGTAGACATCGCCTACTTTTTAACAAATTTTTTTAAATCTAATAACTCATCTCTATCTATTTCTTTTAACTTTTCCTTATCTACTTTTAAAACAGGTGTTAAAGGTAAAGTATCATCAAATCTATAATCATAAGCAACATCCCTTTCAGGAAGGTTAGCACTACATAATTCTTTTAATTCGATTTCAATTCTGTCCTTACTATCTTTATATTCATCTTCTAATACAACATGAGCTCTTGGATACTCTCCTTGTGGTTCTTCATAATTAGGGTAAGGAATACCAGTAACAGAGCAATCTTTTACTGCATAGTGTGAAGATATTATTTCTTCTAGTTCAGATGGAAATACATTATGTCCATCAGGTCTAATAATCATTTCTTTTTTTCTATCTAATATAAAGTAATAACCATCTTCATCATAATAAGCATAATCACCAGTATTAACATATTTCAATCCATCAAAATATTTAAACATGCCTTTAGTTGCCTCTTCATTTTTATAATAGCCATCAAACTGAGTTTCACTATTTACAAATAATAATCCTTTTTGATTAGGCCCTAGTATTTCAAATGTCTTATCATCAACTACAAGACCTTTAGTATCACCAATTGCAATACCAACGCTTTGTTCTTTTATATGACCAGGCATGTTAGTATATGAAGCTGGGGTCAATTCACTTAATGAATACCCTTGAGTTACCTTTAAACCTATTTTCTCTAGATGTGCGTTAATCTTTCTTTCATGACTTAAGAGCATCTTAGTACCACCAACTGAAACACTTTTAATATATTTAGGTGGTGTATCTAATCTTTCATCTTCATCAAAACATAACATTTGAGAAGGAACACCAACTAGATGGTTTATCTTTTTCTTTAAAACAACATCACCATATTTATAAGCAGTTATATCTGGAATAACAACATTTTGTATACCTCTACAATAAGCCATATGCATAAATGTCTCCCCATACATAATAAATGGTGGCATACTTAGCATTCTATCTCCAGCTTCTATTGGCATAGTAGTATCATAATAATAATCTCTTACTTTAACATTATAACTTCTACTACTAGTAGGAACAGCTTTAGGCTTACCAGTAGTACCACTTGTTAATGTTATACTAGCTGGTATATCCTTATCATAAATAGACTCAAAGTCATCAACATCTACAATTTGTTTCTTCTCATCTTTCCAGTTAACATATCCTGTACGTGATTTCTTTGAATAATATAAGTTTTTAAGTGCTGTATCCTTTAATTTGGCATAAGCTCTTAAGTTTTTAACAAACTGTTTATCTTTAAAAGTTAAGCTATCATACTTTTCTTTTTTCTCATACTCTTCAAGTAATTCATTAACGATTATTTCTTCAAGTTCATCTTCTTTTTTTAAAGATTGTAACTTTTCTTTTAGTTTATAATAAGCATCTGTTTTCTTTAATTGATCATAACGAAATACTTTACCAAGAATAAACTTCATGGAATCAATTGGACTAATAACACTAACATGTTCTAATTTGGTTTGATCGATTATTTTATCAACCTTTCCAAAAGCTTGATCTAACATAACTGCCTGTTTGACTTCAGCTAAATTTAAAAAATCAGCTATTCTTGATGGATTCGTTCTTGGATCAATTGGGAAAAAAGTAGTACCATTTTTACTTGTTCCGTAAAATGATGCAACTACCTCTGGAAAAAGTGGTGAAATAACTGCAATGACATCCCCTTTTTTTGCACCATTTTTTCTAAATATCTTAGCAGCATTTTCAATTTCTTCTTTTGCAGAAGAATATGTAATATTCTTTCCAAAATATTCATAAGCATAATGCTTATTACTGTAATTTTTTGTTGACTCTTTAGCATAATCATAAATTGATTGATCTACATTCATATATGGTTTCATATAAAATCTCCTTTACTTTTTTATCTCTATTTCATCATAAGTATAGGAAGATACTGCATTACCTATTTTTACTTGATAAATAGATCCTATTTTCATAACAACAACCCCTGTTATTCCCGTATCTTTAATAACTACTTCGCTACCTATCTCAATATCATCATCTGTTTCATCAAAGCTTGTATTCTTCACTATCAAACCCATATTTCTACATTTTTCCTTTCCAAGTTTATTATAGATAAAATATGTTTAATTTGTCAATTGTAACTATATAATTTATTTGTTTTATGTTACTATTTAGTAAAGGTGATATTAATGGAAAATATTTTAAAAGTCTTAAACGATGAAAATATAGATTATAGGATAATTAAACATAAAAGAGTCTACACTATAGAGGAAATTAAAGATATTAATCTTGATAAAGAAGGGCTTATTCCTAAAAATATCTTTTTAAGAAATGCTAATGGTAAAGTCCATTATTTAGTTACTTGCTCTCCGGATAAGAAAGTAGATATCAAGAGCCTTGCTAGCACTCTAAATAGTACACGTCTTTCTTTTGCAAGTCCTGAAAGATTAAAAAAATACCTAAATGTAGAGAAAGGCTCTGTTTCTCCACTAGGCTTTATTTATGATGAAAACTCCGAGATAATTTTTGTCTTTGATAAAGAATTGATTAATAAAACTATTGGTGTACATCCTAATAGAAACGACTACACTATTTTTATAAAGTTTAATGACTTAGTTAAATTAATAGAAGAACATGGTAATAAGATAATATATTTAGATATATAAAAAGATAGATACAAAATATATTCTATCTCAGCTTGTTGACAAACTACTTTTTTGAAAATATTAACATTTTCTGTAAATCTTATAAATTACTACTATATGTTAGATAATTTTTCTTTTATATAACTATCTAATAAGAGAGAGTCCTTTTTTATCCATTTATAATCACTATGTTCTTCGCTCAATTTAATTTTCAAATTTTCTTTATTAATATTTACAATAAAATCTATTTCTATATTATGAACTAAATTTCCATTTTTCTGTTTTATTTCATCAGTATAGTGTGTAATTACAGGATTAAAATCTTCGCTAAATCCTATTTCTTCCTCAAGTTCTCTTGCTAAGCCTTGCTTTATTGTTTCTCCATCTTCCAAATGACTACCAGGAAATTCCCAAGCCCCTGGAAACAACATATCATTTTCATTTCTCTTAACTGCTAAAAATAAATCATTATCTTTCAAAATCCCAGTTAATACTATATTTCTTTTCATAAAATTCACCCATCTTCTTTTTAAATTATATCACATATATTATCTGAATTATTTACTAATTTATTACCTTTACCATAACTTTTCCGTTGCTAAAATATATAGTATACCCTTTATTTTCTATACCAATTATCTATTTTTTAAGTCATCATCTATTAAATAACAACCATTAGCTTTTAGATATCTGCTTTTATTTTTTTTAATAATTCTTCAGATAAAATTTCTGCATTATTATATAAATATTCGCATACCCTCGTTCTAAAACATCCAAAGTTAAACATACTCTTATTATTTCTATCAATTAAAAACTGTTTATATCCATAGGTACTATTAAGCAATTGAATCATGTATAAATATGGCATATATTTAATATCACATTTATTTAATTTTACATATTTACAAACTTCCTTTACATAATCTATAAAATTATTAATATTAAATTCACCACTTTTACCTTTTTCATCTATATAACTATATGATCTAATAATCTCCCATACTATTGGCATTTTACAGGCACTTACAAAGTCAATAATTGCATTAATCTTACCATCTTTATAAATAAATTGCATAACATTATAATCACCATGTGTATTTTTGCATGTCAGATTTTTCATTTCACTAAAATCATATCTATTGATTATATCATCTAGCATTTTAATTTTATTAATTATATCGTTTTTTATTTTTCTATCAATTTGATTGTTATTATTTAACTTCTTTAAAATCTCATAATGTTTCTTTTTACTATTAATAAAACTTTCTTTAGAATACCAAGAGGATAAATCGTTAGTTGGCAAAGTAAATGGATAATCTTCTAAATCATGTATTATTTTTCCTAAATATGTAGCAGATTCCATTGTTTGTTTATAATTACCATTATTAGGTTCAATTATATATCCATCAATAAACTCTTGCATAACTATAGTTTTCTTTTTATATATAAAACTATAGTTACCATCAAAGCACTTAATATAAGTTGGAACTTTTAATCCCTTTAAATTTAAATGATTAATAACATTAATTTCTTTTTTACCTCTACACCAGTATATATAGATTGAAATTCTTTTAGTATATAATAACTATTATTAGATTTCAGTTTGTAAATATTAGCACTACCTCTATTTAGTTTTTCAATATATTCTAATTCTATATTATATACCTTTTTTATTATCTCTTTTATTTCACTAGCATTATTAAATACTGTTTTTTCTAACATATTTTTTGCCACTTCCTATTACAACGATCTTTTTTATTATATGATTAACTTATGATAATGTCTTAAGTGTTAACTTTTGAAAATGTCCTAAAGTTAATATATAATAAGTCACTTG
>CALVUX010000015.1 GCA_944363715.1 uncultured Bacilli bacterium
GTTGGTAATATCTGTGTTTATACTTATGCTAAATTAAGTCCTAAGATTGAGATAAAGAATGCTAATAGTTTTATGCTTTTTGATAGTGATAATGAAGTGTTTTTTCAAGGAAGTGGTTCTAGGGAATGGATTAATCTTGATGATATTTCTCCATACTTGATAGAAGCGACAATAAATACAGAAGATAAAAACTTTTATAAACATATTGGCTTTGATTATCTTAGAATAATAAAGGCAATGGCTGTTAATATAACTAGCGGTACTACTAGTCAGGGAGCAAGTACGATTACGCAACAGTATGCTAAGAATTTGTTTTTAGATTTTGATAAGACTTGGAAAAGAAAATGGGATGAGATGTGGTATACAATAGAGATAGAGTCTCATTATAGTAAAGATGATATACTTGAAGGTTATTTAAATACTATTAATTATGGTCATGGTAAATATGGAATAGAGACTGCTAGTAAATATTACTTTGGGAAGAGTGCTAAAGATTTAACTTTGGCGGAGGCTGCTATGCTTACTGGTATTCCTAAGTCTCCTAGCAATTATTCTCCTTTTGTTAATTTAGAGAAAGCGACACAAAGACAACAGATGATTCTTAAGAATATGTATGATGATGGTGTTATTAGTGAAGTGGAATATAATAAGGCTCTTGATGAAGAATTAAAATTTATTGGTGAAGAAGCGGAAGATGAACTTGAGAGTGTTATGTATTATCAAGATGCTGTTATTGAAGAGTTAAAAAGTCTTAAAGAAATACCTGAATCATTTCTAGAAACTGGTGGTCTTAAAGTCTATACTAGTCTTGATATGGATGCTCAAAAGGAGTTAGAAGAAACTGTTAAAAATACAATGCCTGATAGTGACTTGGAAACTGCTAGTGTAATGGTTAATCCTAATAATGGGAGAGTTATTGCTTTAGTTGGTGGTAAAGACTATAGTAAATCGGAATTTAATAGGGCTGTTAATGCTAAAAGGCAGGTAGGTTCTACGATGAAAGCTTTTCTTTATTATGCTGCTTTAGAAAATGGATTTACGGCTTCTACTACTTTTACTAGTGAAGAGACTACTTTTACTTTTAATAATGATCAAACTTATTCACCACAGAACTATAATGGCACTTATGGTAATAAACCTATTTCTATGGCCACTGCTATCGCTTATTCTGAAAATATTTATGCTGTTAAAACTCATATGTTTTTAGGAGAAGATACTCTTGTTGATATGGCTAAAAGACTTGGTATTACTTCTAAACTTGATGAGGTGCCTTCTCTTGCTCTTGGTACTAGTGAAATAGGTATGTTAGAGATGGCTGGGGCATACGCAGCTTTTGCAAATGAAGGATATAAAGTAACACCACACTTTATTACTAAGGTTGTAGATAAAGAAGGTAATGTTTTATATGAAGCGGATGAAGAGAAAGAACTTATACTTAACTCTAGTTTAACTTTTATCTTAAATAATTTGTTAACGGCAACATATGATGCTAATTTTATTGACTACAACTATCCTACTGCTGTTAATCTTGCTAGTAGAATGACTCATAAATATTCTTTAAAAAGTGGTACTACTAATACTGATAACTGGTATATTGGTTATAATAAAGATATTGTAACGACTGTTTGGTGTGGTTATGATGATAGTAGAGACTTGAAATCTAGTGAATATAAATATGCTCAGAATATTTGGTTAAATACTATGGAAAACTATATGAAAGATAAAGATGATGCTTGGTATAGTCAACCTGAAAATGTGGTAGGAGTTTTGGTTAATCCAATTACGGGGAAACCTGCTGTTGATAGTGATGAGAAGAAAATAATTGAATACTATGTTAAAGGAACAGAACCTAGTGCTGATGATCCTGTTTTTGATGAGATAAGTGGAAATACTAGTAGTAATTAGTATAATTTAAAATTTTATTAATATAATTACTTTGAGAGGATGATTTGATGAATAATAATTATGAAACTTATCCTAATCAAAGTACTGACCCCCCTTATCAAAACTTTGATTATGATTATAACCCTAATATGAATAATATTCCTAATAACAATGATACTGTTCCAATTAGTGGTGATATGGATTATGCAGAGAATATTTTAGAATTAAATGTCGGTAAAGAAGCTAGTTTTTATATGTCATATTCTGATTCCCTAGAATGGCGTGATAGAGTATTTACAGGTACTATTATAGGTGCAGGTAGGGACTATGCTGTTGTTAAAGATAGTGAGAACCGTATTTTCTTACTTTGGACAGTTTACCTTAATTATGTAGAGTTTAGAGAAGATATTACTTTAAGATAATTTACTCTTCTCTTTTTCTTTGCTATAATACTATTAAGGATGTGATACTAATGATTTATGCTATTATTGGGGGAATTGTTGTATTAGTTATTTTGATTTGTGTGATTATGGTTTTAGTTTATAAAAATAGATATAACTTTTTATATATAAAGGTGAAGGAAGCTGATAATAATTTAGATATCTTATTGCAAAAGAAAGAAGAAATATTACTTAAGATAGTACCTATTTTGGAAGATGCTAAAATAAAAGATATTCCTGAAGTTATTAAATTAAAATCAAGAAAAATTAATCATCATGAGTTATATCAAGAGTTAATGAATATGACTAGTGAAATTTTAAAGTTAATAGATGATTATGAAGATAAGTTAGATTTTAAGGAGTTAGATTCTTTGGTTGATAAATTAAATGAAAACGAAAATGACTTAAGGGCTGCTTTAAAATATTATAATGATAATGGGGAAGAAATAATTTATCTTTCTCATAAGTTTCCTACTAATTTAATTAAGACTTTTTCTCATTATCAAGATATAGAGACTTATAAAATAGAGAAAAGAGAACCTTTTGAAATATTAAAGCACTAAAATAATTGTTTAAATGTAAGAAAATGCAGACATAAAAGTATGTCTCTTTTTTTATAATAATTTGTTTTAGTCGTGTCATAAATATTTATATTTTTCCATTTATTTCCATTTTTACCACAAATAAAAACTAGTATGGTTAGTACTAGTTAATCTATTTTCCAGTCTATTGGTTTTAGTCCTTTAGATATTAGAAAGTTATTAGTCTTAGAAAATGGTTTGCTACCAAAGAATCCATTGTAAGCTGAAAGTGGTGAAGGATGCGCTGATTCTACAATATAATGATTTTTGTTAGTTATTAATTTCTTTTTGTTTCTTGCAAAGCTTCCCCAAAGGATAAAGACTATAGGTTCTTCTTTTTTATCTAGTATTTCTATTATCTTATCAGTAAATATTTCCCAACCTTTATCTTTATGAGATGCTGCCATATTCGCTTCTACTGTTAATACGGCATTAAGAAGTAAGACTCCTTGATCTGCCCAAGGAATAAGGCTACTTGTTTCAGGAAAAGGTATTCCTAAGTCATCATTTAATTCTTTAAAGATATTTTGTAGTGAAGGTGGTTTTCTAATACCATTTTTAACTGAAAAAGATAGTCCTTCGGCTTGATGTTCTCCATGGTATGGATCTTGTCCTAGTATTACTACTTTAACATCTTTATAGGCAGTATGTCTTAAGGCATTAAATATCTCATTTTTAGGTGGATAAATAGTCTTTTCTTTATATTCTTTATTAACAAAATCTATTAGTTTCTTAAAATAATCTTTATTATATTCTTCTTTTAAATAAATATCCCAATCATTTCCAATCATACTTAATCTCCTACTTATGATAATTTTCATTATTTCTTATTTTATAAGTTCTATATATTTGTTCTAATAACATTACTCTAAATAATTGATGAGGAAAAGTTAGTTTAGAAAAAGATAAACTAAAGTTAGCACGTTTTTTTACTTCTTCACTTAAGCCATAACTTCCTCCTATTATAAAGGTGATATTACTATTGACTGATTCTAATCTACATAATTTATTAGTAAGTTCTACTGATGATAGTTCTTGTCCATTAATGTCAAGAATGATTACATTATCAGTTTCTTTTAAGTGCTTTAAAATGAGTTTTCCTTCCTCTTTTTTCACTTTATCTATTTCATTGTAACTTATATCAGGTAGTTCTATTATGTCTAATTTTGTATATTTAGAAAGTCTTTTTTTATATTCATCTATGGCATCATTTAAATATTTTTCCTTTATCTTACCTACACATATTAACTTCATTATACACCTCTATTTCTTCTAGGGCTTCACTTTGTTTAGCGACTACTATTTTTATATCACTTCTATCTTTTAATGTTTCTCTTGAGGTATTGTAAGCGATTTCTTCTTTGTTATTGTGTTCACTAAGGTGAGCGAGTATTATGTATTTAGTATTATCTCCTACTAATTTCTTTAGATACTTAGCAGTAGTCTCATTAGATAAATGGCCTTCATCACTTATTATTCTTTGTTTTAAATAATAAGGATATGGTCCATCCATTAACATTTTCTCATCATGATTACTTTCTATATAATAAATATTTTTATTTTCAAGTAACGGGAAATACTTACGATTTAAATAACCTGTATCTGTTATATATACTATGGAGTTGTTATCTTCAGTTATTAGAAAACCAACAGAACCTTTCGCATCATGACTTGTTTTAAATACATTTATTTCGGTATTATTTAAATGTATTAAAGGATTATAAAGTTCTACTCTATCATTATCAATATCTAATGTTAATTCTTTTATAATATCTTTATTAGTATAAATCTTAAAGTTTGTACGTTTTAATAGTACTTTAAGGCCACTTGTATGGTCATTATGAGCATGGGTTAAAAATAAGGCATCTATGTCATCTGTAGTTAAATTCATCTTCTCTAATTCTTTTTTTAATCTCTGATAGGTAATTCCTATATCAATAAGAAAGCGAGTAGATTTTGTTTCAATTAATGAACAATTTCCTTTAGATCCACTCGCTAGTACTTTTATTTTCATTAGAATAAACTCATTGGATTCATTGAAGATGAACCACGACTATATGGAAAACCTCTCCATAATCCAAAGTGAAGATGAACTCCTGTGGCAAAGCCTGATTGACCCATAGAACCAATAGTTTGTCCTTGTGTTACTTCTTGTCCAACACTTACATAACGTTCTGCTAAATGGGCATAGATTGTATAATAACCGTTATTGTGATTAATAACTATATATTGTCCATTATCCCATTTATAAGAAGATGCTACTACGATACCATTATTAGATGCATAAATAGGTGAACCATATCCTGCTCCTGCAATATCCATACCATCATGAAGTGTTCCCCAACGATAACTATATGGACTACTTATATAGTATGGTGTTCTTGTAGGCCATAACCAGTATCCTTCAACTTTACTATTACTACTTAGACCACTGTTTACACCACCACTACCTCCAGCTTGTTTGGTACCTTTAACAATAATTCTTTTAATTGGCTCTTTTAATACTTTAGTAGCTGTATTATCAATAACGGCATTCTCTACTTGACCATTAACTTTCTCTACTTTTGATGTTACTAATTGTGAGCCTACTACTCCTTCTTGAATTGTTTCTTCATAGTTAGTATATTTACTATTATCATATCTTGTTTCTGTTTCATAAGGTATATCTTGAGCCCGTACTTGATGATCTATTTCTACTAATCTAAATTGTGGTTTAATGATACTAATAGTAACATTTTGTCCTTCATATAAAAGGTTATTAGCATCAGTAAACTCTGGGTTTGCTATTAAGAACTCTTCATTAGATAATTTATTATTAAATGATACATCACTAATTGTATCTCCTGCTTGAACAGTATATTTTTGTTGTTCATCAAGAGTTCCAAATAATAGATATTTACTTAAATCATCAACATTTTCATAGATAGTTTTATCTGATGGAATATTTGTTTCTTTAACTGTTACTTTATTTTCTATATAGATATTTTCAATAATTGTTCCTGTATCGCCACTTTCTATTTCTTTTTGTTCATTATTAAGATATTTATCATAACTATCACTATCTATAAATGATCTTATTGTTCTATCCATTGCTTCTTCAAAGACTTCTTTATCAAGGACATAGATAGTTTGGTCTTTCCCTTCTACTGTTTCTCCTTCTTCATTAGTAGTATCAATACCTTCTATAGTTATTTCATAACCTTTAATAGTAAATGGCTCTATATCTTTAATCTTGTTATATATTTCTTTAGTTGTAGAGATATTTTCATTGTAAGTTACATCTTTTACTACTTCTAAATCCTCTGGTGCATAAACTTTATCGGCATTATATTTATCTTTTAAGGTTTGTTGTTCTTTGTCTATATATTCATCAAGGGAATCTTTATCATTAATTAATCCTACTGATTTACCTGCTAAATAGACTCTGTATACATTTTTAGGAGTTAATGTTTCTTCTTTTGGTACTATAAACATTATAATTAAACTTACCATTAAGGCAATTACTATAGTCATTATAGTTTTTATATTCATCTTATTCCTCCTCTATTTCATTTTTACTCATATTTAAGAATGTTGAAGTATCTTTTTTAAATAGTAATTGTATTGTCGCTTGTGGTCCACTACGATGCTTAGCGATGATAAATTCACTGATACTAGTTGCATCATTTTTAGCTTCTTTATTGTAGTAATCATCACGATAAAGAAATCCAACAAGGTCAGCATCTTGCTCTATTGAACCTGATTCTCTTAAGTCTGATAACATTGGCCTTTTATCTTCTCTTCCTTCAACACTACGAGATAATTGAGCTAAAGAGATTACAGGAATATGTAATTCCATTGCTAGAGTTTTTAGACTACGAGAGATATCTGCTACTTCTTGTTGACGGTTAGCACCATAGTTTTTACCACCTGATATTAATTGTAGGTAGTCGATTATTACTAGGTCTAAACCATCAGAAGATGATGATAATCTTCTACATTTTGCACGGATTTCTCCTATTGTTATACCTGGTGTATCATCTATATATAGTTTGGCATTGCTTAACTGACTAACTGCTTGATCAAATCTTTTCCAGTCATTATTTAACATCTTACCTGTTCTAAGTTTATAACCTTCTATTTGACCTAGAGATGAAATAATACGGCTTGCTAATTGCTCAGCACCCATTTCAAGGTTGAATACGGCTACTGTTTTATCAGTGTGAGTTGTAACATAGGTTGCAAGGTTTAAAGCGAAAGCAGTTTTACCCATACCAGGACGAGCGGCAAGGATTATAAGCTCATTTTCATGGAGTCCTGCTGTTACTTTATCAATATCATACCATCCTGTAGGAATACCTGTTATTTCTCCTTTAGTTTCTGCTAGTTTTTGTAAGTCTTCTTCTGTTTTTTCTAGAACTTTTTGGATTGACTTAAACTCACTAGCTTTTCTATTTTTAGCGATTGTTAATATTTTACGTTCAGCATCGTCTAAGATGTCACCAATACTTTCTTCACTGTTATAACCTGTTGAGGCAATAGATTCTGCTGTTTCTATTAATCTTCTAAGAAGTGATGTATTCTCTACTTCTTTTATATAGTATTCTATATTACTTGCTGTTGGAACAAAGGTTGTTATTTCTGTTAAGTAGGTAACTCCTCCTACATCATTCAAATAGTCTAATTTAGTTAAAATAGTAGTTAGAGTAGTTAAATCTACGGGAGTTTTTTCTTCTACTAATTTTTTTAATGCTGTAAATATTTTAGAATTTCTAGCATCATAGAAGTCTGTTTCATCTAAAGTTTCAATTGCCATTAATAAAGCATTATTTGATAAGAAACATGCACCTAAGACACTTTTTTCTGCTTCTAAATTTTGTGGGGCTTGTTTTAAAGCCATTATCATCACCTACTTAACTAAATGTATTTTTACTTTGGCATTTATGTTTTTATATAGTTCTACTTCAATATTATGAAAGCCTAAAGATGAAGGAGAACTTGTTAGTTTAATCATACTTTTATCAAAGTCATAACCTTTTTCTTTTAAAGCTTCTTTTATTTGTTTAACACTAATACTTCCAAAGACTTTATCATTATCTCCTGTTTTAACTTTAAAAGTTAAGGTTACTTTTTCTAGTTTTTCTTTTATACTTAAAGCTTCTTTTTTAGCTTTCTCTTCTTCTTTAGCTTTAGCTTTATTCTCATCTTCTAATTTTTCTAGGGAACTTTTAGTAGATTTAATAGCATAGCCTTTTTTTATTAAGAAATTTTCAGCATAACCATCTTTTACTTGTTTTATCTCACCCTTTTTACCTTGTCCTTTTAAATCTTTTATAAAGATTACTTCCATACTATTCCTCCTCTTTTTTTAAGATTTGTTTTAGTTTTGTTTCAACTTTACTAATAGTACTATCACTAATTCTAGCGGCTCCTACTGTTTTGTTACCTCCGCCACCTAGTTTGGTAAGTATTTTAGAAATATCATAGTTACCTAGACTTCTACCACTAACAGAAATTGTTTTAGATGTAGTTTTAGCGATAACAAATGATGCTTCTATATCATTGAAGAATAGAAGGGTATCGGCAATTTTAGCGATATCTTCTCTTCTATATATCATATAAGGACTACCTTTAGCGATAGCGATTGTGCTATCTATAATATCAACATTAGTGATTAGTTTCTGTCTTTCTATATACTCTTTTAAATCTTGTTTTAAAAGATACTGAACTTTCTTAGTACTTGCTCCCATACTTGCTAGATAATAGGCGGCATAGTATGTTTCAGAGTTTGTCTTCAATGTAAAGTTATTAGTATCTAGAACTATTCCTGATAATAAAAGAGTTGCATAATAAGGGTCTAGTTCCATTTTGTAAGTCTCTATTAAATTAGTAATCATCTCACAAGTACTAGATATATCATTATCTATTATTCTAAGTCCAGCATCAATTGATGTTTCTCCTAGTTCATGATGGTCTAATATAATGATATTCTCTTTATCAAAATAATTTATGGCATCACTTGCTTGTACTAATTCTTCTTTATTTGTATCTAGTATTACTAGTAAATTCTTCTTACTTCTTATATAAAGATTAGCTTCTATTTCATTATCTTTAATTATATTTAAACATCCTTCTAGTTCTTTAAATACTTTAGATACGCCTGATTCATGTTTAGTATCATTAATAATTAGAAAACAATTTTTATTTAGTTTTTCTAAGATAATGTAAAGACCTATGGAACTACCTAAGGCATCTAAATCTAAATCTTTATGTGCCATGATAAAAACTGTTTTAGCAGATTTTATTTTTTTTCTTAGTTCTTTTTTTCTTTCTATTAATTTCATTAGATCCTCCTTTTATCCCTTGTTAATATTATATACTATTTTAAGTGATAAGTAAAACTTGTAATGAAAAAAGTAAATAGTTGTTTCTATTTACTTTGTAAATGGTAATAAACCAATAGCTCTTGCTCTTTTAATTTCTCTTGCTATATGTCTTTGATGACGAGCACAAGTTCCAGTTACACGACGAGGAACTATTTTACCTCTATCGTTTATAAATCTTTTTAATGTATCTACATCTTTATAGTTAACGTCTTTTCCAGTACACATTATACATACTTTCTTTTTACGACGTCCAAATTCTTTATGTTCTTTAAAGTCTTTAGCCATAGACTATTCCTCCCTTCTTTTAAAATGGTAATTCACTATCATCAATTTCAATACTTGCCCCAAAATCGGCGAATGGATTACTTGAGATATCAGTTCCATTATTTGATGATGGTTCATCTTTAAAGTCATATGGAGTTGGCTCTGCTGGTTGGTTAGATTGAGCAGGTGATGGTTGATTACTATAGTTACTAGTTCCTGATGCTTGATTATCTCTTTTTGAACCAATAAATTCAACACTATCAGCGATTACTTCAGTAACATAACGACGTTGTCCGTTTTGGTCATCATAGTTACGTACTTGAATACGTCCTTCTACTGCTACTTGACTACCTTGTGATAGATAGTTTTTAACACTTTCAGCTTGTCTACGCCATACAACAACTGGTATAAAGTCTGCTTCTCTTTCTCCTGCTTGGTTAGTATAAGTTCTATTAACGGCAATAGTAAAACTTGCTACTGCTGTATTGTTACCTGTATAACGAAGTTCAGGATCACGAGTTAAGCGACCTATTAAAAATACTTTATTCATAAATACCTCTTTTCTTAATCGTCTACTCTAATAACTAAATGACGTAAAATATTTTCATTTAGACGAGCTAGACGGTCAAATTCAGAAATTGCTTCATGAGTTGCTTCTACAACATATAAGAAATAATAACCATTTTTATATTTGTTCATTTCATAAGCTAATTCTTTTTGTCCCATTGCTTTTTCTTCATTAATCTTACATTTTCTATCAGTTAAAACTTTCTTTAGATTTTCTGCTTCTTTTTTAATAGCAGCCTCATCTAAATCTGGTTTAACGATAAACATGATTTCATAATTTGTCATTAAACGTACACCTCCTTCTGGACATAAGACCTATTTCTAGGTAAGGAGCATTTTAAATACTCGGTAGTATTATAGCAAAAGAAAAAAGAAAAGTCTATCTTTTTCTTTAATTTTATTTTTCTATACTTAAATAACAATAGTAGCTCTTTATATTAATGGTTCGTATTTTTTTAAAATAGCTTATCAGGGTTTGATAATATTTCTACATTAATATCTTCTAAATCTTTACTTACGGGAATAATATACAAATCATATTTATAATTTTGATCTACAGTCGTTAATGGTGAATCACAATATATAGTTAAATCTATGTTTTTACCAGAATATTTAAAGTTAGCAATTTCAGTATTTATTCCGGACTCAACAATTAATAAACTTTTATCTTTAAAAAAATTATTAGTAAATATTTTTTGATAGCTTTTCAAATTTTCTATTTTACTTACAAGTGAAGAAAAATCTCTTTTTGTTTCTATTACTTCGTATTTTTTTGTGCTATCCAATACATTATATGTATTATAGCTAGCTAAATATTCTACAATGTAATACTCATGCTTATTGTTATTTGCAAATAAAACTAAAATTCCAGCAATAATAATAAAAATAATAACTAATATTAACTTAATATTTTTTTCATAAAATCATCCAATCTCTTTAATATATTTACTTCTAATACTATTATACTATATTTATCTTATATTTCTTTTCTTACGCACTTTAATCTTTCTACATCTAATCTTAATTCATAAAGTGTAACTTTATTATTTGTCTCTTCTATATATATCATAACTATTATCTCACTATACATTAAATCTAAAGTGACAGATATCTCCATCTTGCATTAGATAGTCTTTTCCTTCAAGTCTTGCTTTACCTGCTTCTTTTGCTTTTAATTCACTACCACACTCTATTAAGTCTTCATAGGAAATAACTTCTGCTTTAATAAAGCCTTTTTCAAAGTCTGTATGGATGATACCGGCACAAGATTTTGCATTCATTCCTTTTTTAAAGGTCCATGCTCTTACTTCATCAGGTCCTACTGTAAAATATGTGGCAAGTCCTAATAAATCATATGTTGCAGCGATTAGTGAATCTAACCCACTTTTTTCAAGTCCTAGAGCTTCTAACATTTCTTTTTCGTCTACATCATCTAACTCACTTAACTCTTCTTCTACTTTGGCACATATTTCTATTACTTTAGCATTTTCTTTACTAGCATATTCTTTTACTTTTTTAACATAATCATTGTTTGTACCTAAATCATTTTCATTAACATTTGCTAAATAAATCAATGGCTTTTCTGTTAGAAGATTAAAACTTTTAATGATAGATTTCTCTTCTTTTGTTAAATCAAGTAATCTTATTGGTGTATTTTCTTCTAAGGTTTTTCTTAACTTTTCTAGTGTTTCATACTCTAAAAGTTCATCTTTATCTTTACTCATTCTAGCTTTCTTACTAATTCTATTTATTCTATTAGTTACTGTTTCTAAGTCTGCTAGAGCAAGTTCTAAGTTGATTGTTTCTATATCTCTTATAGGGTCTATATTACCATCTACATGGATGATATTACCATTATCAAAACATCTTACTACTTCACAGATAGCATCTACTTCTCTTATATGTGATAAAAATTTATTACCTAGTCCTTCTCCTTTACTTGCTCCTTTTACAAGTCCTGCTATATCAATAAATTCATAACTTGTATAAATTGTTCTTTTAGGATTATACATACTAAATAGTTTGTCAATTCTCTCATCTTTAACATTTACTATTCCAACATTAGGATCAATTGTTGCGAAGGGATAGTTTTCTGCTAAAATGTGGGTTTTGGTTAAGGCATTGAATAATGTACTTTTACCTACATTAGGTAGTCCTATAATTCCTGCTTTTAAACTCATAATATTACCTCTTTTCTTACTTTCATATTATAGCATTGTTCTATACAATTTAAAAGAAAAAAATACCTTGCGGTATTTAAATTGTTGCATATACTCCAGGTCCTAATGGTAGACCTATTAAGTACCAACCTATTACTAATAATATCCAAGTTATAGCGATTATTCCAAAATATGTAAGAACATATCCTATACTCTTATGGATTGTTATTGGTTTAGATTTATCTTGATTATAGATATTTAAGTATCCTATGTAGATAGCAAAGCATGCTAGTAATGGTGTTATACCTGCTGTTATTGAAGTACCTGCTCTTAATATAAATTGAGCGAATGGAGCAGATAGGTTTGATTGCATAAAGGCAGGAACCATAACTGGAGCGAATATTTGCCATTTAGCACTTGGTGTTGGCACAAAGAGATTAGCTAGTCCTATCATAATAATAGCAAAGATTATTAGAGGTAGGCCCGTAAATCCTATATTACCTATAGCATTAGCACACCAAGATGCAATTACTGTTCCTATATTTGTTTCTCTAAATACTGATGTAAACTGTGCTACTACAAAGATAAGCATTAATATTTCTCCCATAGGAGCGAATGTTTCTTTACAACCATTAATTATATCTTTATCATTTTTAATACTTTTAGCACCTATTCCATAGGCAATACCAACAAGGGTTAAAAGTAAAGCCATCATGTAAGTAAAGCCATCTTGGAAATATGAGTTTGTACCAAATAATTGTCCTAAGTAAGTATCTTCTTCCATATCAAGTAACATTCCTGAATATGGTAAGTCTGGTATTATAGAATATATAAATAATATGACAACTACTATTCCTGTTATGATAGCAGCTTTAAGACCTCTTTTTTCACATCTTTCTTTTTCTATCTTTTGTTGTTCTAATTCTTTAGCATCTACTTCATCAACTATTACTAACTCTTCTGTCTTTGATAGTTCTTCTTTTTCTTTATATTTACCAAGACGTGGAGCGATTATCTTTTCAATTATAATAGTTCCAACTATTGATAAGATAATTGAAAAAGCGATTATGATGAAGAGATTTGATGTTAAACTGATATGAGCTGATGCATCTATAAGACGAGCGGCTGTTGTAGTATCTGGTATTAGATTTACTTCCATACTTCCTACGAAGATAGAGACTCCATAACCAAAACTTACTCCTGCAAAAGCAGCAATGATACCTAGATGAGGATTTCTATTGTTAAGTAAAAATAACATAGCAGATACTGGTATTAGAATAACATAACCTACATCATTTATTAATGATGAGATAGTTGCTAAAAATATAACAATAAAGGTTAATATTTTCTTATCTATCTTAATTAATACTCTTTTACATAGGGTATCTAAAAATCCTGTAGATTTTGCAATACTAAGACCAAATAGTGTTAATAATAACATACCTAGAGGTGCAAAAGATAAGAAATTAGTCATAGCATTACTAAATATATATTTCATACCATTAAAGTTAAATAAGTTTTCTACTGTTACTAAGGTACTTTCTAACTCATTGGTAGTTGGACTTATTGTATTATAAGTTCCTTGCATCTGTAAAGCTGATAGAATAGCACTTAGTATTAATACAAGGAAAGTAAGAAGTAAGTAAACTGTAATAGGATGAAGATAGAATTTTTTTAGTTTTAATTTTCTTCTATTATGCATCTTGACTCTCCTTTTCTATTATTTTCTTGATTTTCTTATTTAGTTCTATTCTTGGAATAAATACTAATCTCCCACAACCTGTACATTTTAGTTTGATATCAGCACCAAGTTTTACTACTTCCCAATCATTAGTACCACAGGGATGTCCTTTTTTTAATACTAGTCTATCTCCTAATTTGTAATTTTTACTTTCCATTACGAACCTCCATATGTGTTTGTGGCATCTTAATACCTGCTTTAGTTAAAGCATCTTGTAAATCTTTTCTCATCTTTCTTTGAATCTCAAAATCCTTACCAGATTTAGTTTTAACAGCAACTTTATATGTTACAGAATTTTGATCTACCATTTCAACTCCCCAAAGCTCAGTATTACCTTTAAGAAAGTCATAAGTTTTATCAATTGTTTCCATAGTTCTTCTAATAATTTTTTCAACTTTATCTAAATCATTATCAGAATCTACAGAGATGGTAACTTCTGCTAGTGATGGATTTAAACTATAGTTAGTAACTTCTGTTATCATGTGATTAGAAATAATTTGTACGGCACCTTTATAATCTTTTATTCTTGTTGTTTTAAGTCCCATAGCGATAACATCACCACGAAAGCCATTAATCATAACATTATCACCAATTTCAAATTGGTCTTCCATAACTATAGAAATGCCTGCAATAAAGTCTTTGGCTAAATCTTGGAAAGCAAGAGTAAGTACTGCTGCTACTATTCCTAATCCTGCTAAAATACTACTTACATTGATTCCAAAGCTATTCAAAATCAATAGGATTGTTAAAAATATTATTATGTATTTTAAACAGTTATTTATAAGACTTAGTGTTGTGTTGACTCTTTTTTTGTTTTTATTTTTTAAATATTTTGTATGGAGAGCTTTTTTAAGAAAAAATGTAATTATTTTATATAATATATAGGCAAGACCGATATATATTACTGGTCTTACTATATATATAAATATCTCTGAATCAAAAAATTCTTTCAAGGGGATTACCTCCTTTATTTATCTAAATGCATAATTTCTAATATTCTTGTTAAGTCATTAGCATTTGTAAAGTTTATTTCTAATTTATTGTTTCTTATTTTAACTTTTGTACCTAATTTTTCACATAAATCACTTTCTAAATATGAGTACTCATTATCTTTAGATTTTGGTTTATGAGGAGTTATTTCTTTTTTACGATGATATTCTTCTTTAGAATTAGTTAACTCTTCTAACCTTCTAACACTTAGATTTTCATTTATTGTCTTTTCTGCTAGACTTATCGCTTGTTCTTTATCTTCTAACTTGCTTAGGACTCTAGCATGTCCCATACTTAATTCACCTTTTACTACTTCATCTTTTATTTCATTAGGTAAAGTTAATAGTCCTAACATATTAGTAATATGACTTCTTGATTTACCTACTTTTTTAGCAAGTTCTTCTTGAGTTAAGTTTAGTCTAGTTTTTAAAGCATTATATGCCTCTGCTTCTTCCATAGCACTTAAGTTTTCTCTTTGTAAGTTCTCAAGAAGAGCGATTTCCATCATTTCTTCATCTGTAAAGTCTTTAATGATGGCAGGTATTGTAGTTAAGCCTGCTAGTCTTGAAGCTTTAACACGACGTTCTCCTGCTATTATTTCATAACCTTTAATACTTTTTTTAGCAATTATAGGTTGAAAAACACCATGTTCTTTAATAGAAGAAGCTAGTTCATTTAAGCTTTCTTCATCAAAGTTTTTACGAGGTTGATATGGGTTACTTCTTAATTCATCTAGATTTAGATTTACTATTTGGTCTTTTGGTGTATTATTAATTATCTTTTCTTCTACATCAGAAATGTTTAATTGTTCACTATTAAATAATTCCTCAAGACCTTTTCCTAAAGCACGCCTTTTATTTTCCATTTCTATCAATCACTTCCTTTGCTAAGTTTAGATAAGCTTCTGAGCCTTTACTTTTAGGATCATATACTATTATAGGTTCTCCATGAGAAGGAGCTTCTGTTAATCTAATTAATCTTGGTATAATAGTATTATATACTTTTTCTTTGAAAAATTTTCTAATATCATCTACAACTTCAAAACCAAGGTTTGTTCTTGAATCTAGCATTGTAAGTAGGACTCCTTCTATATCTAGATTAGGATTTAATTGTTTTTGAGCAAGTCTTATGGTGTTTAATAGTTGCATTATTCCTTCTAGGGCAAAGAACTCACATTGGACTGGAATAATAACAGAATCACTTGCTGTAAGGGCATTAGTTGTAATTAATCCTAATGATGGAGGACAATCTATTATTATAAAATCAAAGTTTTCATCTTCTAGTTCTTTTAAATGATATTTAAGTTGTGCTCCTTTTGCAAAACCAGGTTCACTCTGACTTTTTTCTAATAGTTCAATATCAAGTCCTGCTAAGTTTATTGTTGCAGGTAGTACATATAATTTTTTATATTTAGTCTTAATCATGGCATCTTTGGTACTACATTTATTTGTCAGAACATCATATACACTTAAATCAATATCTCCTTTATTTATACCTACTCCTGTTGTGGTATTACCTTGAGGGTCTAAGTCTATTAATAATACTTTTTTACCAAGGAATGCTAATGAGGCAGAAAGGTTAATACTTGTTGTTGTCTTTCCTACTCCACCTTTTTGATTAACTAAAGAAATTACCTTTGCCATTTTATCACTCTCTTCTCTTACTTGTCTTTTTTATTGTATCAAAAATATGTTATTATGAAAAGAAATTTATCTAAAAAAGTAGATTTAACTCTACTTTTATCCTTCATTATTTTCTTTAGAAATTTTTATAGTTATCTGATAGTTATTAACAAGGTCCATTTCTTCACTATCTACTTTAAAGCCAGATTCTTCTATTTTCTTAAGAGTTTCTCTTACTAGATTTATAGATTCATTTAAGGTATATTTAGGTTTTAATATTGCTTGCTCCTCTTCAGTTGCTTTTACATTATCTCTAAATATAGGATTGTGAGCGAAAGGATTATTAAATGTATCTATACTCGGAATAGAAGTTCCCTCTTGAGAAGCATTATTTTCTTTATTTGTAACACCTGCTAATAAGGTATCCATAGAAGTACTTGTAGAATCTTTTATGTCTTTTGTTTCTCCTCCTAGGTTAAATGGATTATCATTAACGAATGGTGCATTTGTAGGTGCTGGTTCGTCAAACATTGATGTCATTTCCTGTTTTGGAGGTTCTTCCTTAGTTTCTTCTTCAAGTGGTGAGAAAAATTTAAAATTACTAGATGTTTCTTCTTTTTTCTCTTCTTTAGGTGTTACTTTAAGAAATTCATTGACATCGGTTATTGGTTTTTCTACATTAATATCCTGAGCATTATCTTTAATTGCATTTATATCAATAGATTTGTTAGCAGTACTTTCTAAGTTATCATTTATGTTTGGAACATCATAATCTATAAATTTAGGTGGTGTTGAATAGTCAATTCCTACACTTCTATTAAAATCATCTTGAGGATTATTTAATGATGGAGCTTGAGAAGCTGAGATATTTAAAGTATCTGTTTGTGGAATAGAAGCACTAACAGGAGATGGATTTAAAAGATTTTCAATATCACTCTTTGTTATTTCTTCTTTAGGATTTATTTTTTCTTCTAATTCTCTTACTGTCATTTTTTTATCTATAACTTCTTTTAATAGTTGTTTTTGAGTTTCAGCATCTTTAGCATTTAATAGAGTTCTAGCATGACGTTCTGAAATTTCATCTTTTAATAGAGCATCTTGAACTTCATCTGTTAAAGCTAATAGACGTAGTTTATTTGCAACGGCACTTTGACTTTTTCCCATAGTTTTAGCAAGTTCTTCTTGAGTCATTTGATCTAGTTCAAGAATCTTTTGATATGTTTTAGCTTCTTCAATTGGATTTAGGTTTTTACGTTGTAAGTTTTCAAGAAGTGCTACTTTACTACTTTCTTTATCATCTAAATTACGGACAATTGCAGGTATTGTTGTAAGTCCTGCCATAGCAGATGCTTTGTAACGACGTTCTCCTGCTATTATTTCATATTTATTACCAATATTTCTAACAATAATTGGTTGGATTACACCATGTTCTTTAATAGAGACAGCTAGTTCTTTTAAAGCTTTCTCATCAAAGACTTGTCTAGGTTGAAATCTATTTGGAATTATATCATCTAAATGTAAATATACAACTTCATTATCTTTATTATCCATATACATACCCTCTTTATTTTATTCTTTTTATTTTTTTACTAATCTCATTATATCATTAATTGTACTAGTTTGCTAGGCCTTATTTTTTATTTCTAAAATTGTTCTTACATCTTCTTTAGTTGGTAAGGTAAAAGTTTCTTTTTTATTAACATACCAGTTATGTTTTTTCATGATGTCTTTAGATAGTTCTAATTCCTCTTCAACATTTCCTTTCATAGCAAGGAAACTACCATTTTTATTTACTAAAGGCATAGTCCATAATAGTAATTTAGGTAAAGCACTTACGGCTCTTGCTGTTACGATATCAAATTTTTTACCATCACTAATTAAATCTTCGGCACGATTGTGATAAGCTTTTATACCAGTTAATTGTAATTTATCTATTAGATTGTTAAGATATTTTACTCTTTTTAAAAGAGAATCTACTAAAGTTATTTCTAAATTAGGATAGAATATTTTTAAGACAAGTCCTGGGAAACCTGCTCCTGTTCCAATATCACAAAGAGTATTAACTCTAGATAAGTCATAAATTTTGGCTAGAGTTAGACTATCATAGAAATGTTTTAGATAAACATCTTCTTTTTCTGTTATTCTTGTTAGATTCATTGTTTTATTAGTTTCTACTAAGGTATTATAAATAATATCTAATTGTTCTAACTTTTCTTCTGTTACATTTAATCCTAAAGCTTCTACTTCTTTTATAAATTCTTCAATAGTCATTTAGATTCCCCTTTTCTTTAAATATACAGAAATAATAGCGATATCTGAAGGATTAACTCCACTAATTCTGCTTGCTTGTCCTAATGTTATAGGTCTAATATTTTCTAGTTTTTCTTTCGCTTCACTAGCAATATTAGGAATATCTTGATAGTTAATATCTTCTGGTATTACTTTATCTTCTAGTTCTAACATTTTCTGTGCTTCTTCCATAGATTTTTTAATATAACCTTCATATTTTACATTTATCTCTACTTCTTTTAGGACTTCTTTAGAATAATTTAATTCTTTAAAGTTAGTTAAATCTTCAATAGATAGTTCAGGTCTTTTTAATAAATCATATAATGTAATACTATCTTTTAGAGGAGATGTATTTAATTTTATTAAGATATCGTTTATTTCTTTCTTAGGTGTAATTTTTGTTTCTTTTAATAGAACTGTTAATTCTTCTATATCTTTTTTCTTTTGTAAGAAATTATTATAAATATCATCTTTTATTAGTCCTATTTTATGACCATACTCTCTTAATCTTAAATCAGCATTATCATCTCTTAGAAGAAGACGATATTCGGCACGTGATGTTAAAAGACGATATGGGTCTTTTACTCCTTTTGTTACTAAGTCATCTATTAAAACTCCAATGTAAGATTCATTTCTTTTTAATATTAAAGGAGCTTTTTCTTCTAATTTTAGGGAAGCATTAATTCCAGCGATTAGTCCTTGTCCTGCTGCTTCTTCATAACCACTTGTTCCATTTATTTGTCCTGCAGTATAAAGATTTTCAATTATCTTTGTCTCAAGAGTTGGTTTTATTTGTCTTGAATCAATGGCATCATACTCTATAGCATAAGCATATTTTAATATCTTAGCATTTTCTAAACCAGATAGACTATGGACCATTTGTTCTTGAACATAGTGAGGCATACTTGTTGAAAAGCCTTGTAAATAAAGGTCATCATAATAAATACTTTCGGGCTCTAAAAATAATTGATGACGTTCTTTATCACTAAATCTTACTACTTTATCTTCAATAGATGGGCAGTATCTTGGTCCTACTCCTTCAACATATCCACCATACATACTAGATTCGTTTAGATGTTCTTTAATTATTTTATGAGTTAAATCGTTAGTATAAATTAGATAACATGGTAATTGGTATTTATAAGCAAGAGCGGTAGTGTTATCATATGAGAATGTTATATCTTCTCTACTTCCTAATTCTTCTTGCATTTTAGAAAAATCGACACTACTCTTTTCAATACGTGGAGGAGTTCCTGTTTTTAATCTTAAGATATTAAAGCCTAAATCTTTTAAGAAAGGACTTAAGTAGTTACTAGCTTTTTCACCATGAGGACCACCTGCTGTCTTTTGGTCTCCTACTAATATTGTTCCTTTTAAATATGTTCCTGTTGTTAAAATAACAGCTTTAGAACTTATTTCCTCGCCACTTTCTAATATTACTCCACTAGCTTTGTTATCTTTTATAATAAGTTCTTTTACTAATCCTTCTTTAATATCTAAGTTATCTTGACTCTTTAGAGTCTTTAACATTTCTTCTTTATAGATAACTTTATCTGCTTGAGCACGTAAGGCTCTAACAGCAGGACCTTTTTTTGTATTTAACATCTTCATTTGTAAAGAACTCTTATCAGTATTTTTAGCCATTTCGCCACCTAAGGCATCTATTTCTCTTACAACTATTCCTTTAGCAGGTCCTCCTATAGAAGGATTACATGGCATATCGGCAATATTATTAATATTACCAGTTACTAAAAGTGTCTTGTGGTTAAGTCTCGCACTAGCAAGACATGCTTCTATACCTGCATGACCTCCTCCTACAACAATTACTTCATAATTCATCTAACATCACGTCTTTCTTTTTCTATTTTCCTACACAGAAATTTGCAAATAACTCATCTAATAGTTCATTACTATAACTTTCTCCAGTGATTGAGCCTAAGATATCAAATACTTCTTTTAAATCTATTTCAATTATATCAACAGGTTCATCAGATTCTAAACTAACTTTAGCATCGCCTAAACTCTTAAGAGCCTTCTTCGCTAGTGTTAATTGCCTTTCATTAGCAAGATAAGTGTAATCATCTTCTTTAATTTCTGATAGTTTAAACATACTCTTTATTTCTTCTTTTAATGATTCTATTCCATCTAGGGTATTAGTATTAGTACTTACAATATGTTTAAAGTCTAACTTATCTGTATCAATTTTTTTAGGTAAATCATTCTTATTTAAAACTATAATAGGATTCTTATCTTTTACTTTATCTAAGATGAACTTATCATTATCATTTAACTCTTCACTAGAGTTTAGTACTACTATAATAAGGTTAGCATTATCAATTAAAGATAAACTCTTCTCTACTCCTATTTTTTCTGCTAAATTATCAGTATCTCTTATACCTGCTGTATCTATTAAAGATAATTCTATACCATCAAAGATAATACTTCCTTCTACAATATCTCTTGTTGTTCCTTCAATATCTGTGACTATAGCTTTATCTTCTTTTAGAAATCTATTTAAGATACTACTCTTTCCTACATTAGGTCTACCTATAATAATTGTCTTAATACCATTTTTGATAATTTGTCTTTCTTCTGATTTTTTTACTAAGTTTTGTAAATCTTTTTCAAGGTCAGTTATTACATCTTTTAATTCTTTCTTAGTAACTTCTTCTATATCATAGTACTCTGGATAATCTATATTTACTTCAATATTTGCTATAACATGTTTTAATTTATCTCTAAAACTATTGATATATTTCTTTAAGGAACCTTCTAGGGATGATAGTGCTAGCTTTCTACTATTATCAGTCTTACTATCTATTAAGTCCATTACTGATTCAGCTTGGGTTAAATCTATTCTACCATTAAGAAAGGCTCTTTTAGTAAACTCCCCTCTTTCTGCTTTCCTTGCTCCTTTTTCTATTAAAAGTTCAAAGATACTAAGAGTTGTAGCGATTCCTCCATGACAATTTATTTCAACAACATCTTCTCTTGTAAAGGTTTTAGGAGACCTCATAACTGTTACTAATACTTCATCTATATCTTCTTTTCCATTATTAATAAAACCATAGTTGATAGTATGAGATTCTACTTTAGTTAAATCTTTTCCTCTAAAGACTTTATTTACTAAAGATATAGCATCTTTACCACTTACTCTTACTATGGATATAGCCCCTACTCCTAATTTTGTTGAAATCGCTACTATTGTATCAGACATTTTTCTTTGCTCCTATTCTTTTTACTTTATCTTGTTCTTTAGAAATACCTAAAGCTTTATAAGCCTCAGTTCCAAAGAAAGCTTCCTTTTCTCTTTCGGTTAAATTATCTATTTGATATAGATATTCTAAATCTAAAGATGGTAGTTCTCTTACATTCTTTATATCATAATTTTGAGGATTTTGATATACTTTGAAACTTAATATTTCATCTATTACTTTATCATCTTCATAATGAGTATTATCTTGTAATGCTTCTCTTACAGCATCTATATATCTATTTAACTCCTCAGTAGTAAGTTTGGATGTTATTCCCTTACTTTGTTTTAAATTAATTAAGTATTTTAAAACTTCCTTAGCTGAATAGTAAATTTTATCCTCTCTTTCTTTATTATAAATAACTCCATTTATAGAAACTAAATTATCTAAATTTGTTAAATCTTCTTCATATTCTTTTAAAACTTTTATACTTTCTACATATTGTTTTACTTCTATATAAGTACCAATTAAAGTATCTATTTTGTCCTTAAGTTCTGCTTTTAAAGGATCTTTATAGATATTATTTTGTTTTAAGTTTTCTCTTTTCTTTACTAAACTTATGTAGTTTTGTACCTTTGGATAAATACGTAAATCACCTATATTTATTTTTATCCCATCTATTTCAGTAGTTAATTGTAACTTTAAAAATTCTAAATCATTTATTGTATCTGCAACTATTTCTTGCATATAACACCTTCCTTTCCTTTTTTCAGTCTTATTATTATATTGATATTTTGTGATACTGTAAAGGTTAAACAAGGAAAGTTTTATAAATTAGTCAAAACTTTACAAAAAAACCTAGTCGCGAGGTTTTATAACAACACAGCGATTAGGTTCTTCTCCTACACTTTCGGTATAAACATATTTATTATTATTTAAGATATTATGAACTAGTCTTCTTTGATATGAATTCATAGAATCCATTTTTACTTCTACTTTGGTCATCTTTACTTCTCTTGCTAACTTCTTGGCAAGTCTCTCTATTCTTCTATCATTTTTCTCTTTGTAATCACTTACATCTATTAAGAAACGATAGTTAGTATTTATTTCTTTAGTAAGAATAGCATTTACTACTGTTGTTAATGCTTTTAAGTTCTTACCATCTTTTCCTATTAATAAGGCATCATTAGTAGAATATAGACGATATGTTGGAGTGTCATTATTAACTGTTATTTCTATTTCTACATCGAATCCCATATCTTTTAAAAGGCTCTTTATTTGTTTTTTTAGGTACTCTTTTACTTCTCTTTTTTCAATTACTTCTATCTCTACTTTTTTAGAAAGAAGTGTTTTCTTCTCTTCTTTAGTATTTATTATTAAGTTTTCTTCTAATTCCTGTAAATCAATTTTGGCTTTATTAACTGCTTCTTCATATGTTTTTCCAGTGTAATTATGTTTATTTACCATGTTTTTCCATCCCCCTTTGTACTACAATATTTTGAACTATAGCGAAGATATTACCTACTGACCAATATATTCCTAAAGCGGATGGCATAAAGAATGCTGTTATGATAATGATTGCACTCATCATAATAGGCATCATCTTCATAGATGGATCACTTGCTTGGTTACTTGTTGTTTTAAACATAAAGATTGTTGAACCACCAATTATAATTAGAAGGATTATATACATATAGAATGTTTCTGTTCCAAATCCTACTAGTGGGGTTGTTCCTAACTGTATTCCTAAGAAGTTTTCTTCAAAGATTGCTGGTACCCTATTTATTGCTTCTAAGAAAGCTAGTAATAGAGGTAATTGAATAAATGAAATTAAACAACTTGTTAAAGGGTTAAAATTATATTTTTTATAGACCATCATCATCTCTTGATTTTGTCTTAACATAGAATCTTGGTCTGTCTTACCTTCATATTTCTTTTGAATTCTAGCAAGTTCTGGGGAAGCTTTTTTCATCATTTCACTTTGAACAGCCATTTTTCTTGTAAATGGAAATAGTATTAATCTTATTATAATAGTAATAATTATTATACTAAGTGCAAAACTTCCTATATATTTACCTAATGTTAAGATTACAAATGCTAGTGGTTTAACAAATATTCCTGTCCATAGTCCATCATATTCGGTATCTCCTGGTGTAAATTCTGAACATTTTGGTAAGTCTTTTAATTTAACACCATTTTCTTCATATAACTTTCTTGTTTGTTTATTTTCTGGCTGGCATAGAATATTTTCTGTTAATGATTGACCTGTTTCTGGATTTTGTACTGCTTTATTATCTTTATCTACTAAAGTTGTAGTACATCCTGTTGCTAGGAATAACAACATTACTACAATGATAATTTTTGATTTTATTTTTCTTTTCTTCATATAATGCTCCTTACTTAATTTTATCTAATAAATATTGTAAGCTTGTCTCAAGTTCTTGATAAGAGAGATTTAGACAGCTATTTCTTATTATTATAATACAATTATAGTTTTTTTCATAGTTTTTGTTATAGTTTCTTATAATTGCTCTTACTTTTCTTTTTAACATATTTCTAATATGAGCCTTCCCTACTTTTTTTGGAACTGTTATTCCATATTTAGTAGGAGAATCTTTCTTTTCTTTATAAAAGATAACGAAGTTATAGTTTTTAATCTTTTTACCCGTTTCTATTACTTCATCAAAGACTCTACTTTCTTTTACTATATACTTCTTGTTCATTTAATCACGTCCTAAAGTTAAAAAAACACTGCAAAAACAGTGAATTTTATTTTACTAATTCTTTGCGTCCTTTCTTACGACGACTATTTAAAATATTACCAGCACTTGCTTTACGTGCGAAGAATCCATGCTTCTTTGCTCTTCTTCTTTGGTTTGGTTGATATGTTCTTTTCATTATAACACCTCCAGACTTGAAATCTACATTATTATAATAGGTAGTGATTAGCTTTGTCAAGAAATTATTTTAACGAAAACGCTTACCTTTTTTATCTTCGTTCTCATTTGTATCATCAGAATTATAATTAAAGATAATTTCTTGAAATAAATCATCTTTTTCTCCTAATGTAAATTCACCTAAATATAATATAATTACTGTTTTCCCTTCTTTTTTATTCTATCATATTGAATTTTATATTTCTATCAGTTTTAAAAATATTTTTATCCACTATTTCCACATGGTGTGGAAAAGAAATATTAACTTGTGAATTTAAAATTTGTGGAAAATGTGGAAAACTCTATTTTTTGTTGATATTTGTCGATTTAAACTGTGGAGAAATTTGTCGAAAAATTGTGGAAAACTAAAAAATTAAAAATTCCTATTTCTTTTTCCACAAATTTAGAGTATTATAATGGTAATTTATGAAATTCAGGTGGGAGGTGATAGGGTGAATGTCGAAATTCTATGGCAAAATGTTCTGAAAGAGATAAAAGATGAACTTTCATCCCTAGCTTTCGACACTTGGTTTAGTGATGTTAAACTTGTAGAACTAGATAATGGGGTAGCGACTATTGAAGTACCTATGTCTATTCATAAAAAACATTTATCTGATAATTACTTTGAACTTATTAGATTGGCTTTAAACAAAGTAACCGGGACTAACTTTGATTTAGAGTTCTTACTTCCTGATGAAATAGATAATAAAAAGGTAGAAAAAGAGAAGGAAGAAGAAAAGGTAAAAGAAGCGGGCGTTCCCAAATCTTTTAAAAATCAGTCTAATTTAAATCCCAAATATAATTTTGAAAACTTTATAGTAGGTAGTAGTAATAAGTTTGCACAAGCGGCTGCCTTATCTGTTGCCGAAAATCCTGGTAAGATGTATAATCCTTTGTTTATCTATGGAAATAGTGGGTTAGGTAAGACCCATTTAATGCATGCGATAGGTAATTATATTGTGGATAATTCTAATAGAAGAGTTCTTTATGTTACAAGTGATCAGTTTAGAGATGATTTTGTTGGTATTAATAAGAAAGACGAGAAGGGTACTAATTTCAGTTATATAGACTTCTTTAAAAATAAATATAGAAATATTGATGTTTTAATAATTGATGATATTCAGTTCTTAGGTGGAGCGACCCAGACACAACAAGAGTTTTTCCACACCTTTACAAATCTTTATAATGATTCTAAACAGATAATCATTTCTTCAGATAGGTCACCTAATGACTTGAAACTATTAGAGGAACGTCTTAGAACAAGGTTTTGTTGGGGACTTACTGTTAATATTTATCCACCTGACTTTGAACTTAGAAAAGAAATTCTTCGTAAGAAAATAATAGCAGGTAACTTTGAAGCAGAAATACCAGAAGATGTCATTGAATACATTGCTTCTAATATGGGAAGTGATGTAAGACAACTTGAAGGCTCTATCACTAGACTTGTTGCATATTCAACTATTATGGGAGGAGCGAGTATTGATATAAATCTTGCTATTGAGGCTTTGAAAGACTTTATTAGTAAAGGACTTAGTGAAAAGAATGATATTACTAGGATTCAAAAGATAGTGGCAGAGTACTTTCAGATATCTGTTGAAGATATAAGAAGTAAGAAAAGGAGTAGTAATATTGCTTTCCCAAGGCAAATTGCAATGTATTTGTGTAGAAAACTTACAAGTGAATCTTTTCCTAAGATAGGAACAGAGTTTGGAGGAAAGGATCACTCAACAGTTATGCACTCCGTTGAAAAAATTGAACAAGAAATTAAAAATAATAGTGATTTAGCAGGGATTATTAAAAAGCTAGAAGATGATTTAAAACCATGAGATGTTGATAAGTTTTAGTTTTAAACTTTTTATCCACAAGCATTGTTGATAAAATCTATGGTATAATATAAAGGAAAATTGTAGTTTTCCACATTTTCCACTCTATAAATAAAAATATATATTAAGAAAGAAGGAATAAATAATGAAATTTACAATAAAAAAAGAAGTGTTAATGGAAGCGATTAATAAAGTAAGTAAGGCAATATCGAGTAGAAATGTTATTCCAGTTTTAGCTGGTATTAAATTTGAACTTACTAGTAAAAAGTTAGTTTTAACAGCTAGTGATAATGATATTACTATTCAAACTTTTATTAATTGTGATGATGAAGAGATTATTAAAGTAAAAGAAGAGGGTAGTATTATTATTCAAGGTAAGTATATTTCTGATATAGTTAGAAAATTACCTGATAAATATATTAATATAGAAGTAGTAGATGAACTTAAGATTTTAATTTACACAGAAAATAGTGAATTTAATTTAAATGGTATTAGTGAAAGTGAATATCCTAATATAGATTTAGGGGAGAGTAAAAGTCATATAGAACTTTCTCCTAGTGTTTTAAAAGAAATAGTTAATCAAACTGCTTTTGCAACTTCTATTGATGAGAATAAAGCGATATTAAATGGTATTAACTTTAACATTACTGGGGATATGTTAGAATGTAATGCAACTGATTCTTATAGATTAGCTAGAAAAGTTATTAAATTAGATAAAGTAAGTAAAGAAAACCAAAATATTGTAATTCCTAGTCGTAATTTAGTAGAATTTACAAGAATTATTGATGATAGTGATGAGATGATAGAGATTCATATCTTTAATAATAAGATTTTATTTAAGTATCAAAACCTTTTATTCCAATCGAGATTAATTAATGGAACATATCCTAATACATCTAATTTATTACCTAAAGATTACTTAGTTAAATTACATTTTAATATTAATCAATTTTATGATGTAGTTGATAGAGTTAGTATTTTAACTAGTGATAAAGATAAAAATACGGTAACACTTGAAACAGATGGGAATAATTTAATTATGAAATCTTCTAGTGCTGAGATAGGTAGAGTAGAAGAGAAGATGACTATTACTAAAGATCAAGATATTGATGTAAAAGTTTCATTTAGTTCTAAATATATGATGGATGCTTTAAAATCTTTTAATACAGAGACAGTTGAATTACATTTTGTAGGTGAAATTAAACCAATTTTATTAAAAAGTTCTGAGGATGAGAGCTTAACACAGTTAGTTTTACCTATTAGAACTTATTAAAAATTGAAAATTTGAGGAAAAAAGTAAGAAAATTTTACTTTTTTTTTAATTTTGTGACAAAAAAATACTTTTTTCGACAATATAATATAGTAGACTGATAGCAAAGCAAGGAATTGCTTTTTGAAGGGGGAAATTTTATGAAAGATTATGAAATTAATGATGAAACGCTTGCGATTATGCCTGGGGGAGATTTATGGGATTCAGTTGTTGTTGAAGATGACTGTAATTATGAGGTTAAAATGAAGCCTTTGGAAATAGTAGATTATAGTTGTAGATACTTTGGAAGTTCTTATGAGGGAAGAAAAATAGGTGCAGGGGAAATATTAAATAGTGGTTATAAATTACCAGTTATGGTTGAAGATACTAAGAATTTAATATTCTTTCCTACTACTAGTCCAATAGATGATGATTGTAGTTGGATTTCTTTAAAGAATATTAAGAGTTATAATAAACTTACTAGTACTAAAACAGAAGTAGAATTTAAGAATGGTAAGGTACTTACAGTAGATATTTCCTATAATTCATTTAATAATCAGGTAATGAGAGCGAGTAGATTAGAATCTATAATAAGAAGTAGAAAAGAAAAAGCAAAATAATTGCTTTTTTTCTGTTTATTTAGGGGTAAATATGATATAATATTCTTGCGTGTATAGGAGTACTAAAATAGGGTGTAGGTGATTATATGGTCGTTTTTTTAGGCAATTATGATAATTAGGTCATTAAAAGTTACGAATTTTCGTAATTATAATAGATTTAATATAACTTTAGGTAGTAAAATGAATATTTTTATTGGAAATAACGCTAGTGGTAAGACAAATATTTTAGAAGCTATCGCTATTTTAGGACTTACTAAATCTTTTAGAAATGGATTAGACTGTGATGTTATTAAATTTAATAAAAAGAAAGCGGTTATAGAAGGTAGAGTCTTAAATAATAAGCAGATAAAAGACTTAAAGATAGAGTTTTTAGAGAAAGATAAAAATATCTTTGTAAATGATAAAAAAGTTAAAAAATATGCAGATTACATTTCTAATTTAAATATTGTTGTTTTTACACCTAATGATTTAGATATTATAAAGGGATCACCTAGTATTAGAAGAAATTTGCTTAATATGACTTTGTCACAAATTTCTTATTCTTATTTAGTTACTTATAATGAATATAATAAAATCTTAAAGACACGTAATGAATATCTTAAAATACTATTTACTAATGGGATAGCTGATAAGACTTATTTAGATGTTTTAACAGATAAGTTAGTAGAGAAAGCTGTTTTAATTTATCAAGAGAGATATAAGTATCTATCTTTAATTAATAATTATATTAGTGATATTTATAATAATATTACAGAAGATATGCGAATATTAAAAATAGAATATAGTCCTAATATACCTATTAATTCTTATGAAGAGAAGGACTTAAGAGAAGTTCTTGTTAATACTTATAAGAAGAATTATAGAAGAGAATTAAGTGCTGGTATGACGCTATTTGGGCCTCATAGAGACGATTTTTGCTTTATTATGGATAATAATACTGATATGAAGATTTATGCGTCTCAGGGGCAGCAGAAATGTGCTGTACTAGCTTATAAACTTTCTTCTATTCCAATATTTAAAGAGAATAATGGTAGTAATCCAGTACTTCTTTTAGATGATATTTTTAGTGAACTTGATTTAAATAAGAGAAATAAGCTTTTAAAATATGTTAGTCGAGATATTCAAAGTATTATAACAACAACTGATTTAAAAAATATTTCCAAGAAAACTTTAGATAGTGCAATCATCTTTAAAGTTAATGATGGAAAAGTGGAGAGGAGTTAAAGTATGGAAGAAAAGGTAGAGAATAATTATGATTCTTCAGCAATACAGGTACTTGAAGGATTAGAAGCTGTTAGAAAAAGACCTGGTATGTATATTGGTTCTACTAGTTCTAGGGGACTTCATCATTTAGTATGGGAGATTGTTGATAATGCTATTGATGAAGCTTTAGCAGGATATTGTACACATATTGAAGTTACTATTAATAAAGATAATAGTATTACAGTAAAAGATGATGGTAGAGGTATTCCTGTTGATATTCATCCTAAGACTGGTAAGAGTACAGTAGAAACTGTTTATACAGTGCTTCATGCTGGAGGTAAGTTCGGTGGTGGAGGATATAAAGTATCAGGTGGACTACATGGTGTTGGTGCTAGTGTAGTTAATGCTTTATCAGATTGGCTAGAAGTTAAGGTTTATCGTGATGGTAAAGTATATTATCAAAGATATCAAACAGGTGGTAAGCCTGTAGAAGCTTTAAAAGTTATAGAAGAATGTGATATTAATAGAACTGGTACTACAGTTACTTTTAAACCAGATGATCAAATATTTACAGAAACAACAGTATATGATTACGATATTTTAAAAACAAGACTTCGTGAGTTAGCATTCTTAAATAGAGGACTTCGTATAACTTTATATGATGATAGGGAAGATCCTAAGAAGGATAGTTTTCATTATGAAGGTGGTATTCGTGAGTATGTAGAGATGCTTAATAAAAATAAGAGTCCAATACATCCTACAATTATTGATATAACTGGAGTTATGCAAGATATATCATTAGAGGTAGCTTTACAATACAATGAATCATATAATGCTTCTATTTATTCATTTGTTAATAATATTACGACACCAGAAGGTGGAACTCATGAAGATGGTGTAAGAAGAGCTTTAACAAGAATTTTAAATAAGTATGCACAAAATAATAATTTATTAAAAGATAAAGATGATTCTTTAACTGGTGATGATGTTAAGGAAGGTATTACAATGATAATATCAATTAAACATCCTAATCCACAGTTTGAAGGTCAAACTAAGACAAAACTTGGTAATAGTGAAGTTAGAAGTGTTGCTGATAAGATTTTTTCAGAACCATTTGAAAGATTTTTATTAGAACATCCTGATGAAGCGAAGATTATTATAGAAAAGTGTATAACTGCATCTAGGGCACGTGTTGCAGCGAAGAAAGCTAGAGAGTTAACTCGTCGTAAGGGTGACCTAGATATGACTAATGTTTGGGGTAAACTTAATGATTGTAAGAGTAAAGATGCGGGAGAATGTGAAATATTCTTAGTCGAGGGGGACTCTGCAGGTGGTTCTGCTATTAAAGGAAGAAATAGTATGACACAAGCGATTTTACCTTTACGTGGTAAGATTTTAAATGTTGAGAAAGCAAGACTTGATAGGGCTTTATCTAATGAAGAGATTAGAACTATTATTACAGCTTTTGGTACAGGAATAGGGGAAGAATTTGATATTTCTAAACTTCGTTATAATAAAATCATTATAATGACCGATGCTGATGTTGATGGTTCACATATTAGAGTTTTACTTTTAACATTATTTTATCGTTTCTTTAGGCCAATTGTTGAAGAAGGTCATGTCTATGCGGCACAACCTCCACTTTATAGAATTACACATGGAAAAACACGTAAATATGTTTTGGATGAGTCAGAACGTGCTGAATATTTAGCAAGCCTTGCTCCTAATACTAAATATGAAATAACTCGTATGAAAGGTTTAGGAGAAATGGATGCTGAAGAGTTAAATGAAACAACTATGGATATTAGTAAACGTGTTTTAAGACAAATTACAATAGATGATGCAGTTGCAGCGGATGAAGTATTTTCTGAGCTTATGGGTGAAGAAGTAGCACCAAGACGTGAGTTTATTGAAGAAAATGCTACTTATGCAACAATAGATGTTTAGGAGGTAAGTTATGGATAGATTAGAACAAAATAATATTGTAAAAGAAGTAAAAGATTCTTTTCTTGATTATTCGATGAGTGTTATTACATCAAGAGCGATACCTGATTTAAGGGATGGTTTAAAACCTGTTCATCGTCGTATTTTATATTCAATGTTTGAGTCTGGTTATACTCCTGATAAACCTCATAAGAAGTGTGCTAAGACAGTCGGAGAGGTTATGGGTAATTATCATCCTCACGGAGATAGTTCAATTTATGAAGCGATGGTTAGAATGGCCCAAGATTTCTCTTATAGATATATGTTAATCGATGGACATGGAAACTTTGGTAATATTGAAGGTTACGGAGCAGCAGCGATGCGTTATACCGAAGCTAGACTTTCAAAAATTTCTCTTGAATTATTAAGAAATATTAATAAAAATACAGTTGATTTTATGTCTAACTTTGATGAATCTTCTAAAGAACCTGTAGTTTTACCATCACGTTTTCCTAATATTTTAGTTAATGGTACTACTGGTATTGCTGTTGGTATGGCAACTAATATACCTCCTCATAACTTAAAAGAGGTTATAGATGGCTGTGTTGCATACATTGATAATCCTGATATTGATGTAGATGGTTTAATGCAATATATTAAAGGTCCAGATTTTCCAACTGGAGCATCAATACTTGGAAATAGCGGTATTAAAAAGGCTTATGAGACTGGTAGAGGAACTATTACTATTAGAAGTAAGGCACAAATTGAAGAAAAAAATGGTAGACAATATATAATTATTGATGAAGTTCCTTATGGTGTTAATACTTCTGAATTAAAAAATAAAGTTGCAGAACTTGTTCATAATAAGACAATAGAAGGTATTTCTGATTATCATTCTGATTTAAAAGATGGTATTAAGATAACTATTACTTTGAAAAAGGATGCAAATGCGCAAGTTGTGTTAAATAAGCTTTATAAACATACACAATTTCAAACAAGTTATGGAATAATTTTCTTAATGTTAGACCAAGGTGTTCCTAAAACATTAGGTTTAAAGGATATTATTGCAAAATATATTGATTTTCAAAGAGAAGTTATTATTAGAAGAACTAAATTTGATTTAGATAATGCTGAAAAACGTGTTCATATATTAGAAGGTTTAAAGATAGCATTAGATCATATTGATGAAGTAATTAAGTTAATTAGAGGTTCTAAGTCTGATGAAGAGGCTAGAAATGGCTTAATGAGTAAGTTTGGTTTGAGTGAGATTCAAGCGAATGCAATTTTAGAGATGAGACTTAGAAGATTAACTGGTTTAGAAAGAGAAAAAATTGAAAATGAACTTAACGATTTACTTGAATTAATTGCTAATTTAAAAGATATTTTAAGTAGTGATGCTAAGATTCTTAATGTTATTAAGACAGAACTTCTAGAAATTAAAGATAAATACGGTGATGATAGAAGAACTAATATTGATATGACAGCGATTGAATATATTGAAGATGAGTCTTTAATTCCAGTAGAAGATGTTATTATAACTTTAACTAATAAAGGTTATATTAAGAGATTAAGAGCCGATACTTATAAGAGTCAAAATCGTGGAGGCGTTGGTATTAAAGGAATGGCTACAAATGAAGAAGACTTTGTTAAGCATTTAATTTCAATGAAAACACATGATTATATCTTATTCTTCTCTAATAAAGGAAGAGTATATAGACTTAAAGGATATGAGATTCCAGAGTTTAGTCGTCAATCTAAAGGTCTACCTGTGGTTAATTTATTATCACTAGAAAACGGCGAGAACATTAGTTCGATAGTGTGCTTAGACCCTTCTGTGGAAAACTATAAATATTTGTTGTTTGTTACTAGAAATGGTCTTGTTAAACGTACTGAGATAAAAGAATTCGATAATATTCGTAAGAGTGGAAAGATTGCGATAGTACTTAAAGATAATGATGAATTAATAGCTGTGGATAAAACCACTGGTGAAAATGAAGTTATAATTGGTGCAAGTAATGGTAGAATGGTAAGATTTGTGGAAAATGAAATACGTTCTATGGGTCGTGGTACTTCTGGTGTTAAAGGAATTGATCTTGATGGAAGTATTGTTGTAGGTGCAAATGTTGTTACTGATAACCAGGAAGTGTTAATTGTTACTGAGAATGGTTATGGTAAGAAAACAAGTATTAACGAATATAGACTAACTCATAGAGGTAGTAAAGGTGTTAAGGCTTTAAATATGACTGATAAAAATGGTTCTATGATTTCTCTTAATTGTGTTGGTGCTGATGAAAGTGATAAGAAGGATGTAATGATTATTACAGATAGTGGTGTTGTTATGCGAATGCCAATGGAACAGATATCTACTTTGAAGAGGGCAACACAAGGAGTTAGATTGATTCATTTGAAAGATGAACAAAAGGTAGCAACAGTTACAGTTGTGGATAAAGATGAAGAAGAAGTTGTTAATGAAGAATAATTTCTTCTTTTTTTAATTGTTTAAATTTAGTTTGTAGTTAATTTTTCACGTGAAACGTATGAAAAAAGTATTTAATTTTATATAGAGAACTACTAAAATTATTTCCCGGGAAATAATTTATAAAGAAGTATTATTGATTCAAACCTATATATTGTAATAGTACTTAATGTTTCACGTGAAACATATAAAGGAAGTATTTAATTTTATATGGAGAAGTACTGAAATTATTTCCCGGGAAATAATTTGTAAAGAAATAGTATTAATTTAGATCATTATTTTATAATAATATTTAATGTTCCACGTGAAACATATGAAGAAAGTATTTAATTTTATATAGATAAGTACTGAAATTATTTCCCGGGAAATAATTTGTAAAGAAATAGTATTAATTTAGAACAATATTTTATAATAGTATTTAATGTTCCACGTGAAACATATGAAGAAAGTATTTAATTTTATATAGAGAAGTACTAAAATTATTTCCCGGGAAATAATTTATAAAGAAGTATTATTGATTCAAACCTATATATTGTAATAGTACTTAATGTTTCACGTGAAACATATAAAGGAAGTATTTAATTTTATATGGAGAAGTACTGAAATTATTTCCCGGGAAATAATTTGTAAAGAAGAGCGTTAATTTAAACCTATATATTGTAATGGTACTTAATGTTTCACGTGAAACATATAAAGAAAGTATTTAATTTTTATAGAGAAGTACTAGAATTATTTCCCGGGAAATAATTTATAAAGAAGTAGTATCTATTTAAACTTATATATTGTAACTGTACTTAATGTTTCACGTGAAACATATAGAGAAAGTATTTGATTTTTATAGAGAAGTACGAAAATTATTTCCCGGGAAATAATTTATAAAGAAGTAGTATTGATTTAAACTTATATATTGTAACTGTACTTAATGTTTCACGTGAAACATATAGAGAAAGTATTTGATTTTTATAGAGAAGTACGAAAATTATTTTCCGGGAAATAATTTATAAAGAAGTAGTATCTATTTAAACTTATATATTGTAACTGTACTTAATGTTTCACGTGAAACATATAGAGAAAGTATTTGATTTTTATAGAGAAGTACGAAAATTATTTTCCGGGAAATAATTTATAAAGAAGTAGTATCTATTTAAACCTATATATTGTAATAGTATTTAATGTTTCACGTGGAACATATAAAGAAAGTATTTAATTTTTATAGAGAAGTACTAGAATTATTTCCCGGGAAATAATTTATAAAGAAGTAGTATTGATTTAAACTTATATATTGTAACTGTACTTAATGTTTCACGTGAAACATATAGAGAAAGTATTTGATTTTATATATAGAAGTACTAGAATTATTTCCCGGGAAATAATTTCTGTGGAAATAGTTTGTTAAGGGTAAATAAAAATTCTTGAATTTATCTTCTTTTTTTTGTATACTGTTACCGTGCAATAAATTAGTTTGGAATCAGGTCAGGATGGAGACATAGCAGCCTTAACAAATCTAATTTATGTGCACTTTTTTTATACAGTAATGGAGGTTTCTATGAATGATTATGAATATATGCTATTGGCTTTAGAAGAAGCTAAAAAAGCTTATGATGAAGGTGAAGTTCCAGTTGGTGCTGTAATAGTGAAAGATGATAATGTAATTGCTAAAACACACAATACTAAAGAAAAAAATAAATGTTCGTTAGAACACGCGGAACTCTCTGCTATTAAGTTAGCTTGTGGAAAACTAGATAATTGGAGACTAGTTGGAACTACTATCTATGTTACTCTCGAACCTTGTCCAATGTGTGCCAGTGCTATTAAACAAAGTAGGATAAATAGAGTTGTTTATTTGCTCGACAATAATGATATTAATACTTCAAAAATTGTTAATGAAGTTTTTAGTTTACATGACGCAAATGTACCTGTTGAAAAAGTGAAACTTGATATTTCTAAATTTGATGAAGAAGATATTGATATTATTAGTGAATTTTTTAGAAAAAGAAGATATTAAACATATGTTTTATATGTTCTTTTTATCTTTTGTTTGTTATACTATTTGTGTTTAGTGAGGTGAGGTATATGTATCAAGCTTTGTATCGTAAATATAGACCTACTGTTTTTGATGATGTAGTAGGGCAAAATGTTGTAGTTAATACTTTGAAAAATGCTATTAATTATAATCATATTAATCATGCATATTTATTTTCTGGTCCTAGAGGAACAGGTAAAACTACTATTGCTAAAATCTTTGCAAGATCAGTTAATTGTTTAGAACCTGTTGATGGTGTAGCCTGTGGAAAATGTAAAAACTGTTTATATTCATTTTCAAAAGAATGCATGGATATTATTGAAATAGATGCTGCTTCTAATAATGGTGTAGATGAAATAAGGGAACTTCGTAGTAAGGTTGGTATTTTACCAAGTGAACTTAAATATAAAGTTTATATTATAGATGAAGTACATATGTTATCTATTGGTGCTTTTAATGCTTTGTTGAAAACTATTGAAGAACCACCAGAACATGTAATCTTTATATTAGCTACTACTGATCCTCAAAAAATACCTGCTACTATTATATCTAGATGTCAGTGGTATTCTTTTAAGAAGATTAGTAATGATGATATTGTTAAAAGACTTACGGAAATAGTTAATGATGAGAATATTAAAGTTGATGAGAAGGTTCTTGAAAAAATTGCTCAAGCTTCTGATGGTGGACTTCGTGATGCGATAGGACTTCTTGATAAATTAAGAGCTTACTGCACTGATGAGATTACTTTGGATGACTTTTATGAGATAAATGGAGAAGTTAATGATGAAGAGTTAAAAAAACTAGAAAAATTAATATTTTCTTTTGATGTAAGTGAAGTACTTTCTTTTATTGAAAAATATTATAGAGATGGGAAAAACTTAGTGCAAGTTGTTAAACAGTTAATGATACTTATTAAAGATGAGTTATTTAATCATTATATAAATAGTGACGAACTTATTTTTGAAGAGTCTGAACTTGTTAATTTTCTAAATCTTTTGAATGAACATTTAGTTGAGTTAAAGAAAGCAGATGATGTTAAGTTATCTATAGAAATATTTCTATTACATTATATGAATGAACATAAAAATCCTGAAACTGTACGAAGTGAAGCTGTTCATTCTCAACCTAAATCAACTGAAGAAGTATATATAAGGCCTAAGAAAGAAGAAAAAACTATTTCCACAGAGGCAGTGGAAAAACAAAAAGAGGTAAAAACTTTATCAACAGAAATTGTGCAAAAAACAAATGAACAAATAAAAAAATATGAAGAGTTAATGTTAATAAGAAGTAAAAATACAATGATAGAAGCAGTTAAAGATGAACTTAATAAAGAGACTGCTAACCTTGTAAAACTTAATGATTATACTTTTGACCCTAATAATGGATATCTTGCTTGTGAACTTTTAGATGGCAAGGTAAGAGCATCTAGTCCTAAAAATATTATCATTAGTTATGATTATGAAGGAATGGTAGATAAGCTTAGTAATCATTTTAATAAGTTAAATGACTTTTATAATGAAAAGACAGGCTCACTTAAAAAAATTGCTTTTATTACTACTACAAAATGGAATGAGCTAAAACAAGAATACATTAATCTTCATAAGCAGGGAAAACAATTTGAATATCAAGAAGAACCTATATTGAATAGTTTCGAAGAAGATGTTAAAATAAATAATGAATTTGATGATTTGATAAATCAAACTATTGAGATGTTTGGAGATTTAGTAGAAGTTGAATAGAAAGAAGGAATAATATGAATATACAAGCAATGATGAAACAAGCTCAAAAATTACAAAGTGATATGATGAAAGTTAAAGATGAAATCGATAAGATGGAATTTTCTAGTACTAATGGATTAGTAACAGTTAAAATTAATGGTAAGAAAGAAGTTTTAGAAGTTAAAATAGAAAATGATTCTGATTTTTTTAGTGATGATTTAGAAATGCTTCAAGATATGATTGTAATTGCAACTAATGATGCAATGAAACAAGTAGATAAAGTAACAGAAGAGAAGATGGGACGTTTTAGTTCTATACCTGGGTTATTTTAATGTATCCTGATAGTTTAAAGAATTTAATAGAGAGTTTTGAAAACTTTCCAGGAATTGGGGAAAAGACAGCAGAGCGGATGGCTTTTTCTGTTCTTTCTTTTGATGAAGATAAGTTTAAATTATTACAAGAAAATTTAGAAGATGTTAAAAATAATATTCATCCTTGTAAGATTTGTAATACTCTTACTGATAAAGATAAATGTACAATTTGCGAATCTGATTTAAGAGAGAAAGGGACTATTTTAGTAGTAGAAGATTCTAAGATAGTATTTCTATTTGAAAAGTTAGGTACTTATAAAGGATTATATCATGTTATTAATGGACTTATTTCTCCGCTTGATGATATTAATCCTGAAGATATAGGACTTGATAAGTTATTAGATAGAGTAAAGAATGAAAATATTAAAGAAGTAATACTTGCTTTGAAGCCTAGTGTAGAAGGAGAGATAACCTCTTTATATATAAAAAAAATATTAGAAGGAATGAATATTGTTGTTACTAGACTTGCTAGTGGTGTTCCAATAGGTGCTGATATGGAATACATTGATACTCTTACTTTGGAAAGAGCTTTAGAAGATAGAAAAGAACTTTCATAATATTAAATACTTTTTCATATGCTTTATTAGGTGAAGACTATGAAGCAAGTTATGAAGAAAGTATGGCGTATTTTACAGAAAATAATAATTAGTACATTTATACTATATGGTTATAATTTAATTGCAACTAGATTTAATTTAGTTATTCCTATTAATGTTTTTACAGTAGGATCTGTTAGTATACTTGGTTTTCCAATGCTTTTTGTTTTAGTTTTATTAAAAGTATTAATGTTCTAAGAAAGGATGTAGTAATGGATTTAGAAGTAGAGTCTTTACAACCTATGTTTTATAATCAGATAATGAAAGCTCTTGATAAGGGCTTTTTGTCGCATGCATATTTAATAGAAACTAATAATAATAGTTTAGATATTGTAAAGAAATATATTCTTTTTTTAGTAGAGAGAATATATGAAGACTCTTATAAAAATCATGATGTTACTATTTCTAAAGATAAGTTATTTCATTTGATAGAGAATAATGAATTTCCTGATTATATAGAAGTTAATCCTGTTAATAATCAAATAAAGAAAGAACAGTTACTTTTTATTAGAGATGAGTTTTCTAGTAAATCCTTATACAATACAAGAAAAGTATATGTAGTGTTTGAATGTGATAAGATGAACGTTAGTGCTTCTAATACAATACTTAAGTTTCTTGAAGAACCAAGTGATGATGTAGTGGCTATTTTTGTTACTAGTAATCAGTATAATGTTTTAGATACTATTAGGTCTAGATGTCAGATTATGAGGCTTCAATATGAAGAAAGTAATGAGAGTAGTTTTAGTGATGAAATTCTTTCTTTTATAGATGATATAAATAAAAGAAAAAGTGATGATTTGTTACTTAAATTTAATTATTATAGTAGTAATTTCTTTAAAGATAAAAGTTCATCTACTGATTTTATTAGAGAAGTACTTAAATATTATAAGAGCTTATTAAATAAAGAAGATAATGATATTAGTTTAGAAGAAGTAATTAATATTGTTTCTATATTAGATGAAAAGTTGAAGAAGTTGAAGTATAATGTTAATATGAAGTTGTGGATTGATGATTTATTACTTTCTTTGATGGAGGTGTAGGATGAAGTTATTAAAGATTTCTTATATAGATGAGTTATTTAATGATTATGATTATGTAAAATATCCAGAGAATACTTTTTTTAAAGTAGGATGGGAGATTATTGTTAAGAATGATGATTTGTTAAAGATTGCATCTATAATAAGTATAGAAGATAAAGATGATTTTGATGTTACTACTAGTTTTGTTAGAGTTGCTACTAAAAGAGATAGGGAACAACATAATAAAAATAAGAAAGATAGTATAGAGGCTTTAACTCTTGCTCAAGAGAAATCTTTAGAGCTTGATTTAGATATGCATTTTATTTCTTCTTTCTATACTTTTGATAGAAAACAATTATTTCTTTGTTATACGGCAGATGCTAGAGTTGATTTTAGAGAACTTGCTAAAGTATTAGCACAACGATATAAGACAAGAATAGAGCTTAGACAGATTGGTGTTAGAGATAGAGCTAAAAAGATTGGAGGACTTGGTCCTTGTGGTTTATTCCTTTGTTGTAGTACTTTCTTAACAGATTTTGCTAGTGTTTCTATTAATATGGCTAAGAATCAGTTTCTAGCTTTAAATCCTACGAAGATAAATGGAAGTTGTGGTAGACTTTTATGTTGTTTAAACTATGAAGATGAAGTTTATACTGAGTTAAAGAAGGGACTACCAAGTATTGGAAGTTTAGTTGAAACTAATGATGGGTTAGGTAAAGTAACAGAAGTAGATGTTTTTAAGAGAACATATAAGGCAGAATTTAAAGATAAAGGAGTACTTGAGTTTAGTGTTAATGAATAAAAAAATGGAATTTTCCCATAATGGTAAGAATTTGATATTATATTATGATGATAATTACTTTAAGATTACTACTGATAATCTTGCTCTTGCTAACTTTATAAAGATTAAAAGTAAAGATAAGTCATTGGTAGAGTTTGGTAGTGGACTTTTATCTATTCCTTTACTTTTATCTACTAGGACTGATATAAAAATGGTAGGGATAGAAAAAGATAGTATTGCTTGTAAACTTTCTAGTATGTCTATAAAAGATAATCATTTAGAAGATAAGATTAAAGTTGTTAATGATGATATAAAGAATTTGGATAAATACTTTGAAATTAATTATATTGATATTATAGTATGTAATCCACCATATTTTCTTTTAGATAATGAATCTACTACTAGTGATAAAGAATATTTGAAGATGGCAAGACACGAAGGTGATATGACTATTAGTGATGTAGCACATCTATCAAAGATTTATTTAAGAGATGGGGGAAGTTTATTTTTAGTAAGTCGTGCTGATAGATTATTTGAAATTAGAGATGCTTTGATAGAAAATAAGTTGGCTATTAAGGAGATACAGTTTATTTATCATGATTTAGATAGTACTTCTAAACTTGTTTTGATAGAAGCTAGGAAAAGTGGTAAAGAACATGGATTAAAGGTTTTAAAACCTATTATTTTAGAGGAAGGCGATGTTAATGGATAAACCTAGTTTATATTTAATACCTACACCTATTGGTAATTTAGATGATATTACTATTAGAGGTTTAAAGACTTTAGAACTTGTTGATGTTATACTTTGTGAAGATACTAGGGAGACTTCTAAGTTGCTTAGTAAATACAATATAAAAAACAAGTTAGTAAGTTGTCATGAGTTTAATGAAGATAAGATGAAAGATAAGGTATTAGGTTATTTAAATACTGGTTTAAATGTAGGATTAGTTACTGATCAGGGGACTCCTTTAATTAGTGATCCAGGTTATAGAATAGCCCTCTACATTTCATCACATAACTATAATATAGTGAGTTTACCTGGGGCGACTGCGTTTGTTCCAGCTTTAACTATATCTGCATTAGCTCCGTCTCCTTTTACTTTTTATGGATTTCTTAATGCTAAGAAGAATAAACAGATTAAAGAATTAGAGTCTTTAAGAAATCATCCATATACATTAATATTTTATGAAGCACCTCATAGACTAATAGATACATTAAATAATATTAAAGAAGTGTTTGGGGATAGAAAGATTTGTGTAGTCAGAGAAATATCTAAAAAGTATGAACAAGCGATAAGAGGTAAAATTAGTGAAGTATTAGAAACTGATTTTCCTATTAAAGGAGAATTTGTTATTGTGGTAGAAGGTGCTGTTTTAGAGTTTGATTTTAATAGTATGAGTATTGTAGAACACGTGGATTTTTATATAAATGATGGTAATACTAAAAATGAAGCGATTAAGTTAGTGGCAAAAGAAAGAGGTATTCCTAAGTCTATTGTCTATAAAGAATATCTTGATAAGAATGAATAAATAATTTGTTAGGGAAATAATTTGGAAAAGAGGTAATGTTATGAAATTAGTTGTTGGTCTTGGTAATAAAGGTAGAGAATATGAGAATACTAGACATAATATGGGATTTATGTTAGTAGATAGATATTTACAATATAAAAATATTACTGATAAATTTAAAGAAAAATTTAATGCTATGTATATAGAGACTACTATTAATAATGAGAAAGTTATTTTTATTAAACCAATGACTTATATGAATAATTCTGGTATTGCTGTTAGAGCCTTTCTTGACTTTTATAAATTAAACAGTGAAGATGTTTTAGTTATTAGTGATGATCTTGATTTAGATTTAGGTAAGTTTAGATTAAGAAGAAATGGAAGTAGTGGAGGACATAATGGCTTAAAGAGTATTATCTCTCATCTTGGAACTGATAACTTTAAAAGACTTAGAATAGGTATTTCTAATGATAAAGATGATGTTATTAATTATGTCTTATCTAAGTTTAGTAAGAAAGAATTAAATGATATTGATACAATGTTTGATACCTTAGTTGATGTTTTAGACGATTATTTTGTAATGGATTTTACCTCTTTAATGAGTAAATATAATAGGAAGGGGTAACTATGAAAGTATTTGATAACTTCTTTGAGAAAATTTATGATAAAGATATCGCTCTTACAGGGATGACTGAAGAGCTTTTTGCCGTTTATGTAAATAAACTTTATGATAGTAAGAAAAATATTTTAATAGTTACTTCTAATTTAGTAGAATCTAATAGTTTATATAGAAGTATTAGTAATTATGTAGATAATGTATATTTGTTTCCAATGGATGACTTTTTAACTAGTGAAGCGATGGCTATTAGTCCTGATTTAATGGTTACTAGACTTGAAACATTAAAAGAAGTAAGTAGTGATAAGCCTTCTATAGTTATTACTAACTTAATGGGATATTTAAGATATTTACCGTTAAAAAAAGAATATTTAAAGAGTACTTTATCTTTAAAAGTAAATGATGAGATTAGTCCTAAAGAACTAGTTGAAAAACTTACTAATATAGGGTATGAGAGAACTACTTTAGTTACTAAGACTGGTGAAATTGGTGTTAGAGGGTTTGTTATAGATATTTTTCCATTAGGTGAATCTAATCCTATAAGATTAGAGTTTTTTGGTGATACAATAGACTCTATTAGATACTTTGATGGTAAAAGTCAAAAGTCTTTGAGTGAAATAAATAGTGTAGATATATATCCTTATACAGAAATATTTTCTAATGATACCTTTATAGATGAAGAAAAGAGAAACACTAAATATTTAAATGAATATGGTGATGTGACTAATGTTGGTGGTTATTTAGATAATCATATTACTATTTATAAAGATAAGAGTTCAATGTTAATTAATTATAAACAGATATGTACTGATATGTTAGAGTATGGGGAAGAGAAAGACATAGACTTTAAAGGTAGTTATATGTTTGATTTTGATGATATCTATGAAAATAATGCTCTACATTATTTAACTGTAGATAATTTAGATAAGTCTTTAAAGGTTATTAATTTTAATAGTAAGGAACTGCCTTTATTTAATGATGATATAGAAGGTATTACTAAGTATATTAGAGAAAAGTTATATGCTAATTATACTGTTATTGTTTGTTTAAAAGATTATCAGTTACATAGTTTTAGAAGTAAGATATCTTTACCTGTAATGGATACAACTATAGAAGAGATTTATCCTAATAAACTTAATTTAGTTTCATTTGGATTGGATAGTGGTTTTCAGTATAAAAATTATATCTTTTTGACTGGTAGAGAGTTATTTAAAAATAATGAAAAGGTTAAGAGATATAAGACTAAGTTTAAGTATAATACAAAGATAACTGATTTAAATAAATTAGAAGTAGGAGACTATGTTGTTCATCAAGTTCATGGTATTGGTATTTATAATGGGTTAAAGACTTTAGAACAACAAGGTATACTTAAAGATTATATAGAAGTTTTATATCAGGGTAATGATAAGCTTTATATTCCTGTTGAGAAGATTGATATGCTTTATAAATATACTGGTAAAGAGGGTGTTCGTCCTACTATTTATAAACTTGGTGGTAAAGAGTGGGAGAAAGTAAAAACACGTGTTAAAAGTAAAGTCCAAGATATGGCTAATGACTTGTTAAGAGTACAAGCGGAAAGAGAAAGACAAAAGGGGTTTGCTTTTTCTCCTGATAATGAATTGCAAAAAGAGTTTGAAGATGCTTTTCCTTATGTGGCAACAAATGACCAGTTACTTGCTACTAAACAGATAAAAGAAGATATGGAGAAAGTTTCTCCTATGGATAGATTATTAGTAGGAGATGTTGGTTTTGGTAAGACAGAAGTCGCTTTTAGGGCAGCCTTTAAAGCGATTATGGATAATAAACAAGTATTGCTTTTATGTCCGACAACGATTCTTTCTAGTCAACATTATAAGAATGCTCTTGATAGATTTAAAGACTTTCCTGTTAATATTGGTCTTTTAAATAGATTTACTAGTCCAAGAGAACGTAATAGAATATTAGAAGAGTTAAGAGAAGGAACAATAGACTTTGTTATTGGTACGCATAGAATACTTAGTGATGATATCAGACCTAAAGATTTAGGATTATTAATTATTGATGAGGAGCAGAGATTTGGAGTTAAACATAAAGAAAAGTTAAAACAATATAAGAGTACTGTAGATGTTTTAACTTTAACGGCTACACCTATTCCTAGAACTTTACAAATGTCTATTGCAGGTATTAGAAGCTTATCTTTAATAGAGACTCCTCCAAGAGATAGATATCCTATACAGACTTATGTTATTGGTTATAATAAACAACTTGTTAAAGAAGCGATTATGAAAGAGATGTCTCGTGATGGACAGGTATTTCTATTATTTAATAATGTAGAAAATATAGAACAAGAAGTAATGGAGATTGAGAATCTTGTTCCTAGTGCTAGAGTTATTTATGCTCACGGTAGAATGGATAAGACTAAAATCGAAGATGTAATGCAACAATTTATCGACCATGAGGCAGATGTTTTAGTATGTACGACCATAATAGAGACTGGTATAGATATTCCTAATGTCAATACGTTAATTATTTTAGATGCTGATAGATTTGGTCTTGCTCAGTTATATCAGATTAGAGGTAGAGTTGGACGTAGTAATAAAATAGCTTATTGTTACTTAATGTATCAAGAACATAAAGTATTAACTGAGACTGCTGAAAAACGTTTAAAAGTTATTAAAGAGTTTACTGAATTAGGTAGTGGTTTTTCTATTGCAACTCGTGATTTATCTATTAGAGGAGCAGGAGATATTTTAGGAAGTAAACAAGCTGGTTTTATTGATAGTGTTGGTATTGACCTTTATTTAAAGATGCTTAATGAAGAGGTAGAACGTCTTAAAGGTAATGTTGTAGAGGAAGAACAAGAGGAAGAGAGTAATAAAACATTACTTAATGTATCTACTCATATTAGTGATGACTATGTAACTGATGACGACTTGAAGATTATGATTCATAGAATGATTAATGAAATAGATAGTAAAGAGAAACTAGAAGAAGTTAGAAGTGATTTAGAGGATAGATTTGGTAAACTTAATGAAGATATTATCATTTATATGTATGAAGAGTGGTTTGAAAAACTTGTTAAACAAGTGGGGGTTACTAAAGTTAGTGAAACTAAAAATACTATTGAACTTTACTTTAATAGAGAATCTACTAGTAAGTTAAATACAGAAGATTTATTTATGAATGCTTATCAGATTACACCTATGTTTAGATTTAAGAGTAGAGAAAGTGATTTAACTATTATCTTAGATATTGTTAAGTTAGAGAAGCATCCTATCTATTATTTAGTTGCCTTGTTATCTAGTATGGTGAATTAATTTAGATTGGGATATAACGAGATTGAATCTTTTACTTTTTAAAAAGTAGTTATAGATAAGAGCTTAGACTCTTTTTTCTTTTGTCTCTTGACTAAAACATTTTATCTTCTTATACTTATTAGTAGAATTGGAGGCTATGATGGTAGTGGTTAAAGAGGATATTTTAAAACAGCATAAACAAATATTAATGACAGCAGGATTAGAACTTGCTACTAATAATAC
>CALVUX010000016.1 GCA_944363715.1 uncultured Bacilli bacterium
AAACTACAATTTCAAGCAAAAACACCACTTTTTTAAGAAATTTGCAAAAACTACTTGTAAAAACTTAGAAAGTCACAGATTAAGAATTAAAAAAAGTAATAGCAGTTAGATTATATCTATTACCTAATTAACATTTTTTAAATATTTATTCTTAAAATACTTAAATAAAGGCATTATTATACTTATCATACCAACTATTATGAAAGCCACTGCAAATAAAAGTGGTATTAACATACTATTAGTATAATAAGTAAACATTTTAATAAAAGAAAAATATCCAGTCGCTATATATGTAATTATATAACCAAGAAATATCATAAGAACACCTGGTATAAACCCTAAAAACAAATTAATTATAGTTTTTAATTTTCCATCTTTTATTAATTTTTTAGTTTCAATCATAAAGGCAATAGAAGTTACAATAATACCAAATATACCTAAAAATGAAAATAAAAACTTTAATGATAAAGAAGGAATATAAGCTTCTTCCGGATTATTAGGATTGTATTTTATAGGTCTTGGACTATTAATTCTAGGTAATATTCCACTTTCTGAAGAAGAAGAGACAGTATATTCAATTCCATTCACGGTATAAGAATAAACAAGATTATACATTGTTTGATCTGAATTATTAACTTCTTTATAACTAATTAAATAACCAGTTGTCATCTCATAATTTTCTATATTTTCTATAGTAAAAGAAAATACTAACATAAACACACTAAATAGAAAAGCAATGCAAAGCATAAATAAAGTTGTAACTATTTCTTTTTTGTTATTATCCATTATTACCACTATCGAGAAAACTCGACTCCTCCTTTTTATTTATAAAATTTATTGCCCAATCTTAAAACTCTTTCATTCGCTTTCGCCATTTCCTCTTTTTTCTTATAATCATTTTCTAAAGCTATTTCAAGAAAATACTTTTGATCTAAGAAACGTTCAACTTTATAGAAATCCCTATTCTTCTCTAATTCATCTAACTCTCTTTTTATTATTTCATCTTTAACATAATTTTCTTTATATTCAAAATTAAATATTTGTAAATATTCTTCTAAAGCTTTTAAATAATCTGGACTATTATTTTCCCTTAAAAATATATCTATTTCCTTAAAACTAATAATATCATGGCCATAATTAATAGATGTTAATGGTTTAAGAAAAGGACTTTCTTGTAAATATATTTTATAAGTAGCAGGATAAACTTTCTTTCCTATCTTTCTTTTATCCTTTAATTTAATTTTTCTTAAATAATTATCATTAACTGGTATTAATCTATCAGTTATATCAACTACTCTATTACCAAAGCTTGTAGAGATTTTATCTGTAATAAGATTAAAATCACTTTCTAAATAACTAATATTATATAAACTTAAAACTCCTTTATTAGGCAAATAAAATTCTTTTCTAATTTCCATAATTCTCTCCTTTTATTTATTAGTACAACCTAATTTTAAAACCCTTTCATTAGATTTCGCCATTTCCTGTTTTCTATGATACTCTTCTTCTATCTGTTTTTCAAGAGAATACTTATTACTAAATAGATTACTAAAATCACTCTTAATTATTTGATTTAACTCTTCTTTAATTAAATCTTCTTTAGAATAAACTTCTCTATATTCAAAATTAAAAACTTTTAAATATTCTCTTAGATATTTTTGATATTTATCTATATTATCACTATTTAAGAAACTAGCAATTTTATCAAAGGTAACAATATTAGTAGGAAATGTTAGTCCATATAGACTTTCTTGATAAGTTATAGAATTAGTATTAATTTGGTTAAATAGCTGTAAATAAGACTGATGATTATAATCAATAGGAGTTAAATATTCTATAAATTCATCTTCTGGCATAGTATCTTTAAACATATAAAATGGTTTTTCCTTCTTTTCTTCACTTCGTGTTTTTAAATCAGAAAAAAACATTTTCAAATCATTATCTTCAAAGGAAGGCAATTTACTATTAATAGAATTATAAAGTTCTGCAGAAGCCTCACATTTTAAACTATCAGAAATATTTTTTATAACTAAATTAAAATCACTTTCTAAATATCTTATATCATATAAACTTAAAACTCCTTTATTATGTAAATAAAATTCTTTTCTAATTTCCACGATTTTCTCCTACAAAATAAACATTATCAAACTCTAACTCTTTCTCATCTAAATTAATGCTATAACTGGAATTAATATGAGTACATCTTCCATCAAAGTAAGTTTTAAATTTATCATTTTTAACATTAACTAAAGTATAAGAAGTATCTTTATCTAGATTTAAAATATTACCTTTAATAAGCATTACTTCTACATAACCTTTAGTTTTAATAACTATTGGAATATTCCCAAATCTTTTTCTAATAGATTCTATTAAATTTTTTAATTCTAAACTATTAAGTTCTACTGATAAAGTTATCCCTTTATATCCTAATTTATATAGGTAATAAGCAGTATATGAATTAAAGACATTTAAATGGTATGATGCTATTACATTAGTTGTTGGTCTAAATAAATTACTAACAATACTTTTATCTTTTAAGACATCTTTAATATAGAAAGGGTTTCTTTCTACTTCCCCGTAATTATCTAAATCTATTATCTCTTTAGTATTTATTTTATCAAAAGTTACTTCATTAATAATAGGTTCTTTATAATCATTAAGACGTTCCCCTATTAATCTTTCTGACAAAGTTCTTCTTGCAATATTTAAATCTCCTATTCTAATAAAGATATCTTCATCCATATCTATACTTATACGTTTAGAGATAAAAGGAGTATTACCTAGTTTTTCTAACTGACTAATTAATCTTTCTTTAGATATAGGATTATTAATAGACTTCTCTACTACATTACCTGTATAAGTAACGGTATGAGATAAATCACTAAAACTTAAAGTAAATACTTCTCCAACCTTTGCTTTCACTTCTATATTAATAGGAACTTTTCTAGTAATAGTAAAGTCAGTTATTTCAAGAGATTTATCTGTAGTCTTTCTAACTTCATCTAGACTAGTAAGTTTAACTTTATTATCAACTTCAACTATTTGTTTAGGATTTCCTTTATTAATTAGATTATCTTTTAAATCATAGAGAAAATTTACTATCATTCCTTTATTAGATTCTTTAAATCTAATACCATCACCTTGTAATAAAGGCCTATCTAATTCTATTCTAATTCTCTCATCATTTACATCTATAACTTTACCCAAATGACTTCCTAAATGATTAGGACTTTTCTTATTAATTAAATCACTATCATTAAATAAATGACCTTTTGTAAAGCCTCTATAAAACATACTCTTTAAGTCCTCTAAATCTTTAGTAGAAAGTTCTTCATTATCAAGTATTTTACGATAATACTTTGTAATAAAACCTACATAAGATGGACTTTTCATTCTTCCTTCTATCTTAAGACTAGTAACATTACTAGGTAATTTCTTAATATCTAATGATGTATTCAATTCTTTCATTGATAATAAATATCCTTCATCTATTAGAGTTTTATCTTTATATAATTTATAAGGTAATCTACAACTACCAACACACTCTCCTCTATTACCACTTCTACCACCTAACATAGAACTGAAGAGACAATTACCTGAATAACTTACACATAAGGCTCCATGAATAAAGACTTCTATTTCAATAGGAATATCTATTTTCTTAATCTCATTTATACTCATCTCTCTTGGAAGTACTACACGTTTTACTCCCATCTCATATAGAAGTTTAATAGTCTCATAACTACTACTATTTACTTGAGTTGAAGCGTGTATTTCAAGATTAGGATACTTTTCCAAACATAAAGAAATCATCCCAAAATCTTGCATAAGAATAGCATCTACACCTAAACTATATAAAAACTCTACTTCTTTGAGGAAATCTTCTACTTCACTTTCTTTTACTAAAGTATTCATTGTTACATAAATCTTAACACCATATATTTTTCCAAGTTTTAAAACTGTTTTTAACTCATCAATCGTAAAGTTCTTAGCATAACTTCTTGCCCCAAACATTTTACCTGATAAATAGATAGCATCTGCTCCATTATTTAAGGCAGCATAAAACGAATTTATATCTCCAGCTGGTACTAATAACTCCATAAACATCACTGTCTTTCTATTAATATTTAAATACATCTATATCATACAAAATATTAACGTTTTAAACAAGAAAAAAGTACTAAGAGTTATCTTAATACTTTGCTTCTTCCTTTTTCTGCGTAATCTTCTAATTTTTCCCAACTAAGATGTTTTGCATCTAAGATAGTTATTTCTTCCTCAGCTACGCTATTTATAGCATCCTTATTTTCCATGAAATATTTTAATCTTTCCATTTTATCAACCTTAGTATCATAACGACTTTGTGTTGCTACACAAATTAATGGTATAGCTCCTCCATATATGATAGGTGAAAATGGAGAAGAAAATAAATTACCAATAGTATTATAAGTTTCATTAATAACATTACCTAGACCTGTTCCTGCCATTATCGTTGGTTCGATTCCAAATATATTTCTTGCAAATTAGTAACCTTTACTTCTTCTTCCTTTTTTCTAATTCTTTCTTCTTTAGTTTTTACTTTAAACATATTAATACCCCCTTGTTAAAGTATCTATATTATACCAAGCAAGTATGATTGTGTCAAATATATAACTTATTATTATCTAATTCATTATCTTTACCTAATAATAAATTTTCAAAAAACATAACTAAGTAACGTTTATCTTCTTTAATACCTTTATTATAATTTGTATAATTCGCTCTTACTAAAGCATTTCTAAAATATAGAGAATTATCTTTAAATAATTCATTATTAACTTCAAAACCCATACTTATTAAATATTTTTGAATAAAGATAGCAGTTGTTCTAGTATTTCCTTCACTGAATGGATGCACTTGCCAAATTCTTGATGTAAACTCTGTTATTCTATTTACTAATTCACTCTCATTCATATTAATATAATCTATATTTTTTTCTTCTTCAAAATCATATTTTAAAGACTCTTCTATCAAGTCATAAGACTGATAACTTACTGTATCATTATCTAATATTTCTTCATCTTTAGTAATATTATAAGTTCTAAATTCTCCAGGATGATATATATCTTTATCAAGATTTTGAAATAATCTTTTATGATAGTTTTTATAAGTCAGATAATCAAATCTAAAGGCTTTATCACTTAATATCTCATAGATAGCAAGCGATACTTCATCAGCTTCTTTTTCACTATTAGATACATTGTTATCTTTAGAATAGTATGATGTTATATCATCTTTAACTTCTTTATATGTTTTTTTACCATCAATATGTTCATTAGTTAACTCTACCATATATTTAGATGGTTTTAATCTATCAACATCTTGTAATCCAAAGGCAATATTCCAATATAATTGTTTAACTTTAGGACTTTTTTCATCAAATACTTCAATATAAGTTTTTTCGTTCATAGTTATCACTCCCTCTTAATCTATAAATATAATTTTGATATTAAATCATCTTGATATGCTTGATATTTCTTTACAAATTCTTCTTTTTTACTAGAAGGTAATTCTGCTATTTTAACACCTAACTTACTTCTAGGTCCTGTATATATCTTAGTTGTTTTAATTATAGATTGTCTTGCTAATCCCAATTCTTTTGCTAACTTCTTATCTAATAAAACATCATAGATACCACATTCTGCAGATGAAGAGATAATTACATAATGGATATCTACATACTGTAACTGATTATTACTATCATAACCAATTACTAAAACTGGTCTTACTTTCGCTTCTTTTGTATTATTAGGTTTTGTTGCTACATAAGTCCAAATTTCTCCCTGCATTAATCCCACTCCTCATCATCTGGTTGTAATACATAACTAGTAAAATAGGAAGCAATATTAGATTTAGGAATTGTCTTATCACTTCTCTCATCTGGATCCAAACCTGTGCGTGATAATAACCAAGGTTCTTCTTTATGGATTATCTCTTCTAAATACTTGCCATCATATTTTGCATAATTTCTCTTAACGTATTCTAATAAGTCTATAACATCTTTATTAAAGTCTTTTAAGTTATAATTTAAATCAATAGGATTATACTCATAATTTTTATATTCGTGATATATAGAAGGAATAACTGGCCCATGAACCCAAGCTTCAAAGTCATCATTAAATAGCGCTTTATCATAAAAAGCATAAGAAAAACCTTGAGCAAAATATAATAATTTTTGTAATTTTAAAGGTTCAGGATGTAGTTCATTTATAAAGTATTTAGCAATGTCCATAGCTTTATATTCATTTTCCATTAATTAATCTCCTCCTAACGTTTTATTAAATATAGAATAGCATAACCTAAACAAATATTCTAGTTATTTTATGAAAAAAAGTACTAAGAGTTATCTTAATACTTTTTATCAAAAAAATACTATTTCATTTTTCTTACTTTCTCTTCTGCTTTAGCTTGTGAGATTGCAACTGGAATAGATGCTAAAGCACCACTAGTTACTGCTGCACCAAGCCAAGTTTCTATAGTTCCATAAAAATTATTGACAAAATCACCAACAAAAGTAGCATCATCCATTCTAAAATTCATTCCAAAAACATTATTTGCTACAGCAATTCCCATAGGAATAGCAGCTAAAGCCACTCATGCAACCGCTCCTTTAATAGCATAGTTCCTCTTCAAATCTTTCTCATAGATTTCTAAATTTGTAACTTTATTTTCTTTAGTATTTTTCATATTAATATTCTCCCTTTACTAAAGTAGCTATATTATAATATTTTTTTCTTATAAAAGTCAAATAATTTCTTGATCATCTTTAATTATTTGCATTTCATTATTTAATTTTAACATCTTTTGGTCTAGAGTATGGATATCCTCTGCACACTTATGCATACCTTCTTTTATTTCTTCTGGTATTTCTCCTTTAAATTTATAAGTTATTTTATGATCTAAACTAGCCCAAAAATCCATTGCAACAGTTCTAATTTGTATTTCTGCTTCCACCAAAGTAACACCATCTATTAAATAAACTGGTACATAAACACTCAAATGATAACTAGAATAACCTGTGTCTTTTGGATTAGTAATGTAATCTTCTTTATCATGAACAGTTATTTGATCACTATTTTCTATTAATTCTACTATCTTATGAACATCTGATAAAAATGAACAAACAATTCTTATGCCAACCATATCATGAACATGCTCTTCTATATTCTTAGTTGTTACTTCATAACCTCTAGATATTAATTTTTTACTAGCACTTTCATAACTCTTTAATCTTGATTTTATATGTTCAACAGGATTATAGTTATTTTCAAGTTCATAATCTTGTAACAAAATACTAATTTCTGTTTCTAATGTTTTTAAGGCAGCAGAATATTTTAAGATTAATTTTTCTAATTCCTTATCTTCTTTCATAATCCTCCTTTCCAAGATATAAGAACACTAGACTATTTATCTTCTAAGTCTAGTGTTTCTATTTCTTCTACTACAGCCATTTGTTGTTCTACAATAATTTTTAATTTGCGTTTAAATATCTTTACATTTTTTTCTAATCTATCCGCTTCATCTTCTATCTTTCTAGCTTTCAATAATGACTCCCCCACTATCCTTGAAGCATTATGTTTAGCATCACTAACTATAATATCAGCTTCTTCTCTTGCTAGCCTCTTAACATTATCAGCAGTCTTTTCAGCATTAATTAAAGATTGTTTTAAGGTATTCTCTAAATCCTCATAATGACTTAATTTATCTTTAAGATCTGCTATTTCTTTTTTTTGATCTTTACACTTTTTTATTATACCTTCAGTCTCTTTAATTACATCTGTTACAAATTTATTAACTTCTGCACGATTATAACCATTCGCTTCATAGTTAAATTTGTCCATTAATATCACATCCCTTAGTACGGGTTATTACCAATCAAATTCATCGTCTTCTTGTTTTTTAGATTTCCTTGTAGTCTTAGGAGCAGCATCATCACTAATTTCTCCTTCTACATTAACATTATTCGGAGTACATAAAAATATTCCTCCTCCTAATTTTTGTAAGTCTCCTCCTATAGCATATAAAGTACCACTTAAAAAGTCTACTATTCTTTTCGCTTGATCTGGTGTTACACGTTTTAAATTAACAACAACAGCATTTCTTTCTTTTAAGTAATCTGCTATTTGTTGACTTTCAGAATAAGCACGTGGTTCAAGTAACATCATTTTACTGCCTGCAACACCATTTTCATCCATATAATCTTCTCTACTCACTTTATAATACTCCTCCTCTTTTACTTCTTCTTCATAATTACTATCATCACTACCAATTAATTTTTTTAATTTATCTAAAGCCATATCTTATCCTCCTATTAACTATATATTATACTAACATATTTTTTTAAATTAGAAAAGTATTTAATTACTTTTATACCAAATATTTTTAATATCAACGTTATTTGATAAAGGTTCAGGATCTGCTTTTTGAAACTGCATATTAATTGGAACTTTAAAAGCACTACCAAAGGCAATAGCATTACCTGGTTTTAAACTCTTAAGTTGGTTAGCAACTTCTAGAGTTATTGATGGTACCATATCTTTAATATAGGTTAAATCCTTAGGATGTAATGTTCTTAAAATAACAAAGTTTGAACATTGAGATATAGCAGTATCTGATAATTCACTAGGTCTTTGTGTAATTAACCCTAAAAGAACACCATATTTACGACCTTCTTTAGTTATACGGTCAAAGATATTATAACCAAGTATTTCTGTATCTGTATCTTTTTGAACATATCTATGCGCTTCCTCAATAATTATATGATATGGAACACTACCTCTATTCTCATTTGTAACCGCTGTATCAAAAATTAGTTTTGATATTATTTTAGTTATAACTTTTGCAAGTCTATCTTCTATATAACTAATATTAAAGTTTACTATTTGACATCTATTTCCATCCATATTAGTAAATAATCTATCTAAATAAGTCTCTTTATTTATATAAGAAGTTGAATCAAAGAAAACATGATTAGGACTATTAGCAAGAGTATGTAATCTAACACTTAAAACATTAGCATAATCATAGACTTTATCACTTTTTAAGATTCCTTCACTAATAAGAGCGAAATCCATTGCAGTTTCTAAATCTTTTAGAGTATAGGCAATAAACTTCTCTGGTCTATCTTCTAAGTTAAAGTCATCCATTATAAATTGTTTAACAAAGTTGACTACTAACTCCATTTCCATTAGTTTACCAGTCTTATCTATATATAAACATTGTTTAAAGGTTCTAGTATAACCAGGTTGTACTATTTTAGCATCAAGACTTAAATCTTCGGTATTAAATTTAGTAAGTACTGCTATTACTTGGTCTCTTATCTTTGTAGATTGATGTCCACTTAATAAAATATCAAGAACTGCTCTTGCAATAATATCATTTTTATATTTAATAACATCTGGATCATCTCCTGTAAGGATTGTAACAAGTGATAATGCTTTTTCAATAATAGGAATTTGATTAGGAGTTGTAACATCAAGAAGTAATGCTAAATCATCTACTCCAAGTAACCACAAAGGTATATTTAATATTTCACTCATAGCATTATCAGGATTAGTTGTATAAGTTTTATAATGTATATTAGGATTTACTTTATCAATATAACCCAAAGCTCTCGTATACTCTCCATAAGCATCAAACATTATGACGTGAGCCCCAACAGGACTTTTTTTAGGATTTGAAAAAACATTTTGTAAGATACGACTAACAGAAAATGATTTGCCTGCTCCAGAGTTACCTAGTATAGCAAAGTGATTACTAAAGAAACCATTTATATCAACATTAATTTTATAGTTTTGATAAATATTAGAAAAGCCAAAAGTAACCTCTTTATCAGTTGGTTCAACAGGACCAAGTATTAAGGAAAGTTCTTCCATAGTTACTATTCTAGTAGTAGATCTAAAAGATGGCTTAACACTTATACCTGGTAAAAATTCATTATTTTTAATCTCACCAACAATATTTATTTTTAAAGTTGTTTTAGTACTATTAACAATTTCTCCTACTATTTTAGTTCCATTATCTTCAAAGATAACATGTAAATTCAATAAATTAGCTTGCTTAGTTATATCTATAGTTAAATCTAAAATAACATTGTTATCTACTATTTCTCTAATTGTACCTAACACGTTAACACCTTCTTATTCTATATTGATTATACTATAAATTCATTGCAGTAACAAGTGCCTTTTTTGATATTTATTTGTTGCATTAAAAAGTTAATTATGATACTATTTATTTAGAGATATAATACTAATAACAGTTAGTTGATCTACCTCCACAGCATATTTAAATATATAGCTAAGGAGGGGAAAGCACTACACTATATATTTTTTTATGGGCGATGCATTTAAAGTTGGAATACTTAGTATTTGTAGTTATTATCCTAGTACTAATATTACTTCCCGTAATAGCGGTTAAAAAATAATAGAGGGCAAAAGAAAGACACCTAACTTCTTCCTAGAAGTATGGTGTCAACACACTTAGTGGAGATAACATCTAACAGGCAAGATTAGATTATATCTCTTTTTTATTTTATACAAATTTCTTTGACATATTCATAGTATCACATTTTATGATACTTGTCAAAGACAATAGTAAATCTACTGGCGTCCCCAGAGGGAATCGAACCTTCATCTAAGCCTTAGGAGGGCCTTGTTCTATCCGTTGAACTATGGGGACAAATTAAAAAGATAACTATATTTTAGCATATCTTTTAATATTTGTTAAGCCATAGTAGGATTTAATAAAATATTTAAATTACCATTAACCTCTTCACTATCATTAATCCACATAGTAATAGTATAAGTTTTAGTCTCATTTTTACTTAAATTATTTTCTAGAATATATCCATCAAGTGATAAATTTCTAATATCACTTTGATACCCTTCATTATCGGTTAAAACGTAACTAATATAGTTATTATTATCGTTAGTTAAATTGTTAAAGTTAATAATAAAGCTTATCTCTTCATCACTATCATTAGTAACTGTTAAGTCTTTTGTAATTTTATTAGAAGAAAGTTCTAAGTAATCAAAACCTGTATAGGCAATATCTTTATTAAATTCAATATTATTAGCTTCTAAAGACTCTCTTATTCTTACCTTATGTTGATATGGACCAAACCAAAACCAAGTAAGTAATGATATAACTACTACTACAAAAATTATATCTATAATATATTTTCTAATCAATAAATCTCTTGTATTAGTCATATTAGTACCCCCTTTAATTAAGGCATATTATAACATATTTTCTCTAATTAGACAAGACTATCTATAAGTTTATCTAACTCTTCTCTTTCTTCTTCATTAGTATTATCAGTATCTAATTCTTTACCAAACCAGTCTGGTAATATTTCTTCTTTCGCTATTTTTTTAGATACAGTTTTATTTTTAGTGGTATTAGTGGCAAGTTTTTTCATCTTTTTATATTCTTTTTCAGTTAATTTCATCGCTTCTTCTACTGTTTCGATATTAAGACGTTTCCACTGTCCTGCAATTGTTTCTAAGTAATTACGGTTTAACTTCTGATTATTTATCTTCAAAGCATAAGAAATTAAAACATTAACTACACCTGCACTTAGTTTTTGATCTAGCATCAAGTCTTCTATTAGATTTAAGTCTCTTTTAGTAGGTTCTGCTCCTTTCATTTTACTTTTTAGATAATCATATGGACTAGTATTTTCAAAAGTATAAGCCATTTTAGCCCACTTAGAAGTATCACCTTCAGGTTTCTTTAAATAATCTGGTTGAGTTTGATAAACAAGAGTTGGAAGATTTCCTACATTTTCAAAGGAATAGTAGTTACGACAATTCTTTCTTAAGAGAGTTTTATCAATTAAACCTTTCTCATTTAAAGAAGTCCTAACAAGTCCACACATTCTTTCTGTATCTATATTATAGACTAGAGCAAGATTATTAATTAGTTTTTTAGTCTCTTTATCAAAACAACGATTACTAACAAGACCACTAGGAATAGAAGATATTAAAAGATTAAAGTCTATCATATCGTCTAGAATTATAGAAGAAGTTTCTTTCTTTTCTACATCTTCTATAACTTCAAATGGTTTTAAGTTACTACTTTTAAACACTTCATTAAATTTATGAGAGATATCTTCATAATCAGTTAATCTAACTCTTGGTACTTTAAACATCTCTAAACGTTTATCATATTCTTTTTTACCAATATTATTGTATAGGACAATATTTAATATTGGATGATTAAAAAACTCATTAGCACTGATAGGAGAATATAAAAGATAAACATAGTTATTAACACTTCCTTTTTTTAAATAGGTTTTTAAAAGTCCTACTGCTTCTAATTTCTCTCTTGCTATCATAATATCTTCAAGTCTAAGTTGCATTATACTCATTAAATGATGATGATTTAAATCATCACTGAGACGATTAAACTCATCTAAATCATCTATTAAAGTAAAGTAAAGACTAACAGCAGTATAACCTATTATAGGTTGATAAAGCATAGTTAAAAGACGTCTATCTTCTTCATGAAGGACTGTTTTATTAACTACTATATAAGTATCTGCTGGTAATAAGGTAATATTCTTCATAGTCTTCACCCCTAGAAATAGTATAGAGGAAAATAAAAAAAAAGACTAGAATTTTTTCTAATCTTTTTTATTTTTCTTTTTCTTATCAATTGGTACTATCTTAACAGTATAACCAATTGGTTCTAATATTTTCATTAGGGTATTAACTTGTGGAGATGTTATTAAATTTTCAATTCTTGTAATAGTTAATCTAATAACTCCAGATTGATTAGCCATTGCTTCTTGAGTTAAGTGATTATCCTTTCTTAATTTAATAAAATCTTGTACAAAATCATACTCTAATTCTTTTAACTTATCTTCTTTATTTTTATCCATGAGTATCCCTCCTGCTAATAATGTAACATAGCATATACGGTTAATCAATAGTTTTTTGAAAAAAATTACGAAATTTCGTAAATTTTATTGATTTAACTGGCTAGATCAATGGTAAAAGGATTATTTTTTTGACCAGTCCCTGAAACTATAACGACACTTTGCTTTAAATTCAAACTTGGTCTTATACCAACATTTCTTGATATTGATGATGGATTTAGCACTAAAGCACTACCACTCGTGCTCATACTCCATACTGATTGATTAGAAGCCGGAGTTAAAGTCCAATAATAAGTAGTAAGACCAGTTGCAATATTTTCTTGATTAGATGCTAAATTAAATTGTCCTGCCATTAATTCTCCATATCTTAATAGTCCTACTTTAGCAGTAATAATATTTGTAGTTAAAGTTGTCATATCAGTATTTGTATATTTAGAATAAATATAATTTCTTCCATCTCCTACAGTTCCTAAATACCAAGTAGTATCATCTTCTATCATATCAACTTGATCACTTGTTAAATAACTATTAAGATAATTCCCATTTAAAAATGTTCCTATAGTATTATTTTTTGAATAAAGTGCAGAATTTCCAAAAGTTGTAGATTTAAAAATCCCACTATCTTTCAAGGGTTCAGCACTAACTATTTTTGTTAGTCCCTCTTTCTCATGGCTTACTATTCGATATAAATTATTTTCTCCTGTTCCAAACTCTATATATTCACCACTGTACCTAGTATTTAATAATGTTCCATTTAAATTAGTATCATTATCTCCTTCTAAGCGATATGGATCTTCTTCTGTTCCAGTTCCATCTACTGTTTTAAGTCCAGATTTTAAATTCACTGATGGTCTAACACTATGGACATAAGTGGTATTAGAACCACCACTAGGATTAGTAGAAAAATCAACTGAAAAAGTCCAAACTTCGTTATCATTATATGGAGTTATAAGCCATGTATCTAAAGAGTTTTGTATATACCCTCTATTATAGGTAGTATTAGTATAGGACATTACAATTTCGTATACATTTAATAATCCTACTGGAGCCGTTACCAAAGTTGTTTTAGCAGGCTTATCAGTTGATGTTGTCATAGTAGCATTCCAAATACTATCCATTTTAATAAATTTCTCAGGTTCTCTTAAATTACCTAAAAAGCCATCTACACTTGTGTCATTCAACCACTTTTCCATATAACTGCCTTTAAATGTACTATCAGTATTATATGACATAGTTGATATATTCCATTGTGTTACTAATTTTACAGAATTATCACTAGGGTCAATAGATACTGCTCTCCATAACTTTCCACTATACCAAATATAATTATCAGGTTCTTCTCCAGTTATAAAGGTCTGTTCACTATCTGTTGTATTTATATTATTATCTACATCGCTTAACAGTATATTAGATAATTCTACTGCATACTTATCAAATAAATAACTATTATCTTGCAACTCTAAATCATTATAATCAAGCCCTACCCCTACTCCTAAAGTAATAGTTATATCACTATTAGAATTATTAGTAATTCTTATTATATAGGTATTACTACTTCCACTTGTACCGTTCTTCTCTAGATTTACTCCCTTTGCTTCTGGTGTTATATTATAGCCTTCTTTTTCTAAATATCCCATATAAACATTACTAGGTAATCTACCCATATAATAAAAATTAAACCTTGCTATTCTATTATTAGGATTACTTAATGTTAATATAAACTCTTTACTACTATTAGATGGTACACTTAAAGTATTAGATTCTTTTCCATCTACTTCCAACTTATAAGTTAAGTTCCCTGTTACTATACTTATAGCATTACTCTTCTCTTTTGTTACTGTAAACATAGCATAAGAAAAGTAACTTCCTAATATTAATAGAGTTATTATAATCATTACTATCATATATATCTTACTAAAACTTGTTTCTAATAATAATTTCTTCATCTCTTTACTCCTTCCATTATCACACTATAAAAAGAATAGAACTTGCCTCTATTCTTTTAAGTCATAATGAAAGAAAGTATTATTTAAACTACCATTTTGGTAATTTAAGCACCCCCCCCCGGTAACTTTTAGTGAACTTAACTTCTCCATATTTTCTACCTTCTTTCTTTATCTTTTTGTTAACCTAATATTATCACATGATAAACTAATAAGTAAAGTATTTATTTCTTCTCTTTACATTATCTTTTTTCTTTAGAAAATTAAAAATTGACCTCAAATTTAAGGCCAATTCACAAAATCCACATATTTTTTAATCTAACTTCTGCTGTAACTCTTTTAATTTAGATAAAAACTCATTAGTTTTTCTAATCTCTTCATCAAACTTTTGTAAATTAGTAGTATTTTCTAATTCTAAAGTAGTATTCTTCCTAACCGGTTCTTCTTCAATACCATATATCGGACTAATAATAGGGCTTGGATGATAAGTACTTTTCTTTTCACTATAAGCTTCTTTAAGTGGTGTAACTTTTTCTTTAGCACTTAAGAAGTCATCAATAGAAAGTTTAGGTTTTTCTTCTTTAGGTTCTTCCTCTACTTCTAGTACTTCAACTTGTTCTTTTTCCCTCTTATATCTTTCTTCCAATTCTTGAATACTTATAGGTTCATTACCATCATCTTGATACTCTCGAACTTCATTTTGCTCTGTAATTGTTTTGCCTTTAGCGATTAGTTCATCTAAACTAATAATAGCATTTTCTTCTTGTTCTGTTTCAAACTTAGTAAGTTCTATATTTTCTTCTTTCTCTTCAGATTCTAGTTTCTTTAACTCTTCAGTAATTCTTTCAAGTTCAGCTTTCGCTTCACTTTCAGTATAAACTTCATCTTTATATTTAATTACTTCTTCTTCATTCTTAGGACTTTCAACAGGTGTAATAACAGTAGGCTCTACTACCTCTACCTTTTCTTCAAACTGATTATTTAACATAATACTATCATTTATATTAACAGGATTTTCTTTAACACTAACAACTACTGGTTCTACTTCTATAGGACTAGAGGCAAAACTTTCAATAACAACTTCAGGAGTTGGTTCAGTTTCTACTACTTCAACTTTTTCTTCAGGGACAATGACTGAATCAACTACAGTAGTATTGCTAACTAGAGGAACTTCTATTTTTTCTTCTTTTATTTCTTCCTTTTTAGGTTCCTCTTTTACAATAGAAGTAGCTTCTTCTTTCTGTGCTCTTGCAACTTCTTCTACTAATTTATTAAGTTCCATAGTATTATTTTGTAATTTCTTTTTCTCCTCATGTTTTTTCATAAACTCATGGAACCAAAGGATAAAATAAACAAATAAAATAAGTCCAATAATTGCTAGAACTATTAAAACCTCCTTAGTTGCTAAAAAATCTATTATATTTTCCATTAATCGACACCTCTTTACTACACTTGATAAAATCAGTTTAGCATAGTCTTAAATATTAAAAAAGTAGTTACATAAAATTTTACAGAAAAAATACACAGACTTTACAAAAGATATTTACATTTATTTACGAACATATTTTTACATATTTTTTAAGTTTTACAGTCATATATATAATTAGGAGGAGTACTATATGAGAAAAGAGACTTTTATAAAATCGACAATTATTCTAATTATTGGAGGCTTTTTAACTAAAGCTTTAGGAATGGTTATAAAGATAGTTATGAGTAGACTAATGGGTAGTGAAGGTATTGGATTATATATGTTAGTCTTACCTACTTTCTCTTTATTAATTGGTCTATGTCAATTTGGTATTCCCACTGCTTTATCAAAGTTAATTGCAGAAGACTCTAAGAATAATAAAAGACTTCTCTTTTCTCTGTTACCTATTTCTTTAATAATTAATATTATAATAATTTCTTTTGTTATTGTTATTGCCCCTACTCTTGACTTTAACTTTTTACATGAAGAACGTGCCCTGCTTCCTATTCTTGCAATATGTGTAGTTTTACCTTTAACTAGTACTTCTAGTATTTTAAGAAGTTATTTCTTTGGTAAACAGCAGATGCTTCCCCATGTTACTTCTAATGTTTTAGAAGATATTATAAGACTTATTTTAATTATTATAGGTGTCCCTATTTTTATAAATAAAGGCTTAGAAGTTGCCGTTACTTTTGTAATATTAACTAATATTATTAGTGAACTCTCATCTATTTTAGTATTATTTTTCTTCTTACCAAAGAATCTAACTATAAAGAAAAAAGATCTTGCTTTTAATAAGGGATATGCAAAAGAAGCGATGAATATAAGTATTCCATCTACTGCAAGTAGACTTATTGGTTCTTTTGGCTACTTTTTAGAGCCGATAATATTAACTAATGCTCTAACTTATGTAGGATATAGTTCTAAATTTATTGTAACAGAATATGGTGTTATCAGTGGTTTTGTTATGCCCCTACTTCTATTACCATCTTTCTTTACAATGGCGATAAGTCAAGCCTTACTACCAGTTATATCAAAAGCGACAAGTAATAAGCATTATGACTATGCTAAAAAGAAATTAAAACAAGCGATTGGAATATCTCTTTTAATAGGTATCCCTGCATCGCTTGCCCTTGCTATATTTCCAGAGTTCTTCTTAGGATTAATTTATAATACTCATGAAGGAGTCGCTTATATGAGATTTCTTGCCCCTATTTGTATTTTACAGTATATCCAAGCACCTTTATCTGCTTGTTTAGATGCTATGGGATTAACTAAGTTAGGACTTAAGGCAACTATTATAGGTACTTTAATTAGAACCATCTTCCTACTTATTTTCTCTTTATTAAAAATTGGAATGTGGGGACTTATCTTTTCAACAAGTTTAAATGTAATATTTACAACTTTCTATAACTTATATCAAGTTAAAACAAGTCTAAAAAATAAAACCACTTCGCAAAATCGAAAAAGTTTGCTTTTTGCGAAGTGAAAATCTTATTAAGTATTTATGTGGAAAATAGTGCTTTTTATTCTATTCTTTTTATTTTATCAATCTTCTCTAGTTCTTTACTCTCTTTATGATTAGCATAAATAAACCTTGCCAGTAGGACACCATAAACTAAACTTGTCGCATAAAATTCATTCTTATTATTAAGAGAAATATTATTCTCTACTATACTTACATTATATAGAGTATTAACTGTATAGGCTCCACTTATTAGGCCTAAAACTGTACTATTGAACTTTATATTCTTAACTATGCTTTTAATTTTTTTCATTTTTTCACCTTTTACTATGATATAATATATGCCAAAGAGGTGGTAGTTTTGCAAAAAGTAAAGATTCTAATCGTAGATGATGAGAAGAATATTAGAGAAGTTATTAAAGAATACTCTACTTTAGAAGGTTATGAAGTTAAGGAAGCAGATTCTGGTGTTAAAGCTTTAGAACTATTAAATAGTGAAAAGTTTGATTTAATGATTTTAGATATTATGATGCCTATTATGGATGGATTTACTCTTCTTAATAGTATTCCTAAAGAAAAAAGAATACCTACTATAATATTATCAGCAAGAGACGATGAAATTGATAAATTAGAAGGTTTTGATAGGGGTATAGATGATTATTTATGTAAACCTTTCTCTCCTCGTGAGTTAATGGCTAGAGTAAAAGCTATATTAAAGAGGACTAAAGGAGATGTTGATAGTTATTCTTATGATAAATTAGTTGTTAATTTCTTAGAACATACTGTTAAAATTGATGATAAAGAGATTAATGTTACTCCTAAAGAGTTTCTTATATTAAAGTACTTTATTCATAATAAAAGAATAGCTATTTCAAGAGAACAGCTTTTAAATAAAATATGGGGTTATGACTTTTATGGAGATGATAGAACTGTTGATACTCATATAAAGATGCTTAGAAATAATTTAGGTAGATATAGAGATTTGATTGTTACAGTTAGGGGTATAGGATATAAATTTGATGATGAAAAATAAACTTGCTACTAAAATATTTATGTACTTGGCTATATTTTCTCTATTTATTTTAATATTTCTTTTCTTTTTCCAAGTTATATTTATAGATACTTTCTATGAATGGACTAAGACTAGAACTATTAAAAATCTATCTAAAGATATTTTAGTTACTGAGAGAGATACTTCTTTATACGATAAACTTGATAGAGTATCTTACAAAGAGAATGTTTGTATTGAACTAACTAATGGTAATGGAGATAATCTATATTCTAGTTATGGGAATAATTGTAGACTAAGAAGTAAAACTATTAAAAGAAACTTTATCAATAGTAATAAAGAATCTAAAAGATATAATTTAGTTAATAATTTTACTAAAGAAAAAAGCATAATGAGTGCTACTAAATTAAGTAATAATCTCTATATATTTATATCTACTTCTCTTATACCACTAGATTCCACTATAAATATTATTGAACAACAGCTAATTGTTGTTAGTATTGTTGTCTTACTTCTTAGTATAGTAGTTGCCTATTTCATCTCTAAAAGATTATCTCTTCCTATAACAAAAATATCTAAAGCTGCTAAATTAATCTCTAAAGGTAAACTTAAAACGAAATTTGAAACGACAAGTGATATTAAAGAACTTGTAGATTTAACTAATGCTTTAAATGATATGAAAGATGAACTTTCTAAGACTGAAGAATTACAAAAAGATTTAATGGCTAATGTCTCTCATGATTTAAAGACACCTCTTACAATGATTAAAGCTTATGCTGAGTTAATTTTAGATATTAATATTAATGATAAAGAGAAGTGTAAAAATAATTTAAATACTATTATTGAAGAAGTTAATCGTCTTAATACTTTAGTTAATGATATACTTGCTTTAACTAAAGTAGAGAACGATTTAGATAAACTTGATATTAGTAGTTTTGATTTAATTAAGTTAATAGAAAAAATTGTAAAACAGCATAATATTTATGTTACTAAAGATGGGTTTAGTATAGAGTTTATTCATAATAACATAAAAGAATTAGTGATAGATGCAGATAAAAAGAAGATAGAACAAGTAATATATAATCTACTTAATAATGCTTTAAACTATACTGGTGAAGATAAGAAAGTTATTATTAAAGTAGTTGAAGATGATAAAGACTATACTATTATGGTAATAGATAGTGGTAAAGGTATTGATAAGAAAGAGCTAGACCATATCTTTGATAGATATTATCGTAGTAAGAAAAAACATAAGAGATATGTTTATGGTACTGGTTTAGGTCTTTCTATTGTTAAAAATATCTTACTTTTACATAATTTTGATTATGGAGTTACTTCTAAGAAAAACAAAGGAACAACATTTTATTTCAAAATAAAGAAAGATTCTTAGTCTTTCTTTTTTAGTATTCTAATATATTTATCACCATATTTTTTTGTCTTAATCTCTTCATAATAATCACTAAAGTCTAACTTATCTAAATCATCACTTTCTAAGACTACTATTCCCTTTAATAGATTTAACTCACTTATTTTCTTTAAAGATTTACTTAAATAATCAGTCTTATAAGGAGGATCTAAGAAAATAATATCAAACTTTTTAGGATAAAGTTTATCTAATGCTTTTAAATAGTCCATATTTAGTACTGTTGCATTAATATTAGAATCTAGCATAGTTAAATTACTTTTAATAGTTTTACAAGCCATATATTCTTTATCTACAAAGATTACTTCACGGGACCCCATACTTAAAGCTTCTATTCCAAGATTACCACTTCCTGCGAAAAGGTCTAGACAAACACTATTATTAAGTTTTTCATTAATAGTTGCAAATAAGGATTCTTTAACTCTATCCATAGTAGGTCTTGTTCCTTTTAAAGTATACCCTTTTAAAACTCTACCTTTATACTTACCACTAATTATTCTCATTTATATCACTACTTTCTTTAAATATCTTATTTAATTTCATTATTAAGAGATTAGTCTCATTCTCTAATCTTTTATACCTAATAAATTTCTCATTATTATAGATTTCTTTTTTCAACTTTTCATCCCCTGTTTCTTTATATTTGTTAATTAACTTAATCAATTCTTTATCATTATATATATCATTTAAAGATTCTTTTATATCAAAACTTAACTTAGAGTTCTTTATATCAGAAAGTAGTTCTTGATAAATAATATTATAATTCATCTTCTTCCCTCTTTTCTTTATTAATATATCACATTTTTCTTTCCTTTTACTAGAATAAAATATATAATAAAGGTACTTGGGGGAATTATGTATGAATAGCTTAAAAGATAAAAATAATCATAACATATTGATAAATAAAAGTTCATATACTAGAGGTTTTACTAAAGATGACCTTAGTTTATTAAATGACTTAATAATTTTTAATTGTAAATATCAAGATGCTTTTTTTAATACTGATATAGATAATGATATACTTAAAATGATTGATAATGTTATAGATGAAAAGTTAAAGATTGTCAGTCCAAATTTAGCTTTTAAGTTTCTTAATAGAATTTGGACTATATATGGAAATGTAAACTCTACTCTTGATTCTTATATATTAAATGGAGTTGAAATTGATTTAGTAATTTATAGATTATCTATACAGCTTCTTGAAAAAGTTACTAATGATAATGAGTTAATTTATGATTTGATAGCTGGCGGTGATGGATTGCATAATTATTTAGCTTATAATTTTTATAATAGTTTTTGTGATTTAGGATTAAAAGCTAATAAGATGTTAACACTTGACCATGTAGATATTTTTTTAGCTTTATTAAACGGTTCTAATGATATTGAAGAGATAACAAAAGATTCCATAACTAATATATATTTATTCTTATATAGAGATATTTTTGAGGAAATATTAAATAACAAAATAACTAGAAAAAGTTGTAATGTTTTAGCTCAAAGATTTAATGGTTATGAAAGATATGTAATTAACAAACATACTGGTATTAAAGAAAGTAATATCTCTATTCAATTTGCATCTGAAGCAATGTCTATGTTAAGTTACAAAGATAAAAATTTAACAGAGGAAGATATAGAGTACTTAAAAGTAGGTAAAATATATTTAGATAGTTTACTTATGCCGTTAAAAGAATATGAGTTGGATAGAGTATTAAGTTATTATAATGCAAATGAAGTTAATGTAGATACAAGAGAATGCACTAAAGCTTTATCTTATGTAAAGAAAAGTATTAATGAAAAAGATGAACAACTAAAAAGAAATAGTTAAAACTATCTCATAACTTCTAGAAAAGACTGTATCATCTTCATAGTATTAGAAATATTTTCTATTTTATCTACTGATCTTAAACGATATTTTTCTTTCATTTCTTCTTCTAACCTTCTTAGAAATATAGGACTTCTATTAAGATATTTATACCAATATGAATTTTCTCTTAAATATCTATAAAGATTAGGATTACTTTTAATCTTTAATCTTGTTTCTACTTGCATTAGTCCTCATAGTATTTATTAATAGGTCGTTCTTCATATTCAGGTATATATTCATCATTATTTTTAGGGACTATTTCACTAATAAGACTAATAGCTTTCTGTAATCCATTTACACTTCTTTGAACAGTATCTAAGTCAATATTTCTAAATAAATTAGTTATCTCTTTAAATGAGGAAGAAGATGTTTCTTTTACCTCATTTTCTGGTGTTAAAACTTCATCAAAGACACTACTATCTTCTCCATACATATCATAGGCTTCATATAATTTTTGAAAAGTAGTCTTATTATTAAAGACAGCCTGGGCTAATTCTGGTCTTTTTTTAATAAACGCTTTAAAACTCTCTTTAGACATAAACATCACCTATTAAATAATATGTAGAAAAAAAAGAAAAAAGACGACTTATTTCAAAAAGTCATCTATTGTCATTAATCTTTTATCTATATCTTCAAGAGATACTTGGTCTTTCTTAGGAGTATTATCTTCTTTAATAGTTTCTAATGTCTTATAAAGGAAAGCATTAGTTAGTCCTTTTTTATTAATAGTACTACCTGTTGAATATCTATCGGCAATAGGTAATTCTGTTGGTTTAATTAAGGTAATTTCACCATTTTTAATTCCTATATGGTCTTTATTAGTAGGTATTAATGCTTTAATAACATGATATGGATTAGTTTTAACATCTCTTATAGTCATTAACCCCCTTCTTGCTCTACTACTCTTTTCAAAATCTTTTAACTTAACTCTTTTACCTGTACCTTTATCAGTAAGTATTGCAAGATAATCACTAACTTCTTCATTAAAGTTAATTGTACTAACAATAGTATCATCTTTTAAGTTAATCGCTTTAACTCCACTAGCTTTTATACCAACAATTGGTACTTCGTCTTTAGAAAACCAAAGTCCATAACCTAAAGATGTCGCGATAAAGATATCAGGATTAGTATCGAGCATTACATCAACAACAGTATCATCATCTTTTAGTTTAATACAACTACTAGGTTTAGAGGTTCTAGTTATCTTAAAGTCAGATAGACTTGTTCTTTTAATCATACCGTTAGCAGTAGATACAATTACATTAATATCTTTCTTAAAGTCTTTAACAAGTAGACTAGATACTACTTCTTCTCCTTCTCCTAAAGGTACTAAATTACTAACATGTTTACCAAGTTCTTTCCATTTTAAGTCATAGATAGTATGAACTGGTATAAATAAGAAGTTACCTTGATTAGTGAAGACTAATAAAGTATCTAAAGTAGAAGCCTCATATAGTCCCACTAAATAATCATTTTCTTTTAGAGTAGTTTCTTCATCATTACTTGCACTATAACTCTTAAGACTAGTTCTTTTAATATAACCATCTTTACTTAATGTAACAATAACATCTTCTTTAGGTATCATTACAGTAGTATCTATTTTTATTTCAGTTATCTCTTCTTTTATTTCTGTAAGACGAGGAAGAGCATATTCATTTCTTACTTTACGTAGTTCATCTTTCATAACTTTCTTTAAGACTTCTTCATTTCCTAATATTGCTGTTAGTCCTTCTATTATTTTCTTTAAGGTAGCCATTCTCTCTTCAAGTTCTACAACGTCAGTATTAGTTAAACGATATAGTTGTAATGTTACAATAGCTTCAGCTTGAGCCATACTAAAGTCAAACTCTTTAACTAAGTTCTCTTTAGCATTAGCTTTATTTTTAGATGCTCTAATAACACGAATTACTTCATCTAGAATAGATAAACATTTTATAAGTCCTTCAACGATATGTAATTCACTTCTGGCATGATCTAAATCAAACTGACTACGACGAGTAATTACTTCTTTTTGATGGTCGATAAAAGCATCAAGAGCCTGTTTTAGACCTAAAAGACGTGGTCTTTTCTTAACAATAGCAATCATATTAAAGTTATAACTAATTTGTAAATCAGTATTTTTTAATAAGTAATTAACAATTAATTCTTTGTTAGCTGTTTTCTTTAAATCAACAACAATTCTAACATCTTCTGCAGACTCATCTCTAACTTCAACAATACCATCTATTTTTTTATCAAGACGAATATCATCTATTTTCTTAACTAGTAGGGCTTTATTAACTTCAAAAGGTATTTCTGTAATTACTAGAGAGTTACCTTCAAAAGCATACTTACTTCTAATAATAACTCTACCCTTACCTGTTTCATAGGCATCTCTTATTCCTTTAATACCTTCAACAATACCACCAGTTGGAAAATCTGGTCCTTTAACATATTTCATTAAGGTATCTAAACCACAATTAGGATTATCAATTCTATGAATGGTAGCATCTATTACTTCTCCTAAGTTATGAGGAGGAATATTAGTAGCATATCCTGCAGAAATACCCATCGCACCATATACTAGTAAAGCAGGAAATCTTGCAGGTAGTACAGTAGGTTCAAGTGTTGTATCATCAAAGTTAGGAGCCATTTCTACCGTATCTTTATTAATATCACGTAACATTTCATTAGATATTTTAGAAAGACGTGCTTCTGTATAACGGTAAGCGGCAGGACTATCTCCATCGATAGAACCATTATTACCATGCATATCAATATAAGGAAGTCTAGTTTTCCAAGACTGACTCATACGAACCATGGCATCATAAATAGATGTATCACCATGAGGATGGTAATTACCAATAACGTCTCCTACCGTCTTTGCACTCTTACGATATCCCTTATCATAAGTATTTTTCTCTTTATACATAGAATAAAGAATTCTTCTTTGTACAGGTTTTAAACCATCTCTAGCATCAGGGATAGCACGTTCTTGAATGATATATTTAGAGTAACTTCCAAAACGCTCTCCCATTATATCTTCAAGAGTATAATCCCAAATACGTTCTAATACTTCTTTAGTTTCTGTTTTCTTAGCCATTTTATCACTACTTTCTCATCTCTAATCGTTTAATTCTTTCTTTAGTCTTCTCATAACTACCATCTTGATATCTTTCAAAAAAGCATCTATACATTCTTTTAGTATTTTCATTACTTGTTAAATAAGCTTCTTCCATATGTTCTTCATAGAGTTTATCAATAGTCTTCTTACAATTCTCGTTAAGAAATGTATCTTCAAAGTAAACTCCCTTAAAATTACAAATAGTAGCAGGCTGACTTATTTTTTCAGACCTTTCTATAAAATTAGCAGCCTTATAATACGTTGTTCCCAAAAGAAATAATTCTTTTGTCCCTAGCAATTCTCGTACTTCTTCTACTTTTAAACCATCTATATTTTCAAAAGGAATTAATAAAATATCATTCTTTTTTATATTATTTTTATTAAGTACAGTCTTATAATCAGTGAATGTATGAAATAACCTACCATCATTAATTTTTACAGTAAAAAATTTATATGCTGGTACATCGAATGTATTTTCTCTCATAATCCAAACCTCCTATATCTTATAATCATCTTCCAAAGTAAACTCAACATTTTCATCTATCCACTCTTTACGAGGTGCGACATCATCTCCCATAAGAACAGAGACACGTTTTTCTGCAAGTTGAGCATCTTCTATTTTAACTCTAATTAAAGTTCTTGAACCAGGCTTCATAGTAGTTTCACATAACTGGTCAGCATTCATTTCACCAAGACCTTTATATCTTTGGATTTCACATTTCTTACCTTTAGACTTTTCTTTCATCTCTTCTACAGTATAAGCATACTCTATATTTTTACCAGATTGTATTTTAAATAGTGGAGGAAGTGCTACATAAAGTCTTCCATCTTCTATTAATGGTTTCATATAACGATAGAAGAATGTTAAAAGTAAACACTGTATATGTCCTCCATCTTCATCAGCATCGCTCATGATGATTACTTTGTTATACTCACAATCATTTATATCAAAGTTAGCTCCATATCCTGCTCCTATGGTATAAATCATGGTATTAATTTCTTCATTTTTTAAGATATCTTCTACTTTAGCTTTCTCTGTATTTAAAACTTTACCACGTAAAGGAAGTATGGCTTGATATTTTCTATCTCTTCCTTGTTTAGCAGATCCACCTGCAGAGTCACCCTCTACTAAGAATAGTTCTTTTTTAGTTTTATCTTTAGATTGAGCTGGTGTTAGTTTACCTGATAAAGCTCTTTCTTTAGGATTTTTACTCTTACCCTTTCTTGCTTCTTCTCTTGCCTTCCTTGCTGCTTCCCTTGCTACTTTACTCTTTAATGATTTAGTAATTATCTCTGTTGCAATCGCTTTATTCTCTTCTAAGTAAAACTGTAATTTCTCAGTAACAATAGAATCTACTATTGTTCTAGCTTGAGGGGTTCCAAGTTTTCCTTTAGTTTGGCCTTCAAACTGTAACATATCTTCTGGTATTTTTAAAGAGATAACTGCAGTTAAACCTTCTCTAACGTCACTACCCTCTAATGCTTTCTCTTTACCTTTAATAAATCCATTATTTTTAGCATAGTCATTAAAGACACGAGTTAGGGCAGTTTTAAATCCTACTTCATGAGTACCACCATCACTAGTTTTTACATTATTAACGAATGATACAATATTTTCCTGATATGTATCAGTATATTGCATAGCGATTTCTACATCTATTTTATTTTTAACTCCTTCAAAGTCTAAAACATTATGTAGTGTAGTTTTATCTTCATTAAGATATTCTACAAAAGCGACTAAACCTGTTTCATAACAAAACTTAGCATGTCTATCATCTTCTTCATCATGCACTTCAATAGTTAAACCTTTAAGAAGAAAAGCAGACTCTTGCATTCTTTCACAGATAGTTGTATATGAAAAGTTTGTAGTTGAAAATATTTCAGGATCTGGTAAGAATCTAACAGTTGTACCTGTTTTGTTAGTAGTACCTATTTTCTTTAATGGTTTATCTACTTTTCCTCCATCTTTAAAACGAATAAAGTACTCTCCTTTATCTCTTTTTATAGTTACTTCCATCCATTTAGATAAGGCATTAACAACACTACCACCAACACCATGAAGTCCTCCAGATACTTTATAACCAGACTCTTCAAATTTACCACCAGCATGTAGTACTGTATAAATAACTTCTGGAGTAGGTTTACCTGATGCATGCATTCCAACAGGAACTCCACGTCCTTCATCACTTACACTAACACTTTTATCAGAGTGTATAGTTATAACAATATGTTTTCCATATCCATTTATCGCTTCATCTATAGCATTATCAACAATTTCCCATACTAAATGGTGAAGACCTCTTTTATCAGTAGAACCAATATACATACCAGGTCTTTTACGAACCGCTTCTAATCCTTCTAATATTTTTATTGAACTATCATCATATTTTACTGCCATTATTTCACATCCTTCAAGATTTCAAAAAAAAGATACAAAAGCTTTATCTTTTGCCCTTATCTATTCTTTTCAACGTTTATTTTATCAAAAAAAAGAAGTAAATTCAAGAAATTTACATTCTTTATGTCAAATTTATTTTATTACTATCTTTCATTTCTCTCACATGTATAACCACTATTTTCTAATTCTTGTTCAATAGTAGTTACACTTTGATTAAGTTCATATTCTGGATAAAAACCTTCAAACTCTGTAATGTTATCAGTAATAAAATCCATATCAAGCTTTTCATAATCTATATTTTGAGTAGTTATTTGTACTGCAGCACTTACACTACAATCTGCAGTCATACCAATATCATTTTCATCTAATACTGTTTTAAGGAACTCACATGAATTTTCTCTTTCTGTTAAAATACTACTATCAGTTGCAGTATCCGCTAATCTACTTGTTGTAGTCATTCTACTACTCTTTAATCTATTTTTCTCATACTTAAAACTTAAATCATAGGTATAATCTAAATTATCAGTAGAATTACTAAAAGTACAAGACATAGTACCACTCTTTAACTCATTCACACCTGTTTTCTCATTCATATAATCTGTTATAAAATTTGTTATATCTGGTAAAAAGAAAACAAAAGCGAAAAGAAATATCATTAATAATACTAAAAACACAGGATGTCCTTTCTTTTGTTTACTAGTAGTATTCTCTTCTATTTGTACAGAAGTTGGAACTACATTATCAGTATTATTTTGACTAGTATTAGTCTCTACTGTCTTTTGATTTACTTCATTAGTATTAGTAACTTCTACAATTTGAGGTTTATTATTTTCAACATTATCTGTTCCTGGTGTTATTACTTTAGGAGTTTCTTCGTTAATATTTTCATTATTATTATTTTTATTATCCATAGAGTCTTCCTCCTCTTTATTCTAAATAAATTATAACATTTAACTATTAAAACGTAAACTATTTATTTGTTTTTGAAAGTCTGTACTACTAGTTATATAATTGCCACTTACTATTATATCTGTTAAATTATATATTTTCTTTGCAACTATATTATTAATCCCACCATCAACACTTATTTTAAATTTAAAATCTTTATACTCTTTCTTTAGAACTTTTAATTCTTTTAATTTATCTATAGTCTTATCGATAAACTTTTGTCCCCCTTTACCTGGTATTACTCCCATTACTAATATTAAATCTATATATGGTAAGTATGGTATTAAAGATTCTACTTTATCAGTTGGATTAAGGGCAATACCTGTTTTTATTCCATAACTTTTTATTAATTTTAAATTACTTAGAGTATCTTCTACAGTATCTAAATGTATTGTAATATACTCAGTATTTAGACTAGCATAATCACTAATATATTTACTTGGAGACTCTACCATTAAATGAACATCTAATCTTTTATCTGTAAACTTATAGATATGTCTCATCTCTTTAAATGGTAATGATTTATTTTCTACATATTTACCATCCATAACATCTACATGGATAAAATCAACATCTGTGTCATTTAATTCTGTTAAAGTTTTGGGGATATCTTTACTAGTTAAAAAAGATGCACTTATCATTTAAACGCCTCCTCATAAAATTTTAAATAACTATCATATCTACTCTTAAGGATTTTACCATCCTCTACTGCTTTCTTAATACTACATTCAGCCTCTTTAGTATGAGAACAATCTCTAAAAGGACAAGGGTAATTAGAAAACTCTCTAAAAGCATATTTTATATCTTCTTTTTTATAAATAGATAAGTCTAAGGCAGAAAAACCTGGGGTATCTAAGACTTTACCATCTAAAAAGTCATATAGTTCTACATTTCTAGTTGTATGTCTACCTCTTCCTAGAGCAAGAGATACTTCCCCTGTTTTTAAATTCCAATCAGGATTTAATCTATTTAAAAGAGTACTCTTACCGGCACCTGTTTGTCCTATAAAAACAACGGTGTTATCTTTAATTAGTTCTTTTATTTTATCAATATCATTGTTAGTAAGAACTCTATATCCTATATTAGTATAATATACCATTATCTCTTTTATTTTTTCATAAGTTTCTTTATCAACTAAATCAGTTTTAGTAAGACAGATAACAATATCTACATTATTAAGTTCCATATGAGTAATAAATTTATCTAATAAACCTAAAGAAAAGTCAGGATTAACGAGACTTGTAATGATGAAAGCTCTATCAATATTACTCACTACGGGTCTATTAAAAGTATTTTTTCTAGGTAACACTTCTTCTATAACTAAGCTTTTCTCATTAAAGACTACATAATCTCCGACTTTAGGTATTATCTTATCTTTTCTAAATTTACCTCTTGGAATAGTATTATAGTTTATCCCATTACTATTAACAACATGTCTATTACTACTTATTTTAACAATTTGTCCTTGCATATTTATTCTCCTTGAGAACTTGTACCAGAATTATCTGTTTCCCCATTATCTTCTTCATCAACTGGTGTCTCTGGTTCCTCAGCAGGCTGTACATATTTACCAATAGTAATTGTTACACTATCACCATTTCTAACAGTAGAACCATTTGGACGAGACTGTGTAATAATTTTACCATCTAAATTCTTATCTGTTACATTTTGATATTCTGTTGTTACAGTTACACAAGAATTATTAGCCCAACTAGTTACAACATCTTCAGTTTGTAAGTACCAATCTGGGAAGGTAATATCTTGTAATATTGTTAAAGTTATTTCATCTCCTGATTTAACTTCACTACCTTCATCAAGTGATTGAGATATAACTAGGTTTTGACCAATAACAGAACAAGTTGTAGAATCTGGTTCTATCTCTTGTATTTTTACTTCTAAGCCCATATCTTCTAGTATAGCTTTCACTTCATCTATATCCATATTAACATAGTTTTCAAGTTCATAAGTTTTTACTCCTGTTGATTTATATAAAGTTACACGAGTTCCTTCTTTAACAGTACTACCACTTCTTGGATCTGTTCTAATAATTCTATTTTTCTTAACATCTTCACTACTTACTTCTTCTATTTTACTATTAACAGTAAGTCCTGCATCTTCTAAAGTATCTTCAGCTTTACTTACAGTCATACCACTAACATCTGGGACTTTAACATCTTTTTCTGCTGTTACAGCAGGTATTATAAAGAATACTGCTAGTAATGCTATTACAATAACTCCTGCAATAATTGATAAAGCGATTATTAATTTATTAGATTTTTTTGTCTTTTCATCAGTAATAGGAGTAGCAATACCTTCATTACTATCACTTATTGGTTCCATTATTTTAGTAGTCTCATCTACTTCATTTTCAGGATATGGATAAACATAAGGTTCTTCATTTATTCTATCATCGTTTAATGCAGTTAATAAGTCATTATGCATACTCTTAGCATCATCATATCTATTTTTAGGATTTTTAGCAGTTGATTTTAAGATGATATTTTCTATACTTTGAGGTATATCATTATTTAGTTTATGAACATCAGGAAGTGGTTCTTTCATTTGTTTTAGAGCTATTTCAACAGCACTATCACCTTTAAATGGAAGTTCTCCTGTTAATAGTTCATAGAAGATAATTCCCATTGAATAGATATCACTTTTTATAGTTGTCCCTTTACCAGCTGCTTGTTCTGGTGGTAAATAGTGAACTGAACCCATAACAGAATTAGTTTGCGTTAACTGAGTTGAGTTAAGGGCCATAGCAATACCAAAGTCTGTTATCTTAATCTGTCCATCATCTTGAATCATAATGTTTTGTGGTTTTAGATCTCTATGAACGATATATGAGTCATGTGCATGAGCCATACCATCTGTTAGTTGTAACATAATATCAATCGCTTCTGATAAAGTTAGACTACCACGTTTTTTAAGTAATTGTTTTAATGTCTTTCCTTCAACATATTCCATAACAATATAGTATAGTCCATCATCTTCTCCTACATCATACATGGCAACGATATTAGGATGAGAAAGACTAGATGCTGATAAAGCTTCACGTTGAAAACGTCTTACAAATTTTTCATCATTTGCAAGGTCTCCCCTTAATACTTTTATCGCTACATTTCTATCAAGTATAGTGTCATATGCAAGATAGACATTAGCCATACCACCTTCGCCTATTGATTTAATTATCTCATAACGATCATTAATTTTTTGCCCCTTTGTAACCATTATTCTTCACCTTCTCCTAAAATTAAGTATGCTACTGATATATTATCAGTTCCCCCTCTATTGTTAGCTTTCCTAATTAGTTTAATAACTTTATCTTCAATATCTCCTTCTCCAGTTAAGACTCTTTCAATAGACTCTTCATCTAACATATTAGTAAGTCCATCACTAGATAAAAGAATTGCATCTATTTCCATATCACAATCAAAGATATCTATATCGATAGGATCATTAGCTCCAAGTGCTTTCATCAAAACATTTTTCTTAGGATGATCCTTCGCTTCTTCTTCTGTTAATTCACCAGCTGATACTAACAAGTTAACTAATGTATGGTCATATGTTACTTTATGTAGTTTCTCATCTTTCATAACAAATCCTGATGAGTCTCCAATATTTCCAAATAATATATAATCTTTTGTAATGATAGCAGTGACAAGGGTTGTTCCCATTCCTTTACTTTCTGGATGAGTCTTTTCATGTCTAAAGATACTATCATTTATTTCATTAACACTATCTCTTAAAAAATTAACAGCATCCATCTTACTCATATTATGGAAGTTTTCATTAAAGTCTTTTGCAAGATGGGTTATAGCGATAGATGATGCTACTTCTCCAGCAGAATGTCCCCCCATACCATCAGCGATAGCCATAAGTGTATCGTTATCACTATTATGTACTATTAAGACACTATCTTCATTATGGTCTCTAACCTTTCCTGCATCAGTTAAATAAAACGATTTCATATATCCTCCTTCTTACTTCTAAGCTGTCCACAAGCAGCACTAATAGTACCACCAAACTCTCGCCTAATTGTAACTGTAATATTGTTTTTCTTTAGTATATCATAAAACTTAGCAATTGTTAAAGGTTTACTTCGTTTATACTGTAAAGCATCTGTTTCATTATATGGTATTAAATTAACATATGAGTTTATTCCTTTTAATAAATTTACTAATTCTAAAGCATGTTCTTCTTTATCATTAACACCATCTAACATAATATATTCAAAGGTTACTCTTCTATTTGTTTTTTCTAAGTATACTTTAATGGCATTTATTAAATCTTTTAGAGGATATACTTTAGCGATAGGCATTATCTCTTTTCTTAATTTATCATTTGGAGCATGCAAGCTAATAGCAAGATTTACTTGATATGGAAAATTAGCAAACTCTAATATTTTAGGAACAAGTCCACAAGTTGATACTGTTATATGTCTTGCCCCTATATTAAGGCCTTTAGGATGATTTATTATTCTAATAAAATTACAAATGTTATCATAGTTATCAAATGGTTCTCCTATTCCCATAATAACGACATGACTTATTCTTAGGTTAGATTCATCTTCTACTTTAAGTATTTGCTCTACCATTTCTCCTGTAGTTAAATTACGTACTTTCTTACGTCTACCTGATTCACAAAACTTACACCCCATATTACATCCTACTTGGCTAGAAATACAAAGACTATTACCATAATCATGATTCATAAGTACCGCTTCAACATGCTCTTTATCATTTAGTTTAAATAAATACTTTCTAACATCTTTAGCTTTTTCTACTGTAACGATCTCTATATTAGAAATAGTAAAGTCTTTACTTAATTTCTCTCTTACCTCTTTCTTTATATTAGTCGCTTCATCAAAAGAAGTGATTCTCTTATTATAAAGCCAAGAGAAAAGTTCTGTTGCATAATATTTTTTTTCATCTATTTTTAGAAAATATTCCGTTAATTCATCTATAGTTAAATCATATATACTCATAACTCACCTCTACAACTACATTTATTATACATTAAAACTTGAGGAAAAACATCAAAAAACTGATAAAATGTATCTATCAGTTTTATAATATTTAGTCAGTTAAGTTTTCTATCTCTTCTATACTTAAACCAGTATTTCTAGATACTACCTCTATAGGTATACCATCTTTAAGAAAGTTTTTTGCAATAGCAATTTTCTCTTCTTCTTTTCCTTTAATAATTCCATTCTCATAACCATCATCATAGCCATCAAGTCTTGCTGAATTTATCTCTTTTCTTCTAACTAACTCTACATTATAATCTGTTCTAAACTTATCATCTTCATTTAGTCTTTCTAACTTATCCACGATATATAACGCCTCCTCATTACCATTTGCAATCTCTCTCATCTCTTCATATGAACTTGCTATCATCATCGCTGCAAATGTTTCTTCTTCGTTACTACCATTATATCTTACATTTTTTAGACTTTCAAGATAAATATTGTGTATTTTAATATCATCTATTACATCATTATATTTTTCATTTCTTAAAGTATAATCAACATTAATTGCATCAGGTTTTATCTTATAAAGACTATTATTAAAGTTAATTAATGCAGTTTTCATCTTAACAAAATCTTCTCCTTTTTCTAAGCCACCGCCGGCAATAAGGAAAAGATACATTCTATTTTTGATCAAGACTCTTTCTGATACATCTTTATTCATTTCTACTATTATAAAATCTCTATCCTTCTTTAACAAAACATCAAGTCTATAATCTCTTGCAACATTTCCACTATTTATTTCATTATCATATAATTGATACCCCTCTAAATCCAATTTAGAATAATATTTAATTACTTTTTCAAAAAAGAATCTACTATCTTCATCTTTAAACATCCTTTTAAATGTTGTGTCAGATAAAAGTGTAAAGAATTCTTTTTTAGTTTCTTCTTTTTGCATAAAATTTTACCTCCAATAATTTAATTTCTTTCTAGAAAGTGATTTAACTCTATCATGGAAGGAAAATTAATGCAAAAAGAGAATTTTGTAAATTCAGTTAAAAACAGGACTGAATTTATTAAATTCGTCTAGAGAAAATTAAAAATTGACTCTAAAAAATAGGACCAATTTTAAAAATTCATACTTTTTTAAGAAATTTTATCTAACTCTTCTAAAATCATCTCATAACTTGCTTCACTAGGCATTCTCAAATCCCCTCTAGGAGATAGACTAATAGTACCTACTTTAACACCATCTGAAACAGCATTTCTTTTAAATTGTTGTGTATAGAAACGCCTAACAAATACTTTTAACCATTTCTTTATCTCATCATCACTAAAACTATCTTTAAAAGTTAATTTAGCAAGTAAATATATCTTCTTAAAAGATGCTCCATATCTTAACAAATGATATAAAAAGAAATCATGTAAAACATAAGGACCTATACTAGACTCTGTCTTCTGTAAGATATTTCCTGCTTCATCAGGTGGTAATAACTCTGGAGATATAGGAGTAACTAAGATATCTGTTAATATTTTCTTTCTTTTATCTGTACTATTATCTTTAACATATTCTACTAAATATCTTACTAAAGTCTTAGGAATAGATGAATTAACAGAATACATACTCATATGATCACCATTATAAGTACACCAACCTAAGGCAAGTTCTGATAAGTCTCCCGTTCCAATAACAATACCACCTAACATATTAGCGATATCCATAAGTATTTGCGTTCTCTCTCTTGCTTGAATATTCTCATAAGTAACACTTCTATCAGATTCATCTAGTCCAATATCCTTCATATGAAGTATACTTGCTTCCTTAATACTAACTTCCCTTAAAGTCGCACCATATTCTTTAACTAAATTAATAGCATTTAAATAAGTCCTATCAGTAGTACCAAATCCTGGCATAGTAACACCTATAATATCTTTATTATCACGACCTAGTTTACGAAAAGCACGAACTATAACAAGAAAGGCAAGAGTAGAATCAAGTCCTCCAGACATACCAATTACACACTTAGTATTATTTAGATGAATTAAACGTCTTGCAAGGGCACTACTTTGAATCTCTAATATCTCTTCAAATCTTTTTTCTTTATCATTAACAGGTATAAAAGGATACATCTTATAAGTCCTATCAAGAATCTTTATTTTATCACAAACATTAACTTCTATTACTTTATAGTCTCCATTATAAACACTACCAGTAAAACTACTATTACGACATCTTTCATTAATTAATCTTTTAACATCTATATCTGTATATATTAAATTACTCTCTAACTCAAACCGTTTATTAGATTTAAGTAACTTACCATTCTCATAAATTAAAGAAGCCCCTCCAAATACTAAATCAGAAGTTGATTCCATAATACCACTACTTGCATATACATAACCTGATATTGTTTTAGCAGATTGCATAGAAACTAGATTTCTTCTATAACTATCTTTACCAACAATTTCATTACTACTAGATAAATTAAAGATAATAGATGCTCCATTTAAAGCATGATTATTACTAGGAGGATTAACCGCCCATAAATCTTCACATATTTCTATTGCAAAGATAACTTCTCTATATTTCTTATCTCTAAATAATAACTTAGTAGAAATAGGAACAACTTGACCTAATAGTTTTACTTCACTTACTCTTAAATCAAAACTAGAAGTAAACCATCTCTTCTCATAAAATTCACTATAATTAGGTATATAACTCTTAGGAACAATACCAATAATATTACCTTTTTCTATAACAACAGCAGTATTTAAAAGTTGATTATTACACCTAATAGGCATCCCTATAATAGAAATAATATCTAAATATTTAGTTTTCTCCAAAATAATACTTAAAGCTTTCTCTGTTTCATTAAGTAATTCATCTTGTAAAAACAAATCCCCACAAGTATAACCAGTAAGAGCAAGTTCAGGAGTAGTAACAATTGATACACCTTCTTTATCTGCTTTTCTAATCATTTTAACTATCTCTTTAGCATTGTCAACGGGACTAGCAAGTACTAACTTATTAACAATTGTTCCTACTCTAACAAAACCATATTCTAACACATTAATCATCTCCTCTTAATATATTTTTTAGATAATTCTAAAGCATATTTAGACTGTATATCTTTAATATACCCCATTTTAACAAGTTCTAGTACTTCATCATAATTACACAAGAAATATCTAACAAATTCATCTTTATCTAGCTTCTGTTCTTTTATCTTTTCACAGTCTAAAGCAAGATAAGCATAGTTATATGCTTCACTACAACCTTGGTCTTGATAGAAAGAATCAAGATACTTAATATTATTTGAGTAATATCCTGTCTCTTCAATAAGCTCTCTTTTAGCAGAAATCAAAGGATTTTCTTTATCTTCTACATAACCTGCAGGAAATTCTACTAGAAATCCTTCTTTAACTGGTCTAGGTTGTACTATTAATAAGAACTCATTATCTTTAGTAACAGGTAGAGTAACAACGGCATCGCCATTACTATTACCTTTAATTATTTTATCTCTTACGATAGTGATACCGTTATTAAGTAAACAGTTATAGTTTTCTACTTTTATATATGAATTATTACTTCTTTCTAATAAATTTCTTCTAATTATTTTTAATTCTTCTATATAACTATGTAACTCTTCTAACTTCTCTTTTCTCATTTTTTCTCCCTACTTTTAACTAATTTCTTTTCTTCATCTATCATTTTATTTTTAACATTCCATAAATCATAACTTAAATCAACATGTACAGGATGAGGATTTACAAATCTTCTATTCTCTTCACTCAAAGTGTCTTTTTCCATACTACAGTAATCTCTAATATTCATTACATTATCACTTTTATAAACACATTCCCCATTTATAAATATTGGTTCTAACAACTCTCTAACTGTATAAGTACCTTTCTCTAATTCTTTTCTCTTCCAAGTATCTACAGGATCAAACATTATAGTTGTCTTATCTTCATTATATTTTTCATTTGCAAAGCCAATAATATCTCCCCTAATTTTACCTGTTTCTTTATCATAGAATCTAAATACTTGTTTATCTCCTGGATTAGTAATTTTTACTCTATCTTCACTAAGTTTAATCTTAGGAATAATTTCTCCACCTTTCTTAAGCACAGCTAGTTTATAAACTCCTCCAAAGCTAGGACAATCTTTTGAAGTAATCAAACTTGTACCTACTCCCCAAAGATTTATTTTCGCTCCTTGTTTTTTCAAATCTTCTATTAGATATTCATCTAAATCATTAGAAGCACAGATTGTTGCATCAGGAAATCCTGCTTCATCTAACATAACTCTAGCCTTTTTAGATAGATATGCTAAATCTCCACTATCAAGTCGTATTCCATATTTTTTAGGCATCTTACCTTCTTCTTTTAATTCTTTAAATACTCTTATCGCATTAGGAACACCTGAATTTATTGTATCATAAGTATCAACTAGTAAAGTTGCATTATTTGGAAAAAGTTCTGCATATTTCTTAAAAGCCTCATATTCACTATCAAAACTCATAATAAAGCTGTGAGCATGAGTACCTGCAACAGGAAT
>CALVUX010000017.1 GCA_944363715.1 uncultured Bacilli bacterium
TTCAAAGAGCTTTACTAATTAGTGAGGAGGGATAATGTGTCTATTAGTAAAGAAGAGATAAAAAAAGAAAAGAAGAAATTACATGAGGTTTTAGAGAAACTTGATAAAGAGATAGAAGAATCAAGTAGTGATTTGTTTCTAAAGGAAGAAGAACTTATTAATTTTAGAAAACTTAATTACGAGGATAAATCATCTTTTGATAGTGCCGAGTTTAATCAAGTAATGGCTGCAGATAGCTTAGAAGCTTTAAGAGTACTTAGTAAAAGAAAATATTATAAGTCTTTAATTAATATTAAAGATAAACCTTATTTTGCATCTTTTCTTTATAAAGATAATGAAGGTAATACTTATGATATTTATATGGCTTTAACTTATTTAAAAGATGAAAATTATGACAATATTTTATATGACTGGCGTAGTCCTATTTGTAGTTTGTTTTATGATTATGAAGTGGGTCCTTGTAAATATAAAGTAGATGAATTTACTCATGAAGGTAATCTTTTATCTAAAAGACAGTATATTATTGATGATAGAAAGCTTATTAGTGTTTTTGATAATTCTCTAAATATAGATGATGAACTATTACAAAAAGTAATCGCTACTACTGATAATGAAAAGATGAAAAATATTGTTAATACGATACAAGCAGAACAGAATAAGATAATCCGTAATTTAGATGATCATAATCTAATAGTCCAAGGTATCGCTGGTAGTGGTAAAACATCAGTTGCCTTACATCGTATCGCTTTCCTTTTATATCGTATTAAAAACTTAAGTTCTAATAATGTTTTAATCTTTTCTCCTAATAAGATATTTTCAGAATATATTTCTAATGTCTTACCAGAGTTAGGAGAAGCGAATACATTAGAGACGACTTTTAGTGATTATTTAAGTTATTTCTTAAAAGAATATAAAAATATAGAGAGTTTTCCTCATTTTATTAGTAAATATTATAAAGGGGAAAAATATGATGTAGAAATTATTAGATATAAACAAAGTAAAGAGATTATAAGAGATTTAGATAATTATATTAGTGAATTTTTAAAGAAGTTTAAAGTTATTAATGATATAGAACTTGATAAGATAAATGAAGTAAGTAAAGAAGAACTAAATTACTTAATTAAAGATAAATATAGTAGATTCCCTTTAGTTGAGAGAATTGATGAAACATCTAAGTATTTATCATTAAAGTATTATGGAACTCCTGGTAAAAGAAAGGCTCCTATTAGAAAGTTAATTAAAGATAATATTAATGTGTCTTTAAATATTAAAGATATTTATAAAGACTTCTTTAATAGCAGTTATGCTAAATATAAATTAGAGATAAAAAATACTAAAGTAATAGATTATGATGATGTCTTACTTGTATCTTACTTAAAAGGTAAATTATTTGGCTTTCCTTATAATAATTATATAAAACAAGTAGTTATAGATGAAGCGCAAGATTATAATTACTTACAATATGTGATTATTAAAGAGATGTTTAAAAAAGCAGACTTTACAATATTAGGTGATGTTAATCAGAATATTAATCCTTATTATAAATATGATTCTTTAGAAGAATTAAAAGAGATATTTAATGATAGTAATTATTTAGAGTTATTAAAGACTTATAGATCTACGAAAGAAATAATAGAATATACTAATAAGATATTGAATTTAGATTATGTTAATGCAATTAAGAAGAGTAATAATAAAGATGTTCTTATTAGAAAGCCTAAAGATATTAAAGAATCATTACTTCTTGATATAAATACTCTTACTAATACATATAAGTCGCTTGCTATTATTACTAAAGAAGATAGGGAAGCAGAAGTTATCTATGACTTATTAAAAGATGATTTAAGTATTAGTTTACTAACAGAAGAGTCTAAATCATTTATTAAAGATTTAGTAGTAGTTCCAAGTTATATTGCTAAAGGTCTAGAGTTTGATAGTGTTATCATAGTAGATAGTGATGAGTCTTTTAAGAAAAATAAATATCTATATTATGTCGCTTGTACAAGAGCAAGAGAGGAACTTATTATTTATGAGTAAGATATATTTAGATAAAGTAGGTTATGAGAATTATTTAAAGAGTCTTGAAAATATTAAAAAGGAAATAGATGAGAATGCTAAACTTATGAGTATTTATGCAAGTGATGATGCTTATGGAGATGGTTGGCACGATAACTTTGCTTATGAAGAGACTATGCATAAGGAAGCAGAACTGTTTCAAAAGTATAATAAAAAGAAAAGTATGTTAAAAGATATAGTTATTGTAGATAAAGAATCTAACGGAACAGTTAGTCTTAATATGAAAGTAGAGTTATTATTTATTGATGATGAGATAGTAGAAGAATATATAATAACAGGTGATATTAATAGTAATATAGATGATAATAGTATTACCATTAATAGTCCTTTAGGTTCTGCAATCTATGGTAAAAGAGTAGGAGATAAAGTTAGTTATAAAGTCGGGGATAATACTTATAATGTAGAGATATTAGGAATAGATGCTTGTAGTTAAAATAATCTTTCTAAAAATTAATAGATGTGCTAGAATAAAATAAAAAAACAGGAGGAGTTAATTTATGTTTGGCAAAAAGAAAAAGAATGTTGTTGACGTTAGAGATAACAACGATTCACAGGAAAAATATACTATGAAAGAAAGATATAATGCTGATGAGTTATATTTAGCAAGATTAAAATGGGTTTCAAGTGATAATGTAGATTTTTCTGGACCTATGAATAAAGAAACTGAAATAAAATATCTTTTTGAAAAAGAAGGGGAGAAGTATAAAGAAATTTTTACAGGGTTTAAAGCAGGTATAGACACTGAATATTTTAATTTACCATATGTTATAGACATTATGCCTTTAACTGAAGTTCATGAGGAATTTAAAGGAACAAAATTTCCTAGATTAGGAATGCTATTATTATTTAATGATATCAATAAAAAAGAAAACCAAGAAGAAAGAGGCTTTCAAAAGAAATTGGAGAGTGATAATAAATAAAAAAGTTTATGATTTTTTTAGTAAAACTAGGGTTTAAGTACAATTGTTGGAAATTAGCCTAGTTTCAGGCCTTTTGGAGCATTTTTTAATTACAAGTAGAATAACTAGATAACCTTTAAATTTTATCTGATACCAATACATATAATCTTTTTTATGAAGATACTTTAATATAGGTATCTTTTTAATTTTTGGAGCAAAAAAATGTTTCTCGTTAATTATATATATGAGGAGGAACATTTATGAGCATGAAAAAAGTTGGCTCGATAGAAATATATGAGCTTGATGAAAATTTAGACAAATATACTAGGAAAGAAAGGGAAGAGTATATAAATGAACTCTTTAAACAAGAGTATCAGGGTAAAGAAATATCTTATCTTCTGAATGGGGAAGAGATAAAGGCTTTGATTAATAAAACAACAAGGAAAAACTTTACTCAGTTGAGGCATAGCCATGGTCAACTAGAAACGTTTAATGAATTTAAAAAAAGACAAGATATTGCTTTTAGCAATGATTTCATACCTTTAATATCTAATGCTAATTTTAAAAGACAAAGTTTAGAGCATTATGCAGGACAAAGTGATAGCCATAGGCAAAATAATCATTGGTATTATTTTAATAAAATAATTTTCTGCAATGATAATTTATATAATGTTATTATTGATATACTTGAAAGAAATGGTAATTATTATATTTATAATACAAAATTAAAAGAAGTGGATGCCCGAGCATTAAACCCAGGTATGATATCCACTTCTTCTACAACTAATATATCATAAGTACTAAATAATATGCAAGAAAAATTTAAAAAATAAAGAGGTGTTAATCCCGTTACAAGAAGTAACAGAATAAAATAACCACCTCTTCTATTGATAATATATCATAATTTATAGATTATATGCAAGAAAAAGTTAAAAGAAGTGGATGCCCCAGTATTATACCGAGGTGTGATATCCGCTTCTCTTACCACTAATATATCATAAGTACTAAATGATACGCAAGTAAATCTAAAATTAAAAAAATTAAAGAGGCGACGTTCCCGTTACAAATGTAACAGAATGAAATTATCACCTCTTCTACAAATAATATACATTAATATTAGTTAATAATCAATAATTTTAATGCATAAAGTTAATTTTTTTGATATTCTATTATTGGGTGAAATTTATGGAGAAAATATTAATTGTAGAAGATGATGAAACTTTAAGAGATGAGCTTTCTAATTTATTATCTAATTCAGGATATGAGGTGTTGATATTAACAGACTTTAAAAATAGTAAAGAAGAGATTATTAAATTAAATCCTGATTTAATTCTTTTAGACATAAATATTCCTTATCTAAATGGAGAAACATTACTTAAAAGTCTTCGTGATGATAAAGTAAATACTCCAGTTATTATGCTAACTAGTAGTAATAAAACTATAGATGAAGTACTATCTATTAGTTATGGAGCAGATGACTATATTACTAAACCTTATAACCCTACAATACTATTACTTAGAATTAATAATATTTTTAAGAGAATGAAGAAAAGCTTTGATTATTTAGAGTATGATGATTTAAAGATATATCCTAATAAAGGTATTGTTGTTAAAGATGGTAATGAGTTTTATTTAACTAAAAATGAAATGTTAATCTTTACTTATCTTTTAAATAATAGAGGAAATATAGTAAATCGTGATGATTTAATGAGTTATTTATGGAATAGTGATCTTTATATAAATGATAATGCTTTGACAGTTAATATTAGTAGATTAAGAGGAAAACTTTATGATATGGGATATAATGACGTTATTGTTACAAGAAAGGGAGAAGGTTATTTATTAAAATGAAATTAAGTACTTATTTAAAAGATAAACTATATGCCTTTATAATCTTTATTATTTATATAATTATCTTGATATTATTCTTAATCGCTTTAAAACTATCTAGTAGTATCATTATCTTTATAACTGTTTTTTCTATTGTAATCTTTTTTGTTATTTTATTTTTTGATTATTTTAGGAAAAGAAAATTCTATAGTGAATTACTTGATAAATTAAATATTTTAGATAAAAAATATCTTTTAATAGAAATGGTTCTTGTTCCTAACTTTTTAGAAGGTAAGATACTTTATGATGTTTTAGATGAAGTTAATAAAAATGAACATGATTTGATTAGTAACCTAAAAAATAAACAAGAGGACTTTAAAGAATATATAGAGTTATGGATACATGAAGTTAAACTTCCTCTTGCAAGTCTTACCTTAATTAATAGAAAAGATAAAAATACTTTAAGAGAATTAAAGAGAATAGAAGATGATGTAGAACAAATTCTTTATTATGTAAGATGTGAAAATGCTAATAACGATTATTTAATTAAAGAGTGGAGTCTTGATACTATTATTAAAAATGTAGCCTTAAGAAATAAAGATGATTTACTTGCTTTAGGTATAGACTTTAAAGTAGATAATTGTAATTTAAAAGTATTGACAGACTCTAAATGGTTAGAGTTTATTATTAATCAGATTGTTAGTAATAGTATTAAATATAAAAAAGATAAAGATTCTATTATAGAAATATCTGGTGAAGATTATGCTGATTTTGTTACTATTACAATCTATGATAATGGTAAAGGTATTAGCAAAAGTGATTTACCTCGTGTTTTTAGTAAGACTTTTACAGGCAATAATGGTAGAGTTAATAGTTCTAAATCTACAGGTATGGGGCTTTATTTATGTAAAGAGTTATGTAAAAGTCTTGGACATAAAATAGAGATTGATTCCAAAGTGGATGAATATACTAAAGTTACTATTACAATTTATAAGAAAGATTTTTATAATGTATCTTAGCCTAAAAAAACTTTAGTTTACCTACAGCTTTTACAAAACTATTGATAATTGTTTCGTATTGTATTAGTATATAATAAAAAATGTTTCTGAAGGTGATTATATGTCTTGTATTCAAATGGAAAATATTAATGAAATTAATTATTTGAAAAGTGTATTAGATAGAACAAAAGTATATGGAATTGATGTTAGTAACTATTATAATGAATTAGATACTATAATTGGTAATTATGAAAAACATAAAAAAAGTGAGTTAAATATACCTGAAGATAAGTTGCATTTAACTGTGGATATTGATAGTGAACATGAGTTAAGTATTAACCTTAATTTTCTTTCTATTAAGCTAAATTGGTGTACATTATTTCTATCTCTTATTGATGTAACTGAAAACTGGGATTTAGATATCAATATAGATGAAACTTTTGATGCAGTATACAATAATGTAGAAAATATCCTTGAGTATATTTATGATGTAGATATTCAAGAAAAAGTAATTATTAAATATTATGATTTAATCTTAAAAAAGATACTAAAAGATTATAAAGACAATAAGTATGATTATTTAGAAGAATATAATAATTTAAAGAAAAATAGTTATTTAAAAGACAGTGTTATGAGGTTTTTAGAAAATAAAAATATAATATTTGATAAAAATATAAACTGTTATAATTTAAGAGATATTATAGAAAGGGTTTATGTTACAGATAATAAAGAAGAAATAGTTATAGATGAAGAATTTAAAAATGACATAGTAGAGGTTGATGATGTAAGTGGTGTAAATAATTTGCTTTTTTCTATTAAAAACTTTTATAATACTATTATTAGTAATAAGCATGGTATAGTATTAAGAAATAATGGTAATTTAAAAAGAGAAAAGAAAATTTTAAACTTTTTTATAAAGAAGTATTTAATTAAGCATTTTAGATTAACAGATAATTTTTTTGAAGATGAAAAAGTAGATTTCTCATATTTTGGCAATTTTTATACAATGAAGAAAGTTGTAGATAAAGTATATGAGTATGAGTCTAAAGATAGAATAATAAGTTCACTAGACCAAGATAGATTAAATAGTTATACGATTTATAGGATTATAAATAAGAATTTCAGTTATATAGACTTTAAGGGTTTAAATTTAAGTTCTATTGATTTTACTGATGTTAATCTCTTTAATTCAGATCTAAGTGGTACAAAAGCACGAATAGATCCACAAAGAGTTAATAATATTAAATGGTGTTATTTAGAAGGATGCTATGTAATTAATGATTTTAATGGATATTCTAATGATAGAATGCCTATTTTACTTAATACTATATTAGTAAATAGTTTTGACGAAATTCTTGGATTAGAAATAAAACTTAGGTTAGGTATGAATATAAGTCATATTTGTGAATATGAGTCTTGTAATTATTACACCAAAGCAGCTTTTATAAAAAATGATTGTTTTGTTGACAAACCTAAAACATTAAGTATTACAAAAAAGTAAGGTTCTGTAAGGTTAAACGAACGACAAATGACATAAATAGTAGTATATTTTCTTGTGTAAGGAGGAGAATTTATGTCAAATTTATTAAAGATTGAGAATATTGAGAAATATTATGGATCAAGAAGTGGTTTAACTAAAGCGATTAATAATATTTCTTTTGAAGTAAGTAAAGGTGAATTTGTCGCTATTATGGGATCATCTGGTAGTGGTAAAACAACTTTACTTAACTGTATTTCTACTATTGATAGAGTAACTTCAGGTCATATTTATATGAATGGAGTAGATATTACTAAATTAAAAGGGAATGATTTAAATAAGTTTAGAAGGGAAGAGTTAGGTTTTATCTTTCAAGACTTTAATCTATTAGATACCTTAACTGCTTATGAAAATATTGCTTTAAGCCTTTCAATTCAAGATAAAGGATATCAAGAAATAGATAAACTTATTAAAGATACTGCTAAAAAATTAGGAATAACTCATATTCTAAACAAATATCCTTATCAAATGAGTGGTGGTGAGAAGCAAAGAGTTGCTAGTGCTAGAGCGATTATAACAGAGCCTAAGCTTATACTTGCAGATGAACCTACAGGAGCATTGGATTCTAAATCCAGTAAGATGTTACTTGATAGTTTTAATTACTTAAATGATGAGTTAAATGCTACTATTTTAATGGTTACTCACGATGCTTTTACTGCTAGTTATGCAAAACGTGTAATCTTTATTAAAGATGGTAAGATATTTAATGAGATTATAAGGGGTGAAAAGACTAGAAAAGAGTTCTTTGATGAGATTATTGATGTAGTTACCCTTTTAGGAGGGGATTTAAATGATGCTCTTTAAACTAGCTTTTAAAAATATAAAGAAAAGTGTTAGTGATTATGCTATCTACTTTTTTACCCTTGTTCTTGGTGTTGCTATATTTTATGTTTTTAATGCTATAGATAGTCAAACTGCTATGATGAAAGTATCAGAGAGTACTAGAGATATAATAGACTTAATGTTAAATATGTTAAGTGGTGTATCAGTTTTTGTTTCTTTTGTTCTAGGCTTTCTTATAATTTATGCTTCAAGATTTTTAATGAAACGAAGGAATAAAGAATTTGGTATTTATATGACTCTTGGTATGAGTAAGGGAAAGATTTCTAAAATACTAGTAGTAGAAACATTCTTAATAGGATTATTATCACTTGTAGTAGGACTAGTACTTGGTTGTGCCTTATCACAAGTTATGAGTGTTATTGTTGCTAATATGTTTGAAGCAGACCTTACAGAATTTACCTTTGTTATAAGTACTAATGCAATTATTAAGACAATAATTTACTTTGGTATAATGTACTTACTTGTTATGATATTTAATACTATTAGTGTATCACGGTGTAAGTTAATAGATTTAATAAATGCTAATAAGAAGACGGAAACTATTAAGTTAAAAAATCCTTATCTATGTATAGTTATCTTTGTGATAGCAGTTGTTATGTTAGGGTATGCTTATTATCAAGTAACTGCTAACGTAGAAAACTTAAGAGAAACTTGGCAAGTCTTTTTACCAATAGGTCTTGGCGCTGTAGGAACATTTTTACTATTTTTCTCACTTTCAGGACTTGTCTTAAGGGTATTACAACACTTTAAAAAGTTTTATTATAAAGGCTTAAATAGTTTTACGATAAAACAGTTTAGTAGTAAGATTAATACTACAGTATTTTCTATGACTGTTATATGTTTAATGTTATTTGTAACAATCTGTGTCTTTTCTAGTTGCATGTCTATGAAAAATGCTATGACATCTAACTTACAAGAACTAGCACCTATTGATATTCAACTATTAAAAACTAAAAATATACCAAGATAGTATATGGAAGAGTATGGATATAGTGAACAGCAGATAAATAACTCTTATATAAGTATAGAAGATGATTTAAATAGTGTAGGATTTAATATAAATAATTATTATAAAGATATAGTAGGTATTAATACTTATACAACACCTAATCTTACTTTAAAAGATACTCTAGGTAGTACTTATAGTTATATGAAAGAAAAATATCCATTTATGACATATGATGCTGTAGAAGAGATTGTTACTGTTAGTGATTATAATAAAGCTGCCAAACTACTAGGACTTGATACTTATACTTTAGACTCTGATGAATATCTAATAATTGCAGATTATGATAATATGGTAAGTGTTAGAAATGCTGCCTTAGGATTAAATACTCCTATTATTATTGATGGTAAGACTTATTATCCTAAGTATGATAAATGTAAAGATGGTTTTTTAGTAATATCTAATAGTCATATTAATGCTGGTGTCTTTATTGTACCTGATAATGCTGTTAGTAATTTAACAGTAGAAGATGAGTATATGTACGCTAATTATAAAGCTGATACAGAAGAAGAAAAACAAGAAATAGAAGATTTATTATTAAGTAAAAGTGATGCCTTATTAAATATTGGTTCAACAATAAGTGCCGGTACAAGACTTTCTATATATGAAGGTAGTGTAGGTCTTGGTGCTTTAGTAACCTTTATTGGTCTATATCTTGGTGTAATCTTTTTAATAAGTAGTGCTGCTATACTTGCTTTAAAAGAGTTAAGTGAAGCGACAGAAAATAAAGAAAGATTTAAGATGTTAAGAAAAATAGGGGCCGATGAAAAGTTAATTAATAAAGCTTTGTTTAGACAGATAGCAATATTTTTCTTAGCACCACTTGTAATTGCCATCATCCATTCAATCTTTGGTATTATGTTCTGTAATTATATCTTAGAAACATTTGGTAATGAAAGTTTATTACTGGCAATAGTTCTAACAGCATTACTACTTGTAGTAATCTATGGAGGATACTTGCTAATTACCTATTACTGTAGTAAGAGAATAATTAAAGAATAGTACAACTTTAAAAGGAGTCGAAATCGACTCCTTTAGTGTTCAAATATGAACACTTTAGATATTTTAATTAGACATCACCCTACGCATATTCATACTTTAAGTGATTCAAAAACATTATATAGTAAAGCGTAGTATATGTCAAAGAACTGAGTCAAAAAATAATAATTATGCCAAAGTATTAAAAAGATAGTATAATAAATTAAAGGAGTGGAATATCTAATGAGATCTTTATTAAAAAGTCCTTTATTTTATGGAGTTATCTATATAATATTATATTTTATTGGCTACCTAGTCCTTGCTCATTATAATTATACATATTTTGGTGTTATTAAACTTATCTCTATTATAATAATTTTATTAACTATAGTTTTGGGTATTATAAGTATATATAAGACTAAGAAAGAAAAGAAAATTAAGCTTTTTACGTCATATATATTTATTGAAGTAGTAACTGTTATATTGTTTTTTCTAGTTTTAGGTTATTTTTTAGGAGATAGAGAAAGTGCAGTTACTTTATATAATAAAAAGATGGTAGAATCAAGAAGTAGATTTTTATCAAGTGACTCTGTTTTCTATTATGACTATATTAATCCTTTTGTTAGAGGTAATACTTTAAGAAAGAAAATGCGCTATGATAAAGAGATTAGTAAAGAAAATTATTCAATGACAGAGTTTTTTGATGATGAGGGAGATTTAATTAACTATACATATAGTCAAAATATTGAAGAAGAAATAGAAAAAATAGATGTTAAAAATGGTAGTTATGGTTCTACTACAATAGGAAGCTTTTTATCAAGTATTATATATGAAAGTAGATTTAATAAAACTGATATAATTAGAGTAAGAGTTATTGATTCTGCTTTAGCAGGTAAAGATATAATTATTGTAGAAAAATCTACTGATAATGGCTTGAATTTTAAAAATATTTTAGAAAACGATGATAAATATCTAGTTGTAAATAGAGATACTGATGTTACTTTTGTTAATGAGAATATTGGTTTTATCTTTGACTTAGGACTATTAGGACGTGATAATAGATATAAAAAGTTCTTAGTTACTACTGATGGAGGTAAGTCTTTTAATGATGTTTCTATTACTATAAATGGTTATGGTAACTTAGATTACTATTATATTAATAATACACCTTATCTTAAAGATGATAAGTTAGTTTTAGATGTATCTGTTCCAGTAGGGAATGATTTAAAAAAAATAGTGTTAGTTAGTAATGATAATGGTTTAACATTTAGTAATTAAAGGAAGGAGAGATATAAATGAGTAAAGCTTATGTTGGTAAAATTGGAAATATTAATAAAACAAAGGAAGTAGAAGAAGTTTTAAATTTTCCTGATTATGTTTTTGAAATAGATGGTAAAGACATAACAGATGCTAAAGTTACTTATTATTATGATAATATGGAGAGTGTTGAATTTGTAGACGGAAAAAGAGGTAAGGAGTTTTTAAGTCCTTTGCTATGTTTAGAAATATCAGGTGTTGATGATAATAATAAAGATGCCTTTGTTAGTTTTATGCTTAAATTAGATTTAGAAACATTAAATAATTTTAATAATAGAATAGAGGATATTACAAAATATATGTTAGAAACAGAAGCATTTATTAAAAAGCCTAATGAAGATAAGTCAGGTTTTTTAGATTTTTATCTACCAACTGATAAGAAAGATGATATGTTTCATAAATTAACAAGTCTTTATGTTTTAAAACTAGATAATAATAAATTTCTATTTAAATTAACTGTTCCTAGTGAAAATGTTTTTACATATTTTGAAGTTAATTTTAAATAAAAAACAATATTGTTATACGGGGAATGATAAAAAATGAAAAAAATAATTAAGTGTAGTAAGAAAGAATTTAAACAAATCAAAAATGATGAACAGTTGTATAAAATATTTGATAGTGATTTGATTTTAGAGTATTTAGAAAATTGTACATTAATAAATAATACTACAAACGAAACTTTGGAAATACAAATAACTTCTGTAAAGAAATATTCAAATATAAAAGATGCATTAAAAATTACAAGTTTAGATAAATTTGGAGTATATGATACTGAAGAAGAATTTATTCAATATGTTAATAAAAATTATAATATAGATAATGGTTATTTAGTTTGTAGAATAAAACAGTTAGAAAGTGAAGCAAAAATAAATGATAAAATATTACTAGAAAAAATAAAAATTGAAACATTAGAACAAGAAAAATTAGGCCTTTCTGGATGTTTAGTATACCGAGTTAAAACTAAGAACAATGATGATGCTATCTTGAAAATTCAAAATATCAAAGGTTCTGATGCTTTAAAGGAAGAATACGAAGTTTTAAAGTATTTAAAAGGTAAAATGAATGTTGCTAATGTTTATTATTATAATATATATGATGGTAAAGAATATTTACTAAGAGAATATATTGAAGGAGAGCCATTATATAAATTTAAAGATTTTGGATATGAATTAGGTATTGAATTAAAAAAATTACATCAAAATTATTCGAAAAATTCTAAACTTAATAAATTTTCAACTCAAAATTTGTTAAGTAATGCCCTAGATAAAATTGATGTAGTTTATCAGTTGCGTAGTGAATACTTTAAAGATTATTCAAAAAAAGATTTAATTGAATTTTTGAAAAGAAATAAACCTGAAGATGATTCTTTAATACATGGAGATTTTAGTTTAACTAATATTTTAGTTAATAAACATAAATATTATTATATCGATTTAGGAAATGTCTCTATTTCAACAAAGTATTTTGATATTTATGTTTTAAATAAAAGTTTAAAAATAAATCATTTAGAAAGCGAATATGAAAAATTTCTAAAGGGCTACAACATTAAAGATTATAATGAAAAATATCTTTATTGGATGGAATTGATTGAAATTTCATATAATTAATCTCTATGAGGAGTGAATTGATATGACAGATATTTCAATAGCTAATGCTAAAAAGAATTACGGTTTTAAAAATGTATTAGATGACTTTGCTTTAGAAGTTACATCAGGAGAAAAAATAGGCTTAATTGGTCCTAATGGTTGTGGCAAAACAACATTGTTTAAACTAATTACAAAAGAAGAAAATCTTGATGCTGGTAGTATTAGTATTAGAAAAGGTGCTAATGTTCGTTTGCTATCTCAGATGCCACCAGTTGTTAGTGATAGTTGTACAGTTAAGGACATTTTAACAAGGGATTTTAAAGATATTTTTGAAATTGAAGCTTATATGAAAGATTTGGAAGAGCAGATGGCAACAGCAGAGCCAGATAAGCTAGAACATATATTAGAACGTTATGGAAAACTGCAAACAAGATTTATGGATTTAGATGGTTATAATATTGATTCTAAAATAAGTGAATTATGCAATAAATTTAGAATAAGTGAAGATATGTTGAATCGAAAATTTAATACTTTATCTGGAGGAGAAAAAACAATTGTTAATTTAGCATCAATAATGCTATCTAATCCAGATGTTTTACTATTAGATGAGCCTACAAATAATCTTGATATTGATACTTTAGAATGGTTAGAATCATATTTAAAAAGTTATACAGGAACAATTATATTATGTTCTCACGATAGATATTTTTTAGATAAAGTAGTTTCAAAAATTGTATTGATTGAAAGAGGTAAATCGGAAATTTTCTTTGGCAATTATTCATATTATTTAAAAGAAAATGAGAGGAGAATTTTAGCCGAGTTTGAACAATATAAAGATCAACAAAAAATGATAGAAGCAATGAAAAGAAAAATAAAACAATTGCAAGAGTTTGGAAAACTTGCATATCCAGGTGGAGAGTCTTTCTTCAAAAGAGCAGCCAGTATTCAAAAAAGGTTAGATAAGATGGAACTTTTGGAAAAACCGGAAACTGCCAAAGAAATTCCATTAAACTTTCAAATGAATGATAGATCTGGCAAGCAAGTGTTAATGGTGAGAGATTTTGATTTATCTGTTGATGATAAAGACTTATTAAATCAAGTTTCGTTTGATGTTGTATTTAAAGATAGAACCTGTTTAATGGGGAAAAATGGTAGTGGTAAATCAACTTTAATTAAATATATAATGAATTTGTATGAAAATGAGCAAGATGATAATAATATTAGAATTGGTAGTAATGTTTCAATTGGTTATATTCCACAAACAATTAATTTTGAAGATGATAATGCTACTATTTTAGACACTGCTAGAAAGAGTTATTACGGTTCTGAAACACATTTAAGAGCTTCTTTAGCAAAATTTATGTTCAATGGAGAAAATGTTTTCAAAAGAGTAGGTACATTATCAGGTGGTGAAAAAGTACGTTTAAAATTATTTGAATTAATGCAAAAGAACGTCAATTTATTAATAATGGATGAACCAACAAATCATATTGATATTACAACTCAAGAAGTATTAGAAGAAGCTTTAAAGGAATATCCTGGAACGATTTTATTTATATCACATGATAGGTACTTTATTAATGAAATTGCCAAAAAAATCCTTTATATAGAAAATAATGGTATTAAAGAGTATTTAGGAAATTATGATGACTATATAAATAAATCAAAAATATAATCAAATAAAACTATTGACTCTCCCCTTAAGGTTAATGCTATAGTGATGGTGAAAGGAGGAAGACTATGTATAGAATAGGTGAATTTTCATATCTTTGTGAGTGTACTATTAAGACACTGAGACATTATGAAAAAATGGGTATTTTAATACCTAAAGAAGTAGATGACTTTACAGGTTACAGATATTATAGTGAAGAACAAGTTAGTACTTATTATAATATTAAAACATTACAAGAAGCAGGATTTACATTAAAAGAAATAAAGAATATTCTTGATAATCCTAAGGATAATAATATTATTAAAGAAGTTAAAAAACTAACTGAAGATTATCAAGATAAGCTAAAGAAATTAGAAGAGATAAAAAATAAATTAAGAGGGGGAGTTTATATGGAATTAATTAAAAATCCTAAATTTGTTATGATAGGAGAATTTATTTTATTAAAGACAAGAGATGATTTTAAGAAAGAATTAGAACTTATTGATAAGAAAATTGATGAAAAATGTTATACTAATCTACCTAGTGTTTTAATTAGCTATGAAGTAGGTTTTAAAGAAAGTGATATTACTTGTTTTATAGGTAGAGTCTTAAATGATGATTTAAAAACTAATTATGGTTTTATTAATAAACTTCAAAGTATGGGATTAGAAGTATTAACTGATAATATTGTAGAAACTTTATTACATACATCTAGTAATGATGAGGTAATAGATACTTATAAAGAAATGATTAAGTATGCAAATAACAATAATATTCAAATAAGAGGAGAATTTATAGAAATATATAATGGTGATAAAACAGATATTTATGTAGAAGCATATGACTTAACTAAAGAAAATGAAGATGCTTTAATACATATGAAAAAAATAGAAGAGAAGTTTAAATCTTCTGAACCTACTTATGCTTCTAAATATGTTGGTAAGTGGATATTACAAGGGCAGATAGTAGAGCCTCCTAAATTATTTAATCCTAATAAAGAACATTTTATGCCTGATACTAAGTATAAAGAATTAATTTTATATAGAGATGGTACTACAAACTATGATAATGTAACTTGGAGAGATGATTATTTAATTATAGAAAATAATGGTAAAATAGTTGATAATCGTTTATATCAAGAAACATCTAAAGATGGAACTAGATATTTAGGAATATTTATGAATGATCTAAATATTAATGCAAGGCCTTATAGATATTATTATAAAGAAGAGAATAATGATTAATTCTTTCCTTTTTTTGTTGTAGTTGTTAAAACAAGAATATATAATATTAGTAATAGGTGAGGAGAAATAATCATGGAATATTGGGATTTATATGATGAAAACAGAAGGAAACTAAATAGAATAGTTACAAGAGGTTCAAGGTTAAATGATAATGAATTTCATTTGGTAGTAAATGTTTGGATTAAAAATAATAATGATGAATTTCTGATAAGTAGAAGATCTAAAAATAAAACTCATCCTTTAATGTGGGAGGCTACTGGTGGTTCTGTTTTACTTGGTGAAGAATCAGTAGATGCCGCAGTTAGAGAAGCTAAAGAAGAGTTAAATGTTGATTTAGATAAATCAAAAGGTAAATTAATAGGTAGTGCAAAAAGATTTTTTGAAGGTTGTAATGATATTCTTGATGTTTGGTTGTTTGAAAGCAATGTTAGTTTGAATAATATTAAATTACAAAAAGAAGAAGTCTGCGATTGTATCTGGGCTAGTAGTGAAAAAATTAAAGAATTATATAATAAAGGAGAATTTGATGCTAATCCATATTTTGATGAGATTGTAGGTGAAAAAAATGTCTAAAGTAAGTAATGTACTTACTATGCTTGAATATTTAAGTACTGGAAGAAAATATACTATTGCAGAACTATCAGAAAAGTTAGAAGTAAGTCCTAGAATGATAAGAGTTTATAAAGAGGATTTAGAAAAAGCAGGTATTTATATAGATACTATTAAAGGACCTTATGGAGGATATGTTTTAAATCAAAATATAAATGTGCCTAAAAGATTTATTACTCCCAATAATATAAATGTTGAGAATAAAGAGATGTTTAATTTAATAAATAGAGCGATTAAAGAAAAGAAAAAATGTTTTATTGAGTATTATTCTAAAGATAAGAAAGATATATCTAAAAGAACTATTAGGCCATATGATTTAATTTTATTAGGTAATGAATGGGGAGTTGCTGCCTACTGTGAATTAAAAGAAGAAATAAGGCACTTTTATATAAATAGAATAAAGTCTATAAAATTATTAGAGAAATTTAATAACTGACATATATATTTCCTCTTCTTTTGTTAATATGTAATTAAGAAAGGAGAGAAGTGATATGGAAGATTTAACTTATGTTACAGGAAATTATGGTAAATATATTTCTGTAAAAGAAAAATTTGAAAGAGTTGGTGTACCAATTAATTATTTTAAATATGATATGAAAGAACCAGAGATTAATGATATTGAAGTTATATCAAAAGAAAAAGCAAGAAAAGCATATGAAATAGTAGGTAGACCTGTTTTTGTAGCAGATACAGGTTTTTATATTGAAAATTATCCTAATAACCCTAATTATCCAGGTGCTTTTGTTAAAAGAAGTGGAGTTAGTTCTAATATAGATAACTTGCTTGAAGTTATGAAAGATGTAACTAATAGAGCTTGTAAATTCATTGATTGTTTAACCTTTTATGATGGGGATGATTACTATACCTTTTATGGGGAAAGTAAAGGTACTTTATCACTATCAATACGTGGTAATATAGAAAGAAAGGCTAAATCTAATTTATGGAGTGTTTTTATTCCCTTAAATCATGATAAAACTTTAGCAGAAATGAGTGATTATGAAAGAAATCATCGTCATGATAATCATACATCTGCAACAGATGAATTTATAAATTGGTATGAAAATAAATATTTAAAAAAGAAAAATAAAATACTAAAACTTAATTAGGAGATGATACTTATGGAATTAGTTGATATTTATAATGACAAACATGAGAAATTAAATTATACTAAAGATAGAAAAGAGTTAATAAAAGGAGAATTTAGACTATCTTGCTTTGTATGGATTATTAATGATAATGATGAACTATTGATACAACAGAGAGCTTCTACATCTAAAAAATATCCGAATAAGTGGGAAACAGTATCTGGTGGCGCTCTTTTAGGTGAGAATGCAATTACAGGGGCAATTAGAGAGTTAGATGAAGAATTAGGAATACAAGTAAATAAGGAAGATTTAAGATTTATTGGTTCATATGCTCGAATAAATGATTTTGTTGAAGTATTTTTATTAAAATCTAATATTGATATAAAAGATTTAAAATTACAAGAGGATGAAGTTCAAGATGTTAAATGGGTTTCTATAAAAGAATTTGAAAGTATTATGGAGAAAGGTAATGGTATTGATACAGGATATTTTATCTTTAAAGAATACTATGAAAAGTATTATAATAGATATGTGGTATTTGAAGATGGTAAACCAGTTTTTAAAAAGTATAATAATTAGGAGATTGATATGAGTAAACTAATTTATTTAACAACTAATCCTCATAAGATGGAGGAAGCGAATGAGTTTTTTAAAAAGGCATATGGATTTGAATTAGAGATAATGAATCCAGATTTTGAAGTAATTGAAATACAAGCAAAAACTTGTGGCGAAGTAGCAGCTTTTAGTGCAAAGTATGCTACTGAAAAATTAAATTGTCCTGTTTTAAAGTCAGATTCAGGACTATATATTGATGCTTTAGGAGGACTTCCTGGACCGTATAATGCTTACTTTGATAAGCAGATAGGGATAGACAAGTTTTTAAAACTATTAAAAAATGAAACCAATAGAAAAGCTAGGATTGAACACACTTTTGCTTATTGTGAACCAGGAAAAGAACCAGTAGTCTTTACTGGAGGAGGTACTGGTACTATTGCTAAAGAAGCAAGAGGAACAAGAGGAAGATGGCATGATAAGTTTTATATACCAGACGGGGAAACAAGAACATTAAGTGAACTTAGAGATATTGATTATGAGTATGAAGCTAGTTTTTGGGGTACAGCTAAAGATGATTTTGCAAAATGGTATATAGAAAATAAACTTAAGTAGTCAGTGGTTTATTATAAGAGGAGAAAATACTTATGGAAAGAGCAGATATAAAATTTAAAATAGATGATACAGTCTTTAATTGTCGTGCAGTTGCAATTATTATATTTAATGACAAGATTTTATTTTAGAAAAGAAAGCAAGACAAGTTTTGGGCTCTGCCAGGAGGGAAAATAAGAGTAGAAGAGACAACTAAAGAAGCTATTACAAGAGAACTAAAAGAAGAACTAGGATTAGTTCATTTTAATGTTAGCGATATAGCAATCGTATCTGAGTATTTCTTTGAATTTGGCAAAGATAAGTATCATCAGTTTATTTTTGGACATAAAGTTTTAATTAAAGATAATGAATGGATACTTACTAAGGGAGAGTTTAATGGAATAGAAGAGCAAGAGCATTTAGTGTTTAAGTGGTTTGAATTAAAAGAATTAGGAATAGTATCAATTAAACCAGATTTTCTTAAAGAACAATTAAAAAGTTTAAGTAGTAAAGATATACAGTTTACTACATATAAAGAAATAAATAGAGGTGCTAATGATGAAGAAAAATGATTCTAAAAAATTTATAGGTAAGGAAGTTAATATTATTATAGATAGAGCTTTAGGAACTAAACATCCTAAACATGGATTTGTTTATAGTGTTAATTATGGTTATGTACCTAATGTAATAAGTGATGATGGGGAAGAGTTAGACGCTTATTTATTAGGTATATTTGACAATGGATGTTTTTTATTTTAAATTATATATAACACACGAAAGAAGGTTGAACTTATGAGTAAAATATTAGATGAAGAAAATAAATATTTGGATTATGTAGAAAAAGTTATTGAATCTGAATTGCAAAAATCTTTATGCGATACTGAAAAGTTGAAAAATGATTCTATTAAACTTTCATTTGAAGACAGATTAAGAGGTACACACTTTAATTTGAACTCGCAACTTTTTAATATTGGAGAAAAAATAGACAAATTAGAAAGAGCTAAAAATTGTCCTTATTTTGGAAGAATAAATTTTCAAAGTACAGGTAGTAATAAAATATTGCCTATATATATTGGTAAATCTGCAATTACTGATAATAACAATTTAGTAGTTTATGATTGGAGAAGTCCTATATGCAGTTTATATTATGATAGTGAAATTGGACCAGTATCGTATAATTCATCATCAGGTATTCAAAATGGTAATTTGTTATTAAAAAGACAAATAATAATAAAAGATGGACATCTAATTAATGCAATAGATTCTAATCTAGTTACTGATGATGAACTATTGTTACCTTATTTAAATGCTAACGTTGATGATAAAATGAAAACTATAATTTCATCAATTCAAAAAGAGCAAAATTTTATTATAAGATTAAATAATCAAGATATAATTGTGCAAGGTGTTGCTGGAAGTGGTAAGTCTTCTGTTGCTTTACATAGAATAGCTTATTTAATATATGCCATGAAAGACCAAATTAAATCAAATGACTTTTTGGTTATCGGACCAAATGATTATTTTTTAAATTATATATCTTCTGTTTTGCCTGAATTAGAATCTAAGCCAGTTGAACAAAAAACTTTACTAGAATTGATGAATGATTATTTAAATATAAATCTGTCTTTAAGTGAAGAAGTACGACTTAATAATACAAAACAACAAATGCAAAAAAATATTAGCTTCTTTAAAGGAAGTTTTGAATACTGTAATTTGCTAGATATTTTTTTTAAAAAATGTCTAGATGGCAATGAAATAGTGACTGACGATTTTAAAATAGATGGGAAAGTAGTTTTTCCTGCTAATATGATAAGAGAAAGATTATTTGGAGAGGATAAAAAACATTTTGATTTTGACAGAACACGTAAATACTATAAGGCACTATTTAAAGAAAAAAAAGAAGAAATATACACTGAACTTAATAAGGAATACAGAAGTGTTTATATAAATTTGTCGATGGATGATCCAGTAAGAAAAGAATATGTGAAAAAAAGTACGGAGCTAGAGAAACAAGTAAAACAACAGGGTGCAAAATTATTGGATAAATATTTTAAATCAATCAATAAATCATGCTTGGCATTATACGTATCATTTATTAGCGAATTAGATCAATTTGAAACTAGTTTAAGCAAGGAAGAGATAGCTATGCTTCAAAAATATACTTTGAAATCTATTAGAAAAAAACAAATTCCATCTGAAGATATACCAGCATTATTATATTTAAATTACAGATTAACAAACAAAAAAAATGATTATAAAAACATAGTTATTGATGAAGCTCAAGATTATAGTATTTTTACATATTATGTATTAAAGAAAATATTTGCAAATGCTAAATTTAATATATATGGTGATTTAGCACAAGCTATATATCCATATAAAGGTATTAGTTCTTGGGAAGAACTTAATAAATGTGTATTTGATAATAAATGTAATTTGTTAGAATTAAGCAAAAGTTACCGTACAACTACTGAAATTACCGAAACTGCTAATAGTGTTTTAAACGCACTCGGGTTACATTATGCTAATCCTGTTATACGACATGGTTCTGAGGTTGATTGTTCAGATATTAATGATAATCCAGAAATTAAAGTAAACAAAATAAAAGAATGGCTTGACTTAGGTTATCAAAAAATTGCAATTATATGCAAAAATGAGTTAGAGTCTAAAGAAGAGCAATCTAAACTATTAAATATGGGAATTAATTCGCAGTATATCTCCGGCATGGATGAAAAGTTTACTAATGGAGTATTTGTATTATCAGTTGCTTTGGCTAAAGGATTGGAATTTGACTGTACTATAATTAATAATGCATCGGCTAATATATATGATATTAATAATGATGTTGATATGCATTTGTTATATGTTGCATTAACTAGAGCTCTTCATGAACAAATAGTTATATATGACAAAAATATAACTAAACCATTAGAAGATAAGATTAAAAAAAATAAAGTTTTAAAAAAAGTATAAATAATTAAAATGGTTATATTATTTTTATAAATATATATCTTTTATGGTGAGGTGAAATATGAATAAAAACGATTTTATTTTAGTAAGACATAGTTATGATGATCATAGCTATATTGATGGTAAAAATGATACAAGTTTAACGCAAAATGGTATTGAAATCGCTAAGGAAGCAGCAAAGAAAATTATATATAAAATTGATTCTAATGAAGTTATTATAAGGTATTCAACTAAAAAACGAGCCAAAGAGACTGCTGAGATTATAGGTGAATATCTTTCAAAAAATAATATTGATTGTAATTATATTAGTGATAGTGGGTTGACTGAGTTATTTCAAGGTAGTTTTAATTTTGATGGTATGGAACATATAGAAAGAGTAAATTTTTTGCAAAGTTGTTGGGATGATTTTGAGTTTTGTAGAAAAAATGGCGATTTAAATCATAGATTTGGTCAAAATAAAAGTCGTAAGATAATTTTACAATTTGGTGAAAATCATTCAGATTGGTCTGTACGTATAGCTAAAGGCGTGTTAAATATTATAAATGATTTATCTCAATCTCATCAGACAATAAATATAACACATAGAGGGGCAATTTTTGAAATTCAAAAATTAATAGAAATGGTAAATGGAAAAATACAGTTTGATGATGTAGAAAAATATGAAACTACATGGATGAACTACTGCCAAGATTATTTATTGCATATTGAAGATTTAAATATTGCAAAATCTCTTACTAAAAAATATATTTCTAAAAGGAGTGGAAATGAAAATAATTATTAATCAGCCAAGATCATCTTATTTTGTTGGTGGTGCTGAAATGATTTCGTTTGATCATGCAATTAATTTTTATGAATTAGGTAATGAAGTTTACTTTTTTACAATATCACCAAAAAGTATTGGATTAGATTATACGGCTCAATTTAAAAAGTTTTATAATAATTATTCTGATAAAATTAACATAATAGAGATAAATCAAGATTCAAAAATTAAATATATTTATAGTATTCAACCTGGTGAAGATAGGTGCCGTTGGAATGTTGAATCAATTTTTTATAATCAAAAATTGTATGAATATATTTTTGGACAAAACAAAAATTACGATGTTATTTTTTCTTATTATAACTTAGATGCAGTTTTTGTTCCAAAAAAAATAATTTCTAGAAATGTTTTATATTTATGTGGTGTACCAAAAGAACAGAATGATTTTCAAGGTAGTTTTTTATCAGTTTATGATAAAGTAATTGCTATATCAGAGGTAGTAAAAAAATCATGGAATAAATATTGTAAAGAGGAAATTGATATAATATCAACAGGTGTAGATTGTAACAGATTTTCTTTAAAAAAATTTCAAGAGAATAATAATAGTGATATAACATTATTATATGTTGGTAGGCTTATTTCTAGAAAAAATGTTGATAAGATAATATATGCTTTTGAAAAACTTTATAAAGAATATAAGTTAAAATTAATTATAGTTGGAGATGGTCCAGATAGAAAACATTTAGAAAGTATTTCTAGTCATAGTGAATTTGTAGGAGTTGTATCTGATACAGAAACTTATTATCACAAGGCGGATATTTTTATATCACCATCTGAGTATGGTGAAGGACTTCAAGGGTCAATTCTTGAAGCGATGAGTTGTGGTTTAACTGTAGTAGCAACTAATACTCAAGTGAATAGAGAACTACTTGCTGAGGGTAGAGGAATTATTGTTGAACCGACTATTAATTCTATAATTGATGGTATTAAAAAAGCAGTTGATGTTGATAGATTTAAAATAGCACAGGATAGTCGGAAGTATGTACTTAATAATTACGACTGGCCCAAAAAAACCAACGAAATTTTGGAGGTATTAAAATGAATATAATTTTTATGAGACATGGTGAAGCGACTGATAATGTTAATGAATTAATATCTGATAAAGAGATATATTGGTCTGTTTTGACTGAAAAAGGAAAAAATACTGTTTTAGAAACTATAAATAACATAACACAAAATGTTGATAAAATTTATGTTTCGCCTTTTCCTAGAACAATTGAAACCGCTCATTTTCTTTATTTAAAATATCCAAAAACTGAGGTAATAATTGAAAAAAGATTACATGAAATATATTATGGAAAATATTCTTTTAAAAAAAATAATAACGATCTTGACAATACTAGATTAAAACAGATTGATGGAGATTATTTTGTAAGATTTGGGGAATATGGTGAAAATAAATACGATATAGAGATAAGATTATGCGATTTCTTAAAAGATGTTTACAAGAATAATTTTGATAATAATACAATAATAATTATTTCACATGGCTCAATTATTTCTTATATAAAAAGGATACTAAATATTAAAGCTCCCCATATTAAAACTGGAAAAATGGAAGAATTTATTGATGTTGATTTTGACCCACTTTTTAACTATATGAAAAAACTGAAAAGTATTAAATCCAAAAAAATCAACGAAAGAGTTAAACAAATTGAATTTTTAGATATAAGTGATAATTTGAAAAAAAATTTAATTACGATTGCTAAGAAAGAATTTAATAACATCGAATTTAAAGATACATATTTTTCTAATTTAATAAATGGACTTGGTACTAAAAATTTAACACAAAAAACATCTAAAAAATTTGATGATAGCATTATTTTAATTTGTTTTTATAACGATTTTGAAAGTTTTGCAGAGAAATGGATAAATCACTATATTAATATTGGTATTAAAAATTTTGTATTAGTTGATAATAACTCCAAAGATAATTCAACAAAAATCCTAAAAAAATATGAAAAAATAGTTAATATTTCATTTTGGGAGATTAAAGAAAAATATAATTGTTATAAAATGTGTGGCTGGAAACAACAAATTTTAGAATTCTATGGTGTAGGTAATAAGTTTTTAATAGTTGATTCTGATGAATTGTTTATTTATCAAGATTATGAAAATACAAAATTAGAAGAGTTTATAAATAGTAAAAACATATCATATATTAAAGCACTAATGCTTGATGTTTATACTAATAAAAAAATATATGAAGGAAATCTTGAAGATTTTAATTATGTTGATAAGGGAACTTATAAAATTACAACTTCTGTTCCTTATAAACAAAGGTTTTATGGTGGCCCAAGGTCTAGAGTTTTTGGTATTAATCCAAGTTTACAAAAAATACCCTTTATTTTATATACTGGTAATGAAATTTATGCAAACGATCATTATTATTATCCCTGGAATATAAATGAAAAAGCAATGTTTTGTTCATATTTATTACATTATAAATTTTTACCTAGTGATAAAGAAAAATATAATAAGTTTGTAAAAGATGAGCGACATTGGAATAATTCGCATGAATATAAAGTTTATCAATCTATTTTATCAAATAGTAGTAATATATCTTTTTATGATAAAAATATTTCAATACCTATAACTGATATTGAGTTTGATTTTAAATATTAATAGAGGGGTAATGATATGAAATACTTAATATTAAATAATAAAAGAAAAATTAAAAGTATAATTAATTATTTAGTTAATAATGGTAGCCTTCCTCAAATTCAAAGAAGATTAAATATATTTGCGGAAGATGATACATTTCAAATTGAAATTTTGAATAATGAAATTAGTTATAGAAGAAATAATAGACTAAAAGCAATTTATGTAAAAAACAAAAACATCAAGTATTTTTTTAAAATATTAGATACTACAAAGAGATATTATATTAATGATATATCAATTTTAAAATTTGAAGATTGCTCCTTATTGTTTGATACATATCATGGTACAATAATATCAACCTCGAGTGAACAGTTGTGCTCCGAACTCGAAAACAAGTTCAATTTACAACGCTATGACAATATTAATGAACATAAAATCACTAATAATTTAAAACCAGAATATTTATTTGATGAAATTGGTAATTTGAATATAAAAATTAAAAATTATGGAATAAAAACCGGTTTAGATATACGCTCTACTAGTACTTCACTTAAATTAAGAATTTCTAATATGTCTAATGATTATTCATACTTAGAATATTATTATAAATATGTAGTCAATCATGATTTATTATCTACAACATCATTTTATAAAAAAAAGTATTCAATAAAAAATATAAGTATAATAATTCCTGTATACAATCAAAATGTAAAATATACTTTATTATCAATTCAAGGTCAAAATCTCTCAAAAGAAGATAAGAAAAAAATTCAAGTTATTGTTGTTGATGATGGATCGGAAAATGATGTTATTAAAGATATTGATACAATTAGGGGTATGTTAGATTTTGAATTGCAAATAATTTCTTTTGAAAAAAATATGGGCTTATCAAATGCACGGAATGCTGGTTATGCAATTTCTAAATATAATCACATAATTTTTATGGATTCTGATATAATTTTGAGTAAAAATTATATCTATGATATGAGTATTAGATTGCAGATGATTCCTAATGCCATATTTATTTGTATGCGAAAAAATATTGAACCTAATTCAGATATATTAAAAATAAATAACTTAATAAATGGAATTGATTCTTGTACAGATTTTGATGATAGTAGAGTCATTACGTGTGGTAAAGAATATCATATTGGCTGTGATAAAGCATATCTTAATGAAGAATTTTCAATTTTAGATGATACTGACTATTTTAAAGAATTAAGCTTTGGATCTCAAATTGGTATTTATAATATTGCAACAGTTGTAACTGGTCATAACATTGCTTTAAATAAACCTTCTATAAAATCAAATCCACCATTTAGTGCAGAGTTTAAAGGCTGGGGAATGGAGGATGCATATTTTTCTGCAAAACTGATTTCCGAAGGATGTTATGTTATTCCAGTATTATCATCTTGTGTATATCATATTAATCATCAACCTAGAAGTGGAAGTTTAGAGAAAAAAAGAAAAGAAGCATTAAAGAATTATAATATATATATTGATTTATTAAATAAACCATGGAAATAGTTAAGTTATATATTTATTTTTTACTTTTTAACAATAAGAATAGTAAAAATGACTTTAATTTTGTTCCTAATTCATTAAATTTGATGAAAGTAAAAAAATTAGAAGATTTAAATAGCAAAGAATTGCAGTCTACTACATATTAAGAAATAAATAGAGGTGATAATAATGAAGAAAATTGATTCTAAAAATTTTATAGGTAAGGAAGTTAATATTGTTATAGATAGAGCTTTAGGAACTAAACATCCTAAACATGGCTTTGTTTATACTGTTAATTATGGTTATGTACCTAATGTAATTAGTGGAGATGGAGAAGAGTTAGATGCTTATTTATTAGGAGTGTTTGATCCAGTAGAAAATTATAAAGGTAGGTGCATTGCAGTTATTCATAGAACTAACGACGATGATGATAAAATAATTGTAGTGCCAGAGGGTGTTAATTATACCGATGATCAAATAAAAGCTTTAACAGAGTTTCAAGAAAGATTTTTTGAATCTGTAATTATAAGATAATAAAAGTATTGTTTTTCTAGCTTAAGGTTATTAGTTTTGTTGTTTATAGATATTATTATAAAGAAAAGATTTGAAATAAAATGACTCAAGAAAAAATGGAATTAGGTAAGAAAATGGATATAGCTTTACATTATACAGCTTATAATTTAAGAAAAACAGGGCATAATACAAAACCAGTATTGTTTCATAGTTTTAAAGTTGCATATAAACTTTATCAATATGGTTATGGTGAAGAAATAGTAATAGCTGCTATACTTCACGATTTGCTTGAAGATACAAGTGTTACAAAAGAAGATATAAAAATTAAGTTTGGAGAATCTATTGCTAATATAGTCAGTGCAGTTAGCTTTGATTCTAATATAAAAGATGAATTGAAGCAGGCTAGAGTAATGTTTCAAAACTGCATAGATTATGGTATGGAGCCAGTTATCCTTAAGTGTGCAGATTTAACTGATAATATTGATTATGTATCATTTGTTAAAGATAAGGAAAAACGTGATATACTATTAGCAAAATATAAAATATTTCTTTTAATGAGTGAAAATTTAATTGGTAATACAGAAGTTTATAAAGAATTAGAAACTAAAGTTAAAGATAAGGAGAAAAAATATGAGGCAACCACATCAAATTTTAGCATTTCCTTATAAGAAAGATGAAAAAGGGAACTATTTATATGGTATTTTTTGTAGAAGAGGAAAGACTGAAAGATGGCAAGGAATTGCTGGTGGAGTAGAAGAAGGGGAAACATTCTTAGAAGCTTGTAAAAGAGAAGCAAATGAAGAAGCTGGAATAAGTTATAATGCTAAAGTTATAGAGTTAAAATCTATTAGTACTATTCCTGTAATTAATGTTACAAAAGAATTAATATGGGGAGAAGATGTTTATTTAATTTATGAACATTGTTTTGGAATAGATGCTAAAAATGAAACTATAAGATTATCACATGAACATACTAAGATGGAATGGTTATCTTATGAAGATGCTAAAATTAAACTAAAATGGGATAGTAATAAAAATGCTTTGTGGGAATTAAATTGGAAACTTTTAAATAGCAAAATAGATATATGATTTGCAGAGTTTGTAACTATTTGTAAAAATATGTTGACAACTTTAAATATTAGTGATAAATTGATTACTAATATTTAAAGAGGTGGAGTTATGAGTGTGGCTTTTAAAGAAAAATACAATATTAAATCTATTATAATGATTACAGTATTTTCTTTAATCATGCTTTCATGCTCTTTATTTTTAAAATGAAGTTGACACCGGGGCGATTTGTTGCCTCGGTGCCTTTTTCTTTTAAGGGAGGTGTTATATGAATAATTTAACTATTAATGATTTACTCGCTAAAATTGCTGAGTATAATAATGAAGAAGTTGAAATTATTAGAAAGGCATATTATTATGCTGAAGAATTGCATAAAGGCTCAACTGCTATAGACTTTGCTTATAAGATTCATTCTAATATAGGAAATACAATGGTATCTGCTATTGTTAATGATATACCTGTTGAAGCTGATTATGTATTACAAAATAAAGATAGGGTAAGAATTATCACAGATATTTTATCTTGTGGTCCTGGAGAAGAGTGGTTAGATAAAGTTAGAACTACTAAAGCTAAATGGAAAATAAATGAGTTTAGAAAAATATAATAAAATAGTAGAAAGGTGCTAATATGAAAGAAGAAAAACAAATAATATTAACAGGAGATAGACCAACAGGGAAATTGCATTTAGGACATTATGTAGGATCATTAAGAAATAGAGTAGCAATGCAAGAATCAGGTAAATATATACCATATATTTTTATATCTGATTTACAAGCATTAACAGATAATGCAAGAGATCCTGAAAAAATAAGAAGGAATTTAATTGAAGTTGCATTAGATTATTTGGCAGTAGGGATAGACCCTAAAAAGAGTGTAATTTTTGTTCAATCCCAAATACCAGAATTGGCAGAATTGACAATGTACTATATGAATTTAGTAACACTATCAAGACTTCAAAGAAATCCAACAATTAAAACAGAAATAAAAGACAGAGGTTTTGAGAAAAGTGTTCCAGTAGGATTTTTAACTTATCCAATTAGTCAAGCTGCGGATATAACAGCATTTGATGCTAGATATGTTCCTGGTGGTGAAGATCAAGAACCAATATTGGAGCAAGATAGAGAGATTGTAAGAACATTTAATTCGATTTATGGAGAAACGTTAGTAGAACCATATTTAATAACACCAGATAAGGATATATGTAAAAGATTACCTGGGATAGATGGTAAAAATAAAATGAGTAAATCATTAAATAACTGTATTTATCTATCAGATGAGCCAGAAGTAATCCAAAAGAAAGTAATGAGTATGTATACAGATCCAAATCATTTAAGAGTAGAAGACCCTGGAGATGTAGAAAACAATACAGTATTTAAGTATTTGGATGCTTTATGTACAGATGAACATTTTAAAAAATATTTACCAGAATATAAAAACTTAGATGAATTAAAAGATCATTATAGAAGAGGTGGTCTTGGGGATGTAAAAATAAAAAGATTTTTAAATAATGTAATACAAGAAACATTAACACCAATAAGAGAAAGAAGACATTATTATGAACAACATATAGATTATGTATATGATATCTTAGAAGAGGGAAGCAAAGTAGCAAGACAAAAAGCAGCAGAAGTTTTAAAAAGAGTTAGAAGGGCTATAGGAGTTGAATACTTTGAAGATATGGAACTTAGACATAGTATTTATACTAATATAGATGATTCGGTGGAAGGGGGGTAACAAATGAAACTATAAGATTATCACATGAACATACTAAGATGGAATGGTTGTCTTATGAAGATGCTAAAGCTAGATTAAAATGGGATAGTAATAGAAATGCTTTATGGGAATTAAATTGGAAACTTTTAAATAATAAAAACAGATTTATAATTTTCCTAATAAAAAAGATCGTTGTAATAGGAAGTGTCAATAACTTTTGAAAATGTCTCAAAAAAAGTTAAACATTAGTGGGAAAATTTATTCCAATTTCCTTGTTGACAA
>CALVUX010000018.1 GCA_944363715.1 uncultured Bacilli bacterium
AAACTACAATTTCAAGCAAAAACACCACTTTTTTAAGAAATTTGCAAAAACTACTTGTAAAAACTTAGAAAGTCACAAATATTAATAGTTTAATATTAAAAGAAAAAGACTTGACATTATTTGCCAAGTTCTTCATGCATCATTTCTTTTATTTTATCAATATCAGTGAAAAACAAATTAATTCCTTGTTTCTTTAAAGCTAATAATGAATTAAAATTTTGTAAAATCTCATCTTTTAAATTATCAGCAACTCTAGCAGGAGCACCATTTATTGTATGTGGATGATCTATATATTTTTCTAATGTAGGAAAAGCATTTTGCAATAATATAACAGATTTCTTTTCGGCAATTTCTCTTATCATTATAGAACGACAATCTCCATATTTCTTAACCTTTTTATCTATTATAGGTTGATACTTAGAAACTTTACTACTTAATGGAATAAACCATAATATATCCTTATCTTTAATCGTAAAGTAAGTAGGTCTTGCTCGTCCATTTTCATGATTTATCATTAAACCTTTGTCATTAATCTTATCAAAAAATTCATCTTTAATATGATAAATATATCCCGTTTTAACTCTCATTTTATAAACACCCCCAATAACAAATATAACTTGTAACTAAAATATATCAAATTATAACTTTGTTTACAAGTACAAAAGTTCTATTTTTAGAAAAAAGAAAACTTTATTCAAAAGAATAAAGTTTTCAAACATTTTCGACCGAGATCATTTATAACTCGCACCACTCGGAAGCGACTAACATTTCGCGATTGGAATCATTTATAACCCGCACCATCCATAAGCGGCTAACATTTACATATTACATTTCTTAAATGCAATAATAATATACTATATATTGACATAAATGTCAATATATAGTATACACTGTTATTGTATGCAATTTTCCAAATATTTATAAAGATTTTTGAGATTATTATTTGCCAAGTTCTTCAAATATCATTTCTTTAATTCTATCAATATAAGTGAAAAATAAACTAATACCTTGTTTCTTTAAAGATAATAAGTAATAAAATTGCTAGTTATTTCATCTTTTAATGTATCTATTACTTTAAGTGGTTTACCATTTGTTATATGGGGATGATTTATATATTTTTCTAATGTAGGAAAAGCATTTTGTAATAATATAACCGATTTTTTATTAGCAACTTCTCTTGTCATTATAGAAAAAAGAAAACCCTATTCAAAAGAATAAAGTTTTCAAACATTTTCGATCGGAATAATTTGTATCCCGCACCATCCGAGAGCGGTTAACATTTCACGATTGGAATAATTTATAACCCGCACCATCCAAGAGCGGCTAACATGTACATATTACATTTCTTAAATGCAATAATAATATACTATATTTTGACATAAGTGTCAATAAGTATACATTTATATTATATTCACATGTTTAAGAAATATAACTGTTTTTATAGTTAAAATAGTAACTAAAAGACTTGATATTATTTACCAAGTCCCTTTGCTTCCCTAAACAAGCTTTCATCAATTGTTATATCTTTATCACTACCAGTTACCTTACTCAAATAGTAACAGTATTTATCATTATCTATCTTTTCATAACCATCACTAGATAATTTACTTAATATATCATCATCTTTACCAAATTGTTTATAGGTTAAATCTACTAAATAATATAAATTATTATCTGGTACTAAAACAAATCTATGTTTATAATGAAATCCTAAATCATCAGTATCTACTATATAAGCAAGACATGACATATCTTTTAGATTCTCATATAAGTACCAATTATATACTAAACACATTCTCTCATACTCTAATCCATCTAAGTCACTTTTAGTATTTTCTATTGCTTTTCTAATAATAGATTCTTTATTTAGATTAGCAATATTAAGCATTCTATCATATAAAGACATACTAATTCTCTAATTTAGCTTTTGCAGCAGCAAGTCTTGCCACAGGTACTCTAAATGGACTACAAGAAACATAGTTAAGACCAACTTTTTGACAGAAAGCTATACTCTTAGGATCTCCTCCATGTTCTCCACAGATACCTAGTTTGATATCACCTCTTGTACTTCTACCAAGTTCAGCAGCCATTTTTACTAATTTACCTACACCAACAGTATCTAGGCTTGCGAAAGGATCGTTTGTAAAGATTTTCTTATCATAATAGTCTTTTAAGAATTTAGAAGCATCATCTCTTGAGAATCCATAAGTCATTTGCGTTAAATCATTAGTACCAAAACTAAAGAACTCTGCTTCTTCTGCTATTTTATCTGCTAGAATGGCAGCTCTTGGTATTTCTATCATTGTACCTACTTTATATTTTAAGTCACTGTTATTATCTTTAATAATAGCATCAGCTGTTTCAACTACTATATTCTTAACATATTTTAATTCATTAACATCCCCTACTAAAGGTATCATAATCTCAGGTGTTACTTTAATACCTTCTTTTTCTACTTCTAAAGCAGCATTTATAACAGCTTTTGTTTGCATAACAGCAATCTCAGGATAAGTAACAGCAAGACGGCATCCACGATGACCCATCATTGGATTAAATTCTTTTAGTGAATCTACCTTATTCTTTAAAGAAACAAAGTCCATATCAAGGTCTTTAGCAAGTGCTTTAATCTCATCATCAGTATGAGGTAAGAACTCATGTAGTGGTGGATCTAAGAATCTAATAGTTACTTCATAACCGTCCATTACTTTAAATAACTCTTTAAAGTCATCTTTTTGATAAGGTAAAATCTTATCTAGTGCTTCTTCACGTTTCTCTAATGTTGGAGCGACTATCATCTTTCTAAAGTTAAAGATTCGCATCATGTCAAAGAACATATGCTCTGTACGACAAAGTCCAATACCTTTAGCTCCAAAATCTCTTGCAACTTTAGCATCCCTAGGATTATCAGCATTAGTTCTAACTTCTAGGTCTGCTATCTTATCAGCCCAGTTCATGAATGTTTCAAAGTTTCCACTAATAGATGCGGGAACTGTTTTTATCTCTTCTCCATAAACATTACCAGTTGAACCATCTAAGCTAATATAGTCTCCTTCTTTAAAGACTTTACCATCTTTTGTAGTAAGAGTTTTCTTATTAACATCAACTACTACATCAGAACATCCTGATACACAACAAGTACCCATACCACGAGCGACAACAGCAGCATGTGAAGTCATTCCACCTCTAACTGTTAAAATACCACGAGCAATATTCATACCTTCAATATCTTCTGGAGATGTTTCTTCACGAGCAAGAATTATATCTTCTACTCCCTCTTCATGCTCTTTCATAACGTCTTCGGCACTAAAGTATAAATGTCCTGTAGCAGCACCAGGAGAAGCAGCTAAACCTTTACCAATAACTTTAGCTTTACTTAAAGCAGCTTTATCAAAAGCAGGATGTAATAATTGTTCTAACTGTTTAGGCTCTACTCTTAAAAGAGCTTCTTCTTTAGTTATCTTACCCTCTTCTACAAGTTCTACAGCAATTCTAAGAGCAGCTTCTGCCGTTCTTTTACCACTTCTAGTTTGAAGCATAAATAACTTACCATTTTCAATAGTAAACTCCATATCTTGCATATCTTTATAATGGTCTTCTAGAGTTTTACATATCTTAACAAACTCATCATAGCACTCTGGCATAACTTCTTTTAAAGTATCAATAGACTGTGGAGTTCTAATACCTGCAACTACATCCTCTCCTTGAGCATTAATTAAATACTCTCCATATAACTTAGCTTCTCCAGTAGCAGGATTTCTAGTAAATGCTACACCAGTACCACTAGTATTACCCATATTACCATAAACCATCTCTTGAACATTAACAGCAGTACCCCAGTCTCCTGGAATATCATTAAGACGTCTATAAGTAATCGCTCTATCATTATTCCAACTTCTAAAGACAGCTTTTACCGCTTCAATCAACTGTACTTTAGCATCTTGTGGAAACTCTTCTCCTGCATGTTTTCTATATTCTTCTTTATATCTATCTACAACTTCAACTAAGTCATCTTGAGTTAAATCAGTGTCAAGTTCTACATTCTTTTCTTTCTTAATATCTTCAAATAAATATTCAAAAGAACTCTTTGGAAAACCCATAACTACATCTGCAAACATTTGAATAAAACGACGATAACAGTCATAAGCAAATCTTTTGTTATCTGTAAGTCTTGCAAGTGTTTCTACTACTTCATCATTCATACCAAGATTAAGGATTGTATCCATCATTCCTGGCATAGAGCTTCTTGCCCCACTTCTAACTGATACTAATAATGGATTTTTATCATCTCCCATAGTCTTACCAGTTAACTTTTCAAGATTAGCTAATTCTTTAAAGATTTCTTCTTTAATATCCTCACTAATCTCTTCATTATCATCATAGTATTTTAAGCAAGCTTCAGTTGTTACAGTAAACCCACGAGGTACAGGTAGTCCAATTCTTGTCATCTCGGCAAGATTAGCTCCTTTTCCTCCTAACAACTCTCTCATATCCTTATTGCCTTCACTAAAGGCATAAACATATTTCATTTAATCACTATCCTTTCGCTATAAAACAAGTATAACAAAGATAATTTATTTTTTAAAGAAAAAATTGCTACTAAAAATACGACATGATATACTAATACCAAGGAAGTGAGACTATGGATAAAAAAAGAATTTTATTAAAGGTATCAGGAGAAGCTTTAAGTGGTTCTAAAGATAATGGTATTGACTTTGAAAGAGTTATAGAAATTGCTAAAGAAATTAAAGATTGTCTTGATATGGGCTTTTCTATCGCTATAGTTGTAGGAGGAGGAAACTTCTGGAGAGGTAAAGCAAATGACTTTATGGAGCGACAAACATCAGATTATATTGGTATGCTTGCAACTACTATGAATGCTCTAGCTTTGCAAGATGCTTTTAGACAAATAGGTGTTCCAGTTCGTGTTGAAACTGCTATCGAGATGAGAAAAGTTGCCGAGTTCTATCTACGTGAAAAATGTGAGAAACATCTTGAAAAAGGTAGAGTTGTAATATTTGGTTGTGGTACAGGTAACCCCTTCTTTTCAACTGATACGGCAGCAGCTTTAAGAGCAGCAGAGATTAATGCCGATATTTTAGTAAAAGCAACTAATGTAGATGGTATTTATGATAAAGATCCTAAAAAATATAAAGATGCTAAATTAATTAAGGAAACAACATATAATGATGTGTTAAATAAAAAGTTAAAAGTAATGGACTTAACAGCAATTACTCTATGCATGGAAGAAGCAATTCCTATCATCGTTTTCAATATAAATAAACCTGGTATGTTAAAACAAGCTCTTATTACTGATGATATAGGTTCTATTGTAAAGTAGGTGTATTATGTATCCATTTAAAATATTAAATAAAAAGAAATATGCATTATGCTTCCTTAATGCTTTTTTAGAAAATTTATGTCTTTATCTAATGCCAGTAGTTTTATCAGTCTATTTAACTGTTCCATTTACCTTAGATAAATTTAAAATGCTAATAATTTTAACTATTACTCTTAAAGCTTTAGAAATACTTTTCAATGTAATATGGCAATTAAAAACAGAACCATTTTTAGAAAGCACCCATAAAAACTTACAACTTGCCTATTTTAAAAGACTTTGTAACATGAGTCTTTCTAAGCTTAATAATAATCATACTGGTTTTTTAAAGAAACAAATAGATGTAGTCAGTGATGAAACACAAATTCTATTAGATAATTTAATGATGACAATAAATGGGTTTGTCATCGCTATTACTATATTTTTAATTCAAGTTTTCAATCAAAGCTTCTTTATTTTTATTATCTGTATTATCTTTATTATCTTAATTGTAATATATAACATTATCATAACTAAATCAAATGTAATAATTCAAGAAGACTACAATGATAAACATGCCAAATATAATGCTATTAGTGTAGACTTTATAGAAAATATTAAAGTAGTCAAAAACTATGATGCCCTTAATTATGTTTTAAATAAAATAAATAGCAGTTTCAATCTTATTAAGAAACCTTTAAAAAGAATATGTGTTTATAGATCCTTGAGAGTTGATGGGATTAATGCTTTAATTTATACTATGTATGCTATACTTTTAATAAGTTTATTTATAAGTATGAAAAATGGTAATGATGTTTTCAGTTATATTGTTTTCTACTCTTCTATGTTTAGTGGTCTTAACACAGAATTAAGAGGAGTCGGTAATCTATTCGCTCATCTTAATAAATTTAAATCTGCTAATAATCAAATAGAAAAAGTTTTAATCGAAGAAGAAAAACAACTTAAGTTTAAAAACTTTAATAATATTACTCTAAAAGATATAGAGTTTAAATATAATAAGAAAAGCAAAAATGTTATAAAAATTCCTTATTTCTCAATAAATAAAAAAGATAAAGTAAGTATAATGGGAGAATCTGGTCAAGGTAAATCTACTTTTCTTAATCTATTCTGTAAATTTTATAAGATAGATAATAATAAATATTTAGTTAATGGTAAAGAAAGCAGTAAAGCTCCAGATGTCGCTTATATTTCTCAAGAAACAGACCTCTTTGATTTATCTATTAGAGATAATCTCTTACTAGGTAAAAATATAAGTGATAAGAAATTAAATGAATATTTAAATGACGCAGGACTTCTTTCTTGGATTAATAGTCTAGAACATGGACTTGATACTATAGTTGGTGAAAAAGGTATAAGACTATCTACTGGTCAAAAACAAAGATTAAATATTATTAGAGGTATTTTATTAGATAAAGAAATATACATCTTAGATGAACCTACTTCTAATTTAGATATTCTATCAGAAGAAAAAATCTATGATATGATAAATAAGTACTTAAATGATAAAACTTTAATTATCGTAACCCATAGACCTAAATTAAAAGATATATGTAATAAACATTATTATTTTAAAGATAAAGAAATGATTTTAGAAGATTAATGATATATTAATCCTCATATAAACCATGTATCTTTTCTAAATCACTATCATTTATTTTTTCTAATACCCATTTCTTATTATCTTTAACTAAACTAAAATTAATAGTATAACTAGCTTTATCTGTTACTTCTTTCATAGCATTTATTTTATAATGCTCTATTTTGGCATCACTACTTTCATCATCATCACTTTTAAACTCATCTAAATGTTCTTCAATATAATCATTCGCTTCATTCAAAGCATTATTATAGTCAAATACTTCCAACTCTACTATAACATTTGCAGTATCTCCATTAGTTTGTTCATTTTTAATTTTATAAGATAAATTTTGATATTGTTTAATCATTAACTCCTTATACTCTTCTTTATATTGATTACTATAATCGCTATTATCAACAACACTATCAAGTTCAGTTAAAACACTACTATCAAGTATTTGATATTTACCTAAGTATTCTTCTACTCTTCTTGTTGGAGTATTCATCATATCATTACAACCTGTCATTAAAAATATTCCTAATAATAATAATAATATTTTCTTCATAAATAATCACCTATAAATATTATTTACAATTATTAAATTTTTATACCATTTGACAAATAATTTTATATAATTTATAATCATATCACTAAACGAGGTATTAATATGAATGACGAAAACAATATAAATTATCTTAAAGAAAAAATAAACATAGAAGAACTAGAAGAGTTAATAATAAAGGAAGCTCTTGAAACTATAAAAATTTATGAATATATGGAAATATTGAAAGGTAAAATCGAAGAAGAAAATGAAGAAGAAATTGTCGAAACTCATGGAATTAGATAATCATCATTTCTTTTTTATTGTTGATAATTTTAAAAGTTTATAAATTCTATTATGAAATGAACTATACTCTTTAGAAATTTCTGTCTCTAAAACTTTTATTTTACTATTAAAATCATTTAATTCATCACTAAAAAATTCTTTATATAAATAATTTAATTTAGATTTTTCTCTATTTTGTTTTATCTTTTTTATTTCTTTAATCAAGAATTTCTTTTCTTCTTCTTCTTTTCTTGTAAGATATAAAACTTTATTATTTTTATTTTTTACCTTATAATCTATATCCATCCTTGTTAACTCTTCACCAATTTCTAGTACTTCATCCTCTTCATCTAGCAAAAGAGCACTTCTATAAATAACATTACCCTCATCATCAAGTTCTATTGCCAATGCCTTCTTTAAAGTAGTTACAATAACAGCATAATCAATAACATCTATATCATTATGAAAATAACTTTCTGTTTTACATTTTATTTTAAAAAGAAAAGTTTTATCTATCTTCACTTTAGATGTTAATAAATCTTTTAACATAACTTCACTCACCCTAATAATAGGTATTTTCTTTATATGTTCCAAATCATCTTCTAAATTCCATTCATAAAATTCATTTAAACGTTCTTCTTTAGTCCAATTAAGTAAAATATCATATATATATATCACTATTTTTTCCCCTTTCTAATTAACAAAGCTATTAACAAAAGAATAATACCTAATAATAAAGTATAGTTTTTTATGTTAGAAATCATAAATATTAAGTACTCTTTAAAAGAATAGCCAAACGTAAATAGATTAGAATAAACTATAAAGTAAAAAAAACCTATAGTTGTTAAAATAAATCCTATTACTCCTATAATTATATGTTTAATAATATCACCTAATATAATTTATTCTAATTTATTTTTAGTATACAAAAATAATTGTTTTTTATACGAAAAAAAAGCTTAAAGAAGCTCTTTAGTTGTATCTATTTCTTTAGCATCTTTAAACTCTACTTTATTAATACTTTCAAACTTTTTACTAATTTTATCTGTTGTAATAGAGACATTTTCAACATCTTTATTAACCGCTTGAATACTACGAGATAGTTTATCCCAACGTTCTTTATATCTTGCAAATTCTAAACTTAATTTATTTAATTCTTCATGAATAATAGAAGTATATTTATCTTTTTCCATATTCTTAATAATCATTTGAATAACTGTTAAAGTTGACATTAAAGTAGTTGGACTAGTTAACCAAACTCTTCTTTTATAGGCATATTCAATTAAATCAGAGTGATAAGCATTAATCTCTGCAAATATCGCTTCTGCAGGTAAAAACATAATCGCCTGGTCACTTGTAACACCATCTATTATATATTTACTACTAATAGCATCTATATGCTTTTTAACATCAATTTTAAAGGATTTTGTAGCAGCATCCCGTTCTACTTTAGATAAATCTTTATTAACCATTATTTGATAATGTTCTAAAGGAAATTTAGAGTCAATTGCAATAGTACCAAGTGGTTCTGGAGCGAAAAGAACAGAATCTGCAATAGTACCATTTGGAAGAGTATATTGTAATCTATAGATAGAGTCATTACCTTCTCCAAAAATATTTACTAAAATATGTTTTAAATTAACTTCCCCATAGATACCTCTTGTCTTTTTATCAGTTAAAATACTTTGTAAAGATATAATATCAGTAGATAATGTATCTATCTTCTTCTGAGCTTCATCTATCTTACTAAGTCGTTCTATTACCGATGTAAAAGTTTTATTAGTCTTTTCAAAATTCTGATTAATTCTCTCATTAACTGCCTCGTTAATTGCAAGTAATCTCTTTTCTAAACCTTCATTTAGTTTAGTAAAATCATCAGTTAAATTTCTAGTTAAACCATCTTTAAATTCATTTAATTCTTTAATAGTATTAATCTCCAAATTATTAAGTCTATCAGTTATTTTAGATTCATTAATATTCTTCATAAGAGATATAACTATTAAAATAATTATTAATACAAGTAATATTATAATTAAGTAATCCATAAATAAATCCTCCTATATATAATATACAGGTAGAACAAATTTTCGTCAAGATATTTTTTCATAACCATTCTTTATACTATAAGTATGATAACCTTTATCGTTTAAAATGCTTGATAGTCTTCTACTAGTAAAACCAGTTTCACAGATTAAATAATATGTTTCATCTATTGACAAATACTTCTCAGGCATAGTTCTCAACACTCTTAAAGAAATATTTTTAGAACCTTTAAGATGTCCTCTTTCATATAAGTAATGTTCTCTAATATCAATTATATTAGGATTATCTAAATATCTAATATCTTCATAATCTATTTCCATACATAACACCTAATATATTATATGAAAAAAAAGAGATAAGTCCTCTTTAGCTAGATAATTTAATTTGGAATTATTGTAGATCTACAATAATATACTTCTATATAACCTACATCTACTCCATCTTTTAAATCACCTATATAATAAAAATTAAACCTAGCCACTCTATTATTTTGATTACTTAATATTACTATAAACTCTTTACTACTATTGGCAGGAACATTTAATACATTTCCTTCAACTCCATCCACTTCTAACTTATAAGTTAGGTTTCCTGTTACTATACTTATAGCATTACTCTTCTCTTTTGTTACTGTAAACATAGCATAAGAAAAGTAACTTCCTAATATTAATAGAGTTATTATAATCATTACTATCATATATATCTTACTAAAACTTGTTTCTAATAATAATTTTTTCATCTCTTTACTCCTTCCATTATTACACTATAAAAAGAATAGAATACTCCTACTCTATTCTTTTAAGTCATAATGAAAGAAAGTATTATTTAAACTACCATTTTGGTAATTTAAGTACCCCCCCCCCAGGTAACTTTTTGTAAACATAGTTTTCTCATACTTTTACCTTCTTTCTCTTATCTTTATATTTACAATTCTAGCACAGTAAACTTATTGTTGTCTATAAAATTTTAAGTATAATTAATTAAGCTTGTAAAACATATGGATTATCACTACTTCCAGCACCACCAGTTATTATTATGTTAGACTTCAAATAAACAACAGGCCGAATACCAAAAAAATTAGAAACACCATAAAAGTCATCACGACCACCTTCAGTTATAATAAAGGCATGATAAGATTTCAAAGGTCCAGAAGTAAGTGTCCATTGCTTATCACCATTATATAACCAATCATTGCTATAACAATCACTTTTCTCGTTATATTTATACAAACTTGTATTCAAACACGTACTTCTATTGGTACTGGAACCGCCACTAGTTGCATAGCCATAATCAGAAGGATACATTAAACCTACTTTACCTATCCAACTTGTATCCCTTTCACTATTATATACAGTTACACCTCTTTCTTTTTCATAAAATTGCGATGCATTAACATCAAGATATGTCTTACTATCCCCTAAATACCAAAGGGCATTATCTATCATATTTCTTGCTTCTTCCTTTAATCCTGTACTTGTAAAATTACAATTTATAGTAGCATTAGCATATCCTGTATAACACTTACCACTTTTTCTTTCCCAATATAAACTTCCTCCTATGCTTTTACTTGAATGTCCTTCATTCAATAAATAATTAAGTCTAGCATCTGGCCAATTATTTTTACCAAATTCTCCTTCTGCACCTGTAGTTGTATCTTTATTATCCCAAGATAAATTTCCAAGGCTTTCGTCTCTTATTATTTTTAATCTTTCTTCTTTCTTACCTGTTCCATCATCTACTGTAAATACTCCTATTATTCGCCAAATTTCATCATTAAATTCTACATAATTATTAGGATTTTTCCCTACATACCTATAATCTATCAAGGCTTCTGTCTGTTCTGTTTCAGGATGACTATGAACCCAAGCTTCCTTCTTTTGATCTTCTGTTGCACTATCATATTCCAAGCTCTCACTATTAGATTTATTTTTAACTACCTGTACCGCTGTAGGGAATACATATTCCTCGAACAAATGCCCATTACTTGGAAGAGTTAAATCATTATAATCTAATCCTACTTCTACTCCTAATGTTAAAGTAAAACTATTATTTGTATAATTACTTATTCTTATTAAATAGATATTACTACTACCACTTGTCCCATTCTTCTCTAAATTTATCCCCTCTTCATCAGGAGTTTTATGATAACCATCTTCTACATAGCCAAGATAAATATTATTACTTATATCTCCTTCATAATAAAAATTAAATCTTGCTATTCTATTATTAGGATTAGATAAAGTTATTATAAACTCTTTACTACTATTAGGTTCTACTGTTAAAGTATTAGTTTCTTCTCCATCTACTTCTAACTTATAAGTTAGGTTCCCTGTTACGATACTTATAGCATTACTCTTCTCTTTTGTTACTGTAAACATAGCATATGAAAAGTAACTTCCTAATATTAATAGAGTTATTATAATCATTACTATCATATATATCTTACTAAAACTTGTTTCTAATAATAATTTTTTCATATTCTTACTCCTTCCATTATTACACTATAAAAAGAATAGAATTTTTCTCTATTCTTTTAAGTCACAATGAAAGAAAGTAATTTTATTACTTAGTTTACTATCTAATCCCCCCCCCCCAGGTAACATTTTGTAAACACAAGTTTCTCATACTTTTACCTTCTTTCTTTATCTAACTTGATCTCCTGTTATTCTAATTTTACCTTTCCAAACCTGACCACCAAATTCGCCATCTACATCAGTAGTAGGCCAAACCCTCAAAACATAACTATTTTCTTCTCCACTCTTCAAAGTACCTTGGTCTAATGCTCTAGAACCATCTACACCTAAATTATTTAAATAATCAGCAGTACCTATCACATTATTCTTATCAAAACTATATTTTAAATACATATCATCTAATTTTACATCAGGAGAAGATATTTCAACATTATCTAAATATATAACATAATTAACATCAGCAGTACCAGTATTTTCTAAAGTAAAATCATACCCACTTAAAGCTAGCCCTTCACTATCAGTTAAAGGATAAGTATCTTCTAAACTAATAGTATTACCTTCATTCAAAGTAAGTTTTAAAGTACCTAAAGTAATAATATTTTCACTACCCGTTTCACTATAACTAAATGCTGCATATGATAGAGCAATTATAATTATAATTAAAGCAATTAATAGAATTATTAACATTATTTTACTCTTTTTATTATTTTTAACCATTATCTTCTCACCTACATTACAAATAAAGTATATCATCAATAGTTACATCTTTCAAGCAACTTTTACGCTAAACTGCTTCTTTTTACAGTTTCTATATCTTTACTATCCACTTTAAAACTAATAGTATTAACATCATAATTAGAGAAAACTGAATAACTTAGTGTATATAACACTTCTTCTTTAATAGTGTTATTATTATCAAATAAAGCACTATTAAAGTTTAAAATCAATAAGTCTTCATCTATTATTTCTTTATCAATTAACTCTACATTCTCATTTAAAATACTTCTTAAATTATCTTCATAAATATAACTAGTAGTAAGTTCTTCTACTATTATATCTATCTTATCTTTATTATCATTATTATTTAAATACTTAGTAACTGGTACATAATAAATATCATTATTTATATCTTCACCATAATATATAACTACTTTAGTAATATTATCTAAAGTATTATAAGTATATTCATTATTAATACCTATATCTCTAGTTAAAGGCATAACTATTTTTTTATTACTATTAGGATATGTTTCTAGAGGAATAGAGTCAACCATTATATTTACTTTAGTTATATTATCTAACTCTGTTATAGAATAAACAATAGATTCTATTAATTTAGTAGATAACTCTTTATCTATATTTAATAACTCTTTAGAAAAGTCTAAAGTAACTATATCATCTTCTATAGTAATATTATTTAACTTAGTATTTTTAGGTATAATAGCATTCAATTTATCAGGAAATTTACTATTACTACTAACAGTTAAATTACTTATAATATTTTTTATATTATCTTCTAATAATTCTTCATCAAGTAATACTTTAGTTTTAACTAAATAGTTATTTTCATCTAATAAGTATATAGATGAATTAGCAAGATCTGTTATATATTCAAACTCTAAATTAGTCTCAAGTGTCTTTTCTGTTAAGGGTATTAAATAGATAGTCATAATAATAAATAAACTCATAGTAGTAATAAATATTTTCCTTAAAGCTTTCTTTCTTAGCATAAAATCACCTAATAAATTATATAAAAAAAAGTACTTGTTTAGTACTTTTTATAAAGTAATTTCATTTAATTTTAATAGTTCTATAACAGCATTAGCTCTTCCTTTAACACCAAGCTTCTGCATAACATTAGAAATATGATTCCTAACTGTTTTTTCACTAATATTTAAAGATGATGCAATCTCTTTAGTAGAAAGACCACTTACTAAAAGAGTAAAGACTTCTTTTTCTCTTGTTGTTAATATTCCTCTCATAATTATCCCCTTTCCTAATTCTTGACGTACTCAATAGTAGTTTATGAGAAAAGGAATATTTGTTGTAGATAAAAGAACTAGTTACCCTCAAATTTAACTGTTATAGTTTTTTTAGTATCATACTCTCCTTGTATAGTTCTCATGATGTTGTTAGCAAGTGTTACATCATGTTTTTTCTTAGCAGCGACTACTGTAATAGTATTATTATCTACTTTAACAAAGCTATCAAGATTATGTTTTTCTTTAATTAGTTTTTCTAATTTCTCTTCTTCTCCTTCTATTACTGATAAATATTTTAACTGTTCATAAGCATTATTTTTCTCATCAGTAGTAGCATCTTCATTAGTCATTGTAGTCTTTAATTCTTCTTTTTCTTTATCACGTTCTTCATCTAGACTTACTCTTAGGGCAGTTAAGCTATCAGCTTCATCTACTTCACTAATAGTATTTTTATCAGTAGTATCAGTATTATTATCTTTTTCTTTTGCCTCTTCTTTAGTATCAGTAGAAGAACTTGCAATAAGTAAGTCATTAGGCATAGTTATATAATAAACACTAAGGACTAAGATAAGACTAAAAAGAGTTAAAAACCATAAATTTTGTTTATTAATCATTTGCTTCCTCCCTTTTACTATTACACTTTATGAAGGAAGATGTTCTTTTATGACTTTAAATTACTAACAGCTTTTATAACGGCAAGACGACCATAAGTATAAGTTAGTGAACCTTGTTGATAAGCGATATAAGGTTCTCTTAATGGTCCATCACAACTTAACTCTATAGATGAGCCTTGAGTAAATGAACCACTTGCCATAATTACTTTATCAGTATAACCTGGCATATCATCTGGTATTGGTAGAGAGTTAGAATCTATTGGAGAATTCATTTGAATACCTTGAGTATATTTTATTAATAAACTCTCATCATTAAAGATAATATTTTGAACTATATCAGCTCTTTTCTCATTATATTTAGGTTCTACATTATAACCTAATTCTTCTAATAAAGCAGATGTGAATATTGCAGTTTTTAGAGATGATGCTACAACATTAGGTGCAAGAAATAATCCTTGGAATAGTTGCTTATTAATACCTAAAGAAGGTCCTACTTCTTTTCCTTCTCCAGGTAAAGTTAAGCGTTCGGCACAGGCGTTAATAAGATCACTCCTGCCCACGATGTAAGCACCATTAGGGGCAATACCACCACCTAAGTTTTTAATAAGAGAACCAACAGCAATATCGGCCCCTACTTCTATAGGTTCTCTACTACTTACAAATTCACAATAACAGTTATCTACCATAATAATGATATCTTTATCAATAGATTTAATAAAACTAATAATAGACTCTACTTTGTCAATAGTAAGACTACATCTAGTAGAATATCCTTTACTTCTTTGGATTTCTATTACTTTAATTTTATTAGTTGTAATAACTTCTTTAATCTTATCATAGTCAAAATCATTATTAACTAAATCTACTTGCATATAATTAATACCAAAGCTTTTTAGTGATGATGGATTATCTACAAGTCCTATAACTTCATCCATAGTATCATAAGGTTTACCTGTAATACTTAAAAGAGTATCTCCAGGACGAAGTAATGCAAAGAAAGCGACAGTTAAGGCATGAGAGCCTGAGATAAACTGATTACGAACAAGGGCATCTTCACTTTTAAAGATATCAGAATATATTCTTTCTAATTTATCTCTACCTACATCATTATAACCATAACCTGTAGTTGCATTAAAATCAGTCTCAGCGACTTGTTCTTTTATAAAAGCATTCAATACTTTCTCACTATTTATTCTTTCTAATTCATCTATCTTGCTTAGTTCATCTTTAATCTTTAAATCAACTTTTCTAACTAGCTCATCACTCATCTTTTAACACCTCCATCTATTCTAATAATAGAATCATTTATATAACTAGCTTTATCAGTCCCAAGGAAATAAGCAAGATTTGCAATTTCTTCAGGCTCTGCAAAACGATTAAGTAGTATTTTTGATGTTTCTTTATCTATAAAGTCCTTCTCTAAATCTTTATTCATATCAGTATTAATCCAACCAGGACATATAGTATTTACTCTAATATAAGGAGCGAAATAATTAGCAAGATTATGAGTTAGAGAAATAACTCCTGCTTTAGAAGCATCATAGTCAATTGACTCTGGATATGGTGTATCAAGTCCATTATTAGATGAAATATTAATAATGTTACCAGTCTTTCTTTCTAGCATTTTAAGTCCTATTTTTTTAGATAAAAGATAAGTTCCTACAAGATTTACTTCTATAGTTTTCATAAAATCTTCTTTAGTCTTTAAAGTAAAATCTTGATCAAGAGCAATTGATGCATTATTAATTAAGACATCAAGATGACCAAACTCTTTATAAATTTCTTCAATCATAGAATCAATCTCACTCTCTTTAGATATATCACATTTAATTACTAAAGCTTTTATTTTATAATTAGATTCTACATATTTTTTTAATTCTAAAGCTTCTTCTTTACTATTATTATAGTTAATAACTACATCATAACCATTCTTAGCATATTCCACTATAATAGACCTACCAAGCCCCCTACTACTACCTGTTACAAGTACATTCATTACAATCAACTCCTGCTAGTATTATAATGTAATAAAAGAAAAAAAGAAAGTACTAAGATGTACTTTCAAGTTCAATTTGAAAGGGATCATTTTTTAGGCCAGTACCTCCTGTTATAATGACATTCGATTTTAAATTCATAGCAGGTTTAACACCATAGTTTGTTGTCGAAAAACTGTTAGTCACAATCCCATTTTGATGAATAACTGCCACCATTGGATCTTTTCTATCAACAAATGCGTTTATTAACCAATATCTGATAGTCTTATTCGTATATGTTTCACTTTCTTTTCCACCAAATTTCTCAAATTGTGATGCCATTAATTCTCCATATCTTAATAGTCCTACTTTTGCAAAAGCACTTGTTGTTGTGCTAGTCATAGACACATCTGTATATTTTGCTAGCCTATAATCATACCCATTATCTATCAGTCCCATATACCACGTTGTACTAGGTTCTATCATATTATTATATTCTTCACTCATATAACCAGTTAAATAATATCCATTTAAAAATACAACTATTTGATTAGGATTAAGATAACTACTACTACTTCCAAAAGTTGATACTATAAATTCTCCTTCATATTTAAGAGGTTCAGCACTAGTTATTTTTGTTAAACCACTAGTCTCATGACTTACTATTCTGTATAAATTATTTTCTACATCACCAAAACTTATATATTCTCCACTATATCGTGTATTTAATAATGTTCCATTTAAATTAATATCATTATCACCTTCTAGCCTATAAGGATCATCACTTGTTCCTCTTCCATCTATTATCTTTACTTCACTCTTTAAATTAATACTCGGTCTAATTCCTGCAGGAGTAATGGACGTTTCTGATGCTAAGTTGCCATAATATGTAACTGAATAAATATTAGTACTATTATTTGGAGTAATAGTATACCACCAAAGCCCATTATTTAAATATCCTTTTATTGCTGTAGTACCACTATAACTTGTTATAAATTCATAAATATTCAATAAACCTACTGGTGCAGTTACCATTGTTGTTTTAGAAGGTTTATCAGTTGATGAAGTCATTGTTGCATTCCATACACTATCCATTCTAATAAATTTCTCAGGTTCTCTTAAATTACCTAAAAAACCGTCTACAGTTTCATCATTTAACCAATCTTTCATATAACTTCCTTCAAAAGATGAACTTCCATTAGAATAAGATATTGATGATATATTCCACTCAGTAACTAGTTTTACACTATTATCACTAGGATTAGTAGCCACTGCTCTCCATAACTTACCACTATACCAAATATAATTATAAGGTTCTTCCCCGGTTATAAAAGTTTGTTCACTATCATCATAATTTAATCTATTCATTATGTCATCTTCTAAAACATCCTTTACTTTACCTGTTGTTATTAACTTTCTAAATATATGCCCTTCACTAGGTAACTCTAAATCGTTATAATCCAATCCTACACTTACTCCAAGAGTTATTGCTATCTCATCATCTGTTATATTATTAACTCTAATTAAATAAATATTACTACTTCCGCTACTACCACTCTTCTCTAAATTTACTCCTGTAGATGATGGCACAACATTATAACCATCTGTTTCTATATATCCAGTATCTGTTCCTTCAATTAAATCTCCTATATAATAAAAATTAAACCTAGCCACTCTATTATTTGGATTACTTAATATTACTATAAACTCTTTACTACTATTGGCAGGAACATTTAATACATTTCCTTCAACTCCATCTACTTCTAACTTATAAGTTAGGTTCCCTGTTACGATACTTATAGCATTACTCTTCTCTTTTGTTACTGTAAACATAGCATATGAAAAGTAACTTCCTAATATTAATAGAGTTATTATAATCATTACTATCATATATATCTTACTAAAACTTGTTTCTAATAATAATTTTTTCATCTCTTTACTCCTTCCATTATTACACTATAAAAAGAATAGACTATCCTTACTCTATTCTTCTTACACTATGAAAGAAAGTAATTTTATTACTTAGTTTACTATCTAATACCCCCCCCCCCAGGTAACACTTTGTAAACAATAATTAATAGGGTGCATCTCTTCTAAAGGGTATGTAATCATATTTACTTTCCTCATATTCATAACTTCCTTCCTATTCTATGTTTATATCTATTTTATCAACCGGTAAAATTATACCAAGCTCTCCTTTGGCCTCTCTTGCAGCTTGCCAACATGAACTAATACTAAAACCTCCATCTGGTAACCATGCCATAATAAGATTAACTAATGTTGGTAAACAAAAAACTATTATTGCTGCTGCTATTTGTGATATTAATTTTCTTATAAAATGTTTTTGATCAGGATCAGTTATAACTTTAACAATAGTCCAAATTAAACTAAATATTAATATAATAGGAACAGCTATACAAATAATATCAAAAGCAGTCTGCGTTAATGATAAAATATTAGCTAAAGCATAATCACTACATGCATCAGCAGTCGCTAAAATAAACATAATTAGGCACCTCCCTTAGTTTTTTTCTCACTAACAGCTATACCATCACCTATATCATAAATTGTTGTATTATAATTGTCATTATTCTTTAAAAACGCAATATAATCTTTTATCTTTCTAACAATTCCTCTAACATTTCTACTTTTAATCTCTTTTTCATTTTTATTAACAAGACCATGGAAATACATATTATCAGTAATGATAAAGCCACCTTCTATTAAATTTCTTTCAAATAACTCAAAAAACTTAATATTTTGAGCCTTTGCAGCATCTATAAAAATCAAATCATATTTACCTTCTATCCTCGTTTTTAAAGCATCATTAAATATTAAAGTTATTCTATCTTCAAGTTGCATTTTTTTAATATTTTTAATTGCTTCCAAATATCTTTCTTCATCACGTTCAATTGTAGTAACTTTTAAATTAGGATTACATAAAGCCATCATTATAGCAGAATAACCTATCGCTGTTCCTATTTCTAGAACTGTTGTTATCTGATGTTTGATAATAAAAGTTGTCAAAAAATCTATTCCTTCAGATTTCATGATTGGAACTTTATTAGTTACCGCATACTCTTTAATATCTTTTATAAGTGCATATCTACTCTTTACCATATCCAATCACCATTTTCCTTTAATTTTTGAACCTTCTCTTCATGTTCTTTTGCACTACGTGTAAAATATACATTTCTATTTTTATCAGCGACAAAATATAGATAATCACTTGTAGATGGATTAATCGCTGCATCTATACTAGATAAAGAAGGATTGCATATTGGTCCAACTGGTAGACGACCTGCCATAGCACTACTTCTAGTATTATAGGGATTATAAGTATTAAACATTTCACTAGTTAAATCAGAATCCATTTCTTCATTAAAAGCATAATACGTAGTCACATCACTACCTAAATTCATCCCAAGTTGTAATCTATTATTAAATACACTTATTATCATTTTTCGATCCTCATCTTTTACTCCCTCAAGTTCTGCAATACTAGCAAGCGTTATAACATTATGAATATCATAATTCTCTAATTTTTCTTTATATGGAGCTAATTTTTCTTTCTCCTCATCCAAGAGAGTTCTAATTATATCTTCACTAGTTAAATCATCTTTAATAAATTCATAAGTATCTGGAAAAAGATATCCTTCTAATGGATAATATATATCTTCATTTAGAATACTATCTGTTAAAAACCAATAATCGTTTATTAATTCTGTAAGTAATGTTTTATCTTTTATTGTATTAATAAACTCTTCACTAGTAATAGTTGTATTAGTTTCAATTAACTCAGCATAATCATTAATAGTCTCTCCTTCTTTAAAAGTTAATTTAATTACATTTTGATTAGCAGATCCTTCAACTAAAGAATTAACTATTTCATCCAATGACATACTTTTTGTCAAAAGATAAGTAGATGCTTTAAGACTACCAACTTTATTTAGTTTTAAATAGACTTTAAAGAAAAATTCACTCTTAATTAAATCTTTATCTTTTAATGTTTTAGCAATATTATTAGTAGACATACCATCCGGTATAACAACTTCAATATTAGCATTACTACTATCATCAACTGGACTCATATTATATTGATAATATATAAAAAATGCAATTAGTAAAAGGCCAAAAAAGCCTAGTATCAAAGCTAGCACACGTGTTTTTTTCATACTGCTATTCCCCCCAGTTATTATGCTGTAATATTACCTTCTTCGCTACCTTCAACCTGAGCTTTAACTTCTTCTTGAATAGTTTCAAGTATTTTTTCAATTACTTGCCATTCTTTATCAGTTTCAATAGGATCTAGTTTTGTTGAATCAGTACCAGGATAATAAACACTAGCATATACTTGAACATTTCCTTTATCGTCTAAACTATTATCAGTATAAACAATATAACTTTTCTTAGTTTCTTCATTATCAAAAGTAAATAGCACATCATATACTGTTTCTTTACCATATTCATCCTTTAATTTAAATTGATTTTTTCCATCCATATTATTTTCTCCTTTTATCTAAAAATGATTGTAATATAATTGTAGCAGCTACCTTATCTATAACTTTCTTTCTTTTTTTTCTACTAGTATCTCCTTTAATCAAAATTGCTTCAGCACTTTTTGTTGTCAAACGTTCATCTTCCAAATATACTTTCAAATTTAAGTTTTTTTCTAAAAATTCCTTAAATTTAAGAGTAGAATATGCTCTTTCTCCTAAAGTATTATTCATATTTTTAGGCAAGCCTAAAACAAGTGCATAAATATCAAGAGATTCTATAATTTCTTTTAATTCTTTTAGACAAGACTCTGGATTATTATCGTGATGTAAAACTTTATAAGAAGTTGCTATCAATCCTGTTTTATCACTAATTGCAAGACCAATAGTCTTAGTTCCTAAATCTAAACCTAAATATCTCACTATCTATTTAACATACTAGTAAGCAAAACTTCAACAATTTTACTTCTATCTATTGTTTTTATTTTACTTCTAGCATCTTGATAACTTGAAATATAACCTAAGTCACCACTTATTAAGTAACCTACTATTTGATCTATTGGATTATAGCCTCTTTCTTTTAATGAATTATACACCTCTAGTAACGTTTTATGAACTTTTGCTTGATCATTACTAACTAACTTAAATAATCTAGTTTTATCATCCATATTATCACCTCACTACAATTATTAAAATAAGTTTATCATTTTTTAACAATAAGTTCAAGTCAATAAATAGAGATAATTATCCCAAAAACGCAATTTCCTTATATATAAAAAAGTCCAAAGAAACGTTTTGGATCTACGATAAAACCTATACTTATGTACAGGTGGGTGTATATAGTCAGTTCTTAGGATCCCTAACCAGCGGAAAGGTCTTCAACACGAACGTGACAATCATCAATACTCCCTTATCGTCTCTTTAGTCGGTTTTATACTAAGTCATCCGCATCATTTTCTTTAGACAATTATAGTATATCACAGTTAGTTTAAATTATTCAATATTTTCTAATGCTTTTGTGAAATTTTCAATCAAGTGAGATACAGTAGCACATCCCATAAAGGCAACTACTCCATCTTTATCTTTTACTACTCTATTAACAGTATCATCATCTACTAATTCACTACCTGGTATAAGTTCTATTATATCTTCTGACTTAATTTTAGGATAGTCATTTGGATTTTCCCTATCACATTTAATTGGTGTTAAATATACTTTATCAGCTATAGATAGAGCCTCTGCAAATTCATTTTTAAAGTGTGAAGTTCTAGAATAAGTATTAGGACGAAAGACAACAGTTAATTTCCTATCAGGATACTTCTGTCTAATCGCTTCAAGAGTTACTTTAACTTCAGTTGGATGATGAGCATAGTCATCTACAATAATTGTATTACCTATCTTTTTCTCTGCAAAACGGCGATCAGCATTTTTAAAACTTGGTAACAACTCTTTTATTTTCTCTTTACTAACTCCTTCATCTAAAGCACAAATTATCGCACTTACTGTATTCATAACCATATGATGTCCATATAAAGGAACGCTAAAATTATCTATGAACTCATCTTTTTTATATAAATCAAAGCTTGAACCAGTGGTCTCTAACTTTATATTTTTGATAATATAGTCATTAGATTCATCTTCGCCATAAAAGACTACTTCATTATTAAAGTTAATCTTTCTGATATTTTCATCATCACCATTGGCAATAACTTTTCTAGCTTTATTTGCAAACTTTTCAAAGGTTCTAATAGTATCTTCTAAATCTTTATATATTTCTGTATGTTCAAGTTCAATACAAGTAATGATAGCAGTTGTGGGATGATAAGCAAGAAAGTGACGATTAAATTCATCTGATTCTATTAATAATAATTTATTTTTCATATCAATATGACCACTACCATCACCTATAAAGTAATTACAGCCTATAGTATCTGTAAATAAATGTTTTAAAAGAGATGTTGTTGTAGTCTTTCCATGAGTACCACTAATTGAGATAGTACTAAATTCTTTAGTTATCTCCCCTACTACTTCATTATATGGTTTAAAAGTAAGACCTAACTCCTTTAGCCTTTTAATTTCAGGATGTTCATCACTAAAAGCACGAGATGCTGTTACAACAGTATCTTTATCTACTTTATGATTACCATCATAAAAGATTTTTATACCTCTATCTTCTAATCCTTTTTGTGTAAATTTATAATCTTTCGCATCATCATAACCTGATACCTCATTACCCATATCATATAACATCTGAGCAAGGGTACTCATTCCGCTTCCTTTAATTCCAATACAATAATATTTCATAAGACTTCCTTCTTTCTTTATTCATTATACCTTATGTTATATAGATTTTCAAATATACTTGAATTTATTATATATTTATGATACTATGAATATGTAAAAGAAATTTACATATTATAAAAAATGAGGAATACCTAGTTTGCGTTTCGGGTGTTACCTCTAAAATGTTTTAGATTAACACCCTAATTACAATACTGTAATGGGGTGTCTTTCTATCTAAAAATAATCAAGAGTATGATAATTATAATCAATGATGAAATTAAAAAATCTTTCTTATTCATAGGCATTTTCCCTTTCTACCCCCTTTACCTAGAGTTTTGAAAAAAGCAAAACACCCATACTAGGTATTCCTATCAGATAGGATATCATATCTAATATTATAAATCAATCGAACATGATACAAAAAAAGTTCTATAAAAGGAAGGTAATAACGATGTTAGAATTATATAAAAAATGTAATTTGTGTCCTAAAAAGTGTTTAGTAGATAGAACTAAAACTTTAGGATATTGTAAAGCGACTGATAAAGTTAAAGTGGCAAGAAGTGCGCTACACTACTTTGAAGAACCAACTATATCTGGTAATAATGGTAGTGGTACTATCTTTTTTAGTAATTGTAATTTAAAGTGTTATTATTGTCAGAATAAAGAAATATCTACTGATGGATTTGGTAAAGATGTCTCTATAGAAAAAGTTTCAGAAATGATGCTAGAATTAGAAGAAAGAGATGCTAACAACATTAACTTAGTTACCCCCACTCACTATGTTCCTAGTATTATAGAAGCGATTAAGCTAGCTAGAAGTAAAGGATTATCTATTCCTATCGTTTATAATACTAGTGGTTATGAAAGTATCGACACTTTAAAACTATTAGATGGTTATATTGATATTTATTTAACAGACTTTAAGTATTTTGATAATAAGTTAGGTAAAGACTTATCAAAATGTTCTAACTATTTTGAAGTAACATCAAAAGCACTTGATGAAATGTATATACAAACAGGTAAAAATAAATTTAATGATAATGGTCTAATGACTAAAGGTATTATTGTTAGATGCTTAGTCTTACCTACTAAAAGTGATGATACTAAGAAAATAATAAATTATTTATATAAAAAATACCAAGATAATATCTATCTTAGTATTATGAATCAGTATACCCCTGTTAATCATATCAAAGACTATCCTTTTTTAAATAAAAATGTTAGTGAAGATGAATATAATGATGTAATAGATTATGCAATAGATTTAGGTATTAAAAATGCTTATATGCAAGAAGGTGGTACTTGTAGTGAATCATTTATACCTAGTTTTGATCTTGAAGGTGTTTAAGACGTTCTACTTTAGAATAAATACAACCACAATAGTCTTGACGATATAGATTATAAATATGTGATAATTCTATACTTCTTTTATAACCATTTTTCTTTTTAAAGTCTGCATATAAATAATTAACATTATATTTTTTAGATAAATCTTCCCCTATTTCATTTAACCATTTACTATTCTTATAAGGACTAATAGATAAAGTTGTTGTAAAGTAATCAAAGTTATGTTCTTTAGCGATTCTTGCTGTTTCTTCTAGTCTTAAGTTATAACACTTATAACATCTAATATCCCCTTCTTTTAAGACTTCTAAACCACGAGAGATATCTAAAAACTTCTCTTTATCATAATTACAATCTAATAATTTAATATCATAACCTACTAATTTGACGAATTTCTCTAGTTCATCTTTTCTTTTAATATATTCTTTATAATCAGTAATATTAGGATTATAAAATAAAATAGTTATATCAAAGTATTCTGATATTTTCTCTAAGACTGATGATGAGCATGGGGCACAACAAGCATGTAATAATAAAGATGGTTTATTATTTAAATCAATATTATCTAATATTTTTTCACATTCTAAATTATAGTTCATTCTTCTCACTCCCTTATCATTTTTAGTTTTTTCTGTTCTTCATATAATCCATTATAAGCTTCATTAATATTGTGGTAAAGCTCTTTATTTTGTAAATAAAATTCTAAAAATAAGCTGTGATTTATTTTAAATTTGTCAAGATCATGATTAACTTTAGCATCTAGTTCTAAACGTTGCTCTTTAGTAAGAGGTTTCACTTTAGAAAAGTCAATATTTTTTATCCCATAAAAATCATAATTATAAAGAGGTAAAACACTACTAAGTCTTGGATTAAAATTATGAGCTAGGCCTTTATCTCCATAAAATAAGAGCATAGTGCTATAAGTTATATCAATAAAAAATTCTAATCCTCCATCATTTATATAATTAAAAACATGATTTTGTCTATTATAACCTAAAGATTTATGCCTAGTTTCATTTAAAAACCGTAATATCTGTAATAAGTTTTCATCAAGGTTATCTTCATTATTATATGTACATACTGTATAGTTCTGGATATTAAAACTATCAAGAATAAGCTTTGCAAAACTAGCAGTATGACGACAGCAAGCTTCACCACTAAAAATTCTTAAAGCTGTATTAAAATCTTCTTCATTTTCTAAATTCCATATATCATCATCAGTATATTTATATGTATAACTTCCTTTTTCAGAAACAATACCATTATGAATCATATAACTAGTAAGTGTAATTAGAGATATACCAGATTTAACATCAAGGGTATTAGCAAAAGATGTAAAATTGTCTAAAAATATAGCAAAGTTTTCAAATAAAACTGGCTGTTTTGTATTTTTATAATATTCATCCTGATATTCTTTTTGAGCCCTTTTCAGCTTTCTTTCTTGTATTTTATCATCTATAAACATAACTATCCCCCTTTAAGCGTGAGTATATTGTATCACTTTATAATAATCATATCAATATCATAAATTCTCTTTTTTTAGCATATCTATTACTGAAAAGGAAACAGTGATACTATGTCTAACTTTACTTATGCATTTATATTATCTACTCTAGCAGGTCTTTCTACTTTAATTGGTTTTATTCCTCTACTTTTTAAGTTAAAGAAGGAAAAATATATTATCTTAGCATCACTATCTTTTGCAAGTGGTGTAATGATATGTGTATCTCTTACTGATTTAATACCTGAATCTTTTAAT
>CALVUX010000019.1 GCA_944363715.1 uncultured Bacilli bacterium
ATTAAATTTCGGACTGGGAATTTAGTCGTTAAAAAAAGTTCCTTTAATAATTCGGGAACTTTCTATTTAATTTTACCTAATTAGTATATTTTTATTTTATTTCACGTAATATTAACTAGGTGATAATAATGAACTATTTAAAAAATATAGGAAAGGTTATATTAATTACTTTTAGTAGTATAATTATTTTAGGATTTTTATTAAATATATTATACTATTTTGATATTATAGGAAATAATATCTACAACATTATGAAAATGGTTATTGTTCTTTTGTGTTTGTTTGTTAATGCATATTTACTTGGTAAAGCTTCTTTAAAACACGGAATAGTTGAGGGTTTAAAGTTAGGAGCGATATTCTTACTAATAATGATTATACTAAAGACAATAACTAATAGCCCTTTTGATATAAGAACAATTATTTATAGCATAATAATATTATTAACTACAAGTGTAGGTGCTGTTATTGGTATAAATAAAAAAGAAAAAAAATAAAGCTAGAATCATAACATTTCTTCTAAATACTTTATTTCTTTTTTTGTTAATCTAATTTTATTTCTAAATGATTTAGGTAAAGCATTAAGTAAGGACTTTTTAGTATTTAATAAGTTCTGATAATATTCTTTAGTAACATTATCTCTTTTAGTCATTAAAATAGGTCCTAAGAATAATTTTTTATAAGAATAGTATTTTCTTCCCTTTTTAAAAACTAATATTTCATATATAATATTTCTTTCTTTAACTAAGGTTTCATTTTCTATATGATAACCTAATTTTAATAATTTTCTTTTAACAGCAAGAGAATAATTATTAGGTGAAAGTATTAAAGTATCAATATTTTTTAGATATTTTTTATTATCATCTAATATTTTATTAATGTTAAGTCCTCCCATACCTGATATAGTTATAGTATCTATTCCCTTTGTATAAGAATCTAAACCCTCAGCTTCTAGTAATTTTACCTTATCAGATACTTTATAGAATTTAACATTTTCTTTAGCTTTTTTTAATGGACCACTTTTATTATCACTAGCGACGGTTTTACTAAGGCCTTTTTCTTTAACTAAATAGATGGACAAAAGAGCATGATCACATCCAATATCTAGAGGATATGAAGAAAGGGGAACTAAATCCCCTATTGTTTTTAATCTGTTATTTATTTTCATTTAATCTGTTAAAAAATCCTTTAATTTTCTTGATCTAGATGGATGTCTTAATTTTCTTAAAGCTTTCGCTTCTATTTGTCTAATACGCTCTCTTGTAACACCAAATATTTGTCCTACTTCTTCTAGTGTTCTACACTGTCCATCATCAAGACCAAATCTAAGTCTTAATACCCTTGCTTCTCTATCAGTTAAAGTTGCTAACACACCAGTAAGTTCTTCTTTTAACATCTCTTCAGTTGTATATTCTTCTGGCCCTACCATTCTATCATCTTTTATAAAGTCTCCTAAATGAGAATCATCTTCTTCACCAATAGGGGTTTCTAAAGCAACTGGATCTTGACTAATTTTATATACTTCACGCACCTTTTCTACAGGCATTTCTAATTTTTCAGCAATTTCATCATCAGTTGGTTCTCTATTTAACTCTTGAGTAAGTTGTCTTTGAATTCTAGCAAGTTTATTGATTGTTTCTACCATATGAACAGGTACTCTAATAGTTCTAGCTTGATCTGCTATCGCTCTTGTTATCGCTTGTCTAATCCACCAAGTTGCATATGTAGAGAATTTATATCCTTTAGTTGGATCAAACTTCTCAACGGCTTTCATTAAACCAATATTACCTTCTTGGATTAAATCTAAGAAAAGCATTCCTCTACCTACATAACGTTTAGCGATAGAAACAACTAAACGAAGATTAGACTCTGCTAGTACTCTTTTCGCTTCTTCATCACCATTTACAACACGTTCTGCATATTCAAATTCTTCATCACTATTAAGTAGAGGTATTCTACCTATTTCTTTTAAGTACATTCTAACAGGATCATTTATTTTAACGTCTTTAGACATTGTTAAGTCTTCAGTTTTAGTTTGTTCAGTAATTTCTTCACCACTAGCATCATCGCTTCCATCTTCTGATACGATATCAATACCTTCGGCAATTAAGCTATTATATAGGTCATCAAGACTATCACTATCTATTTCTAGACCTTTTAATTCAGATGCTAGTTGTTCATAAGTAATATATCCTTGTCCCTTACCTAATTTAATAAGTCTTTCTTTTCTTTGTTCCATTGTTTTTATTTCTTCTACCATTTTAACTCTCCCCTATTCTTAGTTTTCTAATCTCTTCAGCGTATTTTACTTGCATTACTGGATCTGTTTCATTTTTAATTTTCTCTTCTAAATTATTAATTGTCTTCTTGAAGTTATACTCTCTTATTACTTTAAAGTAATCATAGAGTTCTTCTTTAGTAAGAGTAGTCTTTAAGTCCATCTCTAATACTTCATTTAAGAGATTAAGTAACTCCCCTTTAGGTGTTAAGTAAGTATAAAAGTCTGCTTCATTAATAAACCCATACTTATGATAAAAATAAACAATTTCACTTTCTAATGCTCTTAAAGCTTCGGTAGGGAACACAAGACGTTCACTCTCTACCTTATCTATTATATCTTGTTTATTTAGCATATAATATATAATATTGAGGCTTGCTTTTTGATACTTATCTTTTTTCTTAGGTTGTACTTTTCTAGGAGCAGTAACAACTTCTTTTTTTATCTCTTTATTGTTAACTAACTCCTGAAAACTTTTTTCTAGGGTATTATAACCTATTTCAAACTTTTTTGCAAGGTCTTTTAGTATAATTTCTGTTCTAATAGTATCATTTATTTTAGAAGCTTCTTCTAATACTTCATGAATATAGTTAGCTTTCTCTTCACTGCTAGCAAAGTTACGATTACGAGATAAGTTCTTAATCTTAAAGTCACTATAGTAAATGGCATTATTTATCAAGCCTTGAAAAGCATCTTTACCATTCTTTAAGATATAGGTATCAGGATCATCTTCTCCTGGTAGTGTTATTACTTTAACTTCTATTCCCTCGCTTTTAAATAATTCTCCTGAAGCAAGTGTCGCTTTAACTCCTGCTTCATCACCATCAAAACAGAGGATAATGTTATTAGATAGTCTTTTAATCTCTTTAATATGGTCTTTTGTTAAGGCAGTCCCCATAGTAGCGACTGTATTTTTAATACCGACAGTACTTGCTCTTATAATGTCCATAAAACCTTCCATGATTATAACAGACTTTTTAACACGAGCTTCTTCTTTAGCGATATGATAATGGTATAAAAGTTTACCTTTTTTAAAGAGTTCTGTTTCTTTTGTATTAAGGTATTTATTTTGTTTACCATTATTTATAATACGACCACTAAAGCCTATTACTTTACCATTTAAATCATGTAAAGGAAACATTAAACGAGAATTATATATATCGTGATCTTCACTACTAAGTCCTATTTTATTAAGTAAATCAACAGAATGTCCCTTCATAGTAAGTAATTTAGTAAGGTCATCTCTCATCTTTAGAGAATATCCTATTTCAAATTCTTTAATAGTTAAATCATCAATGCTTCTATTCTTTAAATATTCTCTAGCACCTTCTCCTTCTTTACTAAGTAAATTGTTTTGATAATATTTATTAGCAAGATCATATATCTTATACCATTCATCATATTTAGTTGATATTTTTTTAGTTTTAAATCCACTTAAAGTAATACCAACACGATTTGCTAAGTCACTTAAGACTTGATTAAATTCTTTATGTTCATAATTCATCAAAAAAGTAAAGACATTACCAGTCGCATGACAAGAGAAGCAAGTATAGATTTGTTTTTCTCTTGAAACACTCATAGAAGGATTAGTATCATCGTGAAAAGGACAAACCCCAAAGTAGTTTTTACCACGTTTTTCAAGAGGAATCTTCTCACCAATAACATCAACAATATCATTTTTTCTTCTAACTTCATTAATAATATCTTGATTATTGTTCATGAATATCCCTCCTTACCAATCTATCAACTATTTTAACACAATAGAAAAGAAAATTCTATCTTTATGATAGAACTTTCTAAAGCATTTTCACCCGGAATAATTTATTACTCAGCACTGTTTAAAAGCGAGAAACATTTTCATATATGTAAGTAAAACCACTTACTTTAATATTATATGAAAACTCTTTCATTTAATACGCCTTTATTATATCAATGATAAATCACTTTAGTAAATACTCTTTGACTTATAATCTTTCTATGTTATAATAAGAAACTATAAGAAATGGGGGATTTTATGTTAGAACTTATTAAAGAAAGAAAAGTCTTAAAAGATAATAGTACATTCTTTAAGTTATTAAAGATATCTCTTGAAAGAGATTTAACTGAAAAAGAACAGAACAGATTCTTAGAATCTTCTTATAGAAATATAGGTTATTTAGAAGAAGAGTTTAATGTTTATAAAAGTAGTGTTATAGGTAACTTAATTATATATAGTACTCTTATCAATAATGGTATTACTTTAATTAATGGTCTAAGAAATGGACTTAATATAACTAAAGATAATTTTATTAAAGAAAATATTAATCAATTTAGTGCCCATTATCAATCAGTTAAAGAGTATGAAGAAGCTTTTTTAGCATATAGAGAAAACAGTACTGATGAAAGTTATGATAATGCAATAGAAAAGTATGAAGAAGCGATTGATTATAGTGAGGGTTATACAAAAGAAAAGACTTTAACTAGGTATTAAGGTCTTTTAAAATTCACTTTGACTATTAAGATTTGCAAGTTCTATTAAGTAACTATTATCAATACTATCTCTTGTTTCAAAGATATAAGTATAACTAGTTAATTCATCTTTGTAAGGTTCTATTAATTTATTGATATCACTAGATTCATAGTCATTATATTCTTCATATAAATCTACTACTAAATTTCTATTATTTACTAGATCTGTATAATTACTGAAATATACTGATGTATTTGGATAAGCAAAAGCTTTTTTTAATGTTATTGAATAGATTAATTTATCACCTTCTACTCTTCTTTCTCCTTCTATATAATAATTTTCTATAGATAAAGGAGTATAAGCACTATGAGCATGATAATTATTGTCTGCTTTATACATCTTAGTAGTACTATCATAAATTAAATAATCTCCATCATCTAGAAAACAAGTAGAATTAACTGGATTAAAAGTTGTTTTAGGTCCAAAATATTTTTTTAAAGTAGATTCTACTTCTTTTAGACTAACACCTGTATTAAAGTCTAAGTTAAGTTCATTTTTCACATCAATAGGTAGCCTATCTATAAAGTTAATCTTCTCTTTACTAGACAAAGTACTTAAGTCTTTTGTACCATCAAAAGTAATTATATAACTATCATAGATATTAACTAATTCTAATAGGGATGCTACTTCTTTAGTAGAAAGACTACTACTATCTTCATTAAATGTTTCAATACTTTCTTCTTTTAAATTAATATTAACTATAAATATGATGGATGCTACTATTATTAGGGTTATTAAGGCAATAAATAGCATCCCCACTCTTCTTACATTTTCCATAGTATCACTGTTTTCTCCTCTTACTTAAGAGTATAAAGGAAGAAGGAAAAATATTCTACAACAAAAAGAAAAAGACATGTAAATTTACACATCTTATGGATTTAATCTATTAGGTCCTCTAAATATTAACATAGATTCTTTAACACTAGGTAATCCTAATACTAACATAGTAAGTCTATCTACTCCTATCCCAAATCCACCATGAGGAGGACAACCATATTTAAAGAACTCTAAATAGAACTCTACATCTTTATCAAGTCCCTTTTCTTTCGCTTGTTTAACTAAAACATCATATCTATGCTCACGTTCTGCTCCTGTAGTTATTTCAACTCCTCTATAAATTAAATCATATCCTTCTGGAACATCATCTTTTCTCATATGATAGAAAGGACGTTTCACTTTAGGAAAATCAGTAACAAAGATAAATTCTGAATTAAACTCTTCCATAGCATAACGATAACTTAGTCTTTCTGCTTCTGTAGTTAAATCAGTTTTTTCAGACTCATCTACTTTATAATCATATCTTTTTTCTAACTCATCATAAAGGTCAGCTAGTTTTACTCTTGGAAATTTCTCTTTAGGTACAACTATTTCTTTATCATAAAGCTTTTTAACTAATTCTCCATACTTTTCATTTAATTTTTCTAAAGTATAAGTTAATAGTTCTTCTTCTAAGTCCATAACATCACGATATGAATCAATGTATGCAAATTCTACATCAAAACCAGTAAACTCTGTAGTGTGTCTTGAAGTATTAGAGTTTTCTGCACGGAAGACTGGTGCAACTTCAAATACTTTATCATAACCACTAGCGATAGCCATTTGTTTGTAAAACTGAGGTGACTGGGCAAGATAAGCTTTTCTATCAAAGTATTTTACTTCAAATACATCAGCACCACTTTCACTTGCAGCACCTATTAACTTAGGTGTATGTATTTCTGTAAAGTCACGAGAATACATAAACTCTCTCATAAATTTTGTCATATCGCTTTGTATTTTAAATATATTAAAGTTATATTCATTTCTAAGGTCTAACCATCTATAATCTAATCTTTGATCTAATAATTGAGCATCTTTATCATGAATATTAATAGGTAGTTCAGCATCACTTGTACTAGTAACTTCTATTTTAGTTGGAATAAACTCCATTCCTCTTAATCTAACATTTTCATTTTTCTTTAATGTTCCTGTTACTTTAATAGTAGATTCAACTGTTAAATTATTAACTAACTCTACCATCTCTTTATTAGATTCTTCACTCTTTTCAATAGTTACTTGAACCTTATCAGTAGAATCTCTTAGTACTAAAAACTGTACCCATTTAATATTTCTAATATTTTCAACAAAACCACTGATTTCTATTTCTTTATCAAAATAATTTTCTAAATCTTTAAAATAAATTTTATTCATTAACTACACCTCTTCTTCATCATGATTATGATTATGACAACTACATTCTTCATCTATAGGTAGGTTATCATCACTTATATGTTCATCAAAGTAGTAAATGATATATTCCATCATAATCTTTTCTTCTTCTTTAGTTTTATTATTCTTAATAGTAATTAAACCTTCATTTAAGTCATCACTGTTAAGTAATATTAGATATTTACTATTAAAGTAATCTGCTCTTTTAAACTGACTCTTTAAGCTTCTTTTAGTATATTCTGTTTCTACTACAAAACCTGACATTCTAAGTTCATTAGCAAGATAAATAGCATTTTTCTTTTCATCTTCATTAACATACATAATGAAAGCATCTATATCATCTCTAACATTATCTATATCTCTAGAGATTATCTCATCAACTAATCTATCAAGACCAACTGCATAACCTACACATGGTGTTTCTGGGCCTCCCAACATACTAACTAAGTTATCATATCTTCCTCCACCACCTAGTGCAAGGTTATTATTTAAAGTACATAATTCAAAAACAGTATGATTATAATAGTCAAGTCCTCTTACTATTTTAGAATCTATTTCATATTTAACTTCTAATAAGTCAAGATATTCACATACTTTATCAAAGTGTTCTTTACTCTCTTCATTTAGATAATCTAATATTTTAGGAGCATCTTTAAAGTAGTCTTTATTACTATCTACTTTACAGTCTATAATCCTTAAAGGATTCTTATCAAACCTTTCCTTACAATCATCACATAAATCGTCTAAATGAGGCTTAAAGTACTCCTTTAAGGCTTCTCTATATTTATCACGAGATTCTTTATCTCCTAGACTATTAATATGTACTACTGTATCTGTTAATCCTAACATTTTATTAATATTGTAAGCAAGGGAGATTACCTCTGCATCCATCATAGGATCACTACTACCCATTACTTCTACCCCATATTGACTAAGTTCTCTATATCTACCCTTCTGAGGTCTTTCATAACGATACATTGTCCCATTATAATAAACCTTAACAGGTAAGTTATGAGTACCATACATTTTATTTTCTATATAACTTCTAACTACCCCTGCTGTTCCTTCTGGTCTTAAGGTAATAGATCTATCTCCTCTATCTTTAAAATCATATGTTTCTTTAGTGACAATATCAGTAGAATCTCCTATTCCTCTATGAAATAATTCAGTAGATTCAAATATAGGTGTTCTAATATAATTATAGTTATATTTTTCCATACATGAATCTATAACTTCTTCTACATATTTCCATGTTCTTGCCAACTTATCCGTTAAATCAACTGTTCCTTTTGGTTTACTAATCATTCTAATCCCTTTCTTTCTACCTGCTATTATACAGTAATTTTCTTCTTTAGGAAAGCCTAAGCTTGATTTTTCTTTAAATTAATACAAAATAAAAGAAGTCACCTAAACTCTTCTTTTTTTGTTTAATTTGGGCGACTTAAAACAAAATAAGATGGTAAAGAGAGTCAGATGACTTAGGAAATTTCTTTCCTAATACAAATATATAACAAAATTTAAAAAGATACAAGTACGAGTTTTCGTAAACGCGTTCAAACCCTTTAATATCAACAAAAATTTATTATATTTTTTTATTATTAAAGACTAAATTTACAATATAACCTTCTCTGTTCTTTTAATTTCTTCTAAAATATTATTAATTCTTACTATCATCAAATCATTTTTATTATTTAATAGTTCCTCTATCTTTTTAGACTTTATAGAAAGGCTATCTAAGTATTCATAATCATAATTAGTAATAACATCTACTAGTAAATTATCATTTGTTAATAATGAACTAAATATATCTTTAACACTTATACTATCTTTAGATAATATATCATCTACAAAGTCTTTATTATCTTTTTGATATAAATATCTCTTAAAGATATTTTCAAGTAATAATTTTAAATAATTATTTCTATCTACACTACTTGCTAAGTCTCTAGCTTTATACTTAGATGTAAATTTTAAAGTATTTCCTGTCTTTAAATAATCTATAACAGCATATTCTCCTTGACCTTTCTTATAGACTTTATTACAAATAGATATAGCAGTGCTTAAATCTAAGACAGTATTTATATCTTTAAATATATTATTATCATTTTTAGTAATAGTTACATTTATCTTAGGACTACTTTCAAGTAGTTTTAACTCTTCTACTCTCATATTTAAATAGTCTTTAATCTTATCATAATTAGTTTTAATACTACCAGTTACTTCTAATTCATTACTAATATTATCACTTGTATTAACAATAGGAGTATTATCTTCTTTCACATAGTTACTAGATGTAAGAGAAGATAAAGTATTAGTATCATACAAAGTCTTTAAGATACTCTTAGTATTAAATTCACTTTTTATATTAGGATTTAGTAAAACTTCTATAATAAGGCGTTCTATTTCTTTTAATTTAGAATCATTTTCTTCATTATAGTTAGGAAAATATTCTTCTATACTAACATCATTATAAGTAATATTAGGATATTTATTACAAGGTTTATGATTTACTAATAAAGCGATATCATCTATAAAAGATAATTGTGTTATAATAGTATTCTCCAATTCTTGTAATCTAGTTTTATATTTTAATATCACTTCATCTATTTCTTTAGTCATCTTATTCTTATAACTTTTCTCAATATATCTCATATATTCATTAATATCATAATAAATACCAGCATTTTTAATAATTATTTTACAAGTATTTATAATATTATCTTTAGTTAAAACTAAATTAGGAAGATTACTAAAACTTTGATTTAATATCTCTATTTCTTTTTCATCTTTAATAATAGCATAATAACTACTACTATCTTCAAGAGTATATAAAGCATAGATTAAGTTATTATTATTGATATAGAAAGAATCTATTATTTGATCATTTATCTTTGCAAAAAGATTAAATACACTTTCTTTATAATTTTTCTTACTCTTATCAGGATTAATGTTGAAGGATTCTATAAGTTCATTTGTTCTTATAATAAAGTTTTCTAAAGCTTTTATATTTTCTTTATTAATAGAATTATAAAGCATTAAAAGTTCTTCTATATTACTTTTAGGAATATCTAAAGTATTTAGTTTTGTAATATTCTCATTTGCTTTTACAACTAAATTATTATATTCTGAAATATCTTTTTCTAACTTATTACTATTATATATAGTATTTACTAACTCTTTATATGATTTAACTAAAGTATTATAGATAAGATTAAGAGACTCTATTTTTTTATTTATATCAACTTCATTTTCTATAGTATTTTTTTTATCAGTCAATTCTTTTATTATATTAGTATTTTTAAGTAGTTCTTCTTTAGTAATAGTATCCTGCCCTCTTACTAATATTTGATTATAATGACCTAATAATTGGTTAATTAAAGTTGTTTTAGCAGTTATTTCTTCCTCTAATAATGTTTTATTAGTTTCTTCTACAAAGTCTTTTATTTCGTTTCTATTATCGCTTAATTGACGTAACAATTCAAAATTCTTCATAACTACCATCCCTTATTATTCTACTATAATTAGATTATAGCAAAGAAAAAGCAAATAGTAAAACTATTTTGTCATACCATTTGCTTCCATAGCATTAGCAGCCGTCTCAAAACTTATACTTCCATCGGCTCCAACAACAAGATTGCCTTCTTCACCATTAGCCATCGCTTCTACCGCTTGGTCAACTGCTTGCACATTAGCTTTTCTATTATCATTAGCAATAGTAGTAGTTTCATAAGAAGACTCTTCTGAACTCATTACCAATGTCGTTTCTGCTGGTTCTTGTTCAACAGGAACAAAGTCAGGTGTTGTATCTTGTTCTGTAGTAATATTATCATTAGTCTGATTATTATTTTCTTTTAATTCATCACCATCTATAACATAATTCCCATCACTAGCTATTTTATCTAAATCATCAGGTGAAGGTAATGGATCATTTGTCCAACCTTCAGGAGGTGTTGAAGTAATACTATCTTCATCTATAGCACCTTCATTACCTTCAAACTTATCATCTAAGTTAACATTATCTTCTTTATCATCAGATACGTCAATTTCTTCGTCAAACTCTCCTTCAGTATTTCCTTCATCAGCAGGCTCTTCTCCTGTTATAATATTGTCATATGGATTTTCTTCACTAGGTTGGCTACCACCTTCATTACCATCACCTATACTTTCATTAGGATCTTGAAATTCACGATAACCATCATTTACACTACCAGCCTCACCAGTAACTCCTCCACCACTTGATGAAGAACCACTAGAGCCCCCACTACTACCACTATTATTTGAACTAGAATATGTAGTAGAACTAGTTGTAGTTGTTTCTGCTTTAGCACTTTCCATAATATTTTTAGTAGCATCAACTGCTTTATTAATAGAATCATTTATAGCATCTACAACCCTTTTAACTGTAGCCTTATCTATATTTTTATCAGGAGTATCATCATCCTTAGTATCTTCCATCTCATCAACAATAGCATCACCGCCACTACTACAACGACCAAGAGAAAAACTAGCTATAGCTACACCAACTAATGCAACAGAAGCAAGAATCTTTCTAACTGCTTTCTTAGTTACTTTAATATTAGTTATTTTTGGTAATTTAAAGTCCTTTACTCTTTTAAATAATCCCTCTTTTTCTTCCTCATCATCTTTTTCAAAATATTCTTTATCATAAGCAACTTTAGCATCTACAAAGTCGTCATAACTAACATTATCACCATCAGCATTAATTCTATCAAATATTTCTCTTGAACTTTTACAATTAACATTAAATTTATCAGGATAATCTACAAATAAGTTAATAATTTCATCTTTTTTATAACGATAACCATTATCAGCAGCACACTTTACAAAAACTCTTTTATATTCATCTTTATCACGAGTAAAATGAACTGTTTCTTTACCTGTAGTATTATCTTTAGTTACATAACAATATAAATCGCATGGTTTCCCATCTTTATCATAATCTTTAGTTATATAAAATTTTACTATTTTACTATTATTATCCATATATATCACCTCTATCTAGTATTACCTGTATAGGTATATCCTTGATTTAACAAATTAGTATCATTATAAGTACTCCACTTAGTATCAGTAGAACCACTACTAATTAAAGTCCTTGTTCTATAACTATAATAAGTAACAGTACCATAAACTGGATTACCATTATCATCATCACCTATCACTTCTGTTCTTGAATAAAGTAATACTTCTCTTAAACAATTAGCATCATTAACACCACATTTTACAGCAGTATATCTATTACCATTAAGTTCCAAAGGACTCCAACTACTCCATCCAGATAAAACTGGATTAGTTACTTTTCGATATTCATACAGTGTAACAATTGGTGGTGATGTAGTAATAGAACTATTATTACCACCATAATTAGAAGCATTATTACTATTACTATTATCACTATTAGTAGTATTATCTCTAGTTGTAGTATCAGTAGTTTCCGTAATTTCTACTTCTTCAGCAGTATCTTCTTTATCGTTTTTGTTATTTTCCTTACCACTATCTCTTTTACATATATCATGTTCACAATAATCATATTCTCCTACTTTCATAAGAGAGTAATCTTCTTTCTTATCACATTTTAAATTAACTCTTAATGTATAATCATCATCATTTTTTGTCAATCTAATATAACTATTATTAACATCACACGCATTACCATCAGCATCAGTAAAAGCTTCTAAAAGATTAGAATTTATCATCTCTCTTAATGTTAATTCACTAACAGCCCCTACTTCTAAAGGCAACTTATCTTTCGTATAATAATTAAAAGCTGCTTTTTCCATAGTTTCTAAATTTTCACTAAATACTTCATCATATTGAGAAGTACTATTATTATTTTTATTATTAGGAGTTGTAACTCTAGTAATAATAAAAATTATTAATATTAAAAATATTATAACTACAATAGCTTTTAACAAAATATCTCTTAAAGGAAATCTTCCTCTTTGATTCTCCTCAGTATACATAACTCAAATCCCCCTCCTTAAGTTGCACATATTATAGCACATTCTTAACTATTTGTCAAATTTCAAAGTTACTAAAGTACATCCTGGATTCATAAAATCCAGTTTATATTCTAACACTCTTTTATCTTTTTTTAAATAATCTCTAACTGCTTTAGATAATATATTTTTACCTATCCCATGAATAATAACAATATGCTCATATCTCAACTTAAAAGAATCATCTATAAACTCTTTAACTTTAAAGATAGCATAACTTCTATCCATACCATGTAAATCAATACTAGGATAACTAGATAGTATCAATTAAATTCCTTCTTTCTAAAACAGCTTCTAACTTAGGCATAGAAAAACGTCCTCCTACTCTTAAAGTTGATATAGCAGCTGTTAAGTTAGCAAGTCGGCAAGAGTCTAAAAGAGAATAATTATGAGAAATAAAATAAGTAAATGCTCCATGAAAAATATCTCCTGCTCCCGTTGTATCAACAGATTTAACTTTAACACTAGGAATGATTTTATATTCATCTTCTACCTTAGTAAAACATCCCTTATCCTCTAAAGTAATAATAACAGTATTATGAAAATCAGCAGTTAATTTATTATGAATTTTAATTAAACTATCAATACTTCCATCATATTCTAATTTAGTATAATCTAGAGCAAAATTTTTAGAACAAACAAGATAATCAACCAAAGGACACAAATTAACAGTACTTGGTTTAAAACTACCAGCATCTATTATTTTTATAGCAGATTTATTATTAAGAAGAATATTTTTACTCATCTGTTCTTCTTCACCATCTACTAATATAACATCATATTCATTATTGTTAGGTATACTACATCTATATATAGTCTCATCCTGGCTTGTTAATATCGTTCTAGAAGTATTTGTAGTATTAGCAATAATAAAACTTAGATTAGTATTCAAAGAATCAATAAGCTCCAAAAAAGTAGTATCAACACCAACTGTATTAAGCTCAGCTTTTATCATTTTACCATAATAATCATTACCAACTACTCCTTGAAAATACACATCACATCCCCACAAAGCCAATAAATAACCAGCATTACTTGCAGGACCACCACCACAATCTATATGTTTCCCTACACGTTTTTTAGTATTTTCAACAGGAAAATTATCAACACTGAAAGTAATATCATAAGAAGCATGACCAATTGTTAAATATTTCATTCTTATCACCATTATTAGTATAACATTTTTTTAAGAAAAATATATAAAAATAAAAGTCTAAAGTGTAAATATCTGTTATACTTATATGTAAGGTGGTGTATTAATGAAGAAAAACAAAGAAAAAAAGAAATTAACTAGAAAACAATTAATTATTCTTATAATAGTTACAATAGTCCTAGGAACTATATGTTATTTTATAGCAACAGAGATAACCAAATCTATCATAAATCATAAAACTATGGAAGAAAAATTAGAAAAAGAAAATTTTACTGATCTAACAGAACCTGATACTATAGATAATATTAATTTACAAGAATTTATAAACAATTATAATGAAATAAGCAACAGTGCCATTGATATAAATAGTATTAATAATAATAAAATAATTATAGATAATATTGAAATTGAATTTAATCTAAAAAATAATAATATAAATATTATTAGTATTAACTTTAATAAGAAAAAACAAGCTAAAGAATTAATTAGTAACATAATAATTGCAAACAACACTAATATTACAGAAGAAACAACAGATCTTATCTATAATAAAGTCTTTGAAACTTTAGGAAATACTAAAGATGAAACAAGTGAAACTTCAGAATTCTTTCAATATCAAGGATTAGAATTCAGTTTAAAAGAATACAAAAACAATAATTATAAATATAGTTTCAGAATCGGAAGAATAATTAAAGAAGAGTGATACTAAAAGTATCACCTTTTTTCAGCTTTGATAATAAATTACAACCCTTATTTGTTTCTCTAAAAATTATTGCATTATCTGGAAATGATTACCTGAATCTAAATATAAATACCCTTTCTTACCATCTAATTGTGGTAAAACATCATTATAATAATTTAATCTTTCAAACTTAGTAATAGTTATATAAACACTATTACCATCATCCATATATAATAAAAATCTCTCTTCATCAAACTCATTAGGATCATATTTAATCTCACTAATTTTCTCTCTAATACTTAAATCTACTCTTTTATAATACTTTATAAATCTATTTAATATCTTATTAGATATCTCATTAATTAATCTAGGTATAGTATAGGGAGTCTCTTTATCAAGAGTTACTTCTTCTTTATTCTCTAATACATACTTACCATTATCTTCTCTTTTATAAAGAATCTCATATTCGTCTACATTAATCTCTATTATATGGTAGAAACTTCTATTTATATCAACACTCTTAATAAGAGGATTTTCTTTTATATTATTTTTCATAGTTATATTTAATGTCTTATAGAAACTAGGATAATCTGTAAGTCCTGCTAAATCTATTATTTCATCATCACTTAATACCTCATTACCAGTAATGATAATATTTTTAACTTTAGTATCAAGAATAAATAAACACACAAAAACTATTACAGCGATTACTATAATAAATATAAAGAATGGTAATAGTCTTAATTTTTTCTTCTTGATTACTTTAGCCATATATCACACTTACTCCCAATTTACAAATTCTTGTTCTACTTTTAAATCTATTCCATAATGTTCTTTAACTGCATCTTTTACAAACAGTATTAAATCATGGATATCTTTAGCACTAGCATTATTTTTATTAATTATAAAATTAGCATGTATTTCACTAACTTCTGCTCCTCCTTTAGTAAGTCCTTTAAGTCCTAAATCTTCTATTAACTTACCTGATGGATCGGCATTAGGGGGATTTCTAAAGACACTACCTGCACTAGGATAATTTAATGGTTGTGATTTAACACGTCTTTCTCTTCTATCTTTAACAACTTCTTCTAAAGCATTTTTATCTCCTTTTTGTAAGCTTAAAGTTGCTTCTAAACATATATAGTTAGGGCGATCCTGTAAGAAACTACTACGATAATGAAAATCCATTTCTTCATTAGTTAGGGTTATTATCTTTAAATCATCTGTTAAGACTTTAACAGTTCTAGTAATATAACCCATATCACTTTTATAAGCCCCAGCATTCATATAAACTGCTCCCCCAATTGTTCCAGGGATGCCACTTGCAAATTCTAGTCCTGCTAAACCTTTTTTAATAGATTCTCTTGCTACTTTCATTAAACTTGCTCCTGCACCACAAGTTACTTTAGTACCAAAGAACTCTATTTTATCAAACTCATCTAATTTAATTAAAATTCCTTCATAAGTCTTATCACTAAATAATAGATTACTTCCATTACCAAGTATTTTATACTTAATATTATATTTTTTTATTAACTTACATAATAATACTAACTTATCAGTATTTTTAGGATATATTATCGCTCTTACTAATCCTCCTACTTTATAAGTAGTAAATTTACTAGCGAAAACATCTTTTTGAATCTTTCCTATATCATTAGATTCTACTTCTTTTAAAAACTCCTTCATTCTACTCATCCCTAACTAATTTTAAAATCTCTTCATATATTCTAGTTGCACTATCTGTTACTCCTCTTTTTAATAAAGCACTCTTCATGCATTTTAATTTTTCTTTATCATTAAGAGTCTTATCTAATAGATTAACTAAACTATCTTTATTAAAGTCTTCCTCTTTAAGGATAATACATGCTCCATCATCCTCTAGACTCTTAGCATTTACATATTGATGATTATTAGTAACATATGGACTAGGTACCATAATAGCAGGTAGTCCTATACTTGTTATTTCTGCAATAGTAGAGGCTCCGCTTCTAGTTACTATTAAGTCTGTATCTTTCATTAGTCCTATTAAGTTATTAATAAATGGAACTAGTTTTACATTACTACTTAGTTTTATATCTTTATAATCATCATAATAGTTTTTACCTGTTATTAATAAGACTTGATAATCTTTATTTTTAAATAGAGGTAATATCTCTTTTAACTTCTTAGTCATTGTTAAAGAACCAAGTGAACCCATAACTATTATAACAAGGGCTTTGTCTTTTTTAAAGCCTAAGGTTGTTTTACTAATCTTTTCTATATCTTTTATCTGTTCACTACGAGGATTTCCTGTATAGATTGTTTTATCTTTTGGAAAGTCTTTAATACTCTCTTTAAAAGATACTAATACTTTATCTACATATCTTGATAGGAATTTATTAGAAACACCTGGTATAGAGTTTTGTTCATGAATAATTGTTTTTATATTAAGTTTGGATGCAGAGTATATAACTGGTGCAGATATATAACCACCAAAGCCTATAACTACATCTGGTTTAAACTTAACTAACTCATTCTTAGCTTTCTTTACCGCTCTAAAATATGTTTTCATAACATCTATATTCTTAAAGACATTCTTTCTATTTAGTCCTTTCATTTCTATTCCTACATAAGGTATTCCTTCTTTTGGTATAATATCTTTTTCCATTCTATCAGTAGTACCAATATAAAGAATCTCTACATCTTTATCTTTTTCTTTAAGTTTAGATATTAATGCTAAAGCTGGAAAAATATGCCCCCCTGTACCTCCTGCTGTTATAACTACTTTCATTTTTAGTCATCCTTCCTATTATAAGATATGTTTTTAGTTTATTTATTGTACTTAAAGATTAATCCTTCAAATTCATTTTTAATACTTTCAAGTCTTTCTTCAGTAGATGCTTCAAATCTTGCTGTCAAATTTGGACCTGTATTAGATGCTCTAACACTAGCCCAAGAATCATCAAAAGTTACTCTAACTCCATCTATATTATTATAAGTATAACCTTTTTCTTTACAATAGTCTTCTATCTTTTTAACTACATCAAACTTAATCTCATCAGTAGTCTTATATTTAGTCTCTGGAGTAGAATAATATCTATTAATACCATCAAGTAATTCATCTATACTCTTGTTAGTATTAGATAATATCTCTAATAATCTAAGTCCTGCATAAATACCACTATCAAAACCTAAGAATTTATCTCTAAAGTAAACATGTCCTGATAACTCCCCTCCAAATGCTAAATCAAGTTCTTTAACTCTCGCCTTAGTATAAGAGTTACCTGTTCTATAACAATAAGATGTTCCCCCTAGTTTAATTATTTCATCTTCTAGGCTCTTACTACATTTAACATCATATAGGAATGTCTTATTACTTACTTTATTAATAATATCTCTAATAATTATAATCATATAATAATCTATTGGTATAAACTTACCACTACCTGAAATAACTCCTACTCTATCTCCATCTCCATCAAAAGCAAGGCCAACATCAAAGTTCTTCGCTAAAACAGTCTCTTTTAACTCACTTAGATTACTTTCAATAGAAGGGTCTGGATGATGATTAGGAAAACTTCCATCACTTTCACCATTAATAATTGTGTAATCTACATTTACTCTTTTAAAAACATCATCTAATAGTATTGATGTAGTACCATTACCTGGATCAAGTACTACTTTAACTTTTCTTTTACCAAAAGATAAATTATCGGTTAAGGCACTTAAATAATCTTCTTTTACATCTTTTCTAGTAATAGAACCTTCACCATAATGAAAGTTACCTTTCTTTATAAAGTCATAAAAGTCTTCTATTTCTTTTCCTTTAGCATTATCATAATCTTTAAAGGCAAATTTAAAACCATTTTCATCTTTAGGATTATGACTTGCAGTTATCATAACTCCGGAATCTATTTTTAAATTTATACAGGCAAAATAATACATTGGGGTAGTACAAAGCCCAATATCAATAACATTAACTCCTGTTTCAATTAATCCTTGTACTAATGCTTGATGTAAGTCTGGTGAAGATAATCTATTATCATGACCTACTACACATCTATCTTTACCAAGTTCATATAACTTACTACCAAAACCTACACCTATAGTGTATGCAGTATCAACATCAATATCAGTAGGAACAACTCCTCTAATATCATAACCTCTAAATATATATTTATTTATATCTTCTTTTATCTTCATAAATATTCCTCTTTCTAATCTATAATTTTACTTTTTCTTTTTACTTTTAATACTATATCTTTTTAACTTACTTAAAGGATTATTATAATCACTAATATTAATCCATGGGAAAGCATTTAACATATGTCTAACAAAGAAATTAGTCTTAATATCACGCTTTTTAGTAAGTTCTTCTCTAATTAATTTTGTAAGCTCGGCAGTTACATCACGACTTTTAAATTTAATGGTTGACACTTTTACTTGATATAATGTTCTTATTGTAATAATTACATCAGTAAAGAACATAACCATTAAAGTAATAGAAATAATTCTTAATAAAGTAATAGATAATTTACTTATCAAAAAGACTACTATAGGATTAATTATATAAGTAAAAGCAAGTCCTCCAATACCAAATAGAAAAGCATTGAATAAACACACTCTTCCTTCCAAATTAAATCTATGATCACTATAATCCCACCATCTAGCTTTAAATATCTTTTCTAAAACATAACTAGTTATATATTCAACGGTTGTACAAACAAAGGCACTCATAACAAGGACGGTAAAAAAATCATCTTTATATCTAATAATAAATGAGCCCATTAAAAGACACGATATACCATATATAGGTAAATATGGTCCTAAGAAGAAACCTCTATTTAAAACTAGTTTTTTATCTCTTATAGAACAATTAGTTATCTCTAATATATAACCTATAAAAGAATAAATAATAAATAAAAGAAAAATATAACAAATCTTATCTAACATAATAATACCTAACCTATAAACATACCTATAAGGGCAATAATAACACCAGTAATTAATCCTATAATAGTAACTTTCTTATTAGTAGTTTTCTTTACTTTAGGATATAACTCAAAGATAATAATATATAAAAGCATACCTATAGTAAGAGCTAGTAAGGAACCTATTACAATATCACTTACAGTATTAATATTTAATAAGTAAAGTAATAATCCTCCTAAAAAGCTTGATATAAATAAGGAAATTATACAGAATAGATACTTACCTGTATTTTTATCACTATTTAAAGTAGTTGTAATAATTATTCCTAAAGGTATATTATGAAGTCCTACTCCTAAAGCCATCATAATACCTAAATTAATATCGTTAGCAGAAGTTAAATAAATAGCCATACCTTCTACAAAATTATGAATAATTAAGGCAATTGTTGCAAGAACACCAATATGAACAATATTTTTCTTCTCTTCATTTTTTGTCATCTTAGCATCTTCATGCTCAGGAACAAAGTCATCTATTATTTTAAAGATTAAGAGTCCTAAACAAGTAAATAAAATAAATAGATAAATATGTTTAATACCTAAATGCTCTATAGTATGTCCTAATAAATCTACTAATATTAACATTGTTAGAATGGAAAGAGCAAAGGCAAAGATAAAGTCTAAGACCTTCTTTTGTTTCTTTAAAAAGAATGCTATTATAACTCCTATAATTATAAAGAATCCTAATAGGAAAGTTATAAATAAAGCAAGTGTATTATGCATAAGTTATCACTCCTCATCTAAATCCATATACCATTTACAAATATTTTTATCTTTTACTTTTTATATCAAAGTAATATTATGTTTACAGAATAAATTGTGCACCTAGGTGCATAATTTAAAATATTACTGTTAAAATAACTATTATTGCTAGAATAATACGATAAATCATAAATAGTTTAAAGTCATGTTTTTTAAGATATTGTAGTAAGAATTTAATACAAATTAAACCAGTAACAAATGATACAACAATTCCTAAAATAAAGATAGCCCAATTTTCCATAATTAAAGACACTGCACCATCATCAAGTAATTGAAGAACACATGCTCCAAGGACAACTGGTGCTGATAAATAAAATGAAAACTTAGCTGAGGATTCTCTATCTACTTTTAAACATCTTGCACTAGCGATAGTTGTACCACTACGAGAAAAACCTGGTATTAGAGCAAAGACTTGAGAACAACCAATAATAATAGCATCTTTAAATGATATTTCTCTTGTATTTTTTTCTTCTTTGCAATTTTTATCTACTAAATAAATAACAACACCCATAACTATTAAGGCAGTAGCGATTAATAAGTAGTTAGTTCTAATAGCATTCTCTATTGTCTCCTCAAACAAAACTCCAACAATTGCAGCAGGAATAGTTGCAACTACTATTTGCCAGAATAGTTTACCATCTTTATCTTTAACTCCTTTAGTAAAACCTTTTATAACCATATTTAAAAAGTCTTTAAAAAAGAATACTGCTATCGCTAACAAAGTACCTAAATGAAGTGCTAAATCAAAACATAAAGCTACTTTACTAGACATATTAGCACCAATTCCAAATAAATCTCTAAAAATAATTAAATGAGCACTACTTGAAATAGGTAAAAACTCCGCAATTCCCTGAATAATTCCTAAAATGATTGTATTAATAATATCTGTCATAAATAACCTCTTTTCTATTCATCAATTATATCATTAAAAAGCAAGAAAAAAAAGGACTATAAATCCAATTAGACACATCTAAACACTACTAATATCTGTAAATTACATATAGATCAACATTATTTTTCAATACTCCTTGGAAAACTGTGTAAATATACTTCTTTTAATCTATCATTAGTAATATGAGTATATATCTGAGTAGATGAAATACTTTCATGACCTAACAATTCTTTAACTGATAAGATATCACACCCTTCATTTAAAAGATGAGTTGCAAAAGAATGTCTTAACATATGTGGAGATATATTTTTATGTAAAGATGTTTGCTTAATTAAATTAGTAAGTATATATCTAATACCTCGCTCTGTTATTACTCTACCCTGATTATTTAAAACTAAATAATCACTATTAAACTTATTTAACTTTCTATAACCATTTTTTAAATACATATCTAATATATCACTAGCATACTCTCCATAATTAACAATTCTCTCCTTACTACCTTTACCATGTATTAAAATAGTTCTCTCTAGTTTATTAATATTTTTTAATCTTATTTTAACCAATTCCCCTACTCTTATCCCTGTCGCATACATCAATTCTAGTACTAATCTATCTCTTTGTCCTAATGGAGTATTTAAATCAGGAACACTAAATAACTCTTCTAGTTCGTTATATTCAAAGTATCTAGGTAATTTCTGTTCTTTCTTAGGAGATGAAATTAAATTAAACAAATTAGTCTTAACTTTATTATTACTACAAAGATATTTATAATAACTTCTAAGGGCACTAAGTTTTCTACTAATAGAAGTAGACTTCTCATGCTTTTCATCTTTTAGATACATTAAATAAAGTCTTATATCGCTATATTCTAGTTTTAAGTAATTAAGTCCTTCTTTATCTAAATAATCTAAGAACTCTTCTATATCTCTTTCATAATTATCTATAGTATATCTAGAATAATGTCTTTCATATTCGAGATATTCTAAATATTCATTTAACATTAACGTCTTCTCCTATGTTCTTCTATATCAATATTACCTGGTCCATAAGCTTCTTCTCTCTCTTTATCAGTCATAAACGCAAAATCATCTGGGTCATACTTATCATCTTTATCATCTAAAGACACATAACCAATATCACTACCTAGTTTATCTTCGATTACACCTAAACTAGTCTTAACAGGAATATTAGATAATGGGACCTTTACATTAGATACTGTTGATTTACTATTTTCTTTATCTAATTCATTATTTGATTTATCTGAATTATTCTTTACTTTATCTTTATTTGTAAGATATTTACGAAACACTTCATAATCTCTAAAAGCATCCTCAAGTTCTAATATTAAGTTATCATTCTCAAAAGCATCCCCTTTAATATATCTATTAATTAACGTATAATAACTGCTATTTTCTCCAAATACACCAGATAACCATTCACTGTCTTTTTCTAATATTTTCTTTTCTACATCAAGCCAAGAATCTATAAAAAGAGAATTATTACCATTATATATTTTAATAGTACGATAACCATGAGTAGTATAAACTGAATTTTTCTTTAAAGAATCTATTATTTTAATTAAATCAGGAGTGTTATAAATAATACTTTTATAATAAAAATTGTCATTACTATTAGTTACTCGTATAGAAAAAGTATTTTTCCCCTGATATTTATCATCTAATCTCCTACTTAAATCATAAGAGCCAGATAAACCTGCTGTAAATTTATCTATATCCTCTAAAGAACTAAAGGTAACCCCAGGTATTTTAATAATCTCTTCTTCAGTATACTTATTAATCCTATTATATTTATCATAAACACAACCAACTAAATCATATTGTTTTCTTTTTGCCACATTTCCCCATCTCACTTTCTAAATAAATTATAACAAAAGTCTATACAAAGTTCAATTTATTTGATAGTATATATTCGTAACAAAAAAGTGGGAATACCCTTGCCAAAGTAGGGACTGAAAAAAGTCGGCATACCCTTGCCAAAGTAGGGACTGAAAAAAGTCGGCATACCCTTGCCAAAGTAGGGACTTAAAAAAGTAGGCGATTTTTAATTAAGTCGCCTTTTTATTATCTATTTTAGGAGGTTCGAATGAAAACATTAAAAATATACTATATTGATAATAATTATATTAACTATTTAAGAAAATTTGATAAAAGGGTTGCCTATAATAAAACAACAACTAGACCTTATGTAGGAGTTGTATATACTTTTAATAGTCAAACTTACTTTGCTCCACTTTCAAGTCCTAAACCAAAACATTTAACTATGAATAAAAATACACCTGATATATTTAAAATTAAAGACGGTGAACTTGGCATAGTAAATATTAATAACATGATACCTACACCAATGTCTTGTTTAACTGAAGTTCTACCTTTAGTAAAAGATAAACAATATAGAAAACTAATTATTGAACAAACTACTTATTTAAATAATCATAAAAGAGAATTATTAGATAAAGTTAATTTCTTTATGTAAAAATATGATACTAATAAACTTTCTAAAAGAACTAAAGATAGATGTTGTAATTTTAGGTTCTTAGAAGAAAAATGTAGAGAATAGAACATAAGAAATAAAATAAATTTTATTTCGCCCTTGTCGTTACCTCCAAGGATTCCTACTTCATAGATAGAGTAACCTCTATTCTCCATAGGCTTAAATTCCGATAGTCGCTACCGTACTCAATAATCTATTTATCTTTGTTATTTTTCATTATTTAAATTAAACTTTGTAAGTTATAGTGTAATTTTAAACCTTCTAATAATATATTTAAACTAGCATTTATATCTCTATCATTATGTGAGCCACATTTTGGGCAATCATA
>CALVUX010000020.1 GCA_944363715.1 uncultured Bacilli bacterium
TTTTCATACTCTTTTGTTATCTCTTTAAATCTTTTAACATATTTATAATTTAATGGTACTAATTCTAAATTTTTATAACTATCTTCAATCCTTATATCAGGGTTAGAATTGTATGCTTTCTTTTCTCTTTGATTATGAGAACCAATTTGTGCTAAATCGTGTGTAGTCATAATAGGTTCACTTCTAAATATTGCATAATTCATTATATCAATCTCCTCTCTTAAAAAAAAATAAATAAAAAGAATATGCATTCAACATATTCTAGTGTTTATAAGATACTAATTGAATTGATATAACCTCAAACTTATTCATTTATAAAAGTTGTGTACTTTTGTGTGTCATAACATAGACTCCATCATCATTCTTTAAAATTATTTGTTCATGATTATTAGAAGTATTAGTAAGTGTTATTTTATAATAATCATCTTTTTTATAAGCAGTTTCTACTTCATAGTTATATATATCATCATTATTTAAAACTTCAAGTGTAGCAGTCATAACATATCCTTTAGAATCCTTAACTTTTTTATCTAAATCTGATAAGATATCACTCTCGCTATTTTTTCCACATCCAGTAACTAAAAAACAAACTATAACTAATAAAGCTAAGCTTAATTTTTTCAAAACTAAATCACCTCTATCTTTCTCTAATTAATTATATTAAAGAAAACAAGTTAATATTCATGAATAAAACAAAGGAATTTAGTCCATTATATGAATGTAATAAATTTAAAAGAGGAGGAATTATGGAAACATTAAAAAAAATATGCTTAGTGCTTATTATAATAGGAGCGATAAACTGGGCATTAGTAGGTTTATTTGAAGTAGATTTAGTAGCATCTCTATTTGGAGGTAGCGACGAACTACTTGCAAGACTAGTCTATATTATAATAGGTATAGCAGGTCTAATTGATATAAGTATTCTATTTGATCATTTAGACCATCATGATTAAAAAAGAGATTCAAATAAATTGAGTCTCTTTTAATTATTAGCAGTTATTCTAACTTTAACTTTCTTAGTCTTAGGTGTGTAATTAAGTTTTACATCGTCTCCTCTAACTTTAACTTCTACTTCATGTTCTCCTACACCTAAACCATCTAAATCAACATAAGCATATATAGTAGATGAATCTATACTATCAATAATAGATTTACTACCAGTAACAACTACTGTAACTCTACTGTCCTCTTCAGACAATGCTTGAACTCTATAAGCAGAATCTAAATTTTCTGTTGCAATAGAAACATTATCTATTTCTCTTGTTGTAGAATCATCTAGTGTTACATTAACTGTAATAGTTTTCTCACTTATCTCAGTAATACCATTAGGACGTTTAAGTGTAACAGTATATTCTTTATCATCTTCAAGACCTGTAACATCCACTTCTACTTCTAATGAGTCTAACTTATCTAAAGCTTCTTCACTACCATAAACAGTAACACTATCTATATTACTACTAAGTGATCTAATCGCTTTACCAAAAGCAAGATCTCCTTTAGGAACAATTTCAATAGGTACTTCTTTAGATGGACTTGAAATAGTTACTTTAGCAGTTACAGTTTTAGGAACTATCTCTACATCTACAGTCTTACCATTAGCATCATATGCAACAAGTGGAACATTTTCAAGAGTTATTTCTCCAGCTTCTTGAGTAGGGAAATCATCTACATCTACTAAAGCTCTAACAGTTGCAACTTCATCAAGTTTATATTCAGCACCCTTAACTATTACTTCACTTCTATCAAGTTCTACACTATCTATATTTAGTTTAGTATCTAAATTATCTTGATGTAATACATCATAAGTAAGTGATTTAGTAGCACTAACTTTATCATATATAGTAACAGTTACTGTAGATGGATCAAGTCTATAATCTATTGATTTTAATTGTTGTGTATATTTAAGTGTAACTTTATGTTGACCAGGTTTTAACCCAGTTAAATCAACTGTAACTCCACCACTAGGAGATTGTTTAGCTAAAAAGATATGTCTTTTTTGTCCAACTAAAGTTATATCTACACTATCAGGTAAACCTTCTACTACATAAGCTTCTTCATTATAAGTAGCAGTTACTTTTTGGTCATATAGTATTTCAGCATACTGATCTACTAAAGTATTACCTTCACTATCTATAATAAAGAAAACTGCTAAAGCTAAGATTAGACTTATAACTATTAAGGTCTGTTTCTTTCCCATAAGTCGTTCTAAACCTTTACTATTACTCTTAGAAAAGTCTATAATTTTTAAAAATAATTTAGTAATAGGAGTAATTAACCACTTATCAAAGAATGCACCCATATGACGAAAAAGTTTTCCAATACCTCTAATTATCTTCTTCATATATCTCTTCCTCTTCTATTTCATCTTCATCGTATTCACTAACAGTCTTAGGCTTTAATTCATTTATTAACATCATTCTAACATCATCAAGTGACATATTATAGAAAAGTTCTCCTTTAATAGCAACTGAAAGTCTTCCAGTTTCTTCTGATACTACTAAAGCAATAGCATCAGTCTCTTCAGCAATACCAAGAGCAGCTCTATGTCTAGTACCAAGTCTTTTATTTATCTTAGTACTACTACTAGTAGGGAATACTGCTCCTGCACAAGTTACCTTATTTCCTTGAATAATAACTCCCCCATCATGTAAAGGATTACCTTCATAGAATATTGCAATTAATAAATCACTTGATAAGTCTGCATATAACTTCTTAGCTTTATCTATATAATTACCTAAACTAATATCACGCTCTAATACGATTAAAGCCCCAATTTTATTTTTTCTTAAATAATCCATCGCTTGAGTTAATTGATATACTAAATGTTCTCTTTCATCAACAGTAAGTACTTTATGACGACCTAATAACTGATTTCTACCAAGCTGTTCAAGAATATTTCTAATCTCTGGTTGAAAGATGACAATCAAGGCAAGTGGTCCATACATAATAACATACTCTAAAAGTAGTCCTACAGTTGTAAAGCCACACAAATCACTAACTATTTTAAGAACAATGATAATTATAACTCCCTTAAATAAAAGAGTAAGTTTAACACTATTTCTAATATTTTTTAAAATTATATAAAACATTAACCAAACAATCGATATATCGACAATTTTCCTTAAAATTGTCAAAACACTTGTAACAGTAATAACCATAAAATCTCTCCTAACTGTTTCTAAACTGTATTATTATTTCCATCTTGATTAATAGTAGGAATCACTACATTATTAACTTCATTAGATGGGCTATTAACTACATTAGTAGTTGGTTCAATCCGTGGACTAACAACAGTAGGTGCAACTACATTATTAGGTTGTGTTACCTCTACTGGTTGTACTACAGTTGCATTAACCTCTTCTACTTGAGGAACAGTAGTATTAACATTCTCTACTGGTGCAGTTGTAACCTCACTAACTGTTGGTGTAGTATTAAGACTACTATTAACAGCTTGAACTTCTGGCTGACTAGTAACACTATTTTGAACAACACCTGCATCACTAGTTGGAACTTCTCCTACTATTGAAGCATTAGTAACAGGCTCACTAACTGGTGTTGTAACAGGAGTACTAGTAACTTGTGTAGTACTAACAGATTCACTAACTACAGCCTCTTGAACAACATCTGTATTATTAGTATCACTAACAGTAGCATATTTTTCTTTCTCTTTTTTATTCTTAATACCTTTTTCAGCTAAATAACCAATACAAGCAAAGATAAGAATAACACAAACTACTACCCAAACGATATAAAAAGGACCATCTAACGTATCCCTAAAAAATTCAATAACAATATCCATAAAACACCGCCTTTCACACTTTTATCCCTTTATTCTTCATTTATTATAATAACATGAGGAACTTATCTTTTCAACCAAAGAAAAAGAATTTATAAAATAAAATTATACACTATCCATTAAATGGTGCCGGCTAAAGGATTCGAACCTTTGACCTACTCATTACGAATGAGTTGCTCGTACCATCTGAGCTAAGCCGGCAAAAAAACTTTACTAATTTATTATAGCAAAGTTTTCTAAATTATGAAAGTTATTCTGTCCTAAGAGCAATTACAGGATCTTTCTTACTAGCCATCTTAGATGGAATAAATCCACTTAAGACTGTTAAAGTTACACTAATCAAAAGAAGTACAATTGCATGAACTGGATTAAGATTAGCAACATTAGGAAGATCTGCTAAACTCTCTATTAAAGAGTTTATAGGGAATGTTAATAGATACGCAATAAAAAGTCCTAAAACACCACTACACACTCCAATAATAAATGTCTCCGCATTAAATACACGAGTTATATCTTTATCTCTTGCCCCTAATGCTCTTAAAATACCAATTTCCTTAGTTCTCTCAAGTACTGATATATAAGTAATAATTGCAATCATTATACAAGATACAACAAGTGAAATAGATGAAAAAGCAATCAAAACATAAGTAACTGCATCCATAATACTACCAGAAAGTGTACTAATTAAAGAAGCATAATCAGTATATAAAACTTGATCATCAGCATCTTTCTCATCGTTATAGTTATCTAAATAATCAGCAATATAATCTTTAGTATCAAAATCTTTTGGATAGATATAAATGATTGATGGCATAACATCTGCTCCTAATACCCCTAAAATATTATCTTTAGTAACTGTAGAATTTGTTGTATCAAAAGCCTGTCCTGTTAAAACATTATAATCTACTTCCTTTTGTCTATTAACTATCTCACTATCTTTATTTTTATTAATAACTTCATCTACCAAAGCTGAATTATAATAAATTCCAGACTGAGTTATAGTACTCTTATCTTCTTTACCTCTTATAATAACATTAACCTTTATCGTAATAGCATCTTCACTATTATACATCTCTTCATAATCAGTACTTGGTACAAAGTAATTATTTATCTCATCATAATAAACATCATTAGGAATAACTTTAAACTCTTTATTTAAAATATCTTCAAAAGATATATTATCACTTGTATCAAATCCTAATTGTTCTAATGTACTACTATCAAGTTCATTACGAGAGTTAACTGCAATTACAATACCAGGAGTATCTTTATCCATAGAACCTGCTAACACATCATAATTATCTTCTAACATACTTTTACCATTAACCTTATCAGCATAAAGACTCCATCCCATAACACCTGTCATTGATGTAGTAGACATACTATAATTAGTACTAGTAGGAACTAATCCATAACTACCATCATTATTTTTTGTAAAAACATTTAAAGTAGTACCATACTGATAACTAATAGCAGAAACATTATCTTTATCCATAGACTCTATATAATCTATATATTCACTATCTAAATTATTAATATGCATCATTGTCTCTAAACTATTATCACGAGGATAAATAACCTTCTTATTAGAATACTCTTTATGTTCCTTATTACCTTCTATCATCTCTTGCATAGCTTCTTCATCAACATCCATCGTTTGTGTACTAATAGTAATAGGCATCTGTGATAAAGTATCTTCTTCATACTCATCTATTTTTATTTGAAAACCATTAGATAATGAAAGTATTAAAGCAATACCAATAATACCAATAGATGCTGCAAAAGATGTTAAGAATGTTCTACCTTTCTTAGTCTTAATATTATTAAAAGATAGTTTCAAAGCAGAACCATAACCAAGTACAGTCTTTTTAATATTTAACTTATCTTTAGAATTACCTTTATCTTTAACAGGATTACTATCACTCAAAATCTCTCCATCTTTAAGCTCAATAATACGAGTTGCATAATCCTTAGCAAGCTCTGGATTATGAGTAACCATAATAACTAATTTATCTTTAGCAATTTCTTTAATAAGATCCATTATCTGTACACTAGTAACAGAATCTAAGGCCCCAGTTGGTTCATCTGCAAGTATTATCTCAGGATCATTAACAAGAGCCCTTGCAATTGCAACCCTCTGCATCTGTCCCCCAGATAACTGATTAGGCTTCTTATGAGCGTGATCACGAAGTCCAACTTTATCTAATGCTTCAAGAGCTTTCTTTCTTCTATTTTTCTTTTTATAACCACTAAGTATTAAAGCCATCTCTACATTTTCTAAAATAGTAATATGACTAATTAAATTATAAGACTGAAAAATAAAACCAACACAATTATTACGATAATAGTCCCACTCTACACTTTTAAACTGCTTAGTACTTTTATTATTGATAATCAAGTCCCCACTATCATATCTATCAAGTCCTCCAAGAATATTTAAAAGAGTTGTCTTACCACTACCACTGCTTCCTAAAATTGCAACAAACTCACTCTTTCTAAACTTTAAACTAACATCAGATAAAGCATGCTGTACAAAATCCCCTGTTTTATAACTTTTATTTATTTTCTTTAATTCAAGCATAAATTCCTCCTCTAAGATATATTATATAACATTCAAAATGATTTTTTACTATTCTTACCAAGATAATTATAATAAAAAGATATTGACTAAACAACATCTTTTTTATTATTTTTCTTATAAATTCTAACCATTCTTTTAACATTTCTCTCATTACTTTTTAAAACAGAACTAGGTAAATATTTTTCTTTATTATTTAAAGTAACTAATAATTCACTAAGTTCTTCCTCTACTTTAGTGATATCATAAACTCCATCTTGAATTTTATGAATAGTAGTTAAAAGATATAGTCCTAAAAACTCACTACTATCCAGTTCCAATTTACCATTATTAGGAACATAATAAGAATCATAAACTTCATCTAGGATATCAAACACTTTATGAGCTTCTCCCTTAGGAATATCAATTAATTTATCACAAACAGCATTATGATTAATTCTAACTAAGTCCTGTCCATTTTCTAAGTAAGTTTTATATATAAAAGGCATATTATTATCAGTAAAACTCTTAGTAATATCTTTATTTAAAATACTATCAGTAAAATCTTTAATACCAACTTGACTATAATGAATAACATCAATATTTTTATAATCCTTCATTCTTTTAAATACACTAAATAAATCTTTAATATGAGGGTTATCTATATAATTACTTAAATCTTGATTAAAATACTCTTCACTTATATTAACAATAGAAGAAGTTACTCTAACATCGCTTATTATATTATTAAAGATTGTATAAATAAATGTCATAGCAGGATAAAAAGAATTAAGTTCAAATCTAGGTAATTCTACATCATTATTTTTCATTTCTTCATAGATTAAACTATCATCTTTTATAAAGCTAGCAGTATCTAAAATATGAATCTTTAAAATAATATTATCATCACAACCACTATCAACTGAAAAGGCATAATTGGAAATATTATTAAACTTAAAAGCATTAGAAACACTATAATTATTCTTTAAATAGGAATTTGACACATCTGCCATTCTATATTTAAGAGAAGATAATTCTTCAGTAACTTTATCATCTGTTTTTTCTTCTTTTATTTCTATATTATCCATACTGTTAGCAATAAAGTCTATATCACTAAACACCTTTTCAACATTATTATAGTTTTTAGATATAACATAGTCTTTAAAAGTTACCAATAATAAACTAAAATCAAGTTTTTCCTGCACACTAAAACTAGGCTTTAAAGAAAAATTCAAACCAAGTAATTCTTTATAAAAATCAGGTTCTACATAAGGTAACCTTTGATTAACTAATTTTAATTTATAATTTTTTATAAATTCATCTAATAATAGAAACACAAAATGTTTATTATCTTTTCTAGCTTCTACAAAATTAGGTATCTCCTTCATAAGTTTACTTATATAAGTATAATTTGCATCATTATCTATTAATTCTTCTAAAATATCGTAATAAGTACTAGTATCTTCATCTATAGATTCATACTTAACTGGTTTTAATCCTTCAAAGATTTTAATAATTCTTTTCAAAAAATCTTTTTCTATCGAAGCATAAATAGAATCTTTACCTATTGACCTAATTTTATTTTGAGAAACATCTATAACAAGTATACATAAAGTTATTAATTCTTCCCTACTTAAAGTAGATGTCCTTTTTAAAAGTTTTTCTATTTCAATAGGAAGTTCATATTGTAAACCTGATGAATATTCATCTAAAAACTTACTAGTTCTAATATCATATAAAAAACTTCCAAACAATTCACCAACTACTGGCTCACTAAATTTCAATAACTCACTATAATCTGTATACAAATCCGTATCTGTAACTTTATTATTTCTAGGTTTAAGAAAAGACACATTTACAGGTTTCTTTCTTACTATATTAGAACGAGAAAATGTTTCATGTATTGACTCTAATCTTTCAACATAGTTCTTTTTATAATTATTCAATTTTCCTAATATGTCTTTAACATCTTTTAAAGCTTCTTTATATTTAGAAACATTTTTATAATCATTTCTTTTTTTATAATAGTTTATAGTATTAACTAAACTAACAATTTCTTTACGTAAATTATCATCTACTTTGCTAAGAACATCATAACTAATAATATCATCAAACATATCAATGTCGCTATCTAACACTTCATCTAAATGTGCCATAACAAACTTAACATTTTTTTCTAATTCTTCTTTATTCATATATTTCCCCCCACAGTTTCAATATAACCTTAGTATAACACAAACTAGAAAGAAAAAAAGACTTTTTTAGTCTTTATCCATCAAATCCATAAATTCCTGATTTAAAGTTTGATATTTATTAGATATTTTATTAGCATCACTCTTCTCTAATACATACCATCCCTTACGAAACATAAGTTCATAAACTTCTCTTTGTAATGAAGAATAAGTATTAAACATCTCTTTATATTCACTATATAATGTTTCATTAGATACTTCTGTTAATACAACAGCATAATCTTTAACTAATTGTTTTAAAGTACTAAGTAATGAAGAAATATAGTCTTTATCATTTAAAGCCATACCAGTAGGTACTCCTACTTTAGGATTACTTATCTGATTATTATTCATTGTTACCTCCTTCATTTAAGATATTTAAGATTTTACTAATATTACCTTGAAATACATTACTAGCTTTATTAAGCATATCTTTAATTTCACTATCACTTACACTATTAATAGCATTACTACTACTCTTATAAGCACCATAGTTCCAATTAAACATATCGCTTAGATAGTCCAAATCTTTACAACTAATCATATTAGGTACTGTATTAAAATTATTTTCCATATCTTTTTCCTCCCAACATTAATATGAGTAAAAAAGAAAAAACTATACATTAAGTATAATTTTTAATCTTTAAAACTCTTTAATCTATGCTTAATATCTAAAATTAAATCCATTGGTGCATTATCCATTTTATTTAAAACCAGTAAAGCATCTTGTAACTTAGTCTTAACAGGCACATTATCTTTAATATTCTCTATTTCTTCATCTAAATTAAAGTTATTACTAGGATTCTGTTCCATATAGTCTTTAATATATTGTTTTATATCTGCTAAAACGTATTCTTTTAACTTATAAGAATCCATCTCCATAACTCCAAAATAACCACTAATCATATATCTATAAACATCCTCTATTGTCATTTTATCCCTCTAATCATTTACTTCAAGTCTATTTAATAATTTATCAATAATTTTATCTACTTCTTCATCTTTACCTTTAAGACTAATTAAAAGTTTATTAGTATTAGATGACTGAGGTAACATATACCCTGCTTCTCTAAATATATCTTCTACCATAACTTTATTAGAATGAATTAAAGCTTTATATAAACGTTTTTCATCATCATCGCTTTCTTTACTCATAAGATATTTCAAAACCTTAATCTGTTCTATCTTACTATCTGCAAGTCTAAATAACTCTCTAATTACTTGCTTATCTTTTTCTTTTTGTTTTGGATAAACTCTAGGTAACATACTAATCGCTTTAGATGGACAAGATGCTACACAGGCTCCACAACCAATACATTTATCAAAGTCTATTTGTCCTGTTTCATTATCAGTCGCTCCAGTAGGACATACAAAAAGACATAAACAATCTTTAGTACATATTTTTAAATCTCTATAAGCATATCTTTCACTTTTAGCGCTCATACTAACATACCTCCAATATCTTAAGACTAAGAACACGACAAACAGGACAAACTTTAGGAGGATTATCTCCTATATAAACAAAACCACAGATATCGCAAACCCATATTTTCGTATTTTTAATATAATCTATTCCCTTTTCTTTATAAGTATCCATTACTACTTTCATAATATTAGTACTCTTACTAGCCCAATTAATAACTCTTTTAGCACCTCTATCATCACATTTAGTAAACACATCCATTGCCTTACTAAAGTTATTAATATCATTATTTACTATATCTATAACATCATCCAAACTACCAGATTTATTATCTTCTAAAGACTCATAATGTTTAGATAACTCTCTAAATAAATTACTCTCTTCATCTAAATATTGCTTCTCAGAAGCCCTAGCCAAGTTAGAACAAATCAAAGATATCTCATAATTTGATAATTCTCTCAAATCATCATCTACTTCTTCTAAAGTAGAACTATTAACATCAATTTTCTCCTCAACTTTTTCTTCCTTAACCTCTTCAAATAAACTCTTAGGTGCCCCACAGGCTGGACACTTCCAATCATCTGGTAAGTCTTCAAACTTTACCTTCTCTTTCTCATCATCATAAATATAACCACAAATTGTACAACGATATTTTTTCATATATACCTCCATACATAAATCATATCAGACAAAACAAAATAAATCTACAATATTTGACTTTTAAGTATTTTACTATATAATAATATCTAAATTGAGAGGAGTGGTATTAATGGACAAACAAAGAAAGTGTATAGACATATATGGCGAGCCATTAAAAATAGGAGAGGAAGTTATTCCTGTTCTTGAAGAAGCTTTAATTATAGGAGAAAGTGGTATTATATCTAAAATAGAATATAGCGAAGAATATAATAATCACTACATTACAATCACAGATAAACAAGATAATGTTTTATTAGAAGGTGTTGATGCAAGATGCTATACTACAAAAGAAAGATTCAACGAAAGAGAAAATGAAGATTTTATATACAGTATTAATTTTTATAACAAAAGACTCATGCTTCAAACATCTCTTCCCTTAACTAATAGAACAAATATAGAATATGAAATACCAGAAGATACAACTTTTGCAACTATTGAAGCTAGACATACATTGGAAGAAAAGAATTCATATATTGGAAGCACTATTTATTCTCTAATTGTTAATAACAAAGTAGAAGTATGTCATGATAAAGATGACAATTACTATTATTTAATAAATAAAGAATCTTATGATTATCACTCAATAAGTGAAAATTATAGAATCTTTAAAGATGAAGAAGAATTCAAAAAATTCATTAAAGAAATTATTAAATATTTTAATAATGCTAACCTAACGCAAATTAACACTAAAGAAGAATTTGCTAAAAATGAAAAAGCTAAAGTCTTTGAAAAAAGTCTAATCGATAAATTAGATAATTAAAACAAAAGAGAACTTATCACTCAAAATATGTTCTCTTTTTATTATCTCTAGTTATATCTTCTACCACTAACTAATGGATTTAAAACTCTAACCTTAACATTAGGAATATCTGTTTTAGGAATAGAATCTATATCTATAGTTTCAAAAAGATAAATTTTATCTAACAACTCTTTATCATTACTACTCTTTAATATATTAAATAATTCTAATTCATTATATCTATACAAATCATCATAAGTAATATAACCTCTATCAATAGATAATTTTGTTATAGTAGCAAGTAATTGCATCATATAATTATCTTCATTAGTATGACAATATATATCTATACTTTTACTAACATCTATCATTTTAGAAACGACATCTCTACTATTAAAACCAATCTCATCTTCATTTTCTTCATTTTTAAATACTCTAATACCACTAATAATATTTTTAATATCATCTTTAGAAATATTTTTAGTCCAACCTATCCCAGTTAAAATAACACCATCTAACCTATCAGCACAACACTTAGGTCTATCATTATCAACAATACTAAATTTTTTAAAGTCAATAACATCGTCTACATCTATATTATCTTCCTTTAAACACTCAAGTAAGTACTTATCATTTTTGATGATATCTTCTGTAAGTTCTTCTGTACTTTCTTGTTTTTCATAATCTTCATTCATATAATCTATAACATGGGAAAAACAAGGAGTTGCAACATCATGAAATAAAGCTGCAACAGTCATAGTTTTATTTTTAGTTACTTTATAGGTCAATAAAGAAGTGGTAAGAGAATGAGCAAATCTACTAATATATTCACTAAAATCATAAACACTTTTAGAAGCAAAATCCATTCCACAAAAATATCCCACCTTCATTAATCTATTTAAAGAAGGACATTCAAAATACTTTCTAAGAAATAATGGCATATTCTTATAATCTAATTGTTCTAAATAATACTGTAATAACATATAGAACCCTCCCTAATAATATTTCTTTCATAGACATAGTTGTATAAAACTCTCTTCCATTAGTATAAACAAAAGAATCTCTTTCTTCATAAAAAGGACACCTTGCATCATAAATAATTCTATCTTCTTGAATAATAAAAGAACCAACTATAATTTTATCTGGATCAGATACCTTTAAACCACCACTGCTTTTAAAATCATTACCTTTAGGATTAGAACAACCTGCTAGTAAATTTCTATCTTTTAAATAAATAATACCCTTAGCACCTTTTAATTTTTCAAATGTATCAAAACTTACATATCTAAGATTAAAAAAATGTTCAGTCTCTCTTAAATATTTCAAGACAGAAATATTTTCCGGAACATTTATAGATTCATAATAAATTGTTTGGTTTTTAATAATCTCTTTCATTAGAACCTCCTTGAAAATATTTTATCATAGTTGACAATAAATTAAAAGAAAGAACAAAACTTTGATGCTTATTCTATTAAAATATTACTTATACGCTCTAAAAATGCACAATATTTTAGAAATATTGTGCATTTTCGCCGAAAATATCTAGTGTTTTGCACAATCATTGTGCATTTTTACATTTTCAACATAAAGAAGCTACACTTTATTATTAATTATTATCTTTTCTAATTTTTTATAAACTATATCTACTTGTTTCCTCTCTCCTTCAATAGCAACTACTTTCATTCTAGGAGAAGTATATCCTTCATTCATATTTTTTCACCACAAAACTTATCAAATAAATTACAAACTAAAATATATTTAGTATCTAATTAAATTTAAGTATATTAAAACCCTTATAAAATAAGGGAGTAATTACAAATTGGTGGAGATGAGGAGATTCGAACTCCTGTCCAAAAATAAAGCTACATAAACTTCTACAAGTTTAGATGATTAAGAATTTTCAGACTATTTTCTAGTAACCATCAACTAATAAAACAGTCCTAGTCTAAAAGATTCCATCATAGTCTAGACAAACTATAACTATATCCTGCTAAAATAAACCATCTTAACTTAACACAGGAAATTAAGAGAAGACAGTGCATTTACCTATACTAGGCGAAAGCTAACTCAGTGTTTCTATTAAATAAGTTAGCAAATGCTGTTTTAATACTGTTTCCAGTTATATTTAATTTTGTTTGTAACGTAAACAACTCGACTTGCCATTTATGCCCTATTATTCCTGTCGAAACCAAAGCATCCCCAAATACAACTAGATTATAACACAGAAGTATCAAAAAAGCAATCACCAATAATTACCAAATTATTTATACTTACTAAGCTTAGCAGCTTCTCTTTTCAAATCTCTTTCTTTAATACTTTCTCTTTTATCATAGTTTTTCTTACCTTTACAAAGTCCAAGTTCAATTTTCGCTTTTCCTCTTACAAAGTATAATTTTAAAGGTATAAGAGTATAACCTTCTAATTTTAGTTTATTATCTAACTTTTTAATCTCACTTTTATGAAGTAATAACTTCCTACTTCTTGTCTCTTCATGATTAAAGATATTACCTTCTTTATAATGGTCTATAAACATATTAACAAGATAAACTTCGCCATTTCTTATAATAGCATAACTATCTTTAATATTTGCTTTACCACCTCTTATAGATTTAATCTCTGTTCCTTTTAAAACAATACCTGCTTCATAAGTATCTTCTATAAAATAATCAAATCTTGCACGCCTATTAATAATCTCCATAATATCACTCCAAACTAGGCATCTCTATACTACTATCAAGAGATAACACTATATTTTTATAAGTCTCATAATAATCTCTATAACCAGGAAGCATTTCATCATTTAAACTAGTATAAGGATAAACAACAAAGTTTCTTTTTTTTCCATATGTAGAATGAGTATATAAAAGTTCTGCTTTAGGATTTCTAAGTTCTATAGTACTAACACCATTTTCCACAGTCTTGTGGATATCTATACTAGCCATTAATCCTGTAAGACGTTCTACTCCTTCTTGATCAGATATAAAGTTCCCTAATGAATATATTACCATAGACTTTCCAATAAAGGCAATTGGCTCTACTACATGAGGATGACTTCCTATAATTATATCAACACCAAGATTAGATAGATAGTTAGCAATTTCCTCTTGTGTTGCACTAACACTAGTAGAATATTCTGTTCCCCAGTGCATTGCTACTATCACAACATCCACTTTGTCTCTAACTTTCTCAATATCTGCTTTCGCTTTCTCTGGACTATAAACATTATTTAGATATTCCTTACCACTAGGAGTCTCTAATCCATTAGTCCAAGTCGTATAGGAAAAGAAAGAATAAGTAATACCATTAATCTCTTTAATAACAACTTCATCTCTATCTTCAAAAGATAAATAACTACCAGCCGTATAAACATCATCTTTACTATTCCAATAGTTTAAAGATTTAATTACTCCTACCTCTCCCTTATCCATAGTATGATTTGTTGCAAGACTAACTAAATTAAACCCTGCATCAATAAAAGCATCACCAACTTCATAAGGAGAATTAAACCTAGGATAATTAGATAATCCTAACTCTGTTCCTCCTAAAATAGTCTCTTGATTATAATATTTTAAATCATAATCTTTTATTAAAGGCTTAATTTCTTTTAGCATTGGTTTAAAGTCATAACCATCCCCTGTATAAGCATCAAGATATACAGTACTATGAATTAAAGCATCTCCTACCATTACCAAAGAAGCATCCATCTCTTCTTTCTTGCTAACTACTTCTTCTTCCTGTTTTTGTTCTTTAACATCATCTTTTTTAACATTATCAGTAGTTAAACGATAATAAAATCCTAAACTCGCTCCAAATAAAACACCAATAAATAAAATAATAACAAAGCGTCCTAAGACAGTCAATTTTCTTCTCTTCTTAACTTTACTCATAACTACAACTTCTTAACAATTTCAAAGTCAATAGTTTTCGCTTCTTTAGAAGCAGCCACTACTTTAATTAATACCCTTTCTCCAATAGTATATTTAATATGACTCCTCTCACCTACTAAAGTCATTCTCTCTTCATCAAAAACAAAGTAATCATCCATAAGTCTAACAGGAACTAATCCTTCTACTAAATTATCAAGTTCTACAAACATACCAAAACTCATTACTGATGAAATTGTTCCTTCAAACTCTTCTCCAATATGACTTTCCATATATTCAGCCATCTTCATATCTTCTACTTCTCTTTCACAGTCAACTGATGCACGCTCCATCGCTGATGAGTGGTCTGCTACAAACACCAACTTTTCTTCATAATGATGAATAGTATGACTACTTAAATCATTATTAAATAAGTAAGTTCTTAAAAGTCTATGTACAGTAGTATCAGGATAACGTCTTATAGGAGAAGTAAAATGAGTATAACATGAACTACCTAAACCAAAGTGCCCCACATTAGTAGGAGAATATATCGCTTTCTGCATACATCTAAGTAATAATGATGTAAGTATAGGTCCTTCTTTCTTATCATGAACAAACTTAAGTAGTTTTTGAACTGCCACACTCTTATTACCTTTTAAGTCTCCTGTTACTTGATAACCTAAATTACTAACAAAACTTAAGAAGTCTCTAATTTTATCTTCTTTAGGACTTTCATGAATACGATAAATAAATGGTAAATCCATATTATATATATGTGTAGCCACACACTCATTAGCAGCGATCATAAAGTCTTCTATTAATTTCTCACAAGTACCTCTTTCTCTCTTAGTTATTTCATAAGGTACACAATTTTCATCTACAAGTATCTTCGCTTCATCAACATCAAAATCTAAGTACCCTCTTCTTACTTTCATTTTTCTAAGAATAGTAGCAAACTCACTCATAGTCTTCAAATCATCAACAAACTCTTCATATCCTTCAGGAACAATATTTTTCTCTAAGATACTATTAACATTTTTATAAGTCATTTGTTTTCTGGATTTAATTACACTAGGAAAAATATCATAATCAAGCATTTTACCTTCACTATCATATTTCATTACACAACTAATAGCAAGTCTATCTACTCCCGGATTTAATGAACATATTCCATTAGATAACTCATGAGGTAACATTGGAATAACTCTATCAACAAGATAAACAGATGTACCTCTATCCATAGCTTCTTTATCTAAAGGACTTCCTTCTTTAACGTAATAAGAAACATCAGCGATATGAACACCAAGAGTATAAGTATCACCATCTTTTTCAATAGATATCGCATCATCTATATCTTTAGTATCATCACCATCAATTGTAAAGATTCTCTTCTCACGTAAGTCTCTTCTACCTTTTAAGTCCTCTTCTCTTACTTCCATAGGTAAAGCCTTAACTTCTTCTTCCACATCTTCTGGAAAATTAGTATTAATATCATATTTATATACTATTGATAAAATATCAACGCCAGGATCATTTTTATGTCCTATTATTTTAACTACTTTACCTTCTGCTTTCTTATTACTAATTCTCTTAACAATCTCTACAACTACTTTATGTCCATCAACAGCATTAAGACTATTCTCTTTAGCAACTACAACTTCTAAATTAACTTTATCTTCATCTAAAGTAACATAACCAATATTATTCTTAAAGTTAATCTCACCTACATAAGTATTACTTTCATGCTTTAAGACTTTAACAATTCTGCCTTCTACTCTATCAAGACCTTTTTTATTTACAAGTTCAACAACTACTAAATCGCCGTGCAATGCTCCATTTATATTTTCTTTAGGAATATAAATATCTACATCAGAATTATCTACATCAACAAAGCCAAATCCTTTTTTATTAGAATGAAGTATCCCTTTAAGTAGATGACTATCTTCAAACAACATATATTTATCTTTATTAGTATGATAAATTAATGTTTCAATTTCAAGTTCTTTAAGTACTTTTAATAACTCTTCTAAATTATCACTACCTAGTTTTTCTTCAATCTCAAAAACACTAAGACTTTTACCTGCTTCTTCTAATATTTTTAATATATCATCTCTCATTACAATCAACCTCGATTCTTAATACCATTTTACTCTATATTTAACACAATGTAAAAGAAAAAGACAATATTTCATGTCTTTTACATAAATGAATATACTAAACAAATAATAAAGAAAGCTGCACCTAATACCATTGTTATTCTAGTAATAACTAACTCACTACCTCTTTCTTTTCTATTCTTAAATAAGTCAGTAGAGTTACCTGAAAGAATTTGTGCAGCACTTTCAGCTTTACCACTTTGTAATAGTACAATTATTATTAATAGTATTGATATAATTAATAAAGCTATTTGCATGTATAACACCTCCATATATCGATTTAAAGCAAAACTATTATAGCATATTTAATTAAGAAATGCTAGCCAAAACAACATTGTAAACTTCATTATCTCTTATAAACAAACTTAATTCTAAATCATCATCATAATATTTAATATAATAATCTTCGCTATTATATTCACTTTTTTCTAATAATCCATTACCAAACTTATCTCTAAAATCAGAAACAGTCACTAGCTTAGAGCCATCATATTCAATATTTACATCTCTAATAGTTATATCAGAAGTAAAAAAACCTAAATAAATAATATTATCATTTTTATCAGTATCTATACAAATATTATTGTATTCATATTTATAATCTTCTGCATCTAATACTAAATCTTTCATTTTTTCATCAATTTTATTACTAACTCTTAAACCGTTAAAACTTATATCAGTTAAAGCAACATTTGTTGTAATATTATTTTCATTATTATTATCATCTTTATTAAAAAAATAAAATATAACTATACCTAAAATAATAATTAAAACACAAACTACAGTAATAACTATTTTATTTTTCACACAAATCACCTCTATTAATAATATAATATCTTATAATTTTAATTAAATCAATTATTTCTTTTTTACCATTTTTTTCATAAGTTCTTCATAATTACCAGTTTTAGAAACAATATTATAACCATGTTCTAATCTAAACTTTTGCATTTCTTCAACAGACATTTTCAAAACTTCATCTGCAATATCCATATGTAATACACCATCTAAATGATCATATTCATGAGATAAAACTGTCGCTTCAAAACCTTCAAAAATCTCAATATGTTTATTTCCATTAATATCAAGATATTCCAAAGTAATTTTGTATGGTCTTCTAACATGACCTAAATTATCTAAACAACTAAAACAAGCCTCCCAATAATCAGTTAATCCTTCTCTTGAAATTATAACAGGATTTATTAAAATTCTCGCTTCATTATAATCCTTATCTTCATCACTAACACTATCGCTTTGAATCTTCTTTACCATATCTAAATTCGTATTTTTTAAATAAATTATTCTTTTTGGAATACCCAACTGTACTGCCGCCATTGCAAAAACTTCATGTTCCCTACAATATTCTTCTAAAAGTTCTATATCTCTCTTTAAAGACTCATCAGGAAATTCTACAGGAAGAGAAACTTGTCTTAAATATTCTTCATTATCTGCAATAGTTACTACTTTTATATCACTCATCTAAATAACCTCCAATTAGACAGAAAGAGCCTATCTACTAAGCTCTTCTTCTATTCTCATTAACTGATTATATTTACATATTCTATCTGTTCTTGACATAGAACCAGTCTTGATTTGACCAAGGTCAAGTCCAACAGCTAAATCTGCAATAGTAGTATCTTCAGTCTCTCCACTTCTATGAGAAATAACTGTTTTATAATTATGTGCTTTAGCAAGTTCAATAGTTTCAAGCGTCTCAGTAATAGTACCAATTTGATTTACTTTTAATAGTATTGCATTGCCAGCTTTATTATCAATACCTTTTTGTAAGCATTCTTTATTAGTAACAAATAAATCATCACCAACAAGTTGAATCCTATCTCCAAGTAATTCTGTTACTTTACTAAATCCTTCCCAGTCATTCTCATCAACTGGATCTTCAATAGAAATAATTGGATAAGTATTAACTAAATCTTCATAGTATTTAATTAACTCATCAGTACTAAGTACTTTACCCTCTCCTACAAGGTTATATTTACCGTCAGAATAGAATTCTGATGCTGCAACATCAATAGCATAACAAACATCTTTTCCTGGTTCATATCCAGCCCTTTTAACTGCTTCAGTAATTAGCTCAAATCCTTCTTTATTAGTCTTAAGATTAGGAGCAAAACCACCTTCATCTCCAACACTAGTAGCATATCCCTTTTCGTTTAAAACATTTTTAAGACTATGGAATACTTCAGCACCGACTCTAACTCGCTCATGAATAGTATCTCTTTGAGGAATAATCATATACTCTTGAAAATCTAATGAGTTATCAGCATGAGCTCCTCCATTAATGATATTCATCATAGGAACAGGTAAAGTCTTACCATCTCCAACATATTCATATAACTCCTTACCGCAAGCTTTAGCCGCAGCTTTTAAACAAGCCATAGAAACACCAAGTATAGCATTAGCACCTAACTTACTCTTAGTCTTAGTACCATCTAACTCTAACATTTTATAATCTATTTCTTTTTGTTTAGTAACATCCATCCCAATTAGATTATCACGTAAGATAGTATTAACATTATTAACAGCATTTAATACTCCTTTACCATTAAATCTACTCTTATCTCCATCTCTCATTTCTAAAGCTTCTCTTTCACCTGTAGAAGCTCCACTAGGTACACAAGCCCTACCTATAACACCATTATCAAGTATTACATCTACTTCAACAGTAGGATTACCTCTTGAATCTAATATTTCTCTTCCTATAATATTTTTAATATTCATAAAATCATCCTTTCTAAACAACTATATTATATCACTGATTTACTATTAACAGAATCGTTTTTTTCTTTTAATTAATCTTTTACCTACACTTTCTCTATTTTCTAAAGCACTAGAATTATTATCAATAAAATTTTGAAGATTAAACCATCTAGTAGGTTTTATTAATCTACTATCTCTATCATAAGAAACAATTTGAGGAGAAAAGCCTTTACCTTTAATTGAACCATTAATTTCTATTAAATCATAACCTAATATTTGACAAGTTTTAACTAATTTATCACAAACTTTTTGACTTCGCAAATAATCAACTTCTCTATCTTCATCGGTAAAAGACTGAAATAGTCTAACATTTTTAATACCTAACAATGATGCCTCATACAAATCTCTCTGACATTCTGGAATAACAGCATTACTAGAATTAAAAGTATATATAAGCATCAATTCATCATTATTTTCCATTCTTTTCATTTCAATCATCCTTTCAAACTAACATAACATTTATCTTTTAAAAATTGTTTAATCTTATCAGTATCTTTTCCCTCATAATACATAATTAACATTTTCTTATAATCTTCTACCAAATCTCTTGGAATAGAGATAATCCCTAGTCCTCTTGATATTAAATGATGATTAGCAATAATAACAGCAGTTCTCTTATTACCGTCAATAAATATCTGTCTTTTCATAACATATAACAATAACTCTATAGCAAGACTAACATCATCTAAATCACTATTTAAAAGCACGTTTAACTCTTCTACTACTTGACTTTCCAAAGGAATACTAGGCATCCAAGTAGTCCCACCTATCTTAGCAGGAGTACTTCTCACTTTACCTGCATTATAATAAAAGCCTTCAAGAACTAACTTATTAATTTGTGATAAGAAAGAAAAGTTCTCTTCTGCCATAATAACATTTTCATCTAAAACAAACTCCCAAGCATGTTTTAAATTAACAACTTTCATAATATCAGTAGAAGTCATTCCATTTACTTTACCTCCTTCTATGATACTTTCTGTATCCGCATAAGTAGTAACTACGCCTTCTAACATCGCTTGATTATAAATAGAATCTACTAAGTATCTCTTAGCAAAATCTATATTAAGTTTAACTTCATCACTAAGTTCACTCTCTTGATAATTTAACTCCTTTAACTTTTTTTCTAAAGTTTTTATTTCTTTCTTTAACTCTTTAGACTTTAGATTATTATTTAAAATCAAGTTATACAAATCATCACTATATTCCCCTACATACTTAGATACGTTTCTACCAAGCTCTCTATAGTGTACATAAATATATTTCTTTGCATCTTTTTCTCTAACTTCAATAGAACCACAAATCATATTATTAAGTTGTTCCTCTAAATTATGTTTATAATGTAAAATGTTCATTATCTCGACATTGTCATTCATAAATACCACACCTCTTTCTTAAACATATTATACAACAAAAGCAAAAAACGTGAAACATTTTTAACATTTCTTTACATTTTGTTTCACATTTTTCTTATTCTTAAACTCTCTCATTGATATAGCAGAAGCCATTCTCACAGGAACAATAGTAGTTGCGTCTTCTTCATCAGCAACAACAGCATAAGCTTCAGGAAAATAATCTCCCAATACACTAGCAGTATAGGAAACATCAGTAAGCGAACTTTCTTTTAAAAGCTCATCAACTTGTAAATTAAGCTCGTTAATTTTAGGCCCATAATTAGCAGGATTATTTCTACCGTAAGAAACAAATATTCTAAACAAATACTTAAACCCAAGCTCTTCTGCTTCTCTTATATCTTTTTCAAAAGTAACAATATCACTATTCTTATCAAAAGTAAGTATTAAAGTATTATAATCTTCATCTTTAAAACTAGTCATCATATTTAAACCTCCTAAACTTCAATAAACAAATTAATGTTTTCTTTTCTTATGTTTCTTGCAAATAGCAGTTTTAACATATTGATATTTTCTTTCTAAAGCAACATTATAAAATTGCTCTAAATTTAAAAAGTAAGTCAAAGAAGAACCTTTCTCATAAATTAAAGAATTAATTAACATATTTTTAGTAGTCTGATAAAATTCCATATCATCTTTAAATACTTCTTTAAAATCAACTTCTTCTAATTTTATTGTAGCATTTCTTACATTTATATAAGGTTTTTCGCACATTTTATATGCTGCGTCTACCGCTATAGAAGCATTAACAAAACTATCCTCAGTAAAACCATGTCTATTAATAGAAACAAGCAAACAAGATGCCATTTTAAATGTATCTAAATCTCCTACAACATAATTTTTTCTTAAATACTCACATAACACCTTATATTCCAAAATAATATCATGTATTATTGATAAAGTACTTTCTGATTTATCTACATTATTTTCATCTAAGCCATAAATAATTAAATTAATCAACTCTTTATTTCCTATTTTTGCACTATTTATACTATTTTTCACTATCTTTAAAGCCCCTAACTATATCTCTAAATTCATCCCCTCTATCCTCACATTGTTTATATTGATCCCATGATGCCGATGCAGGACTAAGTAACACTGTATCTCCACTCTCTACAACACTATTGATATAGTTCATCGCCTCAACTAATTTTTCAAAAGTATTAGTCTTAATACCAACACTCTCTCCATATTCTTTAACTCTATCACGACATTCCCCAATACCAACTATCTCTTTAACTGGACTAATAAAATTATCTAAATCATGAAACTCTTGTCCTCGCTCTAATCCTCCAAGTATTAAGATAACATTCTTATCAAATGATGATAAAGCAATAGTAGTACACTTAGTATTAGTCGCTTCTGTATCGTTATAATAATCTACACCATTAACTTTATCTATAAACTCTAATCTATGTCTAACACCAGTAAATGTTTTTAAAACACTAACTATAGACTCATTATCAACTCCTACTTCTTTCGCAGCCATCATTGCCCCTAAAGCATTCTCAACATTATGATTTCCTTTAAGTAAGAATTCATCACGATTCATAATAAACTCATCATAGTAATAAAGTTTATTATCAATAAAGTATGCTCCATTCACTTCCCTTTTAGAAGAAAAGTACTTAACATTACTCTTAATATCAGCTGTTTCCTTCATAACTTCATCATTTTCTATATTTAGAATAGAAACATCATCTTCAGTTTGATTTGCAAAAAGTTTAAGTTTTACTTTTTTATATTCATCATAACTACCAAAGAAATCTATATGTGCTTCAGCCAAATTAGTCATTAAGGCAATATGAGGTCTAAACTCTTTCATATTAGCAAGCTGTTGACAAGATACTTCCATCACGATAATATCTCCACTCTCTAACTTTTCTAAAAAACTACACAAAGGATAACCAATATTACCTGCTAAATGCACTCTCTTACCACTTTTTTTAATCATCTCATAAGTAAGAGTTGTCGTAGTAGTTTTACCATTAGTACCAGTAATACCAATTAATGTAACATCATCTGGTAATAATCTATAAGCCATCTCTGCTTCATTAATAACTTCTATTCCTAACTCTTTCGCTTTAATCACATACTTATGATCATTTCTAATACCAGGATTTTTAATAATATAATCAAAACTATCATCAAGCAAATCATCAGGATGACTATCAAATATTAAAGTAACACCAAGATTCTCTAATTCTAAAGCTTTCTTCTCATCCTGCTTATCTCTACTACCACCATCATTTAAAATAATTGTATTATTATATTTACTTAAATATTTACACACCTCATAACCACTACGTGCCATTCCTAATACTAATATTTTTTTATTTTCAAACATAATCATTCCTCATTTCTTTAATAATATTGTACCAAATTTCTAACGAAAAGTCTTTATTTTCTAGCAAAAAAATATTGCAAAATAAAATGTGTTGGTTTAT
>CALVUX010000021.1 GCA_944363715.1 uncultured Bacilli bacterium
TTTTCAGGAAATCTTTCTAAATTTCTTTTTACTGCTTTATTTATGTCTTTTGTCCCATTGGTACATTCATAAAGTCTTGCTAAATCACTATCTAACATTACTTGAACTCCACGAACTTCATAGATTAAATTTTCTATATTAATATTATTTTTTAATATAACAGCATTCATATATTTTCCCCCTGCGATTTTAAGGTTTATACTAGAAACCTTTCACTTATATAATATACTGTTTATTATTTTTCATTTCGTAAATTTAATAATGTTATAGATTCTAAATGATAAGTATTAGGAAATTCATCTACTAGTTTAATAGATTTAAGAAAGTAATTACTATCTAAGAGATTAATATCACGAGCAAGGGTTAAGGGATTACATGAAACATAGATAATATTTTTTACTTTTAATGATAAGAGAAACTCTATTAAATCTTTAGAAATACCACTTCTTGGAGGATCTAAAATAATAGTATCAGGGGTATAATCAAGATTGTTAATGACTTTACTAACATCGCCTAAATAAAACTCTGTATTTGTAATATTATTTAACTTAGTATTACTTTTAGCATCCCTCACTGCATCTTCTACTACTTCAATACCAATCACCTTCTTAGCATAATCACTTATTAAAAGACTAATAGTACCAGTACCACAATATAAGTCATAGATAATATTACAATTTAGTTCTTTAACTAAATTAATAACTTCTTTATAAATTAAACTAATTCCCTCTTTATTTATTTGAAAGAAAGAGTCTTTTCTTACCATAAACTTTTTAGATAAAACATCTATCATTAAAGAAGGTACACCACTTATTAGTTTATTGTTATAGTATAGGGAACTAACAGTTGATGAGAAAAACTCTTTAATAGATTCTTTAGATTCCTTACCTTCTAATATTAACATAAGTTTACCATCTAAAGATTTAATAATGGCTTTAGTTAGTTTCTTATGTACTTTAATAAAAGAATTTAAAGAAGCGGTTAAAGTTATAATATCACTATCTAATAAATTACATTTATCTATAGGAATTAAATTATTAGTCTCTTCTTCATAATAACCTAACTTATCTTCCTTAATATGAAAAGTTACTTTATTACGATAGTTATAACATTTAGTAGGAATTATCTCTAAAGAGTCTAAATTATAATTTGTATATTTAGAAAAAATATTCTTAACAGTATTCTTTTTATACTCTAACTGTTCATCATAAGTTAAATGACCTATCTGACAACCTCCGCAAGCTTGATAATAAGGACAATATTTTACTTTAAGGGTATCACATCTTCTACCTATAGAATAATTCTTCTTTTCTTTTACTAGTTTAATAGAAACCTCCTCACCTAGTTTCGCTTTAGGTATAAATACTACTTTACTATCAACTTTGGCAATTCCTCTGCCTTGATGATCATAATCTATTATTTTCACACTTAACATCATATTCCCATACCTTTATCTCTTTGTTTTTCTATAACTTCTATATCATAAGTTTTAGTAGCATAATCAATATTAACTTCATATGTTTCATCTTCAGTTATATTAGGTAAATCAATTGAAGTATCTAAAGCTTCAGAAGATATATTTAAATTATCTAAACTTTCCGGATATACAAGTATTGTTTTAATATCATTATCAGCATTGGTAGCATTATAAATAGTATTATTATCATCATAAACTATTAAAAAATCTGGTGTTGTTAAAGAGTCATAATCATTAAGATTTAAAGTTATTTCAAGCCGATATGAACTATCTATAGATGCTTCCCCTTTACTTTCCTCATTCACAACACTACACCCAGATAATATAGCAGAACTCATAACAAGTACTGTTGTAGTATATATAATCTTCTTTTTAAAATTATTAGTATTTACTTTTAAATTAGATATCACTTATCTCAACTCCTTTAACTTATTCAAAATTTCATTAAATTTAGCTTTCGCTTCATAACCTATTCCCATTACATCTTGCATAAATTCATCTGCAATACTATAAGAATCATAATTTTTTTCAAGTTCTTCTATACTAGTTGCTAAAATTTCATTCCTACCATTTTCAAAAACAGCAATTATTTCTCCTTCTTCATTAACATCTATACCTTCAATACCTATATCATCAAGATAAATTCTACCTACTTCATACCCAGTATCCGACTTTTTAAATACCGTAATTGTAGACTTAGACATACCTACTGATTGAGCTGTTATTAAATACTTACTGTTATTATATTCTGCTAAAGCCATTCCTTGAGTAGCAGATGGTAAAAAACCAGTAAAAGGATTTTTAATACTAATAGTATTATTTTCTTTATCATAAGATAACTCATAACTAGTCCAAACTCCAAGGTCTATCCCTTCAAAACTTCCTATAAAAATTTTTCCATCATAATAATAGACAGTAGCAGCCTTAGAATTCATATTTTCATTTACATTTATATTTATATTACTATTTATACTAAAATAACATTCATCCGTCTCTTCATCAGTAAAACCTCTAAAATCAATTGTAAAATCACCATTAATTTCACTAATTGATTCACTTTCAATTACTTTCTTTATTCTATCATAACTATAAGTATTAACACTACCTTTAGTACCAGTTACAAATATAATACCATTTTCTTCATCATAAGTAATTCCCCCAACATGAGCTTTATTATTTAAAATAAGTTTACCCTTATATTCACTAGTAGATTCATCATAAATATATATTCTTGAATTTTCCCCTGATTTATATGCAGTTATAAATATTTGTCCATCAATAGTTGTAATACCTTGTGGAGTATATCCATCACTAATTATATTCTCATAATCCAAAGTATTAAAAGATAACAATTCTAATTCTTCTGAAACATTATTACTTATATTTCCTATCAAATTAAACTGATTAGTAACTGATGAAGGTAATGGATTTTTTAACCTTGTTGGTGTTACATTGTTTTTAATTTTAAATACATCGCTCATGTTTAACCTCCTTTTATTAAAATTATATATTTTTTTATTTCTTTTTTCAATTAATAATAGAACTATTTCTAGTCCTTTAATAGTTTCTTTAAATCTATTGCTTCATCTGATAAGATGGATTATAAGATTTTTATAAACACTGTCGCTTCAAAGTATCAAAAATTTTCAATATTAACAACATTACTAAAATTGTTAGTAAAGTTTGACAACCTAAATAAATTGTTCTATTATAAGTAAACAAAAGGAGAAATAGTCATGTTTGAAAGATATAATATTAATAATTTATTTATCGCAAGTGTTAGTGTTTCTTATCCTGAAAACAAATTAGGTGTTGATAAAATTGGTGGTATTTTAGAAAATGCTACAGCAGGATATGGTTATGTAACAATATTAAGAAAAGATAAAGACAAATATATTGATTTACAAGATGGCTCTACTATGATGAATACAAGAGATCCAAATAAGCTTAGTCATACAATAGACTATATGGAACCATTAAGTAAGTATTATAACAAGGATGGTAAAAAGAAAGATACACTTAGTAAAAAAGAAGCGATTGGATTATTATTAGAGTATTACAATGAATTTCATAAGGATGAAGAAGAAGCACAGAAAGTAAAAGTTTACAAATAATTGAGGTTGAATACCTCTTTTTTTGTTTTAATAATAATCTCTATTTCAGCAATACTAGAAATGAAAAAGATGTTTTTTATATTTCTTACAATTACAGGACTGAAGATGATAAAAATGCTTGATTTTCACCGGTTTTTATCGTCATATGATAAAAAGTGGTGAAAATATGATAAGATTAAGCAATATTTAGGTAATTATTTTATAGTCTTTATATAATTTAATAAAAAATATTATTTTGGTAATACTAAAAGTGAAATGAGGTGATGTTATGCTTGCAGATGAGATAAAGAATGCTTTTGGAAGCTCCACTGATTTAATTGTTAGACCTTTTATTATCGATAATAGAGAAATCACTTTAGTCATGAGTGAAGTTTTAGGTAGTTCAAGTTATGTTAATGATTTTATTTTAAGACGTCTTTTAACTATTAAGTTTCAAAGTGATGATATAGGAAGTGAACTTCTTAACTTTATTCCTACTAATAATGGTAAAATATTAAATAAATTAAGTGATATGACTGATTATATCTGTATGGGCTTCGCTCTTATTCTTTTTAGTGATAATGAATCTGAAAAAGCTATTGCAATTGAAGCAAGGGCTACTGTAGATAGAGGTATACCTATTGTTAATAATGAAGCTAGTATAACAGGTAGTAAAGATGCTTTTAATGAAAACTTTAATACTAATGTAGGACTTATTAGAAGAAGAATAAGAGACTGTAATTTATATGTAGATGGCATGTTTGTGGGAAAATCTAGTAAGACTAAGATAGGTATTTTATATATGAATAATATCGCTATTAAGAAAAATGTTGATAAAATAAAGAATAAACTAAAAAAAATCAATGTTGATGGTATCTTAGATACAGGTAATTTAAAGAGTTATTTAGATAGTAAGACTAACTTTTTCTTTCCAACAATTACATCAACAGAGCGTCCTGATAAAGTCGCTCAAGCTTTACTTGAAGGTAAGATTGCTATTGTTTCTGATAACTCTCCTTTTGTTTTAATTACCCCTACTTTCTTTGTAGATTACTTACATACTAGTGATGATTACTATGAGAAAGCGATTAATACTTCTTTTATTAGAATAGTGAGATTTCTTGCTTTTATAATCGCAATATTTACTCCTGCCCTATACATTGCCCTAACTACTCATAATCAAGACATATTACCTTTATCTTTATTCTTAAACTTTATGGAACAGCGAGATACTGTCCCCTTCTCGGCTTTAATAGAAGCAATTTTCATGAGTATATCCTTTGAAATACTAAGAGAAAGTGATATAAGAAAACCTGCTAGCATGGGAACATCTGTCTCTATTCTTGGTGGTTTAATATTAGGTGATGCCGCAGTCTCTGCAGGTATTATCTCTCCTATTATGATAATAGTTATTTCTATATCAGCAATATCAGGTCTTGCCTTCTCTTCAGTTGAAATGATTTATGCCTTAAGATGGTGGAGATTTATTATGTTATTTCTTGCTATGTTCTTTGGCCTATTTGGTATCTTTGTAGGTTTTATCATCCTTCTAGCATCCCTAGTCACAACATCATCAGAAAGTCTTCCTTATCTTGCACCATTCTCTCCTTTTATTAAAGAAGAGATTAAAGATACTATTATTAAAGGAAATCATAAAAAGACAAGATTTAGAAATCCACTTCTTACAAAAAATAGAATAAGGGAGAAAGAGATATGAAAAAGATTATTATATGTCTAATAGTATTATTACTATTTTTAGGATATACACCATATGACGAGTTAAATAATCTAGCCGTTGTTGATACTCTAGGTCTAGACTTTACTGATAATAAATATACTCTATATCTAAATGTTATTAATGATGATAATAAAGTTTATACTATTACAGGTAATAGTTTAGGAGAAGTATTCTTAAAAGCTAGAAATATTGATAATAAAAAGACTTACTACAAACACTTAGAAGTAGCAGTTTTTAATACTAATACTTTAGATGATACTACTATTAAGTTCTTTAAAGATGAATTTACTTCTATTGACTATTTAGTATTTGCAACCGAAGATAAAGTAAGTGATTTATTTCAAGATTATCATAAAAGAAGAGATTATAAAAGTTTTATAAAAAAAGAAAAAGAAATGAGTGGTTCTATTATAAATACTACCTTTAAAGAACTATTAAGTAGTAATTCAGATGATATTAAAGATGGCTTTATACCTCTTATTAGTTATAAAGAAAGTCTTATAAGTAAAGGTATCTTTATACCAAGTAAAAGTATTACTTTAGATAAAGAAGTAGCAAGAGCAAGTTTTCTACTTAATGATAAAATAGATTCTTTTAATACTAATATAAAACTTAATAATAAAAGTTATGAAGTAAGTTTATATAACTTAAAAACTAATACTAAATATAAAGATAATACTATTAACATTAAGATAACTGGTAATATTGATTCTCCTGATAGTAATAATTTAACTGAGTTAAAAAAGGAATCTGTAAAAATATTGAAAGATGATATAGAAGAGTTATTAAATAGTGAAAAGAATAATACCTACAATATCTCTAATACTATAAATCATATTTATTTAAAAACTAGAGAACTTAACTATAATACTTATAAAAACTCTAATATTAAGATAGATATTAAATTAAAGGAAAAGGAGAATAAAACTTATGACTAATAAAAAGATAGGACTTTTACAGCTTGCCAGCTTAACATTTTTTCTTTCTATATCTAGTTTTCCTTTATTTATAGAAAAAGTTATTAAAATTAGTAAAAGTGATTCCTTTATCAGTATTATCTTAGGTTCTATATTAACTTTAATTATATTTAAGGGAATATTAGTATTAAGAAAAAAAGTTAAACCTAAAAATAAATATTTAAAGATAATTATCTCATTAATATTATCAATAATCTTTATATATCTATTATTAGAAACTACTAATTTTATTAAAGATACTTATTTAAGTAGTGGTAACTTTTATAGTATTCTTATTCTTTTACTTTTAATGTGTTTAACTATATCTCTAAAAGATTATAAAGAAATAACTAGTCTTTCTTTAATACTTTTATTTATCTTTATTCCTTTATTCGCTATTAATATTATAGGAAGTTCTTTTAGTTTAGATTTAACTTATTTAAAGGTACCTTTTACTAATAATATTATTGATATATTAAAGGGTGGTGTTTTATTTTTTATATATGAAATAGTTCCTTTACTACTACTTTTATTTATTCCTTATAATGAAATAGATAATAGAAAAAAACAAGATAAGTATTTATATCTTGCTTTAATATTTGGTCTTTTAATAATAATTATAGATTACTTATTATTATATTTTTCTACTAGTACTAATATCTTAACTAGTTATAATTATCCTTTTATGTTAATAATTAATAGTTTATCTAGTACTTTCATATTAGGTAGACTAAGTTATATAATTAGTTTTTATTTATTATTCTCACCCTTAATTACTCTATCTTTAATAATATGTGTTATTAAGCAGTTAGGCTTGAACAAGTATATCCCAAAGACTCAAGAGTAGATGTTTGACTATCAAGTGGTTGGAAGAAAGTATCTAAACTAGTATTAGTAGGATTAGCTTCCTTCACCTCTCTTGTTAATGTAAATATAGTAGATAAGCCATTAGTAGTCTCTTCTACTAATCCTGAATTTCTTATAGTCTCCATCTCAGTTAAAACAGGATTATCAGTAACAGTATTATCTACTACTTCTGGTGCTTCATAACTAAAGGTAACTTTATTTAAAGTATTATTACCGTAGTTACTAGTAATTGTAACATTATAAATCATTGTCCCAACTGTTACTTCTCTTCTACATGTTAAGGCTGTCGCACTACTTACAGTATTAGTACCATTAGAAGAATTTATATTGGTATCAGTAGTACTTTCTTTAAAGAAAACTCTTGTTATTGGAGGAAGAATGATTAAGATTATTAAAATTACTATTAATAGATAAACAAAAATATTCATGATAGAACTTTCTTTTTTCTCTTTCATTATAAATCCTCACTTTCTTCATCCATTTTTTCTTTTCTTCTAATATTTGCAATAAACTTTGTAATATAGAATACTAAGAAAAATACTGGAAATACTGGAAATACCATAAAGAAATAATATAAAAAATAGTTATCTTCTATTGCATTTAAAGCACGTACATTTTCTGTAAAGGCTAAAGAAAAACCTATTGAAACAGAAAGTAATATGGCTGTAAAGATTACTCCTATAACATTACTCCAATAGTTAATAACAAAATTAGTCCTATCTCTATCTTTATCTTTATTACGATGTTCATATATTTTAGTACCTATAAAAAATAAAACTAAAATCACTAATAGAGGTATTATTATATAAAAAAGTAATACTCTCATATTTTCTTCACTATAAACCGTTTGTGTCACTATTCATCACCTATTATAATAATATCACAGTCTTAATCCTACTTCAACTTAAAAAAGAGAACTTTTTTCTTAGTTTACATGTTCTCTTTTTCTAAATTTAATAAATATTCTTTTTTTTCTATTTCATCGACATAACTACCTATATCAGTATCATTTGCTACTACTCTATGGCATGGTAATAGGATGGGACAAGGATTTTCATTTAAAACGGTTATTACAGGACTAGTCATTTCTTCATTACCTAAAAATTTAGCGACATCTTTATAAGTTAATGTTTCTCCATAAGGAATATGACTTACTACTTCTAAAACTCTTTTTTCAAGTCCTGATATTAAATAATTATAGAATGAAAATGATTTTAATTCTCCTTTAAAGTATAAATCTAATTCTTCTTTTACTCTAACACTTAAACGATTTTCTCTTTCTTCTTCAGTTTGTTCTTCAACAAAAGTTATAGATAAGATATCGTAAAAACTAGTATTAATTCTAATTATCCCAATAGGGCTTTCATAAAAAGAAAGATAACTAACGTGTCCCATAACTACTCCTTAAAACAAATTTACAAATAAACTGTAGAATATTAATGTAAGTGGTTTACCTAATAATATTATAATAAGAAATTTTCTAAAGGTCAAATTACTAATTCCTGAGATATAGCATAATAAATCATCTGGTGCACCTGGTAATAATATCCCCCAAAAGAATACTTTTTCAAACTTTTTATGTCTTATATATTTTAAATATTTATTAATAGTTTCTTCTTTAAATAATTTTTTTATTAGAGGAAGTCCAAAGTTTCTACTTAACATATAGGCAACTATACTTCCAAAAGTTAATCCCACATAATTATAAATAAAACCTTCTATAGGTCCAAAAGCAAGGGTTCCTGCAAGACAGGATGCTCCTCCTGGAATAACAGGAAAGACTACTTGGACTGTTTGAATAAGTAGAAAGATAATAGGTCCAATAATACCATATGATTTTATTCTTTCAACTAAAAGTTCTGGACTTGTTAAAAGATTCATCTTAATAGCATAGATTATGAATGCTACTAAAAGTATGGTTATGATAACAGTTATAATTGTCATTACTTTTTTTAAGTTTTGTCCATCGTTTTCCATATTTATTCCTCCATTTATTATTGTACCCTAAACTTCTATTAATTACTACTATTATTCTTTTTCGTTAATATTTATAGCAAGTTCTGCTAACTTTTTAGCAGTATCTAAGTCCCTTGCAGTCATTAAAAATCTATTAGTATGACAGAATAATGAACCCTTTATGCCAGTTACTTTTTCTAAATCTTCATTAGTAAGTCCTCCCCACTCTTTAGGAAAATAGACTCTACTAGTTTTATCTGTTGTACTAATAGGAATAGTTTTAATACCATATCCTCCTCTATTAGAAGGATAGATAGCAAATAATATTTTTTCGCCATAAGAAGAAGACAGTAACGTCTCTTGATAAGGTAAATATTCATCTAATATCAAAATAGGTCCTTTTGTCTTTTTTAAAATAGTTTTAACCTTCTTACTAGCTTCAACTTTACCAACAACATTTTTCACTTCTTCAATAAACATTATTTTAGCAAAATCAACTGCTTTGATAAACTGTTCATCTTCTGTATCATCACTTCCATAACTTGGATTAAATAACTTAATTAAATCACCTACTATTTTTACTTTATGTAGGGATTTTATTTCAGGAAAAATACCATTATCAATGGCATCTATCGCTTCAATAAAATCTTTAACCAAATAATTATAAACTTCTTTAACATTTTTTATTTTTAACTTTTTTAAATATTTAACACCATACTCTTCAAAAAGAAGACCAAATGATGAATATTTAATACCATTATCTCTTATTCTAGCATCATTTTGATGATGATCAAACCTACCTTTACCAATATCATAGATAATAGTTTTAGTTGATATATCTTTAGGAACTTCACTTACTCTTGCTACTTTAAAATTATCAAAGTAAAGAGAAAGAAAAGCAGTTGCAAACACTTCATCATCATGCATAGTTCCATTATGAGTAATACCATCCGCTTCATTTATATCTTTAACTAGTGTTATCATTTTTTACCCTCCTTTTCTATATTAACAGTATGTTCTATTTTTTCCCAGGCTAAATCTTTAAATTTATTTGCTAAATACAAACACTTTACATAACTTGCTAAAAATAAAGGGTTAAAGAATAGAGATTTTATCTTCATTTTTCTATTTAATCTTAGATTATCTTTTTCTTTTATTAAAAGTATTCCTGTAAATATTAATAATACTATATAAATAGCAAGTACTATTATTAAAAATTGTAATAGTAAGTTATAGACTTCTACTTTAACAATAGAGTTTGATATTATTCTATAAATTAGGTTTGCAAGGTATAAAATAATACTAATAACTAGTAGAACATAAGGTTTTACTCCTACTAAGGCAATATAGACTGAAGGATAATTATCATCTTTTCTACTTGCTTTATTCTTAAGTAATGGATAATACTTTCTTCTTGAATCAAAATACCCTTTAACCCATCTTGTTCTTTGTTTAATAGTAGTATTATAGTCAGTTGGTTGTTCATCAAAGTACTTAGCTTTCATATTATATGTTGATGTTAAGTCATTTAAAGTTGCATATAAAGTAAACTCATAGTCTTCTGTTAAACTATTGAATGGATAGCCTCCAAGTTCTTCTATAATCTTTCCTTTGATATAAAAACCAGTTCCACTAACGGTTAGAGTTAGATTATGTTTCATTTTATAATTATTAGAAAAAGTATTAATCATAGAAAAAGTTAAGGAAGAACATGCTGAATATATACTCATATTACCATTTTTAGTATTACGATAGCCTATACCTATATCATACCCTTTTTTATAGCTTTTAACCATTTCTTTAAAATAATTTCTATCTAAGACATTATCAGCATCGAAGATGAAGTATGCATCATAGTGTTTTTTCTTTTTTAATATCTCTTTAATGGCATCATCTAAGGCATAACCTTTTCTTCTTCTATTAGTTAGATTTTTACGATAAATAATATTAATATTTCTTTCTTTAGCGATATCTACTGTTTTATCTTTCTTACTCTCTACAATAATATAAATATCTTTAGAGTCTATCTTAAAGGTTTGTTTTTTTATACTATCTAAGAGATTAGAGATTACTTTAGATTCATCTCTTGCAGGAATTAAGACAGCAAAGGTTGGATTATCATAATTTCTTTTTAAAGTTATTTTAGAACCTTTTAAGGCAACAATATATTCTTTTATTAATAAGTAACTTGCTATAAATATTAAAACTAAGCATATTAATGTTATCATACTACTTATCCTTTCTAACTTTAAATTCCATATTAGGAAAACTCTTTGCTAAAACACTATCTGGATAAACTTTATCATATAGTCTTCCTACTGGTGTAATGGGTTCAATATTTTCTCTTCTCATAGCACTTCTAAATAAAGCCGTCCAAGATATAAACATATCAATTATTAAAAAGATTAAAAGAATATAGAAAATTATATTGCCAATATTTACAGGAATTTTTTCTATCCATTTAGAAAGATAAGGATAGATTAATTTAACAAAGATTAGAGTAAAGGCACCCCATGCTATCATGAAAGGAATAGTAGTCCTTCCTCCAATATTTAAAAAGTGATGGGAGTAATCCCAAGAAGTGGTATGAGTAAATATTTCTTGTAAAAGACTAATAGAATATTCTATAAAACCTCCTAAAAGTCCTCCATAGATAAATGTTTTTATATTAGAGTAATTTGGTCTTGCTAATAAATAGACAACAAGTACTGCTCCTAGTCCATATAAAGGATTAAAAGGTCCATATAAAACTCCCCTTCTTAATTCCCAGACAATATCTCCTGTTGCAAAATAAATTTTAACTAAATTAAGGATTTGCTCATAAAAAACACCAATAATAGAACCGATTACAAATATAAAGAATAATTTCTTAAAACTATATCCTTTTGCAAATACGCTCTTTTTACTGCTCATACTACATACCCCTTTGACTTGGTGTTATATTACCATATTTTATGTAATTTAGCAAGGAAAAGCAACCAAATGATGGTTGCATGTGTTAATTGTTATTAGCATTTGCAAGTTTTTTATTAACTATAAAACTAACTTATTTAATTATTCTAACTAACTCTACATTATAATCTGTTCTAAATTTATCTTCTTCATTTAGTCTTTCTAACTTTTCCACGATATATAACGCCTTCTCGATGTAATTAGCTGTTTAATTCTTCTATTAAGTTATTTATTTCTTCTTCACTTAAACCCGTTCCTTTTATTATATCCTCTTTAGATATACCCATTTTAAGAAGATTTTTAGCAATAGAGACCTTTTCATTTTTAGCACCAGCATCATAGCCATCAAGTCTAGCAGAATTTATCTCTTTTCTTCTAACTAACTCTACATTATAATCTGTTCTAAACTTATCTTCTTCATTTAGTCTTTCTAACTTTTCCACGATATATAACGCCTCCTCACATCCATTTGCAATCTCTCTCATCTCTTCATATGAACTTGCTATCATCATCGCTGCAAATGTTTCTTCTTCGTTACTTCCATTATATCTTACATTTTTTAGACTTTCAAGATAAATATTATGTATTTTAATATCATCTATTACATCATTATATTTTTCATTTCTTAAAGTATAATCAACATTAATTGCATCTGGTTTTATCTTATAAATACTATTATTAAAGTTAATTAATGCAGTTTTCATCTTAACAAAGTTTTCACCTTTTTCTAAGCCACCGCCAGCAATAAGGAAAAGATACATTCTATTTTTGATTAAGACTCTTTCTGATACATCTTTATTCATTTCTACTATAATGAAATCTCTATCTTTTTTTAATAAGATATCTAGTCTATAATCTCTTGCAATATTTCCACTATTTATCTCATTATCATATAATTCATACCCCTCTAAATTCAATTTAGAATAATACTTAATTAATTTTTCATAAAAGAATCTACTATCTTCATCTTTAAACATTCTTTTAAATGTTGTGTCAGATAAAAGTGTAAAGAATTCTTTTTCTTTCTTTTCTTCTTTTTGCATTTAATTCCTCCATAATAAATAATTTATCTGCACAGATGCCTACAACTCTAACATGGAAGAGGGATTAATGCAAAAAGAGAATTTTATAAATTCACTACAAAAACAAGGGACAATTTATTAAATTCACCAGAGGAAAATACAAAATTGGCCCTAGAAATTAGGACCAATTTACAAAATTAATATAAATTAATTTTTTTATTAATATAATTAATAACTTCATTTATTGTCTTATTAAAATCATTATAATTAGTATTAAACCAAGTTAGATTAAACTGATGATTAAAGAAAGTGTATTGTCTTTTAGCATAATGTCTTGAGTTTTTCTTAATATCATCCTTTACTTCTTCTAGAGTTTTTTCATTATTAAAGTATGGAATAAACTCTTTATAACCAATTGCAGTATTTAAAGCTTTAGATGTTTTAAAATAATCTTTTAAAGATTCTACTTCTTCTAGAAGTCCATTATCAAACATTACATCTACTCTTTTATTAATTTTGTCATACAAAGTATTTCTATCAGTAGTAAGTCCTATAAAGATAGTATCTTTATATAAAATATTATTGCCATTATTAGTAATAGTCTCATTATTTTCAAGTTTATTTAAAAGTCTTACTAGCCTTTTTCTATTATTTACATGTGGTAATTCTTCTACATTATAAGACTTTATTTTAACAAGTATTTCTTCGTTAGTTAAATCATTATATTCTTTATAAGTTGTTCCTTCTGTAAAGTTATAATCAAATAGCATTGCTTTTAAATAAAGACCTGTCCCTCCTACTAAGATAATGTTTCTATTTTCTTTTAGGAGTTTATCTATTAGACTTCTAGCATCTTTTTGATAATCATAAACAGAATAGTTCTTATCAAGAGAAACAAAACTTAATAAATGATGAGGAACTCCTTCCATTTCTTCACGTGTCACTTTGGCGGTACCTATATCTAGTTTTTCATACACTTGCATAGCATCAAAATTAATAATATCTGCATTGTACTTTTTAGCTAAAGCTATACTTAAAGCAGTTTTACCAACAGCAGTTGGTCCTAATATTGCAATTATCATAATATCACTATCTTTCTATATTATTTATTAAGACAAAATATGGTATTAAAAGTTAAGAATTGTTATTTTTTAGTAAATTTTATAATATAACTCCAAAAAAGTAATAAAATAAATGATTTTTTTGGAGTTATGACATATTTTTAAACTTCTAATTATTAATTCATCGCTCTTTTAAATAGTCTTTCTAAGTCATAATTACTGTATGTAATAATAGTTGGTCTACCATGAGGACAAGTGAATGGATTATCACAACCTCTTAAGTTATCTAAAAGTATTTTAGCAGTGTCTAAATCTAGATAATCATTCGCTTTTATACTCATTTTACAGGCCATAGTTGAAGCGGTTTTATAGATGAATTTCTCTTTATCAAATTCACCTTTCTCTAGAGTGATAGCAATTATCTTTTCTATCGCTTCCCTCTCATATCCTTCAAAAAACCAAGTAGGATGACTTCTAACAATAAAAGTATTATCACCAAACTCTTCTAAAGAGATACCTATACTTTTTAAAATATCCATATATTCTTTAATTCTAATAAATTCATCTTTAGGATATTCTAATCTAATAGGTACTAATAAATCTATAATTTTATAATCATCTTTTAATAAAGCATTTAAAACCTTCTCATAGTTAATTCTCTCTGCTGCAGCATGTTGATCTATTATATACATACCACTAGAGTTCTCTGCGATTATATAAGTCTTATGAACAATACCTATAGGTATCATCTCTTTAATACGATAACTAGTCTCTTCTTCTTTTTCCTCTTCAACTACTTCTTCTGTCTTAGTACCAGTTATTTTATTATCATTATCAAAATCAAAAGATAACTCTTCTAAATTAGGAGATGTTTCTTTAACAGGCACTTCTTCATCATCTAATTCATAATTAATAGTATTAAGAGAAAGTGAATCTTCTACTTCATAAATAGTATTTAAATCTCTAATATTAGCATGAGGAACAAGTAATATCTCTTTTAATTTAGAACTGATTACTTTAGTAATTAATTCTTTTAAACTCTCCATTTTAGAAAACTTAATATCCATCTTTTGAGGATGTATATTAATATCTATAAGAATTGGATCTACATCAATATTTAAAACTATCATTGGAAACTTATCTTTAGGTATATAAGTGTGGTAACAATCAATTAGACATCTATTTAAATCTAAATTCTTAATTACTCTACCATTTACTAATGTCGTAATAACATTTCTTGATGTCTTTGCTATTTCTGGATAACCAATATAACCTGATATGACATAATCATCATTTTCACCACTTATTTCTATCATCTTTTTAGTAACATCTATACCATAAACAGCATAGATTACTTTTAAAAGATTACCATCTCCACTTGTATTAAGAAGTTCCTTATCATTATTAGTTAACACAAATCTAATAGATGGATAAGATAAAGCCATTTTATTAACATATTCTATTATTAAAGCTAGTTCTGTATAAAGATTCTTTAAATACTTTAATCTTACAGGGGTATTATAAAATAAATCTCTTACTTCAATAGTAGTACCAATACTTAAATCACTATTTTCAACGCTTTCTATAACACCACCATTTAAAGAGATACTTGTACCTACTCCATCTTTACTAGTTTGTAGATAGACATGAGAAACTGATGCTATAGATGGTAGAGCTTCACCTCTAAAACCTAAAGTGCCTATATTAAATAAATCATCTAAATCTTTTAATTTACTAGTAGCATGACGCGAAAAAGCAAGAGTAGCATCTTCTTTATTCATACCAATACCATTATCACTTACTACTATTTTTTTAGTACCAGAGTCTATTAGATTTATTTTAATCTCAGTAGACCCAGCATCAATAGAATTCTCTACTAATTCTTTAACAACATTTAAACATCTTTCTACTACTTCTCCTGCTGCAATTTTATTAGCAAGGATTTCATCCATTACTTTAATAGTTCCCATTATTTAACCTCACACTCTGCATCAGCTTTTAACCTTTTAATACCATCTATAGAATTAGAACAAGCAGGGCTTTCATATCCTGTACATTTTAGGCAAGCAGAATATTCTATATCCATATTAGAACTAGTATCATTATTTCTTTTAACAATAGCATAGCTTTCTAAATTACATGTTCTAGCAGATTCTATTGGATCTTGCAAATCATCTACATAACCTTCACAAACTAACTTTTCTACATCGACTACTAATGATTCACCTTCATCAGGAATAGAACCAGTATGATCTATTAAATAGTTAGTAACACCACTAGTAATATTTTTCTCAAAATCACTATAAGTAGTGCTTCTAGCTTGATTTAAATACTTTGATACTGATGTATAGGCAAGACTCATTAATATACCTAATATTATAATTACTGCAATTAACTCTAATAATGTAAATCCCTTTTTATTTATTTTCATTTTCTTCCTCCTCATGCAAGACTTGATATAAGTTAGTAGCAACTGTATCTCCTACTATTTTACTTAATTCATCTATACTTGCTTCTTTCATTTTTTTCATAGAACCAAATTTCTTTAATAGTTCTTTACGCCTAACTTCTCCTATTCCTGGAACTAAATCAAGGTAACTTGATAGTAGTCCTTTACTTTTAATATTACGATGATAAGAAATAGCGAAACGATGAACTTCTTCTTGAATTTTAGATAGATAAAGGAACAAGTTACTATCACTTTTAATATCTAATATTTTATAATTACTATCTATAACAGTATTAGTTCTATGATGTGAATCTTTCTTAAGACCTATTATAGGAATAGATAAGTTTAAACTAGAAAGTATCTCCTTACAGACATTTACTTGTGTTTCTCCACCATCCATAACTATTAAATCAGGCAACACTTCATTATCCATAATAGCTTTAAAATATCTTCTATATAAGACTTCTCTCATCGCTCCTAAATCATCTTTAACATCAGTACTTATCTTATATTTACGATAATCATTCTTTAATGGTTCAAAGTCACGAAATACAACCATGGCTCCTACATAATATGTTCCAAACAAATGAGAGTTATCAAAACTTTCCATTCTTGAAACAGAATCTACTCCAAGAAGAGTCTTTAACTCATTTAAAGCTTCTATCTTTTTATTATCATCTTTCTTTAAAGTCTCTAACTCTTCATTTAAAACTACTTTAGAGTTTTCTTCTGCTAAATCAACTAATTTCTTTAACTCCCCTCTTTTTGGAACATGTACTTTTACTTTTAAGTATTCACTAAGTAATTCAGCATTTAAAGTATCTGGTATTAATATTTCATGGGCAAGAATATTTTTCTCATAGAATTTAATGATATATTCTTCCATATCATCAACAACATTATCTAAAGTCTGTAATGTTTCATGATGTCTACCAAAAAGTATCCCTTCTCTTATGAAGAAAACTGTTATAGATAAGTAATTATCTACTACAGTATAGTTAAAGATATCAAAGTTATAATTCTTCTTTAAGTCTATCTTTTGTTTAGTTAAGGTTATATCTATATCAGTTAACATCTCCCTTAACTCTAAAGCTTTCTCATAATTTAAAACTTGACTAGCCTTCTCCATTTCTTTGGTAATTTTTTCTTTAATAAAACTACTATTACCTTTAAGAAAGCTTGTTATCTCATCAGTCATTGACTTAATAGTAGCATCATCTATATCTTTAATACAGTAACCTAAACACTCATTTATATGGTAATATAAACACTCTTTTTTAGGTAATTTTTCACACTTTCTTAATGGATATAAACGATTTATCATATTAACTGTTTTACGTGCTGCTGTAACATTAGGGTAAGGTCCAAATAGTTTATGGCCTTTTTTCTTTCTTTTAACATTTCTAACCACTCTAAGTCTAGGATACTTCTCATTAGTTAATTCAATATATGGATAACTCTTATCATCTTTAAGTAAAATATTATATTTAGGGTCATATTTTTTAATTAGGTTTATCTCTAAGATTAAACTCTCTAACTCACTATCAGTTACAATATATTCAAAGTCGTCAATATCTTGGACAAGCATTGCAGTCTTTCCTGTTACATTACCACGGAAGTAACTACTAACACGTTTCTTTAAGTTCTTAGCTTTACCTACATAGATAATATAACCATTCTTATCTTTCATCTGATAACTTCCAGGTAGTTCTGGAACTAGTTTTAATTTTTCCTTAAAGTCTTTCATAAATACCATCGCCTAACTAAAAAATAAGTTATTTTACATAACTTATTTTAGACTACATTTATTATTTTTACAAGTTTAAATCATATAATTATGAAATATTAATGCTCCATTCAAAGGATTCTTAAAGTAATCTTTTTTAAACCAATTTAATAGACAAATTTGTGAATCATCGATTCCACTAAACGCACAAAATATTTTAAAACCTTTAATTCTAAGACTATAATCCTTCCAATACTTACAATCTCTACTAAGTAGATAAGCAAGATTTTCAGGATTATAATAATTATGCTTCTCTTGTCTTATTTTATCAGGTTCTTCCATATTAACAATGTTTTCATCCTTTTCGTCAAAATAAACTTTCCATTTTTCTTTAGGATAATTATAATCCAAACAATCTTTTAAGTAAGATGTTATTACACTTAAAGGTGTCTTTTTGTATATTTCTATTATTAAATCCTGGATGTTTTTATTAAACACGTCTTTCTTAATTGATAAGATTATTTCCTTACTACTTTTCTTAATATTATAAAGATCTAAATCAACAACTTTACCTAAAGACTCTATAATATTTTTAATATCTCCATCACTAAAATAGCCATCTTCAAACATACTTAAAGGTCTAGTAATTCTTAAAGAAAGAGCGACACTACAATCCATTACACCAGTCATAATTCACCTACATTAATCTTGTTATTTGTTTCTTAGATAGTCCTGTTAATTCACTTATTAAAGATATATCCATTTTTTTATCAAGCATTGATTTTGCTATAGATTTTTCTCTTTCTTTAGCACCCTGCTTAATTCCCTTTTTAATGCCTTTTTTCTCTCCTAGCATTTCTCCTTCTTCTTTAAGACTATTCATCATTTTTTCCATCTCTTCCGCTTCATCATATAATCCTATATCATCAAGGTTATAGTAATAATTTTTCTTTTCGACCATAAATATAAAATCCCCTTTACATTAATCTTGCAATTTGATTTTCTGAAAGGCCTGTATATTCGCATACTTTAGGAATAGGTAATCCATCTTTAAGAAGATTCTTTGCTATAGATTTTTCTCTTTCTTTAGCACCCTGCTTAATTCCCTTTTTAATGCCTTTTTTCTCTCCTAGCATTTCTCCTTCTTCTTTAAGACTATTCATCATTTTTTCCATCTCTTCCGCTTCATCATAAAACCCTACTGTATTAATATCTAGACTTAATCTCTTTAATTCATTAGCTACTTCCATCAACTCAACATCTCCTTCCGCTAACTTATCTATTTCTTCTATTTTTCTTAATCTTAGTATTAACATCTCTTTTTCTAATTTAGTAAGTTCTAATCCCTTTTTATATTTCTTATAAACTTGTAGAAAACTTAAATGGTATTTTTCCCATTTAACATTTTCTACTACTCCATTTTCATCTCTTGATTTAAAGACTTCTTTTACATTTTTCTTATTAAGATGATTAAAATTATTTAAATTAATCTGTATGGCCTTTGGCATATTATTATAAGTATAGTTTTTATTAGATATATCTATTTTAATTTTATCTAAGTAATTATCATTTCTTTGTATTAAAGCTAAACTATATCTATTATTTAACTCATAGTTTATTATATAACCTTCTATACCAAATAATATATCTGACCTTTTACCACGTTCTATTGCATTACTTACAACAAATTCAGTATTCTTCTCATAATAAGTTTTTAGTATTAAATCTTTAGGTATACCAGTTATCTGATAAGTCATATCTGCTTTAAAGAATAAACATTTAGTCATAATACATTTATAGATATAATCATTACTAGCAGGAAATACCTCTCCTTTTTTTTGGAGTTCTTTTATTCTTTCTTCAGGCGTCATCTTTTTTTTAGAACTCATTAACATCACCTCGCTGCAATAGATATAACATAAGTTTAAAACTATTGCAAAAAGGTAAAATTTAAAATTCAAAGAAAATAACCCTTCAATTTAATATTTTCTCTAGGGAAATTTTAAATATTGATATCAAAAAATCTCTCAATTTTCAAAATTCATACTTTTTTAAAAAATTTTCATCTCCTCCTTACTTCCATCTATTAATAAAGTCTCCCATCTATCTATAAAGTATCATAATAGATGTTTTATGTCAAGATGTTTTTGATATATTTTTGAAACAAACAATAGAAGAGAGAGTAATTCTACTTTCATTTTAAACTCAAAATATTTATTATTAATATATTTATTATTCTTAATAGTTTCTAAATTATCTAGTATTAAATAATTAATATTATATTTATCTAATTTATAATCTATAAGTTTCACTATTTTATTATCAATATCAAAAGTAATATATTCATCTTTCTTTAAAATAATAATTACATAATTAGGATATAATCTTTTTAAAAATAAGTATCTTGTCTTAATAGTTAGTCACTTCCTATACATTTATAGGAATGTGACGTATCACATTCCATATGTATATTTAATTCTGCTTAAAAGCAAGGTTAATCTATGTCGATAAATCTTCTATTTAAAGCCTTAACCTTAAATACCTAAAATTAATCGGCTGGGCGGACACCATTAGTATTGTTCGTATTATTGCTGTTAACATATCCTGTGTTGTTCAGATTAAACACATTGTTAGAATTAGAGGCGTGGGGAGTATTAACCATATAAAGATTAACCTAATTAGTAAAGAAATATTTATCTATTAGTCTTTTTATTTTAAGATTATTAAAACTATAATAATAGTTATTAATACTAGAAAAAGTACTACTAAAAGATATTTTATAATTATCATATAAATACTTAACTTCTTTGATTCTTTTCTTAACTCTTTTTAAAGTACTATTACTAATATTAACAATAGTTTTATTATTAATAACTCTAAATCTATAACCTAAGAAGATAAAGCCTTCTTTACTACTTGTAATATTAGTTTTATTTTTATTTAATTTAAGTTTATAAACATCATTTAACTCTTGTTCTATTTTTTCTTTTATTTCTTTTAAATACTCTTTATCTTGATGAATTAATATAAAATCATCCATATACTTTACGAAATACTTAATTTTATAGTCATGTATTATCTTATGGTCTAATCTATTTAAGTAATAGATAGATAAAAACTGACTAGTCATATTACCTATATTATGTAAATCTTTACATAATATAGGTTATAGCAACTAAAATGTTATAGAAAGTATTATGTAAAAATGCTTATACTTTAAAACATTTA
>CALVUX010000022.1 GCA_944363715.1 uncultured Bacilli bacterium
TTAATCTCTTTAGCAATAGCAGGTATTATATCTTTATTTTTTTCTATACAGTTTTCTAAAGCTGTAACTTCTCTAATCTCTTTTAACATATTTGTCTCATTCATTAATTATCATCTCCCTACCTTAATTTTAGCACAGTATTATTTTTTAACAAGAAATAAAGATGAAAAAGACACATTCTTTACAGAAGAAAAACTAACAAGCTTTTTTCTTTGCAACTAAAACAATCTCTGTAGGGAAAATATTTCCTCCATAATATCTTAAATAAAAGTTATAGTTCTTATTAAAACCCTTAATTAATTTAGGTATTCTAATCAAATCATCAAAGCCATGATAAATAGATATTAATAGAGTAGGGCTATCATTTTTAATATGTTTTTTACATCCCTCTAAAGCCTTAAATTCTGCACCTTCAATATCCATCTTAATAATATCTATTTTTTCTTTTAAATCTTCATCTAAAGTAACTGCTTCAATATTTCCTTTACTATCATTTATAGTATTAGTAGAAGCATCAATACTACTAGTATTAAGACTTAAAGTAGCATTTTTATTATATAAAGCTTTATCTTTTATAATAATATCTTCATTAAAAATATATTTATCTTTAAGTATGGCAAGAGATGTATCCGTAACTTCATAGCAATAAATCTTCTTATATTCTTCTAAATAAGTATCTAAAAAGTCATCTACACTATCTCCTATATAACTACCAACATCTACATAAACAGTATCTTTAGTAGTTTTTACTAAATCAGGATCAAAATAATGTTTATAACAATTATCTCTAACTTCATTTAACATTACAAAGTCATAGTAATAATAATTTCTAATTATTGCTAGTAATATCTTCCTAGATTTATAATCTTTTAGATTCTGATAAAGTACTAATAAATCAGTTAAATTATTCTTTAGAAAATTAACTATAATTTCAATCTCTTCAAAGTTGTTATTAATATAATCTAGGTTACCCCAAAAAGAAAATCTATTAATGAAAGTCTCGATATTACCTTTTAACTCTTCATTAAGTCCTAGATATCTATTCTTAATATTTAAATATACTTCTTCTTTACTCATTAACTCTAGTTTTTTAATTAAGCTATAAAACTCATAATCGATTTTATTCATCATATCACCAATATAATCTATGTAGATAAAGTTTAATTGTTTAAATAAATATGTTAATATATTAACAAAAGGAGAATGATATTATGAGAAAATCTAAAATTAAAAATGTTAGAGTAATGATTGGTAGTGGAGAGCATTCTATGTTTATAACTGTACCAAAAGGTAAAAAAGTAATGCTAGAAGATGGTACTTTCATAAGAGCAGGGATAACTTCTGAAGAAGCAAAAAATGAATTTTTAGAGAAAGAAAATAAAATTATAGAAGATATCGAAAGAAAACAATTAAAAGAAAAAGTTAAAAGACGTGTTTTATCAATTTTCAATAAAAAATAGTAAACAAACGCTTGCTAAAAAATGTATCTTGTTCGATTGATTTAATGAATTATTTGTGATACTATTGTTGTAGGAATACTTGGCTAGTTAGGTACTATCCCCTAAACTTATTTAATAAATATTGTGACAGGGGAGTTGATAATATGAGAAAAACAGAAAAGTTTTTATGTTATATCATATTTTCACTTATTTTCGTAATAATAGTTTTATTATTTATGTTAATAAAAATAGTACCTACTTCTTAGTAGGTACCTAAACCAAAACTTTTTTGGGATAGTACCTAACAGAGCAAGCTAGGTATTCCCTCTTTTTTATTTATATGTAAATTTTCTTTACATATTCATAGTATCATAAATATTAATTTTTGTCAAAATTATTGCATCTTGCTTATCTCAATTATCATATTCATATCATCATCATTAGCCATAATGTTTTTATGCATTTTTTTACATTTTTCACACTTATAAATTATTTTATAAGTGTCTTTAAATTTCTCAATACCTATAGGCTTTAATAATCCTTTACATTCATTTAATCTATCTCCTGGCATAATATCAACGTGCTTTGAGTATAGACAATATGGACAATGATCTCTTGCACTATATTTTAAAGGTAATACTTTCTTACCACAATTTTCACATATAAATTCTTCATCTTTCATTGTAAATCTTTTCATAAACACCTCTAACATTAAAACTATTATATAATTATTTTTTATCTTTATCAATTAGGTAGTTTTAAGTTATTATCTTCTGTTAATTCTATATAATTTTCACTAGTAACAATAGGTCTTTCTAATTTTCTTTCTATTTCTTTTTTAGCACTATTTATTACAGTACCAGCTTCATTCATATCATTTTTTAATTCTTTTAAACCTTTACTATCATTTTTCTTATGAAACTCTACTGCTGTTGCTTCTCCCAAATTAGTTAAGGCGAGTTCAATATTAGTCATAGAATCTCTTAGATTCTCGCTTTCATGTAATCCTTTAATATCTTTATATTCTTTAGCAGTAACACCAAAACCACTCTTATATATTTCATTTGTTAAGATTGCATATTCTATACCTTTACTAATACCTCGTTCTTTCCACTCATCAGTTAAGTTATGTCTAGTAGTGCTTTCTTTCTCTCATGTTTATCCAAGATTTAGAATAACCTTTCTTTTCATAAAGTTCTTTCATTCTATCCATTGCAAGTTCAGGATTTTGAATCTCTGCAATTCTTTCACTACCAACTTTAGCAAGCCATCTTTTAAAAGGTTCTGCTTTAGGTGATGGTATAGACTGAATTATTCTTAAAATTCCCTCTGTATCAGCACAATCTGTTTTATATTTTTTACCATCAGTAGATTCTAATTTCAGTTGTACGATAAAATCGTACAACTGAATATCATATCCTTCATCGCTTAATTTTATTTTTAAATCACTCCAATAACGCCTAGGATTTTTGCTGTCAGTAAGGGCAAAGACAACATCCACAACACTAAAGTACCACTTTCCTTTCTCCCAAGTCCTTCTTATCTCTTTTTCCTCGAACAAAGCTAATTTGTTATTCATAATTTATCAACTCCTCTATAAATATCATTTGTTATCAATTAATTTTTTTTCGCAAAAACTCAAAATTTATAGAGAAAATATTTCTTTGTAATCAGATGTCGACAAAATGTCGACGTTTGATGTAAATAATTTGAAAAAAGTCTTTATACTTGTTATAATACCTATAGAAAGGTAAGGAGTAAGTTATGGATTTAAAATTAGAAGTATTTGAAGGACCACTTGATTTGCTCCTTCACTTGATAAAAGAAAATAAGATGGATATCTTTGATATAGAAATAGAAAGTATTACAAGACAGTATTTAGATTATATTCATAAAATGAAAGAACAAAACTTAGATATAGCATCCGCTTACCTTGTAATGGCAAGTGAACTTACCTTGATAAAAGCAAGGATGTTACTTCCAAGACCAAAAGTTGATGATGAAGAAACAGAAGAAGAGGATCCAAGAGAAGAGTTAGTGGCAAGACTTTTAGAATATCAAGCTTATAAAGAGATAACTAAGACTTTAAAAGAAAATGAAAGTAAAAGACAAGAAATCCATACTAAACTACCAGAAAATATTAATAATTATATTGAAGAAAATACTGTAATTACAGGAGAAGGTTCTCTTGATTTATTAGTAGATGCCTTTAAAAAGTTTTTAGTAAGAAAAAGTGAAGAGAAACCTCTTTCTACTAAAGTAACTATGAGAGAAATAACAGTATCAAGTAGAAAGTTAGAGATAAAAAGCATCTTGAAGAAAGAAAAAAAAGTAAGTTTCTTTAAGCTTTTCCCTGTATCAACAAAAGAATATATAGTGGCAACATTTTTAGCAATACTTGATATGGCTAGAAATAAAGAATTATTAATTAAACAAGAAGAATTATTTAGTGATATTATCGTAGAGGGGGTATCATAATGAATTTAAAAGCAGTTATAGAAGGATTATTATTTGTAGTAGGTGATGATGGTCTTGACCTTGATGAAATCAGTAAAATATTAGAGGTATCTAAAGATGAGACTAAAGAGTTGATAAAAGAGTTACAAAATGATTATCAGAGTAGTGATAGAGGTATTAGAATAGATTTTTTAGGAGATAAATTAAAACTAACTACTAAGAAAGAACATAATATATATTATCAAAAACTATTAACTACAGAAGATAATAATACTTTAAGTCAGGCAGCTTTAGAGACTCTTGCAATTATCGCTTATAATCAACCTATTACAAGAGTAAAAGTAGATGAGTTAAGAGGTATATCTAATAATCATATTATAAGAAAATTAGTCGCTAAAGGACTTATTAAAGAAGGTGGTAGAAGTAATATGCCAGGTAGACCTATTCTTTATGAGACTACTAGTGAATTTCTAGATTACTTTGGACTTTCTTCTATAGATGAACTACCTGATATGAGAGATTTCTTGGAGGAAGAAGAAAAAGATGTCGAATATGAAGTAGACTTATATCAATCTAAATATAAAGAATAAAATTAATATATACAGATTATAGAAAACTATGCTATAATCTATTTATGCCTGTATGGCGGAATTGGTAGACGCGGTAGACTCAAAATCTACTTCTAGCGATAGAGTTCCGGTTCAAGTCCGGATACAGGCACCATATTGATTGTTATTCGAACCTTTAGGTTCGTTTTTCTTTGTTAAATTCTCTCATATGTAGTATAATATAGCCAAAAAGTGGGGAATACTATGAAAGTAAAAGATAAGGTTATGTATCATTATCACAAATTAGGTATTTATGATGATAAGTGGCAAGTAGGTAATGAACTTGTAGTAGATGACAATTTTGACTCTTATTATAGTAGTATTATTGATAAATTTAGTACTGGTGTTAAATGCGTAAATGGCATATTTTCTCTAGATAGAGTAATATATGAATATGTAGAAGAGATAGGCATAGAAAATGTAGATATAAAGGCCATTACAAAGTTATTAAAAGATTCAAGTTTAATTATAAAAAATATTAATATTTATAATAGAGAGTTAATGTTAGAAAAATATAGAAAAGAAAATAATCCTGATTTGCCTAGTAGATTACACTCTATTTGGTTAACAGATAAAGAAAGTCTGAATTTTTGGGAAGAACAATTAAATGGTAGAAGAAAATTAAAATTATATAGAGTTTCAGTAACAGGTAATTTATTTAAGTCAAGCGATAGTTTTATCCCAGATGATGAATTAACTGCTAAAGAAATGTATGAAGCATCATCAGCATATTGGAATCCGGTGTTTAGTGAAGAAGATTTATGTAAAGCTGAATACTTGTTTCAGGGTAGAGTAAAAGTTTTAGAAAAAATAAATAATGATGTATAATTGATGTAAGGATGTGATTAAATGGTAACACCAAATAATTTTAAAGATTATGAACTTATAGATGCTTCAAATGGTGAAAAGTTAGAACGTTGGGGTAAATATATTTTACTTAGACCTGACCCTACTGTTATTTGGGACAATGGTAATTTATTGGAAAAATATAAAGGTAAGATAGATGCAGTATACTATCGTTCTAATAAAGGAGGTGGACACTGGGAAAACTTAAGAAAGATTCCTAGTACTTGGACTATTAATTATAAAGATTTAACTTTTAATATTAAACAAATGGGCTTTAAGCATACAGGAATATTTCCAGAACAAGCGGTTAATTGGGAATATATGATGAATAAAATGACTAATTCTAAAAGACATATTAAAGTCTTAAATCTTTTTGGTTATACTGGAGCAGCCTCAGTCGCTTGTCTTTCTGTAGGAGCATCAGTTACTCATGTAGATTCATCTAAAGGTATGGTAGAAGTTTGTAAAGAAAATGTAATTTCATCAGGACTTAAAGATAAACCTATTCGTTATTTAGTAGATGATGTTGTTAAGTTTGTAAAAAGAGAAATAAGAAGAGGTAATAAGTATGATGCTATTGTTATGGATCCTCCTAGTTATGGAAGAGGTGCTAATGGAGAGGTTTGGGATATAGAAAAAGATTTATCTAATCTAGTTAATCTATGTCTTGAAATATTAAGTGATAAACCTTTATTCTTTATCATTAACTCTTATACAACAGGTCTATCTAAAACATCTTTAGAGAATCTATTACTTACAACTATAAATAAAAAATATAAAGGAATTGTTAGTAGTAGTGAAATAGGTCTTAAAATTACAAATAATAACTTAATACTACCTTGTGGTATTTATGGAAGATGGGAAAGTTATGATTAATATTTTATATGAAGATAATCATTTATTAGTAGTAGAGAAAAAAGTAGGGGTGTTAAGTCAAAGTGATGGGACTAATACTCCTGATATGTTAACTATTTTAAAACAGTATATTAAAGATAAATACAATAAACCAGGTAATGTCTATTTAGGACTTGTTCACCGTCTTGATAAAAATGTTGGCGGTGTTATGGTTTTTGCCAAGACTAGTAAAGCTGCTAGAAGATTATCAGAGGCTATTAGAAATAGAGAGTTTAAAAAGACTTATCTTGCTGTTTGTAAAGGTATTATAGATTCTGATGGAGAGTATCTTGATTATTTAAAAAGAGAAGAGTATAGAAGTAAAGTTAGTAATAGTAAAGATGGTAGGCTTGCTAGTCTTAACTATCAGGTTCTTGGTACTAAAGATAATAATACCCTTGTCAAAATAAACCTAGAAACAGGACGTCATCATCAAATAAGAGTGCAATTTTCATATCATAATCATCCTTTACTAGGTGATGAAAAGTATGGTAGTAAAGGAAAATATTCTCTAGCTTTATTCGCTTATAAATTAGAATTTACTCATCCTACTACAAAAGAAAAATTAAGTTTTACAATACTGCCAAAAGAAGGATATTTTTGTAAGTATAAAGACATTATTCCTAATTTAGCACTTTAGAAGTTTACAACATTTGTCTAATATTATAAAAAATAATTGCTTTTTATTTCCTTTTTTGTTATGATTTATTATATAAGATAAGGGAGATGGAAGTTATATGATATTAGCTAATTTTGATTTAAGTTTTTTTACATCTATTCCAGGTATGTTAATAACGGGAGGAGTATTATTACTTTTAATTGCGTTAGTTATTTTTATTGCAACAGGAAGTAAAAAAGATAAGAAGGGTAAAAAGGGCGAAACACAAAATGTTGAGGCTTCTGTTGCTAATAATACAGTTGTGGCTACACCAACAGTTGATACTTCTGTAGCTACAGAACCAGTTGTTATGCCAACTGTAGAGACTCAACCAGTGACAGCAGTACAACCTGTTGATACTGTTAATGTTGTTAATGCTGGTAATGCTGGTAATGCTGTTTCAGATAATTCTAGTATAAGTACTAATACTATGGACAATTCTGTTCCAACAGTAGAAAATGCTCCAGTAGATGTTATAGTAAAAGCTGAAGAGCCTGCCGTTGTTCAAACAGAAACTCCACAAGTGGAAGTTCCTAAACCAGTAGAACCTGTTATTACTCCTATGGAAGAAGTGCAATCTAATAGTAATACTAATATTAATGCTAATGAACCAATAAATGTTGTACCACCTACACCTGTAGTTAGTGAACCTATAAATAGTCCTAATACAGAAGTAGCAGAAGCACCAACTATTACTATTGTTGATAAAGAAGAGTCTACACCACAAGTGGAAATACCTAAAGAAGAACCAAAACCAATTTATGGAGGTGCTAGTCCTGTAATTCCTAAAATAGATGTAGGAGAAGAGCATCGTCCAATATACGGTGGAGCTGATCCATTAGAAAATACAGGTGCTATACCAACAATTAATAGTCAAGAAATACCAACTGTTACACCAAGTATCCCAACAATAGAAAAAGAACCAACAGTTGAATCTGTAGAACCAGTAACAGTTACCGCTCCACAAGTAGAAGTACCTACGATAGAGACTCCTAGTGTAGAGGTTCCTAAACAAGAAGTAGTAACACCAACTGTTACTGAGAGTGCACCTCAAGTAGAAGTACCTTCTACTCCAAAAAAAGAAGAAGAAATAGAGAGTTTATTTTAAGGGTAATATATTTTACTCTTTTTTTTGTTCTTTCTTTCTAAAAAACTTCATAGAATATTTTAGAAAAGAAAGGATGATAAAATTATGGAAACACTAAAAGTTTCATCAAAATCAAACCCTAATTCAGTAGCAGGGGCACTAGCCAATGTTTTTAGAGCAAATGGTAGTGTAGAAATACAAGCAGTAGGAGCAGGAGCTTTAAATCAAGCGATTAAAGCCGTAGCAATAGCAAGAGGATTTCTAGCACCAGCTGGTAAAAATATCGTTTGTATTCCTGCTTTTACTGATATAGCAATTGATGGAGAAGAAAGAACTGCTATTAAATTAATAATAGAAACTAAGTAAAAAACACTTGTAAAAAATTAGAGTAAGCCTTATAATAAAATCAAGTCGATGACAAGAGACAATGTTAAGTAATTTTATTTAAGAGATACTGTGGTTGGTGAGAACAGTAATAAAACCTTAACTATCTACTCTTTAGATGATTTTATATCCGGGCATTACCGTTATCTAAATTAAGTATAATAAGGATGGCACCGCTTATATACCATGTATAAGCTCCTTAAGGCCATTCTTTTTTTGTTTTATCGACTAGAAATGGAGGAAAATATGTTAGATATTAAATTTGTAAGAGAAAATAAGGAAATTGTTAAAGAAAATATTAAGAAGAAGTTTCAAGATGAGAAATTACCTTTAGTAGATGAAGTAATAGAGTTAGATGAAAAGATAAGAGCATTAAAGCAAGAGGGGGATATGTTAAGAAAGACTCGTAATGAAGAGAGTAGTTCTATTGGTTTACTTATGAAAGATAAGAAAATAGATGAAGCGAATAAAAAGAAAGAAGAAGTAAAAAAGATTAATGAAAAGTTAGTTAGCATCGAAGAAGATGAAAAGAGACTAAATGATGAGTTAAGAAGTAAGATGATGGTAATCCCTAATATTATGGATTCTTCTGTTCCAATTGGAAAAGATGATAGTGAAAATGTTGAAGTAGAACGTTTTGGTGAAGCTTATACTCCTAAGTATGAAATACCATATCATGCTGATATAATATTAAGATTAAACGGTATGGATAAAGAAGCAGCAGGAAGAACTTCAGGAGAAGGATTTTACTTCTTAACAGGAAATATTGCAAGACTTCATGAAGCAATGATTGCCTATGCAAGAGATTATATGGTAGATAAAGGCTTTACTTACTGTGTTCCACCTTTTATGATTCATAGTGATGTAGTAACAGGAGTTATGTCTTTCCCTGAAATGGAAGCGATGATGTATAAAATAGAAGGAGAAGACTTATATCTAATAGGTACAAGTGAACATTCTATGATAGGTAGATATAAAGGACAAATAATTAAAGAAGAAGACTTACCTTTAACGCTTACATCATACTCACCATGTTTTAGAAAAGAAGGAGGTTCTCATGGTTTAGAAGAGCGAGGACTTTACCGTGTTCATCAATTTGAAAAAGAAGAGATGATAGTTATTTGTAAACCAGAAGAGTCAATGGATTGGTATGAGAAAATGTGGAGATATACTGTTGAAGTATTTAGAAATATGAATGTACCAGTTAGACAGTTAGAGTGTTGTAGTGGTGATTTAGCAGACTTAAAAGTAAAATCATGTGATGTAGAAGCATGGAGTCCAAGACAACAAAAGTACTTTGAAGTTGGTAGTTGTTCAACTCTAGGAGATGCTCAAGCAAGAAGATTAGGTATTAGAACTAAAGGAGAAAATGGAACATACTTTGTTCATACTCTAAACAACACCGTAGTAGCATCACCTCGTGGTCTTATCGCTGTAATAGAAAATAATTATAATGAAGATGGAAGTGTAACAGTACCAGAAGTATTAAGACCTTATATGGGAGGATTAGAAGTAATTACACCTAAAAAATAAAAATTAATGTATAAATATCAAGGGATTGGCCATAGATGGTAGTGTATCAGTACCAGAAGTATTAAGACCATATATGGGAGGTTTAGAAGTAATTACACCTAAAAAATAATAAATTGATGTATAAATATCAAGGGATTGGCCATACTGATAGTAGAAGTAAAATTGACAAAACATATAGTGTATGGTATAATAAAGACCGCACGTAAAAAGAAGAGGTGTTTTAAATGTTTTACGATGAGACACAGGCAATTACTGCTTGTGAAGAAGAACCGTCCTTGATATTTGAACTTATTAAAGAAGGACATCTAGAATTAGTAGATAAACTAATAAAGAAGAAAATAGTTAGTTTAAATACAATCGATCAGGATGGTAATACTGTTTTAATGAGATTACTAAAGAGTAAGAAATATGATATAGTAGAGAAGTATATGAATGAAATAGATAGTGATATTAATCATCAAAACAAAGATGGTAATACATTTACTCATTTACTTGCTACTAAAAATTATCTTCATATTGCTAATATCATTAAAAAGTTAAAAAGAAATAAAGAAATTAATCCTAATATTAGAAATAATGAAGGAAAAACTATTCTTGATATTGCAATATCAACAGGTAATTTATGTACAACTCTAAAACTTTTAGAAGATAAAAGATTTAATAACATTGATTTAGTATCATTCAACAATTTATATAATACTTTTATTAAAAGTGATGACTTTGGTAAATATACTAAATTAACTAATTTAGAGACTATTGTAAATGAATTATCTAAGAAAGCTAAATTACTTCCTAAAGTAAAAGAGATAGTTGAGTTAGTTAAGAAGAATTTTGATATTATTAAAAATGAACTTATGAATAATAAATTAACTTTCATGGATAATATAGTAAAAAATGTCTTAATGGAAGTTACTGTATAAAGAAGAAAATAAATTCTTCTTTTTTCTATGTTTATATGATAAAATATAACTGTTTAGAAAGAAGGGATAATATGCATTTACCAGATTTTAAAGTTGCTAGAAGCAGTACTAAAATAGATTATAAAAAAATAGATTATAAAATAGATTCTAAATATCTTAATAAATATAAAGGTAAAAAGTGTTTCTTAAAGACTTATGGTTGTCAAATGAATGAACATGATAGTGAGAATATTAAAGGTATATTAGAACTATTAGGCTTTTCTTTTACTGAAATAATTGAAGCTGCTGACTTAGTCTTATTAAATACCTGTTCAATAAGAGAAAATGCTCACAATAAAGCTTTTGGATTACTTGGTAAGGCAAAACATATTAAAGAATCTAAAAGAGATTTAATGATAGGTTTATGTGGTTGTATGGCTCAAGAAGAGATAGTTGTTAATACAATTATGTCAAAATACCCATTTGTAAACTTTGTAATAGGTACACATAACTTCTATCAGTTACCTGAAATATTAGAAAAAAGTGAAGATAAACAACAAATAGAAGTATATTCAAGAGAAGGAGATTTAATAGAGAGCTTACCAGTAGATAGAGCTAGCAAATATAAAGCTTATGTTAATATTATTTATGGTTGTGATAAGTTCTGTACTTATTGTATAGTTCCTTATACTAGAGGAAGACAAAGAAGTAGAGAAAAAGAAGATATCCTAAAAGAAATAGATAATCTTATTAAAGATGGTTATAAAGAAGTAACTCTACTAGGTCAAAATGTTAATGCCTATGGTAAAGACTTATATGATAATTATTCACTAGCAGAACTTCTAGAAGATGTTGCCAAGACTAATATACCTAGAATTAGATTTATGACAAGTCATCCTTGGGACTTTACTGATGAAATGATAGAAGTAATTGCAAAGGATCCTAATATTATGCCAAGTATTCATTTACCGGTGCAATCAGGTAGTGATAGAATTTTAAAACTAATGGGAAGACGTTATACTAAAGAAAAATATCTAACTCTATTCCATAAGATGAAAGAAATGATTCCTAATTGTACTATATCTACTGATATAATTGTAGGTTTTCCTGGTGAAACAGAGGAAGATTTTGAAGAAACATTAAAACTAGTTCGTGAATGTAAATATGATAATGCATATACATTTATCTATTCACCTAGAGTTGGTACTCCAGCTGCAAAACTATCTGATAATATTACTAAAGAAGAAAAGGAACAAAGACTTTATAAACTTAATGATATAGTTAATACTTACTTTAAAGAGAATAATGACAAATTAGTTGGTAAAATAGTACCTGTTCTAGTAGAAGGTATTAGTGATAAGAAAAATGAATACTTTGGTTATAGTGATACTAATAAATTAATTAATTTTACAGGTGATGATGTAGAGATAGGTAGTATTGTTAATGTAGAGATAATAGAAGCGAAGACATGGAGTTTAGATGGAAAAGTTAGTGAGTAATGAAGAAATAGAAGAGAAAGCTTTAGAGTTAATAAAAGTTATTAAAGAGGAGAAAGACTATAAGGAGTATATAGAATTAAGAAAAAAGATTAAATCTAATAAAGAGATAATGGAAGCGATAGATAGAGTTAAATCATTACAGAAATCTTATGTTAAAAGTGCTTATCTTGATAATAATATAAAACAAGAATTAGATAATGAACTAAATAAGTTAGAATCTATTCCTTTATATAAAGAATATCTAATTAAAGAAAAGAAGATAAATAGCATTCTTATAAATATAAGGGAAGGTCTTAATATTATCTTTGAAGATATATTAAATAATAAAATTACTTAAAAAAGTATGAATTTTGTAAATTGGTCCTAATTTCTAGGGCCAATTTTGCATTTTCACCAGACGAATTTAATAAATTGTCCCTTGTTTTTGTAGTGAATTTATAAAATTCTCTTTTTGCATTAATCCCTCTTCCATGTTAGAGTTGTAGGCATCTGTGCAGATAAATTATTTATTATGGAGGAATTAAATGCAAAAAGAAGAAAAGAAAGAAAAAGAATTCTTTACACTTTTATCTGATACAACGTTTAAAAGAATGTTTAAAGATGAAGATAGTAGATTCTTTTTTGAAAAAGTAATTAAATATTATTCTAAACTGGATTTAGAGGGGTATGAATTATATGATAATGAGATAAATAGTGGAAATAATGCAAGAGATTATAGGCTTGATATCTTATTAAAAAAAGATAGAGATTTCATTATTGTAGAAATGAATAAAGATGTCTCAGAAAGAGTCTTAATCAAAAATAGAATGTATCTTTTCCTTATTGCCGGCGGTGGCTTAGAAAAAGGAGAAGATTTTGTTAAGATGAAAACTGCATTAATTAACTTTAATAATAGTCTTTATAAGATAAAACCAGATGCAATTAATGTTGATTATACTTTAAGAAATGAAAAATATAATGATGTAATAGATGATATTAAAATACATAATATTTATCTTGAAAGTCTAAAAAATGTAAGATATAATGGAAGTAACGAAGAAGAAACATTTGCAGCGATGATGATAGCAAGTTCATATGAAGAGATGAGAGAGATTGCAAATGGATGTGAGGAGGCGTTATATATCGTGGATAAATTAGAAAGATTAGCTGAAGATGATAAGTTTAGAACAGATTATAATGTAGAGTTAGTTAGAAGAAAAGAGATAAACTCAGCAAGACTTGATGGATATGATGATGGTTATGATAATGGCTATGATGCTGGTACTAAAGCTAGAGAAAAAGAAATTGCTAAAAATCTTCTTAAAAAAGGAGTATCTTCTAAAATAGTATCTGAGAGTACTAGTTTAAGTGAAGAGGAGATTAATTACTTAATAGAAGAATTAAATAGCTAATAGTAACAAGGAGGCATTATATATTGTGGATAAGTTAGAAAGACTAAATGAAGATGATAAGTTTAGAACAGATTATAATGTAGGATTAGTTAGAAGAAAAGAGATAAATTCTGCAAGACTTGATGGCTATGATGATGGATATGATGATGGTAAAGCTGAAGGACTTGAAGCTGGTGCTAAAGCAGAAAGAATTTCTATTGCTAAAAATTTTCTTAAAGATGGTATACCTATAGAAGTAGTATCTAAAAATACAGGACTAAGTATAGGAGAACTTGAAGAATTAAAGAAAGAAGCATAACTGTTTCTTTCTTTTCTGATTGTATTGATTTATATACTGGTAAATATATATTCTACCAGTTTTTTGTACTTTTTAATTAGTTGAAGCATAGACTAAATTAGAGGAGGGAAACGCATGGCAACTTTTAAAGAAATAGTAACAAAAGCAGTTATTGGTAAAGGTAAGAAACAATTTACTGATAACTTATCATTACAAGTAACTAATAACCCTAATACAATTCTTGGCTGTTGGGTGATTAATCATAATTTTAGTGGTACTTTTTCAAATGGAACAGTTACCATTAATGGAAGTTATGATATTAATATTTGGTATTCTTATGATAATGATACTAAAACTGAAGTATTAAAAGATACTAAAAACTATACTGAAACCATTAATGTTCAAGGAGTAAACTCAGATACAGAAAATGAAGAAGTAATAATTAGAAGCTTAAGTGGACCAAGTTGTAGTAAAGCAGAAATTGCTGGTAATACTATTAATTGTACTATAGATAAAACTCTAGGTATAGAATTAGTTGGAGATACTAAAGTACGTATCAATACCTTAGATGAAGTTGATGATTGGGAAGAAATAATGGATAGTGATGCTACTATTGATAAGAGAATAGATGAAGAAGTAAATGAAGAATATCTAGATAATCCCACTGAGTAGACTAATTATAATTAATAGTTCATAAAGACTGTTAACAAAAAAAGGTTGACAGTCTTTATCTTTTTGTGTATAATTATAACAGTAAAAAGAAAGGAGCGATAATTATGGCAGTTAAATTAAGATTAATGAGAATGGGAGCTAAGAAAAGACCATTCTATCGTATAGTTGCAACAGATTCAAGAAGTAGAAGAGATGGAGAATATCTAGAATTAGTAGGTACTTATAATCCTATAAGTAGTGAAAAAGATGTTAAAATCAATGAAGAAGTTGCTCTTAAATGGTTAAATAATGGAGCAATACCATCAGATACTGTTAGAAGTCTATTTAAAGATGCAGGTATTATGAAAAAATTTGCTGAATCTAAAGATAAAAAGGAAACAAAATAATGACTTTAGTAGAATTAACAGAAAAGATAATTAAAAATATCGTAAAAGATGAAGATGCTGTATCTGTAAAAGAATTTCCTAGTGAAAATGATAAGGAAATAATTATAGAAGTACTAGTATCAGACTCTGATATCGGTAGAGTTATCGGTAAGAATGGTAGAACTGCTAATGCCATTAGAACTCTAGTACAAGCTAGTAGTGCTTTAAAAGATAACAAATACGTAAAAATTAATATTGATAAGTTTTAGGGGTTACTTAAAGTAATCCTTTTATGTTTGGGGGATTATTATGGATTATAGTTATGATGTAATTAGAAGTGAATTAATAGATATCTATAGTGATATTAAAAAATATAAATATCTTAAAAAGAATTATTATGATTATAGAAGACTCTTATTAACTTTAAGTGATACTAAGAAAAAAGATAATAATGGTCCTTTAAGATATTTATCTAATGATGAGATTTTATCTTTAGTAAGTAAGTATCTAAATAATTTTTTTAATTGTTATACTAAAGACTTTGCTAAAACATCTATTTTTATGTATGATATTGATACGTTAATAAAATATTCTAATGCAAGTGATGAAGATAAACTTAATGATGAGTTTAAATATATTTCTCTAACTAAAGAAGAAGTAGAGAACTTACTTATTGCAAAAGGAGTAACAGACTTTGTCTTTAATGATATAAAAGTTGTAAACTATAAGAACATTTCAACTTCTTTAACTATGATTCATGAATACACTCATAAGATTCATAATGATAATAATAATCATGGATATAGAGAAGCTTGGTTTATATTTAGCGAATTTTTAGCTTATTATAATGAACTACTATTTAAAGAATATCTAGAGTCTTTAGGATATAAATCAGATATTTCTATCGCTATTAACGACAATTTAATTACAACAAGAGTCCAAATAAAACTCTTTAAATTAATGGATGACTTATATCATGGTAAAAATATTAGTTTAAAAGATTTAAGAATAATAGATACAAGTATGGAATTAGATAATATTCCTTTATATGATTATTTCCATATAATTGCCTATCTAGCAAGTATTACTAAATATGCAGAGACTAAAAACTTATCTTTAAAAGAAAGAACTAAAGAGTTAAATCAACTATTGAGTCTAAATATAAACAGTAGTGTTATGAATAGAAATTATCTTAATATTAAAGATAAAAGTAATGTAAAAAAATTAATATTAAATTTTAATAAATAAATTAAGCTTATTGTCTAAAAGTAAAAAATATATTATACTTATTATAAGATTGGAGGTAGTGCTAATATGAAAAAACGTGTATTAAGTGCTATTATTATGATATTAATATTTGTACCATTATTACTTATAGGAGGTATTCCTTTTGCAATACTTATGACTTTCCTTGCAGTAGGAGCAATGTATGAGTTAATAACAATAAGAGAAAAGAAAAAGGAATTTCCTACCTTAATGAAAATAATATCATATTTATTAATTATATTTTCTATAGTTTTAACTTATAACCAAAATCTTTTTAGTTATAAAATGAGTTATCAATTAATAAGTTTTATAGTTCTATTATTTCTTTTACCTATATTACTTAAAGATAAGAAAGAAATGGATTATGATATTAATGATGCTCTATATTTAATAGGTTCCCTTCTTTTTATAAATATTTCTTTTAATTTAATATTAGTAGTTAGAAATTATAGTCTAAATTATTTAATCTATTTACTACTTATAACAGTAATAACAGATACCTTTGCTCTTATAACTGGTATGTATATAGGTAAAAATAAACTTGCTCCATCTATTAGTCCTCATAAGACTATAGAAGGCTTTATAGGTGGAGTCTTAATGGGATCTTTTGTAGCAACTACATTTTATTATACAGTAATAGATTCAGGTATTTCTTTAGCAATATTAATACTAACAACATTATTCTTAGCAGTTGTAGGACAACTTGGTGATTTAGTATTTTCATCTATTAAAAGAACATTTAATGTTAAAGATTTTTCTAATCTTATTCCTGGACATGGAGGTATACTAGATCGTTTAGATAGTCTAATTTTTGTAATTTTAGCATTTATATTAGTAATGGGATTAATTTAGGAGGCAACATGGTTACATTAATATTATTTATAATCTTATTAGGTTCAATTATTTTTATTCATGAAGGTGGACATTTCTTATTCGCTAAATTAACAGGTATATATGTTTATGAATTTGCTCTTGGTATGGGTCCTAAACTTTTTAGTTTTAAAAAAGGTGAGACAGAATATTCTTTAAGAGCGATTCCTATAGGTGGTTTTTGTCAGTTAGCAGGTGAAGAAGGAGAAGAGGAAGACCTACCAAGAGATAGAACACTTCCTGGTAAAAAGCCTTGGCAAAAGTTTTTAGTAATGTTTTTTGGAGCAGGGTTTAACTTTATCTCTGCTATCTTAGTGTTATTCTTTATTTCATTAGTTTGGGGTGCAACTTCAACAGAACCAATTTTATCTAGTGTAGAAAAAGGAACACCAGCATATGTTGCAGGACTTAGAAAAGGTGATGAAATATTAGAAATTAATGGTCATGATATTTGGACTATAGATGATATATCACTTTATCTAACAATTGCCGATACTAATGAAGCGACTGAGTTTAAAATAAAAGATAAAAATGGTAATGTAGAAACATATGAAATAAAGCCTGAAAAGACTAAGGTTGATGGCGAAGAAAGATATCTTTACGGTATTGGTATGCAAGGTGAAGAACAACATGGCTTTCTAGCTTCCTTAAAATATACAGTAGTTAAAACAGGTTCTTTGTTTAAACAGATGGGTGTTACTTTATTAAATTTATTTACTGGAGGAATTCATTTAAATCAATTAAGTGGTCCTGTAGGAATATATGAAGTAGTAGGGGCTCAAGCTAGTGGGGGACTTGCTAGTATATTATATTTGTTCTCATTCTTATCAATAAATGTAGGATTTATTAATTTGTTACCATTACCTGCTTTTGATGGAGGACATATTTTATTTATAATAATTGAGAAAATTAAAGGAAGTCCTGTTAAACCTGAGACAGAAGCTAAGTTCCATGCTGTAGGATTATTCTTATTAATGCTTCTTATGATTTATGTAACATTTAATGATATATTAAGGCTATTTTAAAACAGTGTCAGTTAATTACTGACACTGTTTTAACTATTACTATGATATAACTCTTCTCTAATATTATCTAAATTTTGATTCATTAGAGTAATATAATCAGTTTCTGTTTCTCTTTGTTCATCATCTAAAACTATTATTCTATTAGAATTAATTATTTCCAAATTATTAGGATAAGTATTAATTAAATTCTGAACATTATTAGTGTTTTTTATATCTTCATAACTAAATATTTTAGTAATACTTCCATTTTCTATCAAGTCTTCAATCTCAACTAAATCTTTTTCACTAGTATCATCATTTAATATATATACTTTAACACCATATTTCTCTAAGAACTTATAGTTATTATCAGTTGCAACTATTGTCTTATAAGGAGCACTTTCAACAGTAAGTCTAATATCAGCATCAAGCTCTGAAATATCAACTTTTAACTCTTCATAATTTTCATCAATCTCTTCTTTTAAATAATTATTTTCAATGTATTCTTTCAAACCTAATCTTACATTTTGACTCATCATTAACATAAATGATGGATCTAACCAAACTTCTTCCATATCATAATCATTATCAAGAACATAAGAACTATCTATTATTTTTAAATCTTTATTATAATCTAATAAATCAACTGCTAAACTTCTTTCTCTATCAATTAAACCTGTATAGATAAATAAGTCTTTACTAGCAAAGTCTCTTTTTTGCTTATTAGTAAATTTATAATCACTAACATCTATACCATCAGGATAAATATTACTAACTTTAGCATGATCTCCATAAAGCCTTTCTATAATATATTCATTAGGATAATTAGTAGTAACTATCTCAATATCTTCCATATCATCACTTTTACAACCTGTAGTAGTAAATAAAATTGCTACACCTAATAAAGCAATCTTACCTAATTTTTTAACACTTCTTTTCATTCTTTTTCTCCTCTCTAATAACTGGGTCATATCCATATCTTGCTCCAGGATGACATTTTAAGATTCTTTTAAAACCCATAAAACATCCCTTTACCAAACCATATTCTTCTATCGCTTCAATAGTATAATTAGAACAAGTAGGATAAAAATGACAAGCCCCATGACTTGCTAAAGGCATCTTTTGATAAAGACGAATTAAACTAATTAAGACTCTCTTCATATTTAACACCTAAAAATATTGTACTATAAAAATCTTTCTTAATCAAACCTCCAGTTGCATTTTTTTTAATAAGTTGTATAATATGTAGCCAAGAGGGTGATGCAGATGAATTTCTATAGTAAAGATGAGTATATAAATACTAAATTAAGTATGTCTAGCTTTAAAAAGATTAAAGAGAAAAGACTAAAAAGAGCTTTAAAGCAGTTAGGTTTTTTCGATAAAGATGTAGAAGTTTTTAATATAGATGATGATTTTGTTTATGTAAAAGATATTATGGGAGATACCTATAAGTTTATGATTGATATGTATAGGTATGATAATAATGAGAGACATAAAGATAAATTTCAACTAGAAAAAAGACGTGAAAATAATTTTACCTTATATAGTTATTTTGACAAGGTAGAAGAAATAGGTTTTGGAAATTACTATAAAGATGGTGCTATTTTAACAAGATATCGTTCTGTTGGTAATCATCCTGTTAGATATACTATAGAAAAAGGAGAAGAAAGTTATTCATTTTCTACTAATTATCAAGGTAATATTTCTTTTAGGTTAGATCTTTACTGTTCGTTTAATCAAGAAAAAGAAAACTTTGAAAGTTTCCTTGAATGTTGTAAAGAAATTAATGGTATGTACGTAGGACGTGCTGTTGTAAATTATAGTAATAATGATATATCTATTAGATTAGAGTTATTTTTGGAGTCGATAAAAGAATTAGAATTAAGTTCTAAGGTTGGTAGTTCTACTGAAGTAATTAATTTAACATATAAAGATGGAAAATTAACAGAACATTATGAAGAGATTAGAGAACTTAAAGCTGATGAATTAAGTAGTAATAGGAAAACTACTGTTGATAGTGTAAAAAGACTTATTAAGAGTTAACCTAATAGAAAATGAGATATTAACATAAAGATAAATCCTATACTAAAGAAGATAAAGGTATGTCTTCTTTTTTTATAACTTAAAGACTCTTTTAACAGTTCATAAATACTAATATGTATCATGATACCTGCTATCATAGCAAGTATTATACTCATAATAAAATTATTAATAATATTAGATAGAAATAGATAAGCAAGTATCGCTCCTAATGGTTCTGATAAGCCTGATATTAAAGTATAAAGAAAAGCTTTAAATTTAGATTTAGTACTAAAGTATATGGGAATTGCAATACTTATTCCTTCAGGAATATTATGAAAACTAATGGCAAGAGCAAGTGATAAACCTAACCCTCTATTAGTAGAACTAGATAGAAAAGTAGCAACTCCTTCAGGAACATTATGCATAATAATAGCAAGCATGGAAACAAGACCTAATCTATATAATTTTTTATTACTGATAGATTTATTATCATTACTAGGTAAGAACTTATCTATTAACATAGATGTAATTATACCAAGACAGATAAATATTAAAAGAAATAAAAGAGCAGGGAAACCTTTAAATATAGTAGTTAGGAGATTAAAAGATTCAGGTATTAAATCAGTAAGAGATACACATATCATTACACCACTTGCAAAAGATAGTGATGCTAAGA
>CALVUX010000023.1 GCA_944363715.1 uncultured Bacilli bacterium
CCAGCTTTTCTTAGGTACTGCTTACCTCCAGTATCATCTTCAACGTCAATGTATATAGGATAATCAAATTGCTTACCTTTTAAGCAATTATTATATAGCCAATTAGCCTCATCTACACCCTCTTGATAAGATGTTGCTATAGTGAAGTAATATGCTCCTACTCCTAAGCCTGCTGATTTCGCTCTGCTATAAGAATCTTCAAAGCTAGGATCAATAGCCTTACTCTCACCATCGCCCCATCCAGTATAACCTGCTCTTATAATTACAAAGTCATAACCATTGTTCTTAATATTATTTAAATCTATACCTGCTTGATATTTAGAAATATCAATTCCTTTTTTCATTTCTACACCTCCATATTATTTTATCTTCATAATATCATTTTGAATTTACTATTAACTAATATTCTTCTACTTCTGGTAAACCTGCAATACTAGTTAAAATACTTAATAGTCCCGCTAAAAGACTAGCACTAAGTATCATTACCCAGTTTACTTCACTAAATACTGTAGCAGTACCTATTGTTGCAACTGCTGTCTGTGCAATTGTCTTAACTGCTCTAACTAGTGCGGCTTTAATCCAATTTTTTGTTTTTGTACTCATTTTATCAACTTCCTTTCTTACTTTGAATTTATTAAGTGTTCTTCAACATACCATACTAATTGATTAATCGTATCCTTATCTACTTTCATATTTTCTTTGTTAAACCAATGTATAGCAATAAAACCTATAGTGTTGCCCTCTTTGTTATGTATTGCTATATCACAGAAAGAATCTACATCTATACTCTTTTTAAAATTGTAAGTACTAGGCATAGACGTTTTTAATTCTTCTAAATCTTTACATATAAATCTGCCTTCTTCTGTGATTTTATGAACAAATTGTGGCATACAATTTGTTGGCAAGTTTATACATCTCTGTTGAACTGGCTGATTACCAGCCTTAAAGACTTCATATGTACAAGAGAACTTATAAGCAGACCTATAATCTGAATAGTGTTCTCCATTATGAAACTCATAAACGTGGATTCTATCGGCATTAAGTATCTCTTTTACATACTCTAGTTTATTTAATATTTCTAAATCTAACTTGTTCTGTCTAGGTAGCATTTTACCTACATTTGTTTTTTTAAAGTACTGATTTAGATATTGTTTACAAAAGAATAGGCTTACTATGATAAATGCTATAAACTGTCCTATTTCCTTTGCTAAATTAATTATTTCATTCATTGTTCCTCCTTTTTATTTTTTACAAATCACTTATATATAAAGCTGACTTCTGCCCATCCTGTATAGCCTGTTCTGTCAATAGTAGTCTCAATTAACAGATACAATATATTATTAATGACTTTTGTGTTTAAACCAATGTGAGTTCCTGCCATACTTATAAATGGAACGGTTATATTTGTTCTATCACTGTTTCTATAACCTAAACATTTTATATCTGTAACATTTATTTCATTAACATTTAAGTCTGTGTTTACTTCTAATGAAGTGTTATTAGGAAATTGAGCTATACTTATTCTTTTTATATATTCATTTTTACCATCGACTTTCCGTCCAGTTTTCACTGGGCTTCCATCAGTTATTAAGTTATACTTCAATATTTCATATCTAGGTATTTTAGGATTTAAAATTTTACCTAATTTATCTTTTAATACATTATTTTCTGCCATATAATCGGCTATTTAATTCTCTCTCATAGATTTATACCATAAACCTCAGTAATTGCAGGATTACCCCAGCCACTATTGTTTCTATCAAGTATTTTTATTTGTGTTTTACTTGGAAAAACAAAATTAATAGCAAAATGTCCTGCAGTTGTATAATTAGATAACATATAAGAATGATTATTATTTGTATTGTTGTAAACGATATCGCTTACTTTAATAAGCATTGAAGCTTTAAAGTAGTTAGAATCAGCACCACCAATAACATATAAGTAATCATACTTTTCGATATCATCACTTAATGTATAAGTTTGAGATAATGTTAACGAAGAGGTATTTAATTTTGTAGACCCTCTTTTCTCATATCTCGGTATCTTTGGATTCAATATTTTCTCATCTTTATCTTTTAATACTTCATTCACATATTTCGCTTTTTAGCTTAACTATGAGTTTTTTATGCCTATAACCGAAAGTGGAATTAACATAGTTGCATTATCAGCATCTCCAAATTTACCATTCATGGTCGAATATTGAGTATCAGATACATAGTTAATTACTCGCCTTATTAATGTTGGACTATTATAACCCATTGTAATAACAGTAATATTCATTCCTTTTAAACAATTAACAGATATAGCATTATTTGCAGTTGTTGAATATGCAAAAACCCACTCTAGTTCATCATAGTCACTGCTAGATAAATTTATAAGTTTACCTGTTCCCATTTCTTGACTAGGATTAGAATTAGTCCATAAGACCTTTCTTAATCTTTTTTTCATATCTAGGAATATTAGGATTAAGGATATTCTCATCTTTATCCATAAGTACACTATTACTCATAGTTACACCTCTTTTGAGAGAGAGAATTAATTACTAGCCTCTCCCTCCTTTCATAAGAGGAGTTAAGCAGTAAGCTCCCCCCCCCCATGTAACATATTGTAAACTTTATTCATTATTATCACTTTCCTTTCTTTAATCACTTTCTGCAATTGCTTGCTCTAGTTCTTCGTCTGTACAAGTACCTTGATATACACCTTGTATTACAGCCTCTCTTAACTGATTCATATCATCAGCAGTTACTTTATTTGTTTCTGCAACTGACGGATTAGTGTTAAGATTTTCTTTTTCGTCATATATTTCTATCAATTAGATCACCTCCAATTTTTGCTTGATAGAATAATTTTTATTTAATTCTAGATTTGATAAGTCTATTGTCTGATATGTAATAGTCTTGTCATTAGAGACTATTTCTACATTATTTATTAACTTATCTATGTATAAACCAAATGCTATGACAGTAGATGTTTCTGTAGTATTTTCAAGGCTGTAAGAACTTTCTTTAGTGCTACCATCCTGATAGTTGATTATTACTTTGTTGTATAACTTAGCATTATCATAATTATCATCTGTGTTAATAGCATTATTTAGATAACTACTAGCTTCTTGATTTAGCACTTGATTAGCATTATTTCTATCTGCTACTTGCAGTACGTTTATGAAGTTTAAGAACATTGTTTCATAGATATTTTTTTGAGTAACGTTAGTATCTGCTACCATTGTTAAGTTGGTCTCTGATAATAGGTTTTTACTAGTTAAATCAATACCATTTAGATAAGTATTAGGTATCTCTACTGTAGACACTGTAGTGTTATTGTTTATCGTCTTATTATAGAGATTTCTAGCGAACACTAGGTTTTCATTTGAATAAATCTCAGCACTATTTGGAATAAGTGCATTGGTGTTGATATAAGGTTCTCCGTTGTAATTAGAAGAGTTATAATTTTCTTTGATTAATAATTGGTTCCAGTAACTACTGGATAATGTGGACTGATAAATAAACATTTGTAATAAATTAAAATTGATTTTTATAAACACATCTGCATACGTGTACCAAAAAGGCTTATCTTGTGCTATTAATTTAGGGGACCAATTACCTTCATATCTAAATAAATAATAATCTGCTACGTTGTCCATATCGTCATCTGTTATATAAAGAATATATAAATCATTATTAAGGGCAGTTAAATTAATTCCTCTTTTTAATGCAGAGGACGTTATTAGACCAAAATCTTCTTGATGAATTGTAGTAAGTTGTTCTGTTGTAAAATCATAGTGATGAATACCAATTATTTTATTTTTATTCCAATCTCCAGAGACATTAGTAGAATATTGTAGATTTGAACAAACAAAATAAACATTATTGATATTTAAGAAACATACCTGCTTATTTATAGCAGAAAAAATGTTATAGTATGCAATATCGAAGTAAGCAATTCTACTATTTGTCCAAGTATTTTCATTAAAATCTTTGCTTAAACAATTAATTCTTACATCTACACCTGGACTAGTATTAATTATTCTGAATGATACGTTATCATCTTCATTAAAAATAGCATACGCACCACCAAATTCTCTAACTCCCTCGACGCTAGCACTTGTTGTTTGAGTCGCCCACTCATTTTCACTTCCTACATTAACTTTTAAATCAATATATTTAGTTGCATCAAAATCCCAACTGCCATCATAGTTACTAGAAGATGAACCTGCTAAGAAATAATGAGCAGAATTCGGATTTTTAGTCATATATTTGCAATAAAAATTTAAACAATTACTTGGTAGTATATATGAACGTTGTAATGATAATGTGTAATCATTTAAAGTTGTTGAAAATTGAGTAAAATTATTTAACATAATAAATCTTTTTTGACTATTATATGAGTTCTCGCTGTTATCATAAGTGTATACATTATCATCTATTGCATAAAATGTTCCATCTTCAGATATCTCCATTTTTTGAATATATCTCAAATTTGTACCAGTATTAAATGCTTCAAATTTTTTTATTGGAACAAAATTATTATCTAAAAGTATAATAAATCCATTAGAATTATTATCGACTCTATAACCACCATAAATTACCGTCAAATTGTTTGTGTTTTCGCTAGGAGCTATTAGCCCTTCTATTCTCATAGCAGACCACGTTCCACCATTAGGCAAGAAATCAACCCACTCATCTCTAGAAATCTCATTAATCTCTTTAAATATCTCCTCAGTAGTACCTTTTTCGTTAGGTAACTTACCTATTAAGTAATCAAATAACGTTTGTTTAAATTCATCTGTCATAGTTACCCTCCTAACTAACTAAAGGCATTTCTAAGCCTGCTTCTAATGTATTATTACCAGTTATCTCTAGCTCTGTTATTTGCAAGTTACTAAAGATAATATTAGCTGTGTTCTCTATATCTATGTTGCGAGCTATATACTCACCTTGTGAGATGTTACCATTAGCCTTGTTTCTCTGATTATCAAAGAAGTTAATTGCATTCTCACTATTGTAAGAATTAGTTAACTCAAATGTGTAAAAGACATTTATTTCATCGTTTACTATGTAGAAATCAGATGTCTTATTCTTAACCATATAATCGCCTTTTAAATCTTCTATCGGAGCATTAAAGTATACTTGTTGTCCTACAAAGAATAAATTAGTATTATGTGTTTCTATCTTAAGAGTTACTTCTGCTTGTCCTTTATATTTAATATAATTCCTAGCAATAGCTTGTAATTGACTAGAGTAAAGCACATCGTTTCTTGACTCATATCGTGCAATAGTACCATTTATACCTAACTGATTAGATATCCTTTGGATTTCTGAGGTATTATAGGCTACTTCTCTTCCTTGAATAATAGCAACATAAGTTATTTCTATCTCTGTACCTGATGAATAAGTATCACTAGCACTTAATGTGTTTTCTCCAACTGTATAATAGAAATCAGCTGTTATACCTATATCTTTTTCATCGCTTGTTGCTACAGTCTTTAATACACCATCAACTTTAATCGAATTAATAGTTCCTATCTTTTGCTCTGTAGTAAAATCTGTCTGATAGCCATTCGCTATCTTAGTTTCTGTACTTTCAATGTTTGCATAAGTTTCACTTGAAGTTATTACTTGTTTATTACGATAATCGGTAGTTGAGTAACTAAATGACATATCATCTATAGAATTCTCTTCCCACCATTCTTCGTTGTATTCAATTTGACTAGCTCTAGGTAACGACTCAGGATCATAGAAGTCTATTGCGACTGTATTCTCATCAACTCTTCTAGTAAACCATTTAGCATTTGTTATTTCTGCTAAATACTGATAAACATCAAAAGCTGATTTGTCTAACGTAGAATAAGCTCCTATAACATCATCTGCACCATTTATTACAATGTTACCTACAATAAATCCATAATCCGCAATAGCTGATGTAACTTGTTCTATTGCTTCTCTAACAGTCTTATCTGCTATAACAAAGTCTAGTGTAGTACCCTCGCTTAACATAGTCTTAAAGTCAAGTATTTGAAGTTTACAGTACTTTGGTTCTCTAGGATTTAAGGAAATATTACCAGTATTTTTGACAACACCTGCAAATATCAACTCTTCATTATCATAGAATTCACATCTTGAATAATCTTTAGGAAAATAAAATCTTGATATATAATCTCTATCTTCTTCCCAACTCTTAGGATAACAAGAGTCAAGTATTACTGAAGAAGTAGCAAGAGTTTCTTCGCTTATTTGTAATTGTTGACTAAATACTACTTCCTCATTATTAATTAATACCTTAATCATCTTTATACCCCCATTCCAAAGTTGTAATCATTTTTAGCCCCACTTGCGAAAGTCTTTCTGCGTTGTACCATTTGGCCTAGAGGATCTTGTTCGAATTGATTATTAACTATTACATTAACATTAGGATTATAAGAGTTAGAAGCACTTGCTAATAGAGATGGACTTAAATTAACCATATCTCCAATAGTTGCATTTAAACTTCCTTCCATATCTTCCATACCTTCTTCTAAACCTAAGACATTCATACGACCAAAGTATGCAAATTCTGTCGATGGAGAGTGGATACCAAATAGACCTTTGATGAAGTCTAAGACATTGCCTACCCAACCTTTGATTTTCTTTTTAATCCAGTCAAGACTGCCAGTAATACCATCCCATAATCCTTTAATTAAATCTTTACCAACATTAATCATATTAGAAATTCCATCAATGATTCCATCAACTATTCCTATAACTAATTTTGGACCTAGTGTTATCAAGCTTGGAAGAGCATTTAATAGGCCTGTTATTAATCCGACAATTAGTTGAGGTCCTAACATAATAAGCTGTGGTATTGCTCCCATTAAACCAGAAATTATACTACTTATTATTTGAGGTAATGATTCTAATAGGACTGGAATAGCATTTATAAGGCCGTTCATTAATCCTATTGTCATTTGAATACCAGCTTGTATAAATTGTGGTAAATTTTCTAATAAAACAGGTATTAATCCTAATATCGCTTCTATAACCATCGGAAATATAGTAGGAAATGCCTGAGCTACTGAAGTCGCTATTTGCAAAATGCCATTTAATAAATTTTGAACAATGACAGGTATTTGTGGAACTAAAGCTGTTAATAATGTTTGGATTCCGGTTATAATTCCTTGAACTAAAGTAGGAATTATTGTTGTTATTCCGTTTATTAAACCAACAGCCACCTGAGCTAAACCATTTGCTATTGCAGGCATATTATTAACTAAGCCATTAACTAAAGAGTCAATTACTTGCACACCTACATCAATAAATTCTGGAGCTTTGTCTGCTATTGCAGTAACACCATTAGCAAGCTCCTCTCCTAACTTATCTGCAAACCCTTCTATTCCGCCATTTTCAAAAGCATCGTTCAAACCTACTAAAGCCTCGTTAATACTTGGCAGAACATCAGTTGCTAGAGATGTACTAAAACCTCCTGCTAAAGTACCCGCTAAACTTTTAAAGTTATCTTGCAAAGTAGATATTTGTCCACTAACAGTTTGTGACTGTTTTTCCATTGACTGGAAGTACTTTCCACCTTCTGCTGTAGACCTTTGCATTGAAGCAGTAATTTCATCAATAGACAAAGTGCCTTTTGAAATTCTATCATAAAGGCTAGACATAGACTCGCCTGTTGTTTCACTTATTTCTTGAAGTGGATTAAATCCAGCTTCAATCATTTGTTTAACGTCTTCCAATGAAACTTTACCAGCTGATGACATTTGCCCATAAGCCATAGCAATTCTATTCATTTTATCAGCAGAGCCTTGAGAAATGTCTCCTAACATTTTCAATCTATTTTTGGCTTCTTCTGCTTCAAAACCATAATTCATTAATAATTGAGTGGTTTGTGCTAAATCTGAGAGTTCGAACGGGGTTTCTGCACCCATCTTCTTCAAATCCTCTACTAATTTTGAAGCTTCCTCGGCAGAACCAGTCATTACTTCAAAAGAGGTTTGATATTGTTCTATTTCCGCATTAAATTTGGCACCATATCCGATTAAACCAGCCAACGCACTAGATGTCCCTGCAATTGCTGTAGCACCGACTTTCATAGTAGTACTTAAACCTTTACCAACATTTGATAAAGCACTTTTCATTTTTGAGTCATCTGCTTCAAACGTAAAGATGACACTTCCACCATTTTTTGCCGTAATACCACCTCCTTATAAAAAGAGACAAAGGTAGTATTATTTACCCTTGTCTCGAGCTTATTTTAAATATAAAACTATTCTCCTGTTACTATAGTACCTTTTCCGTTGAAGGTAATTTCTAATGAGAACTCTCCTTCATCTTCTGCCGCTCCACCTAAATCGCTAATTTTTAGGTTAGCTGGTACTTGAAATTTAGTGTATTCTAGTACTCCCTCACTAATACCAGTTAGTAATTCAAATTGAATTAACTGATTATTAAATTGAGCAATAGAACCAGTAGAAATTAATGTTTTGATATTACCTAACACAGACTGAATTGCAGTGTTGTTCATATCAATTTTTACTGTTGTATCTAATCCCATAGCAACACCAGTTAAAATAGCTCTTTGAATAGCATCACAGAATACATAGAACGTTTTTTCTTCAAATTCAGTGTTAACTGTAACTTCACTAGTAGTACACATTTCAGTAAATGTAGGACTAGAACTAGTTCCAGTATTTAATGCTAGATTTTTAATTAATTCTCTATTATTAATAAAGAAGTTTGTATTATCCATCGTTTTTTACCTCCTCGTAAACTTTAGTTATTATTGTTTGCAAAGTTAAATTGTAACCAATTCGTCTTATGTCTTGATAATTGATACTTTGAGGATTACTTATTTGTTTGAAAATAAGTCTCCAAGTTTCAACTTTATTTCCAACTTCAAACTTCATACTTGCAGTCTGTCCAATTAAATTTCCTAGCATATCAGCAGTCTCTTTCTGTTCTTGAATGGACTTACCAAATATACTTATCGAAAAATAATCAAACATAGGCTTACAGTTGCCATAGAATACTATTTTCTGACCGTCTGTCTGTTGAACAACAATGACCTTTACATCATTGTCATTGGTTGAGTACTCTGCCTTTATCTTATACTCACTAATTAAAGTCTTTAAATAAGCTATTAAAACATCGTTTGTTTTCATAATTTATTCCTTTCTATAACTCTAGTACTTATAGCATTTCCTTGTTTTTCCCAAGTTCTATCAAACCATTCAGAATGTGTGCTAGGAGTACTCCAATTGGTAGTTGTATCGTTAAAGTTATAAACAAATGGAGCATAAGGACTAGGAGATTCAAGATAAAACTTTTCTCCTTCCTTTTGAACACCTTTTGCTACAGTTTCACGTCTTAAACGGCCTCTGTTATTATTGTGAACTAATGCACTACTCATTGGAATTGTTGGATAAGTAACATTAAGAGTTTCTAGTGCTATTTCTTGAACTATCTTACTAGGTAATTCTTTAAGTAATTTCCTAGTCTGATTATTCCATTTAAGTTCTGCTTTCATTTGACAGCTAACATCTTATTTTCTACTCTGTTAAATATCCAATTATCTTGAACCTTTAAGACTGTATATGTCTTATTTGCGAAGATAATTTGGTCTCCCTCTTTCACATCTACTGTTCTTTTAACTTGAAAATAGCCAGTTGCTTCAGGCACTGTATAAATACCAAATTTAACGGCATCTGCAATATCATAAGGACATATTTTAATTGGTACTTCATTATCATTTTGGTCATCATATATAGAGTTATCATCTTTTCTGTTATATTGGATTAAAGTCGCCTTTAAACCATTAACTAGAAACATTTAATCTCCAAAGGGCATATTAATACCCAAGTTACACATTAATGGATTTCCTCTATATAGATAACCACCATTAGCCAAATATCTTAGGGCTAATGTAGAGTAGTCAGTATGTAACTCTGCATCCATACTGCCTGCTTTTAGCTTGTTGGCATCAACAAATGGGATATCATGTTCAAACATAAATCTCATTTGCTCAAGACAAGCATTTTTTATAGGTAGAGGGACTGTAGTTGAATCCCAACTGTCGTCCCTTCTTGATAATCCTATTTGTGACAATATCATTTGAGATACTGCCTCTATTTGCCAATCTTGTGGAGTTTCTCCTATATCAGAGTATTTCTCATTAAATTCCTCTTTTGTAAAGAACATATCTGCCCCTACACACTTACTTCAGCTGGTGCTAATTTAAGAATAGCTTCAGGTCTTACCACTTCTGCTCCGAATAGAATATTACCTTCTAATACGAAATATCCTGGTAAACCATTATAATTACCATTATATTGAGCCATTGCACTAAAGAACATATCTCCGACACAAGCGATTTTGTTTGCGAAGTATCCTAATACACCACTTCCAAGAACTGCAGTGTTTATTGGGAATATATCTACACCATAGGCATTTGCCACTTGTCCTCTATCAACACCTTCTACACCTGCTCTTGTTTCGTATTTAAGAATCGAAGTAAGAGCAGCAACTAACTTACCATATTGAACAGCTTCAAGACCTAACATGTAACCATTAGTAATGTTTCTATTAAATAGAATCATTTTATAACTATTTAATAGATTTATATAATCTTGTTGAGTACTTGGTGCCCATGCTACTACTTGTCCATCAGTATAAGCTTCAGTACCGTCACTCTTACCAGTGATAGCAGTATTTAACTTACCATAGCCATAAGTATCTATCTTATTGGCGATAGCAGAGTCTTTTAATCTCATTTGTCCTTCAAGAGTACCTTCAATACTAGTACCAATCATTAATGGACTAATTGAGAATGAATAGTCTAATTGTAACTCTGTTAAATCTACTTTTACTGAATCATAAGTAGTTAGTGTTGGTGTTAATGCAGTGGTAATTTCTACATTACTTCTTTGGTTAATAGTTGGTGCTATTTGTTTGATTACTTCAATTATTGGGGTACCAGTTGAACGTGCAACTTGCATCCAAGAGTCATCTAAGAAATTCATAAAAGTTGACTCATAATAAATGTTCTCATATGTTCTTTTTGCAACTGCTTGTAAATCTAAGTTAATGTTTGTAAAATTCATATCTTATCTACCTCCTATTTTTTAATAAATAAATTTTTAATTGGTGTATTTCTATCAACCTTTATTTCAAGGTTAGAGGTACCACCAGACCCCTTTATTGGTCCTTCACCCTTTGATGTAGGCTCTTGTGTAGCAAAGTATGTTCCTTTAAATTTTTCAGCAATACTTGATATAGCTTTTTCATCGTCCTTTTCATCGGCAAATAATGACTCACGAAGTTTTGCAACCTCCTCAAACTGTTCCTTTTTGAAGCCTTGAGACATCATAGTAACTTTTAATTTTTCAGTTGATAATTCTTTATTGACTTTATCTAAGTTACCAACTGTATCGTTGTAACTTTTCTCTAAAGCAGAATACTTATCATTAAGTTCTGAGTAAGTTTTTTGACTTTCTGCTTCCCAGTCTTTCTTTGAACTTTCTAACTTACTTTCAAAGTCAGTCTCTTTAATATAACCCTTTCTTAGGTCTTTTGTTAGCTTCTCAACATCGAAGTCTTTGTCATCAACTTGTAAGTCTTTATTTAGCAAGTAATCAGTAATTTTCATATTTGTTTCCTCCTTATAATTGGCAAAGAAGCTAGCAGGTGTAGTTTATTGACTTGCAACTGCTATTGGTCATAGAGAGGCTTTCAACTCTCTGTTTTTTTGATTTAACTTTTTAATTTTTGCTTTAGTTAAATCAATTTTCGTTTGGTCCCCCATTTTTTCATAAATTGATAGGTCTGTTCTTAGCTTTTCTTTATTTCTTTCAACAGCCATTATCTTTTGTTGTATTTCGTATCTTTCTTGCCATTCTACTGAGTTGTAGTCATCATCTTGCATTTTGATAGGACTAGTAGCAATTGTAGGGACGTGTTTGCAATGTGGATGTCCTATTCCCCCATCTAAGGCAGTGCCTATGTATGGATAGATATCATTCTTCTTAGTTGAATAGTACTTGCCTTGATATTGCATACATAAAGGACAAGCGAATGGGTGAGCAGTTATATAAAGAAGATTCTTGCCAGTTCTATCTGCATCAGTTAATGTTCTATTCCAACCTGATCTAGTGAGGTTAGTGTTATAAATCATCGAAGTATAATCACTTAAGGTATGCCACGAGTAGACCTTCCCATTTTTAAAATAAGGAACATTCGCCATTTGCTTATCATACTTATCAACAAAGTCTTTTAAATACTCTGCTTTATTAGGTACTTTTTCGGCTATTTCTTGACGTTTTTCGTAGTACTTGAGTAATTCATCAGTGAAACTCTTTTTTACCTCTTCAAGACGTTTATAGTCGATTAATTCAAAGTAATTCTTCGTCTTACCAATATCATCAACTTCATTAACTTTATCTACTAACTCTTCTAACTTAGCTTTAGAAGTAGTCATTTGTTTTCTATCACTTTTATCCCATTTTTTATCCACCCATTCTTTGAACTTAGTAGAAGAATACCCTAGTAACAAATAAGTAAAGAATTGTTCTTTTGTTTCGTTTTCTTTAGCTTCTGTTTTTAAACGATAATCATTAACTTCATCCTCGATAAAATCTTTTATCTTATCCATTACATCTCTCCAAATCTAATAGATAAGTCATCTTGTTCGCTCTTAAGTTCTTTTAACAAATCGTCAATATCTGTTTTCTTATCTTTTACATAAGTGTCATCAATTAATTTATTTAAAATTGGTAAAATGACTTTTATTTTGGAACTCTGAGGAATACTAGCAACTCCTTGAATGTTTCTTAAGATTTTAATTTTATCTATATCTCCAAATTTCTCATTAGGACCAAAGTCCCAACTTAATTCTGTTGGCAATACATTTTCAGTAACGTTTGCAACGTGCTGAGCCTTAATGATATTTTCAAAGAGCAAATTAATTGCTGGAGTTATCTGACGTTTAATAGCTTCGATAGTCATATCACTTGGATTTTTACTCATATTGATGTTATCTACATTTTGATAAGCATCTTTTTCATAACCAAAACTAGATGGACTTAAGCCTGACATTTGAATAACTTGATAATCATAAAATTTAAACGTTTCTACATACTCACTAATTCTGATATTACCTTGTAAGAACTCAAATACTGCATGGTCTTTATCTCCTGGTAATAAAGTAAAGTAATCATTTAACTTACCTACTGATAAAGTCTGTACGTTATAGGTCTTATTACCAGGCTTCCAACTCATCATTAAGTCTCCTGTTTGATAATGTTGACTTGTTGCTATTCTAGTCTTTGTTTTCTCAACTTCTTCAACTATTGTGTTAAAGACGTCCATCTCTGCATATAAGAATTTGCGACTATCTTTAAAGAAGTCTTGACCTATATCAATGTTTATCATTACTTCGTAAGGCTTAAGCTCTCGTTCTTCATAATCCTTATCAAATAAAGCATTAAATCTTGCTAATGGAATTTCTTGAGCTTCCCCTTTACCTTTTTCAAAAGCTTTAAAAGTTATCAGAGAATTTCCATTTTTTATTTCTATCTTTCTTTTTAAAATATAGGTTTTCTCATCATGTGGAATAGGGCTATCATATTCTTGAACTATCACTCCACTTTTAAATTTGTCATATTCTTGAACTATGTCATGAATGTCTGACTCTTTGAAACATTCCAAATAAACCTTACCTTCAAAAATGTTTAAATATATAAAAGACTCCTCTTGATAAACTGCTAATTCTAATGCTTCTTTTAAACTAGGCATTAACCAACCTATATCTAGTCCCTCAGACTGAGTAACTAATTCACTGCCAAATAATTGGTTAGTTATAAATTGAGCTATCTTTTTAGCTGATGGAGCTATACAGTATTGTTTTTCTTGAGGTATGTTATTTTTCCCATTTGTAATACCTGCTTGAGTTATTTCTGCCTCTATCTTGATGTAAGGAGCTTGTAATACGTTATATTTTGATTTGATTCTCATACTTTAACCCCCTCGAATAAATAGGCTCCAATATGAAGTTCTTTTTTAATAACATCTTTAAAAAGTAACTTATCAGGCTTAATAACAGTTCTTACAAATAAACTTTTAAAGAAATGACGTTTAAATAAAATAGTTACTACATAGACACGATTAAAAGCATCTTCTACATCGTCTACCTTTTGCGAACAGACATATTGACCATTAAGATAAAACTTTATTTTCCAGTCTTTAATTCTTCTTTTAAGTAACTTCATATCTACCCTCCTTTACATAGAAAAAAAGCCCATAAGTCTAATTGACCTATGAGCTTCTTTGCTTTAATTAAGCTTCTTTGCCCTTCTATAAGAATAGAATAAATTATTTAATGTAACATTTTGTAACATCATTTATCTTTTATAACTTTTTTTATGTATATAGTGGTCTCTGTAAATTTCATACACTTCAATCATTCCACACTTTTTACAAGGTACTTCTATTATCAAAGGTACTTCTACTTTAGTCTTTAATAAAGAATCTATTGTATTATAAAAACTATCTGTATCTATCTTAAATAAAAACCTTCTACTTGATTTGCATTTAATAACCATACGTACCTCCTAAATAACTGGTAGCTTACCTTTATCTTTCCAGTCTATAAATAAATATCTTGAAGCATCTATTGAGTGATCTTGGTCTTTTAGAAAGCTATCAATACCAGTCTTGACTGACTTTATTTTGTCATATTGATAAGACCTAAATTCTTCAAGGCTTTCATCTATAGCTGACAAATCTACTGTTAAATCTTCATGAATATGAGTTATACTTTGTTCTTCTAATATAAACATAAAATCTTTATCAAATAATGACTGCATATACTCAACTCCCTCTCTGACAGAGCCAGGATACTTATCTGCTGAAATATTAGGTATGTTATCTGCATCCAATCTATTTATAAAGTGTAATGCTTCACTATCAACAACTGCATCATAAATCGGAACATTGTTATATCTCATTTTTAAATAGACTATAAATAGTCTTAATTGTTCGCTAAAGTACTCCGTAGTAGGACTTGTTCCTAGTTTAGCAGGGCTATGATAATAAGTTTGTAGTCTAACTATTCCCCAACGTTTAGTTTCGTTATTGTAAGCTAAAGCCCAGGGAACAAAAGTTGTGGGGTTACTAGAACCATAGTCTATTCCTATGCCTATTTCCCTTATTTTCCACTTTTCAAGGCTTTCTAGTACATTTACCTTATTAAATACTTTTCCCTCGCTTACAACCCATTTATTATAGATTTTTTGTAGTTTTAATGTTTTTGTTGGAAAAGCATTAGCAACTTCTCTTATCTTTTCTTCTGTATCTAGCTTGGGATTATCATAAGGAAAGAATACCAGTTTAATGTAATTTTTATCATCAATGTATCTTAGTTTATAAGGATGATTTGCCCCGCCTTCAACATTATAAGTTCTTATATATTTTTTATAGGGATGGCCTGTATAACTAACTAAACGACCGTATATTTGGTCAAATTGCTCTTGAAGTTTGTCTTGAGAATATATACGAGCTGCTTCATCTACCCAAACAAATATCATTGGACCACCTAATATACGGTTGAATGCTTTATAGTTATCAAAACTAAAGAAATATATCTTGATATTATAAATTTCCAAATATTTTTCGGTGGTACTCCATTTAAAAGTAAAATCTCCTTTTTTTCTAGGAGTTGATTTTATAAATCCTTGACGTTCTAACATATCAACCATATCATCAGCTACATTACGTTTTAACGTATCAGTAGTCCAACCAATTATTGCACCTTTGTATTTACTTTGAGGATCATACCTATATAATGATTCTGCATACTCCGGAACAGCTAAATTGCAACTAAATGTCTTACCACTCTGAGTAGAACCTAAAACGTCAATCTCTGGAACGTTTTTGCTTATTATTAGTTCTCTTAGTCTGTTTTGTTTCTTCGATAGTACTATTTCCATTTTCTACAAAGTCCTTTATGCATTCGTTAGATACTATATCTGCCTCGGCTACTTCTTTTTTAGAAACAATTTTACCGTTACTATCTTTTACTAAATAACGGTCTTCGCTTAATTTAATAAATTTCATTTATTATTACCTCCTACTGTAACAATTAAAAGCAATACTATTATTAAAATCATTGCTATATCTGTTAATTGCATAGTATCACTCCCTTATAAACACTGGACTGACGATAAAGCTAAGACTTTGTTCACAGTCTAAGACAGAATTTTTTTCGACTATAAACAAGCTCTTTTGAACCCCTGTCAAGATTCCTTTATATCATCAGTACACCATATATAAGGGCTACCAAGTCCGATAATAGTGCTATTTACAAGCACCATACTGACGATATAAGAGTTATAACCCTTTAGACTAACACACTTGCCCAAGTAGGATATATCATCAGTAT
>CALVUX010000024.1 GCA_944363715.1 uncultured Bacilli bacterium
ACTTCTTACAATTGGTATAAATCTACAGAAGAAAACTGTTTTATTTCCTTTAGTATCAAACCATTTATCGGCTTTTTCTATATCACTTGCTTTAAGTCTTAATACTTTACCTATTTTACCATTTACTATTCTTTTTAATCTTTCTTTATTAAAGATTTTACCAATATAATAAAGTACTATCGCTCCAAGTAGAGAACCAAGTGTCGCTGCTAGTATCATTATAGGGATATTAAGTGATGTATAAGTAGTCATAAAACCACCAAATACTAATATTACTTCTGATGGTATTGGTGGGAAAATATTTTCTATTGCAATTAGAAGGAATACTCCTAAGTACCCAACTTGTTCCATTATATTAATTATTATTTGTTCCATATGTTTCTCCTTTACTAGTTTTGTCTTTTTAATTATATCATCTATAGTAGTAATATGTCACTATAATTTATCTTTATATTTCCTTAATAAGTATTCTTCTTCTAAAAAGTATTTATCATTAATCTTAATTAAGTGATGATAGTCTCTTTTAAAGTCTTTAGTTCTCTTAACTATTTTGCTCTTTTTAAACTTATATTTATGTAAGTATCTTTCTAAAATAAACTTTTCTAAATAATAATTTATATTTCTTTTTTCTGTTAGTAGTTTTATTATTAAGAGAACGATGATTAGTAAAATATTTATAGTAGGATTATAGAAAAAGAAGATTGTAATAAGACAGAGGACGATGAACGAGATAAAATATATTATTTTAAAACTAAGATTATAGGATGTTAAATAACAAATAAGTAGTTGCATGATTCTACCTCCATCTAAGGGATAGATTGGTAAAAGATTAAAAGTGAGAATGCTATAATTAATAGTTGTTATTATTTCTTGATAGTTATAGAAGTATGGTATATTCATTAAAACTAAATAACAGCCTAACTGCATAATAGGTCCCATTAAAAGAACTATTAACTCTTCTTTTATAGGACAGTTTACTTCATGGTTAAACTTAGATACTCCTCCATAGGGATAGAAAACTATTTTATCTACTTCCCAGTTGAAGAAATAAGCTGTAAAGAAATGACCACACTCATGGATTAAAAGAAGAATAGTAGTAATTGCTATTAGATTAAAATATCCTGAAAGAAGAGATAAAACTATTAAGAAGTAACAACTTGGATGAATAGAAATCTTACTTAATATATTCTTTATAGTCGACAAAACTACCCTCTTTTTGGAATGCTAGATATAGATTAGTATCTATAGTCTCTCCTATTAGAGAACCTTTCTCTACATAATCATACATGTTTACACTTGATGTTACATTACCATAGAAAACATCTACTCCATTCATCTGTTGTATTATAACTGTTTTACCATATTTATCTTTATCTCCTATAAAAACTACGATACCACTATCTAAAGATTTCACTAAATAATTAGATTCTACTGTTAATTTAACACCATCTTCATACATACTTTTATCAGTATAAACTAAGTCTTCATTAAAAACTTCTTTTGTCTCGTTAGACTCTTCCTTTGTACCTAAGAAATATTTATCATAAAGTGTTTTAAAGTCAGTAAATGGTAGTGATGTGTTATAAACATATTTATTAAAATTACTTTTAAATTTTAGATTAGTTTTAAATCCTATTAAAAGAATAAGAGTTACTATTATAGTTAGTAATACTTTTGTAATAAAGACTCTTATATGCTTTTTTAAATTGTTATTATGTTGTGGTTCTTTCTTCTTATAAAATTTAGATTCTACCATTTATATCACCACTTAATTATATGTATTAAGCATAAGAAAAAGACATCAGTTTAAATGTCTTTTATGTGGCATATATTTACAAATTAAATATAGTATTTCTCCATAGATAATGTTTAGTATTAGACTATTGTATATTAAATAAAGAGTACTTTCTATAGAAACAGGTACTACATTAAAGATAAATAGACTAAGAGAGAAAATAGTTTGATAAATTACTATTACTAATATAGTTAAAAATAAGTTAGTTAAAAGATTAAGTTCCATTTTCTTATAGATAAAACTTACTATTAGTCCTATTAATAAAAAGAAAATAGCATGGGTAAATAAAAGATTTGTATAGAATAAATCATAAAGGAATCCTGTTATTCCTACTAAAATATAATAATCTTTATCTTTTTTCTTAAAGAATGGATAAATTATAACAAGACTAATTAAAGTAAAGTATGGAGTAAATAAAGATAAATCTCCCATCATATAGGGAAGAAAATTACTTAGGATGCCATCTAAAAAGAAAGATATTACAACTATTATTATTTGAAATATCACATAATCACTTTCCTTTCTTTATATTTTCTCTCATTACATTTATAAGTTTGTCACAAGTTATAATACATAATTTATAATTGAAAACCGGACTTTTTTTCAAGAAAACCGGACTTTTTTTCAAGAAAACCGGACTTTTTTTCAAGAAAACCGGACTTTTTACTGTTTTTCCTCTTTAAGGACAGTAACATAGTGAATATTATTAAAGTTTTGATTTGTCTTTACTCCTAAAGTTTTACTTAATCCATACTTATCATTAGTAATAGTCTCTACTTCTCCTATATATATTCCTCTTGGAAACATTCCACCTAATCCACTAGTTGTTACTACATCACCTTTGTTAATTTCTACCTGGCTATCTACTCCACTAATTAATACCAAGTTATTTTCTTTATCATAACCACTAAGTATGGCAGTAGTCTCTCCTGTTGTCGTAGCGATAGAAACAGATACTTTATTATTTACATCATTGGCAGTGATTAGTTTTATTTCACTAGAATAATTAGTAACATTCTGTAGTTTACCAATAAGTCCATCCTTAGTAATAGCGACCATGTTCTTCTTTAAGCCATCCTTACTACCTTTATCTATCGTTAAAGTCTGATACCAATAACTTCTATTTCTTGATATGACAGTTGCATTAACTACATCATAACCAGTTAAAGTCTGATTTAAATCTAAAGCATCACGTAGTTGTTCTATTTCTTCTTCTAAATGAACATTTAAATTCTTTTGGATTACATAACTTTCTGTTAAATCAGTATCTTTGTCAGCATTTAGAGAAGTAAATGGTAACATTACTCCTTTCATAACAATAGTAGCGGCATCTTTAAAGAATGACTCTACTGCTGTTAGTTTTCTATTAGATGATAGAGAGTAAAATAAAACAAAAAATGCTATGACTATAACTATAATGATAATAATAATTTTTCTTCTTTTTTTACTTTTTCTATACATAGTATCTATTCCTTTCAAAGTTTAGTATACTAATAACTTTTTATTTTTGCAATTAATCTAGTAAATTATTTTCTAAAAAACTGTAATATTTCGTTTCACTAACTATTAAGTGATCATATATCAAAACTCCATGAATTCTGCCTAGTTCTATTAAATAATTAGTGAACTCTATATCTTTTGGACTAGGATTTACACTTCCTGAAGGATGATTATGAATACATATTATATAACTGGCACTAACCTTATAAGCTTCTTTAAATATTTCTCTTGGATGAACATTACTTTTAGTCATAGTACCTTTAAATAATAATTTACTACTAAGTACTTTTTTCTTACTATCTAGATAAATACAATAAAAGCATTCTTGTTTTAGTCCATAAAAAAATGATTTGCAGTAGTTATAAATATCTTTAGCATTAGTTAATTTTATATTGTTATTTTCTTCTTCTAGAAATATTCTTTTACCAAGTTCTACCATAGCAAGGATTTTAGTGGCTTTTACAGGCCCTATTCCTTTTATTTTAGTAAGTTCTTGATAATTTAGATTAACAAAGTTTTTCATGCTTCTAACTTCCTTTAATAGCTCGAAAGCAAGTTCATTGGCATTAACATTTTTTACTCCTTCTCCAAGAATAATGGCTAAGAGTTCACTACTAGATAGACTGTTAGCACCTTTTTTAATTAATTTTTCTCTAGGTCTTTCACTTTTTGGTATTTCTTTTATTTTCATTTTTGACCCCCTTCATTTATATTTTATACAATAATTTAAATTTTACTCTAAAACAAATTCTTGATAATTAGCTAGTACTACTTCATTAATAGAAGTTATCTCATCATTTGATTTGGCTTTGTTAAGTAAAACATCCATTTGTTCAAGAGTTGCTAGGAATTCTTCGTTTTCAATACTCATCTTTTTAATAGAAGCATTAATATCTTCTTCATTATACATTTTCTTTAACTTCTCTAAATTATCATTAGATGATGTTATGGCAAGATAAACAATATAATTAGCATCTTCTTTTACAATTAAATATGGGTCTATATTAGAGACTGCCTTTTTAGCTTGTTCTTCTGTACTGTATGATCCTTCCATTAAAAAATAAGTGCTATTAACTTCTTTAATAACAGTCTCTGATTCTAGTTTGTACTGTTCAAATAAAAAATTACCTAGTACTGCTCCTATTAAAATTGCCACTAACATTGTTATAAAAAAACTCTTTGTCATTATTATCACCGTCTTTATATTAACAAAAGATATTTCACTATTTTGTCGAAAGTTGTAGTAAAAATTTAATAAAAGTGATAAATTAATAATAGGAGGAAACATATGAAAAAGAAATTTAAAATTTGGCAAGTAGTTTTAGGAGTATGCTCTTTATTATTAGTTACTGGTTGTGGTAATAGTAATAATATGGAATCTATGACTTGTACAAGAACAATGAATCAAAACGGGATTAAGACTAGCTTAAAATATAATGTTGAGTATGAAGGAGATTATGTTTCAAGAATTAAAACAGTTGAGACAGTTGAAACTGATAGTACTGATATACTTAATACTTATAAAGAACAGATAGAGTCTTTATATAGTCCTTACAAAGATGTAGAATACTATGAGTATAATGTTGATGTTACTGATAATAAATTAACTTCTACTGTTGATATTAATTATGCAAAAGTTGATACTGATAAATTACTTGAAATTGATTCTGCTAATGGGGCTTTAATTAAAGATGGAAAAATTAGTGTTGATGATATTAAAAGTGTCTATGAGAGTTTAGGTGCTACATGTAAAAATGACTAGAATTTCTAGTCTTTTATTTTGAGAGTTAATGTATGGACTGTTTCATCTTTAATGAAATTATAACCATCTATTACTAGTCCATCTATTGTAGAAAGAGTTGCAAAACCCGGTGCATAAAATCCAAGCGAATAACTATTAGGTTGTAGATTACTGCAACTAGCTACTCTAAAGGCATTTCTATTTTCTTTAAACTTAAAGAAGTGAGAATGCCCTTTTAATATTAAATCATAATTATAGTGAGGTGGTACTAGGACTGAAGATGGGACATTATGTTCTAGTAATAATTTATAATTAGAGCATTTAAGATAGGCACCTCCTGTTCCTAAGATAATAAACGTATAAGATGATAGTTCTTTGTATAAATCAATACCTAGTCTTTTGAACTTAGTATCATGGTTACCTAATATGGCATAAGTTATAATATTAGTTGGCCAAATATCATGAAATCTTACAATCTGTTTATAATGCAAGTTTATTAACTCATCTCGAGTAAGATTACATCTTTCATCATAACTATCTAATATGTCTCCTGTATGTAAAACTTTATTTATACCAGCTTGTTTTAAAAGATTAGTGCTTTTATTAATATAGTATGGACTATCTTTAACATTTCCTATATGAGTATCACTCATTATTCCATATTTTGAATCTTTTAAGACTAAAGAAAACTGATATTTGTATTTGAGTTTATTTAGTATTTTTCTTTTGTCTTCAAGAATATCTTTATCATGTAAGCCATAATCTAATATTCCTAACATGACGTTATGATTAAGTTTATATTCTTCTTTTAAGATATCAAAGTTTTCAAGTGTTAATCTTTTTACTATTTCTTTATATTTTAAATCTTTTCTCATTATATGTCCTACTTTCATATTAATTCCATATTATCATAATTTTCTTTTACTGTAGACAGTTTTTTGAGGTTGTGGACAGAAATTCTGTGGGCAAAAAAATCAACATACCTTTCTGATATGTTGATTTTATTAACTTTAACTGGTGGCTCCAGCGGGAATCGAACCAGCGACACAAGGATTTTCAGTCCTTTGCTCTACCGACTGAGCTATGAAGCCAAAAAAATGGCGGTTCCGACGGGGCTCGAACCCGCGATCTTCTGCGTGACAGGCAGACGTGTTAACCAGCTGCACCACGGAACCAAATGGTTGCGGAGAAAGGACTTGAACCTTCGACCTTCGGGTTATGAGCCCGACGAGCTACCAACTGCTCCACCCCGCGATATCAAATTTTTAAATGGCGGAGGAAAAGGGATTCGAACCCCTGCGCCGCTTGCGCGACCTCCCGGTTTTCAAGACCGGTCCCTTCAACCAGACTTGGGTATTCCTCCAAAATAGATGGTGCCTAAGGTCGGACTTGAACCGACACGAGGGGTGAACCTCCCAGGATTTTAAGTCCTGTGCGTCTACCAATTTCGCCACTCAGGCACATATAAATGGTGACCCGCATGAGATTCGAACTCATGACCCTTTGATTAAAAGTCAAATGCTCTACCGACTGAGCTAGCGGATCAACTACTAATTAGATGGTTGCCTCGGTTAGATTCGAACTAACGCATGTCAGAGTCAAAGTCTGATGCCTTACCACTTGGCTACGAGGCAATATAATGAGTATAATCAATGGTGGAGAGAGATGGATTCGAACCATCGAACCCGAAGGAACAGATTTACAGTCTGTCGCGTTTAGCCACTTCGCTATCTCTCCGACATAATAAAATGGTGCCGAAAACAGGAATCGAACCCGTAACCTACTGATTACAAATCAGTTGCTCTACCAATTGAGCTATTTCGGCAACATATAATAAATGGTGGGCGATATAGGACTCGAACCTATGACCCCTTGCTTGTAAGGCAAGTGCTCTAACCAACTGAGCTAATCGCCCAAAACCGTTTGACATGATTAAATATACCAGTTAATTTGATGATTGTCAATAATTTATTTACATATTTTTTCACTTTTTTTCTTTTCTAGCTCTTTTCTTACCCAATAATCAAGGTGTAAGGCTAAATTTTTAAAGCCATTTTTTGTTTCTTTTATCCTACTACCATTCCTTTTAGTAATTCTATAGTCTACATTTTTAATACTTAACTTAAACATATTATCACTACTCTTGCCAACTATTCTTACTCTTATTAGTTCATTAAGTGTAACATATTTATTTAAATCTTCTATGTAATGATTACCAATTTCTGATATGTGAATAAGTCCGTTGTTGTAATTATCTAATTTTACAAAAATACCATAATCTTTTATACCTGTAACAGTTCCAAGAACAATGGAACCTTCTTTAAATTCTTTTGCCATAAACTTCCCTCTTCTAGTGTATTATAGCAGAAAATGTTTGTCCTTACAACCTTTACAAAAATCATAAATATCTCTATAATTATGATATTGAAAGGAAAAAGTGATTAGAATGGAAAATGTTGAAGAGAAAATTAAAAGTATTATAGATGAATTAAAGCCTTTTTTAATTAGTGATGGTGGGGCTTTAGAATATATTAAATTTGAGGATGGGATTGTCTATGTAAAATTAGGTGGTGCTTGTGCTGATTGTGCTTTTTTAGATGTTACTTTAAAAGATGGAATTGAACAAATGATAATGAATGAAGTACCTGAAGTTAAAGAAGTAAGAAATGTTAATTAGAATCTAACCAGTCTATTTTTAGAATAGGCTTTTTTTTATTTATAAAATTATAGATGTATTTTAAGAACTTTTCGTACTCATCTGTTCTATTTAGTACTTTTATTATTTCTTTTTCTTTAAGACTCTCATTTATTATCTTCTCATAAATATCAAAGTAATGACTTGGAAAAAGAAGTCTTGCTATTAATAGACCGTATTGATAAGGACTATAGTTTAGGTTAGTTAAAAATTCATCTAAAAAGTCATAGGTGTAATTATCGGTTATAAAGAGATATTTAAGATATTCTGCACTATCTCTTGCTTTATTATCTATAACTATGTTTAAGGGGTTATAGAAGCTTAAATCGTCTAGATTTACTCTTCTTCTAGATATTACTAAGGTATCTGTAAATTCTTTTGTTAGGTAGCTGTTAGTGGCATTAAAATAACTTATAGCATTTTCTCCTAGACCTATAAAATAATCTAGAGTCTTATAGAGTGTTTTATATTTCATCTTTATATAGTCTTTTTGATATTCAAAATAATCTATTTTACTACTCCAAAGATTATTCCAATGACTATGATTTAATAACTTTAAATTAGATGTTTCTTTAGGACAATAAGTAGGATTATAGATATCATTAACATTAAAGTAATTATTTTTTAGACTTCTTAAAAGAATATAATAATGATTATTTATTATACTTAAAGCTTCTTTATTTACATTAAAGATAATCATCATAAAATCACTATAGTTTACGGTTCTAGTAAGCATAATTAGTTCATTAATATATTCTAAAGGTCTATTTACTAGATAAAGATAATAGATGTAATTATCAAGATAAAAGAAATAATAATTATCTTTTTTAATTATTTTTTCTGGTGTAAGATGATAGTAATAAAAAAGAGTATTCTTCATATCTAAAACCTCAGTAAAGTATATGATAAAAAGAAAAAAAAAGAACGTATTATTTAATTACGTTCTTTGGTAAATCTTCTTTTTTAGGTTCTGGCTCTTCACCGTTTAAAATTGCTTTTATTTCTCTTAGTTCTTCTAAAGATTTCCTAGTTTCCTCATCATATTCAGCAATTTCTGTCTCAAGAGCTGTTTTCTTTAAATTAATAGAAGCTAATTCTGCCATTTCAGTTTTTAAAGCCTCTTCTTCTTTTCTTTTAGCTTCTTGTGCTTCTTTAATTCTTGGCATGTATTTTTTGAATTCTTCTACATCATTTCTCGTTTTTTCACTTTTAGCTTTAGCTTTATCTCTAGCTTTTTCTGCTTCTGTTGTTTCTTGTAATGCTTGCTCTTTTTCATCTTTAGTTTTTTCTCTACTAGCTTTTATTTCCTGAGTTTCTTCCTCTAACTTACTTATATAGTCAGCTATAGATGTATCACCATCAAAGCCTTCAAATGATTTATTCTCATCAGTAACAGGCGGGTGTACTGGAGTCCACTCACCTGTTTCACTTGCTATAGGTGGAACATTAAACTCAATTGTTGGACTTTCTGCTACCAAAGTTTTAGCTTCGTTAATTATATCATCAACATTATCATCTTTTATTTCTTGTCTTTTTTTCTTATCAACTTCATTTTTGATATCTTCTGCAATTTCACTAACATTTTCATCAAAGTTATCTGCATCTATATTTCTAGCGACTGTATCACCATATTTTCTCGAACTAGTTATATCTCTATTCATCATTTTTTCTACTTCTTCTTTAATAAGGTTACTATCTACGCTAGAGAAAATATCATTATATTTAGCATCAGTTATAGCATTCTGAGCATCTTCTTGTGCTTTTGATAATTCTTGTAAATCTATAACTTCTTTCTTTTTATCTGTATCTTCTATTTCTGTCCAACCATCTTTTGCTAATTGTTCAAAATTTTCTTTAGGTAACTTTAGAGCTTTTTTGGCTAAAGCTAAAAATCTTTGACGAGCTTCTGAAAATTCTCTATAAGCATCCTCTAGGCTTCTAACTTCTTGCTTAAGAAGAGATAAATCTTTCTCTGCATCTTTTAGTTCATTTTTTTCTAAGTTACCACTAGCTACTTTTTCTTCTAATTCTTGTTGTTTATTTTTCTTTTCATCTAATTCCTTTTGAATATATGCATCTTGGACTTCCATTATAGTTGCATAAGAAGTAATTAAAAGTTTTAATTTATTAGCATCACCTTTTATGACCTCTAAATCATTTAGTCCCACAACTCTAAATTCTTCATTATCTAGTTTTTTTTCACTCATGTCATTCGCCTCCAACTAATTATTACTATCTATTAGTCTTTTTTTGATAATTTTCTTAATACGTCCTTTACTCTATTCCATTCATCTTCATCATCAATGCCATATAGTCTTGGAGTATCTCCACTTCTATCAACTCTTGAAACATAAACTGTTACATTACCGTTTTCATCTTTTTCATTTTTTGTATAGACAACATATTCTTTCTTTGTATCTTTAAATTCAAAGGCAATAACAACTTCTACTTCGTCAATAGAACCATCTTCACCTATGATTGATAAAGTCATTTTCTTCTTTTCATTCATCTTTGTTTTCCTCCCTTTACTATCCTATAAAACATTTTAGCATAAAAAAAAAGAAATAAAAAGCCCCTTTTTTACATATTTTTACTATTTTTAGGATTTTTTTCTTTTTTTAGGAGAAAAGTCTTCGCTCCAGGAGAACAATAATCTTTGATATAGCTATCTAAATATTTAATATCATTTATCTTTTTTGCTTTCTTATTATCACTATCATAAAATCCTTTAAGTCTTATTTTTCCATAAGAATAATCTCCTAAAACATAGTCATAGTCTTGGAAGTAATCTGTAAAAAGACTTTTTACTTCTTCATATGCAAAGTTTTCTTTTCCTTTAGTTATTTTATAATTATTATCTAGTAAAGTATACATTCCTACCACCTATTACTATTGTAACATATTATTTGAGTTTTGTTTCAAAAACTTGTGAAGATGCTTCAAAAGAGCCATTATAATAGTCTGGAATGTTCCCTTGAATGATTTGGGTAGTAAGATTTACTTTGGTAGTAATAGGGACACTTTTTGTTGAATGAGGCATGGTTATTTTTTCTTTGATAGTTATTTCTATACCCACTTCGATTAGAGCATTATTAAAACCATATTCTTTTACATCTGTTACAATATTACTTGATACTGTACCAATGAATGAGAACCTTATAGGGATACTTGTAGTTAAATTAACAATCAAACCATTATGGAATAAGGAACCTATAGGGATATCACATACTACTCCATCATCTAGAAAGGTTAGTCTTGTTCCTTTTAGAGAATCTGATAATTCTAAATCAGTTGTATCTCCTTTTTCTATAGCACTTAGTCTTTTCATAGCTTTATCATTTATTTCTTTTAAAAGTCTATTAGTTGTTTTAGTATCAAAATTAATCAGTTCAATATTTCCATCATTATCTCTACTTATTTCAAAGAGATTTTCATCTAAAAAATCTTCATCTATAAAGGTAACATCATTTAAGATAACATTAGCGATTCTTTCTGTTTCTACTGTGGCATAATTGATGATAACTTTTTCTAATCCTTTACCTGCTAGTGATGTGAGATATAAAGCGGTAAAGAAAGATAATATTAAGAGACTAAAGAAGATATATGCTTTCTTTTTATTCATAGTTAATTACCTAGTCTTACTAGTATTACATCTTCACCTATTCTCTCAATACTTTGCCATCTAATCTCTGTGTCTTCTCCTTTACCAAAAGAAATAAACTTGCCCTTTGGTTCTACTATTAAACTAATGATAGCACCATTTCTCTCATCTACTTTAACATCTATAATATTACCTATATTTCTACCATCTATAACATTAACTATATCTTTACTTTGTAAATCAGAAAGTCTCATATTATCACTGCCTTACTACTTAAAATTATGTATTTTTTTATTAATTATGCTTATCTCAAAGTTTTCTTTAACTGCTTTATAGCATTTTTTTCAAGTCTTGATACTTGCGCTTGACTTATATCCATATCTTTGGCAATTTCCATTTGGGTTTTACCGATAATATAACGCTCATTTAATATTTGTTGTTCTCTATCACTTAAATAATTTATAGCATCACTTGTAGCAAGTTTTTCTTCTACAACTGAACCAGTTCTTCTCTTATCTTCTATTTGGTCATATACATAAATGGTATCTCCTCCATCATTATATATAGGTTCAAACATAGATACTGGGTCTTTAAGGGATTCTAGAGCAAAGACAATGTCATAAGTAGTAACATCTAAGGCGGTAGCTAGGTCTTCTATAGATATTTCTTCTCCTTTTTCCATAAAGTATTCTTCTTTTAATTTTAAAGCTTTATAAGCGAGGTCTCTTGTAGAACGGCTTACTCTAATAGTGTTATTATCTCTTAAGTATCTTTTTATTTCTCCTAAAATCATCGGTACAGCATAAGTTGAGAATTTAACTTCATGTGATAGGTCAAAATTATCTATCGCTTTAACGAGACCAATACAACCTACTTGAAATAAATCATCTAAGTTTTCATTTCTGGTATTAACTTTTCTTAAAATACTTAAGACTAATTTTAAGTTTCCATTAACAAGATTATTTCTAGCGAAAGGGTCTCCACTTTGCATCTTTTTAAATAGTTCTGTCATCTCTTCAGTTGTTAATACTTTTAATTCTGATGTTTTAACTCCACTGATTATTACTTTATTAGTTGCCATTTAATCATCTCCTAAATTAGTAATGATTAAATAGTTATTTTTTTATACAAAAAAAGACCTAGTAACGGTCTAAAAAGCTTATTTCTTCCCCTTTATTTTGGTAACTTAGAAGTGTTTCTAAATTAACTTTCTCAGTACTTTTAAAGATATTATTATCAATAACATCGCTTTTTTCTCTAAGGCTTTCTAATAGTTTTTTTATTTCTAAACGTTTAGAATTGTTCTCAATATTTTTATTTTCTGTAAATTTACAAGCACAATTTATAAAGGTGTACTCATTATATTGCCAAAACTTTTTTATAGATTCTTCTCTTACTAAATAAAGTGGTCTAATTAGTTCCATACCAGGAAAATTAGTACTGTGTAATTTAGGTAGCATTGTTTTAAATTCTCCACCATAAAACATTGATAGTAGTATTGTTTCTATTACATCATCAAAGTGATGTCCTAAGGCAATTTTATTACATCCTAAGTCTTTAGCAGTCTTATAAAGAAAACCTCTACGCATTCTGGCACACATATAACAAGGATGATCTTTATCTAGTTTGTTAGCAACTTCAAAGATATCTGAGTCAAAAATTTTGTAGTCGATACCTAAAGATTCTAAGTTTTCTTTTATTACTTTTAAAGTTTCTTCTTTATAACCAGGATTCATAACGATACATGATAATTTAAAGTTAGTCTTACCATGTTTTTTCAATTCTTCTAAACATTTTGCAAGTAAACAAGAATCTTTTCCCCCAGATATACAAACAGCGATATGGTCATTTTCACTTACTAATTCATAGTCCCTAACTGCTTTCATAAATTTACGCCAAATATCTTTACGATATTTTGTGATAAGACTATGTTCTACTTCACTTTTATTTTTCATTCTTAAACACCTTCTTAAATGATGTAGGAACATTACTTTCAAACGTATAAGTCTTATTATTAAGGGGATTAGTTATTGTTAACTTACTAGCATGTAAATATAGTCTATTAGATTTAATTCCTCCATATTTTTTATCTCCTACTATAGGACTTCCTAAATGATTTAAAACTACTCTTATTTGATTACGTCTTCCTGTTTTAATATTAACTTTAACAAGACTATATTTATTATTTTTATTAATTGTCTTAAGAGAAGTAACGGCAATTTTACCTTCTTTTTTATTAGTAACAATAACTTTATCAGGTCCTATTTCTTTTAAGTAACAAGTATAGTCATCTACATCTTTTACATTACCTGTTACTAAAGCGACATATTCTCTTGTTTTAACATATTTATCCCAATTATTTTGTAAAAGATTTTTTAGAGTATTGTCTTTTACAAAGACTAAGACTCCTGATGTATCTTTATCAAGACGATGTAAGACAAAAATTTTATCATTCTTCTTTCTACTTTTAATAAACTCTCTAACCTGGTGATAGGCAGTCTTTTCTTTTTCTTTAGTAGTACTTATAGATAAAAGTCCAGCAGGTTTATTAATTACAAAGAAATATTCATCTTCATAGATAATATCAAGATTACTCTTCTTATGAGTTTTATTAATCTTACTAAGTTCAATAATATCATTTTTCTTTACAGGAGTATTAAACTTTGTTACAACTTTTCCATTGACTAAAACTCCTCCATCTTTTAGATAGTTCTTTATCTTTTTCTTACTTAAGTCTTTAAATAAAACATATAATGTTTCTAATAATTCACCTTTTTCTAAAACTTTTCCTTTCATTAATATCACACTTCCTTTAAAATATGGATATATTTTATCAAATAAAAAGAAAAAAGTCTATCACTAGACTTTAATCAAATAAGTTATTAAATTCATATTTAAAGACACGATATGCATATTTTTTAGAGTTGTAATTAAACTGTCTAATCAAATTACCATCGTTATCATATTCACCATATGAGTTGTCTTTACCACTTCCGACAACGATATTACCATCATCAAGTATTTCAACATCACTTACAATGCTTGAGTAAGGTATTTCAAAACTCTTAACTAATTCATAAGTCTTATCGTTTTCATTAACTTTATATTGATAGAAATATGATGTTTCTCCCTCATTATAAGTACCAGTACCAGGATAATTTGACCAGTCAAAGTTAGGTCTTGTTCTAGCACCTTGATAATTGTTATTAAACATATATAAGTAATACTCTCCATCTTCTAAGTCGTCGTCTCTGTAATAAGTAATACTATGTTGTCCTGCTTGAGAAACAAAGTCTCCTACTTTTTCATATAGTAAGTCACCATATGATGTATCTTCTGTAACTGATTCATCTGTTAATAAATATTTAACACTAGGTTCAGTATAAGCATCACTAATATAGATTATAGTACTTAACTCTCTTGAACTTAAGACGATATCATCTCCTATTAGAGATAAACTATTTAAATGAATCCAGTCAAGTTCATAACCACCATAAGTATTTTTACCTTCTGGCTTAACAGCATTTAAGTAAAATTCTGGTAATAAGTCTTTCATATCAACTATTTTTTCTACTTCTTTAGTATCTAAATCTACTGTAATTATAACATCTTCAATAGTATCAGTACCATCTTCATTAACTAATATTACAAAACGATTATTATCTTCATCATAAACCATATCATGATGCATTGTATAGTTTCCTAAATCATAGAACTCCTCTATTTTACCTAAATCATTTACTTTAACTATACCTTTTTTATTATAAGCATAGTACATATAATCATCTTCAAAAATAATACGATCTGCTCTATAACTATCTAGTACAAACTCTTCTCTTAGTACTCCTTCATTATCATATAGATAAATATTAGAGTTGTAGTTTTTATCGTGTCCTAAAAGTGCATAAAGACCATCTGTTAATTCTTCTTCACTGTCTCCCTCTACTACTTCTACCTGTGTATCACTATCAGCTTTGGATTTAGGAGTTGTAATAGTAAACTCATGTTCTTTGTCTCCACTAGTAAGTGTTAGAGTATTAGTTTCTCCTGGAACAAATCCAACTAATTGATATTCATTACTATCTTTATGAGATATTTCTTGTTCAAAGTTACTATATCCTTCTGTTTCAATTTTATAGTCTAAATCCTCATCACTATCAGTATAATATAAGTAGTAAGATAAACTACCAGTACCGTATGGATTATGGATTATTAATGGATTTTCTAAAGTATAATCGGCAGAATCCTTTAATTCTTCAATTTTCTCTTCAATTATATTTTGATAATCTTCACTAAAAATAGATATTTCTTCATCTTTTTCTACTTCATATACACCTTCATCATTTTCTACAAAATTAACATTTTCTCTTATCCAAGCTGGATCTGTTAATAGATTTTTACGATATCTATCATAGGCTCTAAAACTTAGATAAATAATTCCTGCAATTATGGCTATAATAATGATAGCTAGTAAAAGCTTCTTCCAATGTTTCTTAAAAAATTGTCCTATTCTTTTCATTTTTTCTCCTCCCTAGTTAATAATCTATCTATTATTTGTGAAATTTATATGAAATTTTTCAAAAAAACACTTGATTTAATAAAAGTTATTTGCTATTCTAATATTGCTTGAAGAAAAAAAGCAAAAAAAGCTTGCATTTCTTTCTAGTTTAGTGTAGAATGTAAATGTGCTATCAATCCGGGCCTGTAGCTCAGTCGGTTAGAGCACTTGCTTGATAAGCAAGGGGTCACAGGTTCAAGTCCTGTCAGGCCCACCATTTAATTAGATATGCCTCAATAGCTCAGTTGGTTAGAGCACTTGACTGTTAATCAAGGGGTCCTAGGTTCAAGTCCTAGTTGAGGCGCCATTTATTTTTTATTTTTTTATGTCAAGAAAAAGACATTAAACTACATATGGCCAGTTGGTGAAGCGGCTTAACACACTACCCTTTCACGGTAGCATTCACGGATTCGAATTCCGTACTGGTCACCACGGATGATTTTTCAAACAACCAGAAATGGTTGTTTTTCTTATGTTTGAGAGGTACTAATAGTT
>CALVUX010000025.1 GCA_944363715.1 uncultured Bacilli bacterium
AAGAATAAAAAATATTCTATCATAAATCAAAGAGATTTCTCTCATTAATTTACATCTTGAATTATACATGGTATACTAAGCTAGTAAGAAAAAGGAGGAACTATGGATAAGTTAAGTAGAGAAGAAGTACTACATGTTGCCCATCTAGCTCGTATTTCTTTAACTGAAGAAGAAATAGAGAAGTTTAGAGGAGAACTTAAAGTACTAATGGATGATATAGATAAGATAAAAGATGTAAAAGATTATGATGATGAAATGATGTATACACCAATTAATGATAATACTAGATTAAGAGAAGATGTTGTAGGAGATATGTTAAGTGCAAAAGAAGCAACAATAAATGCTCCTAAAAAGAATGGAAGTTTTATAGAAGTGCCGGTGATGATTAATGAGTAAATATTTAGATTTAAGTATTAAAGAAATACATGAGTTATTAGTAGAGAAAAAAATAACTCCTCTTGATTTAGTAGAAGAAGCATTAAAAAGAATAGAAGATGCTAAAGACTTAAATGCCTTTATTACCATAAATGATAAAGTAAGAGAAGAAGCGAAAGACTTAGGTGAAGTAGAAGAAGATAATATCTTTTTTGGTATTCCTATCGCTGTTAAAGATAATATTGTAACTAAAGACTTAAGAACAACCTGTGCCTCACATATCTTAGATAATTTTATACCTATATATGATGCTACTGTTGTAAAAAAACTTAAAGAAGCTAAAATGCTTATTATAGGTAAGACTAACATGGATGAATTTGCTATGGGTTCTACTAGTGAGACTAGTTACTTTGGGGCACCACTTAATCCTTATGATAAAAAACGTGTTAGTGGTGGAAGTTCTGGTGGAAGTGCTAGTGCAGTTGCAGGTTCCTTAGTTGCTCTTGCCCTTGGTAGTGATACAGGTGGAAGTATTAGACAACCATCAAGTTATACAGGAATAGTGGGAATGAAACCAACTTATGGAAGAGTATCACGTTATGGACTAGTTGCCTTTGCATCAAGTCTAGACCAAATAGGACCAATGACTAGAACTGTTTATGAAAATGCTTTGCTTTTAAATATCTTAGTAGGTGAAGATGAAAAAGACCTTACTAGTGTAAAAAAAGAAAAAGAAGATTTTACAAGACTTATTGGTGAAGATATTAAAGGTATGAAGATAGCCTTACCTAAATATTTTATTAGTGATATTGTTGATGAAGAGATTAGTAATAAAGTTAAAGAAGTCATTTCTTATTTAGAGAAAAGTGGAGCCATTGTTGATGTCGTTGATATGCGATACTTAGATACAGCAGTTAACCTTTATCAGATAATCGCTATGGCAGAAGCTAGTAGTAATTTAGCAAGATTTGATGGTATTCGTTATGGATTTAGAGCAAATGATGTAGATGATGTTGATTCTATGTATACTAAAACAAGAGGAGAAGGCTTTGGTGATGAAGTTAAAAGAAGAATCATGGTAGGTTCATATATCTTAAGTGGTGAAAATGCTAAAGTCTATTACGATAAAGCTTTAATGGTACGTGATGATATTACTAAAGAGTTTAATCGTATCTTTAAAGACTATGATTTAATTATTGGACCAACTACTACAAGAGTTGCCCCTATGTTAGGAATTACTAAAGATGACCCTCATAAAGCCTTTATGGATGATGTTTTAGTAATACCTGTTAATATGGCAGGACTCCCTGGTTTATCTGTTCCTGCTGGTACTAATAGTGAAGGTATGCCTATTGGACTACATATAATAGGTAAAGCCTTTGATGAAGCGACTATTTATCGCCTTGCAAGTTTTATAGAGGAGGTGCTTTAGATGAGTGAATTTACTCCTACAATTGGTATAGAAGTTCATGTTGAAGTTAAAAGTAAAAGTAAACTTTTTTCTAGTAGTGCTAATACTTATGGTATGGCTACTAATACAGCCGTTAATGTTATTGATTTAGGATATCCTGGAACTCTTCCTACTATAAATAAAGAAGTAATAAGACAAGGTATTAGAGCATGTAAAGTCTTAAACTGTGATATAACTCGTAAAATGCACTTTGATAGAAAGAATTATTTTTATCCAGATAATCCTAAAAACTATCAAATTACTCAAAATAGAACACCTATAGGTAGAAATGGTTATGTTGAAATAGAAGTAGATGGTATTAAGAAAAAAATAGAAATAGAAGAGATGCATATTGAAGAAGATACTTGTAAGAGTGCCCATCGTGGTAGTGTTAGTTTACTTGATTTTAATAGAGCAGGTGTACCTTTAATAGAAATAGTAACAAAACCTTGTATTAGTAATAGTAAAGAGGCAATGGCTTATCTTACTAAACTAAAAGAACTATTATTTTATGCTAATATTAGTGACTGTAAAATGGAAGAAGGAAGCATGAGATGTGATTCTAATGTCTCTATTAGTAAAGATGATACTTTTGGAACTAAAACAGAAATTAAAAACATAAGCTCTATTCATAATGTTGGTCTTGCTATAGACCATGAGATTAAAAGACAAGAAGAAATGTTAAATAATGGAGAGACTATTAAAGAAGAAACAAGACGTTTTGATGATAAACAAGGTAAGACTATTCTAATGAGAGTTAAAGAAACAGGTAATGACTATCGTTACTTTATTGAACCAGATATTCCTTACTTAGAACTTACTGATGAATTTATTAATGATTCTTTAAGTACATTACCTTTATTACCTGATGAATTAAGAGAAAAATATAGTAAAGTAGGTCTATCTTCTTTACAAATAGAAAAACTAATTAATAATAGACCACTAAATGATTATTTCTTAGGACTACTTTCTTATAAGACTAACTATGTAACTGCAGTAAACTTACTATTATCAGATATCTCATCATACTTAAATAAACATAATAAAGTAATAACTGATACACATCTTTCATATGAAAAATTAGTTAGTGTTATTGAAGCTTTAGAAACAAAAGACTTATCTAATAAAAATATTAAAGACCTAATAGATTCCTTAATGGAAACAGATAAGACATTAGATGAGTTAAAGAAAGAATTTAATATTGAAAATATTACTGATGATTCTTTTATAAAAGATATTATTACTAAAGTAATAGATAATAATCCTGATAGTGTAAACGATTATAAATCTGGTCATGATAGAGCCTTAAAATACTTAATGGGACAAGTAATGAAAGAGACTAAAGGTAGTGTTAATCCTAAGAAAGCGAATGATATGTTAGTTGAAGCTTTAAATAAGTAATTGATAACTTTCAAATAATATTATATAATAATTATACTAGGAAGTGATAAATATGAAGAATTTTATTAAGAATAATAAGGTTACTGTAGTGGCCTTTATCATCTGTGTAATCTTTGTAATTTTAGTCTTTGCAGTTAAATTAACCTTCTTCCCTAATGAAGGAACTGCTATTTATGGAGATAGGCTTGATGGAATAGAAGAAGTAGAAATAACAGATAAACAACAAGAAGATATTATTAAATCTTTAGAAGACAAGGATGAAGTAAAAAAAGTTAGTTGTGATATAAAGGGACGTACCTTAAATGTTCTTATTACCGTTAATGATGATGTAGAACTAGACCCTGCTAAAGCTTTAACTTCATCTATTACTGAAAATCTTGAAGAAGATCAAACATCTTATTACGATATTCAAGTATTTATAAGTAAAGATAATGATGATACAAGATTTCCTATTATAGGATATAAACATCAAAATAAAGATGGATTTTCATGGACTAAAGATAGGTAGGAGGAATTATGAAGAAAAAAGTACTGATTATTCTTCCTCTTTTAGTTGTAGCAGTTGTTTTTGTAGGTGTCTTTATCTATTATAATAGAGAAGATGCTAAAACTTCTTTAACTGTTAATGAAAAAAAATGGGTTGAAGAAAATGATACAACTATGATTGATATAAGTGTTGTTAATGATTACCCTTTATATGGACTTAATGGGGAAGGAGTATTCTTTAATTTTTTAGATGATTTTGAAAAGAATGTTGGTTTAGAATTTAACAGAATAGCTTACTCTAAAAGTAATGAACTAGAAGATAATAATGGTTATAGTTTTAGAGTTTTAAATAATGAAGATGAACTATCTAATAATGACTTATTAATTGCAACAGATGGTTATATCGCTATTGGTAAAGAATATAGAAGAATCAATAGAGTAAGTGATATGTCTAATATTACTTTTGGTGTTTTTAACTCTGATATGGCTGAGGTTAGTTATTATTTAAAAACTGGAACTAATCTTGCTTATAAATCATATGACACTATAGATGAGTTATTTACAGCATTAGATAATAGTGAAGTAGATATGATTATAATACCTAATATAATGTATCTAGATAAGACAATTGAGAATAACAGTTATTATATAAATTATTACTTTACAGAAATGTCTAAAAAGTTAGTTCTAACTCTAAGTAGTGATAAATCTAATGCTAGACTTAATACTATTATTAGAAAATATTTTGAAAAATGGCAGACAGATAATTATGTAGATGAATATAACAATATTTATTTTGATTATTATATAGAAGAAAATAAAGTTAGTTCAGCTGATTCTACAGATTTAGTTAAGAAAAATTATGTCTATGGTTATGTAGAAAATTATCCATATGAAGTAGAAGTAGATGGTGTTGTTTCTGGTATAGCAGGAGAATATCTAAAAAGAATGAGTCGTCTTACTGATATAAGTTTTTCTTATAAGAAATATGGAAGTGTTGAAGCTTTAAGAAAAGCGGTAGAAAAAGGAGATGTAGATATCTATTTTGATTATTATAATCTTGCTTCTACAAATGATGATTATAAAGAGACAATATCTACTTTTATAGAAGACTATGTAATATTAGGTAGAAGAAGTGATAATCATGTTGTTAATTCTTTTGAAAGCTTAAAAGATGAAAAGATTGCAATATTAGATAATACATCATTATATGATTATTTTGAGAATAATAGTCGTAGTGATATAACAACATATGATACAAATACTGAATTAGTAGAGAATGCTAATGATAAAATGATTGTAGTAGATAAAGAAGTATATAATCTTTATAAAAATACAACCTTTAAAGATTATGATGTTTTATATCAAGATACTATGATGAATGATTATAAGTTTATGGTTAAGAATAATAATAATACTTTCTATAATTTATTTAACTATATAATTACTACTAATTCTTATTATAATTACCGTAATAATGGATTAGCAGATATTAGTAGATCAATAGTTGAAAGAAGCAGTTTTATGGGCTTATTCTTAATTATATTAGTAATAGTTTCTGTTCCTTTAATCGCTTTAGTTTTCCTTTATTTCTACTTTAAACATAAACGTAAAGTAAAGAAAGTTAAGAAGGAAGATAGACATAAGTATACAGATTTATTAACATCTTTAAAGAATAGAAATTATTTAAATAAGAAAGCTCCAGATTGGGAAGCTAGTAAGGTATATCCTCAGGGCATAGTTATAATAGATTTAAATAATGTTAAATATATTAATGATAACTATGGTCATGAAGAAGGAGATAAACTAATCGTAACTGCTGCTTCAACATTAGTTAATACACAACTAGAAAACAGTGAAATAATTAGAACAGATGGTAATGAGTTTTTAGTATATTTAGTAGGTTATAGTGAAAGACAAGTAGAAACATATGCTAAGAAACTAGAAAAAGAAATGAAGAGTTTACCACATGACTTTGGTGCAAGTGTTGGTTACAGTATGATAGAAGATGATATTAAGACATTAGATGATGCAATTAATGAAGCGACACTTGAAATGATGACGAAAAAGCAAGGATTAAAGTAGGAGATAGAAATGAAGAAAAGCAAGAAAATGAAGATATTTTTAAGAAGAGTTATTTCAATAATAAAACTACCAGAAATGAGAATTCTTCCTGGTCAACTTGCTTTTTTTCTTGTTATTTCCATTATCCCTTTAATTGCTTTAGTAGGAGCGATAGGTAGTGAATTTGGTCTACCTGCTACAAGTATTAAAGAAATATTAGAGTCAGTTGTACCAAGTGATGTTATAAATTACTTAATACCTGCTAATAATGGGGGAGACTTATTTAATTTTAATATGATAGTATTCTTTATCGCTGCCTTTATTCTTGCAAGTAATGGAACATATTCAATAATTAATACATCTAATGAAATATATAAAGTAAAAGATAGTAGTGAACTTAAAAGAAGAGGTAAGGCTATACTTATGACATTGATATTAGTAGTACTATTTCTATTCTTAATATTAGTTCCAGCTTTTGGAGATGTTTTAATAAAGATAATTACTAATTCTATTCATAGTGATAGTCTAACTAGTTTAGTTGAGAATACTTATAGACTTTTAGAACTTCCAATATCATTATTCTTAATTTATTATAACTTAAAACTACTATATACAATCGCTCCAGATACTAAGATAAGTAGTAAAAGTACAATACCAGGAGCATTATTTACTACTATTATGTGGTTAATAAGTTCTAAGATATATGCTTTTTATGTAGATTACTTTGCTAACTATAATGTCTTTTATGGGGCAATGTCTAATATTTTAGTATTATTAATCTGGGTTTACATCCTAGCTTATATCTTTACTCTTGGAATGTGTTTTAATGCTACGGGAGTAATACAAGAAACATTAAGACTTAAGAAAAGTGATATAGATGAAGCTTTAAAGAAAGAAAAGTAAGTTGTCTTTTCTTTTTTCTCTTGCTATAATAAAAAAACTGTGAAGTATATATAAATTATTTTAAAAGTTGGGAGATAAATAATAATATGGAATTAATTGAAATAGTAGATGAAAATGGAGATTTTACAGGACAAATTATGGATAAGGAAGAAGCTCATGATAAAAATTTACTACATAATGAAGTAGGAATATTTATTATTAATGATGATGGTAAAGTTTTATTACAAAAAAGAAGTGCTAATAAAAGATTTTCTCCTAATAAATGGGGACTTTGTGCAGGACATGTTGATGCTTATGAAACTTTAGAAGATGCAGCCATAAGAGAAATAAAAGAAGAAGTAGGACTAGATGTATCTTATGAAGAGTTAATTCCTTATGGTGAAAAAGAAGTTACTATCAAAGAGAGTAATTCTCATATAACTTATTTCTATTATGTTAAATGCAATAAAAAAGAAGATGAATTTATCATCCAAGAAGAAGAATTATCAGAGGTTAAATGGTTTAATATAGATGAAATAATAACCATGATTAAAGAGGGAAAAACTTCTTTTAAAGAAAATAGAATTAAACTGTTTGAAAAAATAAAAAATGATTTTTAATTATTATCACTTTCTAAATATCTTACATAATATTTGTCAAAGGCTAAGTTATTAGTAAGTATTATTGTTACGAAAATTCGTAACTTTTTTATTACTTTTTTCTCTTGCACTATAGAAATCAATATGATACTATAGTTATAGGAACATTTAATAGTTGGGTGAAGCCTCAGAAAGGAGGCTTATAATGAACAAGAAGGATTTTCTAATTCTATCTCTAGTAGTTATGCTATTTCTTCAGGAAATTTTAATGCTCTTTATGATTTGCACCTTAAAATAGAAGAATCCACCTAACTCAAGCGATGTTTAGGTGGTTCTAATAAAAACAATTAATTAGAGGCACACTCAACACTGCAATATTAAGTGTTCCTTTTATATTTTATGTAAATTTCTTTTACATATACATCTTATCACATAAGTAACTTTTATGCAAGTATCATAAATGAATTTATATTAATTATTATCACTTTCTAAATATCTTACATAATATTCATCAAAGGTTAGGTTACTAGCCTTTATTTTTTGTGCTAATTCAACACCTACATATCTATAATGCCAAGCTTCAAAACTATAAGTAGTAATATCTTCTTTATCTTTAGGATATCTTAAAATAAAACCATAATTAGCAGCATTTTCTAACATCCAGTTATACTCATCAGTATTCTCAAAATTATTAAAGTCATCAAATGCTCTTGTTACATCTACGACAAGTCCTGTTTGATGTTCTGAATATCCTGGCCTTGCAGAGTAGGTGTCAGCATTTTCTACACCATCATTTTTAACATAATTTTTATATAAGTTTTCTTGATATGTGTAAGAACGATATGCAGAAGCTACTCTAATATTCATACCATCATTTTTAGCTTGGTCTATTAATCTTTCAAGATTATCTTTCGCTTCTTTAACTAAGTAAATACCACTTTTAGAATAACTATTATCAAGTAGTTCAAGATTATTAGGAATATAACTACTATCTAAATAATTAAACTTATTAACAAGTAAATAATTAGTATTTAAATTAGTAGAAGGAATAGTATCAGTATAAGGCTCTTTATCTAAATTTAAGTTAACTTTTGTAACAATATCTTCTATAGAAAGATCAGAATTATTAATTTGATAAGCTTTGTATCTATCTAGATTTTCTTCCTTATAATAAGATAATTTACTGAACTCATTATCTTCTTCCTTAGTGATTTCTTCCTTAGTTTCATTTTCTTTAACTTCTTTGATATCTTTATCTTTATCTTTACTATTAGTATTAAATAAGAAAATCATAAGAATAATAAAGATAATAACAATAATACTACTTAAAATAATAATAATTTTTTTCATACATAAACACCTTACTTAATTTTATTACGTTTAACCTTTATTAATACCATAATATCATATTTCTAATAATTTTAATATAATTAGATAATCATATTTAAATAATGTTAGCATAGCCTTTATTAGGAGTTGATTTAATGAAAAAGGCATTTTTATTAATTATGTTATCTATACTTTTAATACCATGTTTTGTTAAAGCAGAGGAAGCGAATAATAGTGCAGAAATAAAAGAAGAAAATATTACGGAAAATAATAGGATAGATAGTAATGAAGAATCTACTGATGTAGAAGATAATACAAAAGATGAAGAGAATAATACTTTGAATGAAGATGAAAATACAACTGAAAATAATAGTGATACTAACGAAAATACAAACAGTGAGAATACTACTGATACATCTCTTATACCTAATGCCACTGCCGGTGTTTTAATGGATGTTACTACAGGGGAGATAATCTTTGAAAAAAATAAAGATGAACAAGTTGCAGTAGCATCTATGACTAAGATGGTTGCTCAGATAATAATACTTGAACAAATTGAAGCTGGTAAGATTAAATGGACGGATATAGTAACGGCAAGTGCAAATGCCTCAGGTATGGGAGGTAGTCAGATCTATTTAACAACAGGGGAAGAAATGACTGTTGAAGATATGATGAAAGGTATATCTATGGCCAGTGCTAATGATGCTACGGTCGCTATGGCTGAGTTTATCGCAGGAAGTGAAGTTGAATTTGTAGAGATAATGAATAAGAAAGTTAAAGAGTTAGGACTTAAAAATACCCATTTTAAAAACTGTACTGGGCTTGATGAAGAAGGACACTATTCAAGCGCTTATGATATGGCTATTATTGCAAGAGAACTTTTAAAACATGAAAAGATTTTAGAATTTTCATCAGTTTATGAAGACTACTTAAGAGAAGATACTGATAATAAGTTCTGGTTAGTTAATACTAATAAACTAGTTAGATTTTATGAAGGTGCTGATGGACTAAAAACAGGACATACAGATGCTGCTAAGTACTGTTTAGCAGCGACTGCTAAAAGAGATGATTTAAGACTTATCGCTATTGTTTTAGGAGAAGAAAACAGTCAGACTAGGAATAGTGAAGCGATGAGTTTACTTGATTATGGCTTTAATAACTATAAAATAGAAATATTAAAGACTAAAGATGATATCGTAAAAGAAATCAGTTTAGATAAAGCGACTAGTTCTAAGATTAGTTTAGTACCACTTAACGATATAGCAATACTATCTAAGAAAAGTGCAGATACTAAAAAATATACTTATGATATAAAAGTAACCAATAATAATCTACCTTTAAAAATAGGAGATGAAGTAGGTAAGATAATAGTTAAAGATAGTGATAATAACAAAGTTAAAGAAGAAGTATTAACAGTAACAGAAAATGTAGATAAGCTTAACTTTTTAGAACTCTTAGGAAAAACATTAACTGATATGATGGTTGGTAATATGAACTTTGTATAGACTAGCTTAACTTAAGTTAGTCTTTTCTTTTACTTAATTTTACTTAACAAGTTTAAAATAATTTGTAAATTGAACTTAACTATGCTATTATTACTTTATAAGATAGAATACAAGATGGAGGATAGGTAAGATTATGGTAAAGAAAGATGTAGTTGTTAAAAGTGTATCAGGATTACATGCAAGACCAGGTAGTAATTTAGTAGAACTTGCTCTTACATTTAACTCTGATATTAAACTAATTCATAATGGTAGTAGTATTAATGCTAAAGAAATACTAGAAGTTATGATGGGTAATATAAATTGTGGAGATAAATTAACTGTTGAAGTAGATGGAAACGATGAACAAAAAGCACTAGATGTAATATGTGAATATATTGAAAAAGGTGAAGAGTAGATGAAGTACTTAGGTAATAAAGTAGGTAATGGCCTAGCTTTAGGTAAAGTATATATAATAAATACTAAAATACCAGAGTTAAAAGCAAAAAAGCTTGAAACTTTAGAAGAAGTTGCAAAAGAAAAAGAAGATTTAAAAGAAGTTTTAGATAGTGTTGTTAAAGATTATGAAGAGTTAGAGATTAATGCTGTATCAGATGATATAAAACAGTTATGTAATTTTTATAAGATTCTTTTAAATTCTAAGTCTTTGATAACATCTATGGAAGAAGTAATAGATGAAGAAAAATGTGATAAAATAACTGCTATTACTAAAGTAATGAAAAGAAAAGCCGAAGAGTTATCATTAGTTGATAATGCTTATTTAAAGGAGAGAAGTAAAGATATAGAAGATGTTACTAATAAACTTATTAGAAAAGCTCTAGGTATTAAAGAAGTAGATTTAAGTACTTTAACTGAAGATACTATTTTAGTATCAGAAGAAATTCCACCTTCAGTTTTACTTTCTAATAACATAGGTCATGTTAAAGGAATAGTATCAGAAATAGGTGGTAAGACAAGTCATGTGGCTATACTTGCATCAACTCTTGGAATTCCTTCTGTATTTGGTATAAAAGAGATTAGTAAAACTCTAACAGATGGAGAGTTAATCTATGTAAATGGTAATGAAGGCTTTATTGAAAATAATCTAACAGATACTAATATTAATGCTATTAAAGAGAAAATAAAAAAAGAAGAATTACTTAAAGCATCATTAGTAGAGATGAAAGATAAACCGTCTTTAACTAAAGATAATAAAAGCTTAGAAATAACTGCAAATGCAGGAGATTTATCAGAACTTGATAAATTACTTGAAGTAAATTCTGATGGAATAGGATTGTTTAGAACTGAGTTCTTATTCTTAAATAGAAGTACTGCTCCTGAAGAAGATTACTTATTTAACGTTTATAAAACATTTGCAGAAAAACTTAATGGTAAACCATTAATTATTAGAACTCTTGATATTGGTGGGGATAAGAAATGTCCTTATATAGATATTGGTGAAGAACAAAATCCATTCTTAGGATATAGAGCGATAAGATATTGTTTAGATAATAAAGAGTTCTTTAAAGTAAGTTTAAGAGCGATTTTAAGAGCAAGTAATTATGGTAATGTCGTGATAATGTATCCAATGATATCATCACTTGAAGAAGTATATAAAGCTAATGAGATACTAGATGAAGCGAAAAGAGAACTTGCTAGTAAGAATATAGCATTTAATAAAAATATTAAAGTAGGTATTATGATAGAAGTTCCTAGTGCAGCAATAATTAGTGATATCTTAATAGATGAAGTGGATTTCTTTAGTATTGGTACTAATGATTTAATTCAGTATACAGTTGCAGTTGATAGATTAAATCCAACTGTTAGTAATCTTTATAGTTTCTATAATCCAGGAGTTATTAGACTTATTAAAAAGACTATAGACTCTTGTTTAGATAAAAAAGATAAGTTTGTTGGTATGTGTGGAGAAATGGCTGCAGATCCCCTTGCAATTATCCTACTTGTTGGTTTAGGACTTCATGAGTTTAGTGTTAATGCTAGTATGGTTTTAAAAGTTAAGAAATTAATATCTATGATAGATAGTAAGGAAGCAGTGCTTATTGCAAACAAAGTATTAACTTTAAAAACTGCTAAAGAAGTAGAAGCTTATCTAGAAATGTGCGCTAAAAGAATATATGGTAAATATTATTAAAAGGAGTAGATAAAATGGCGAAGAATAATATTTTATTAACAAGAATTGATAACAGATTAATTCATGGACAAATTGTATGTCTATGGGCAGGGGCAGTAGGTGCAAACTTAATTGTTGTAGCACATGATGAGACTGCAGAAAATCAAATTGAGCAAAGTGTTATGAGAATGGCTGCTTCATCACTTGGCTATGATACTAGATTTTTTACAGTTCAAAAGACAATTGATATTATTGATAAAGCTTCAAGTGATCAGAAGATTTTACTAATATGTCAAAATCCTCATGATCTTAGGAGGATAATTGAAGGAGGTGTGGAAATTAAGGAAGTCGATATTGGCAACCTTTATTATGATAAAGGTGATAAAAAGTTAAGTGATAAGGTTGCTGTAAGTGAAGAGGAGTTGAAAGATTTAAATTATATCAAAAATCATGTTGATAAAATTTATATTCAAGATACACCTGATTCATTAAAACAAGAATTCTAAGGGAGGAAGAAAAAAATTATGGAAATAACATTATTGCAAGGAATAATTATAACTTTAGTAGTTATGGTCCTTGTTGTTGACAGACATCTAGAGGCGCTATTTCTATTTAGACCAATTATTGTTTGTCCTATAGTAGGTGCTATTCTAGGTGATTTAAATACAGGATTAGTCGCTGGTGGTATGGTAGAACTTGCTTTCGCAGGTATTGCAGGTATTGGAGGAGCATCAGTTCCTGAAGCCTTACTAACTAGTGTTATGACTGTTGTTTTTGCTCACATTACAGGAAATAATGTAGCAACTAGTTTAGCTTTGGCATATCCATTTGGAGTATTATTACAATTCTTATGGACTGTTAGAAATACAGCTTTTGTTTCTTTCAATCGTCCTGCTGAAAGATATGCTAAAGAAGGAAATATTAAAGGATTATTTAAACTATGCTTTTATGGAATAGTTCTTACAAGTATTGCTACTGGTATATTAACATTCTTATCAGTATATGCTGCACAAGAACCATTAAAAGCTTTAGTAGAAGCAATGCCGGATTGGTTAATTAATGGATTCCAAGTAGCTGGAGGATTGCTTCCTGCTGTTGGATTTGCTATGTTACTTCGTGTAACTCTAAAAGCAAGATATGTTCCATATCTACTTGCAGGTTTCCTATTCGCAACATTTATTCAAATTGATAATGTCTTACCAGTTGCAATTATGGGTGTAGCATTTGCACTTATGGAATACTTTAGAAGTGGTGAGAAAGAAGTTGCAGTAGCTAGTGGAAATGGAGGTGAAGGTAGTGGAATCTAAAACAAAAAATAAAAAACGTAAAAGAGTTATAACAGATGCAGATTTAAATGATTTAGCCTTACTTTCTGTTTTAAATCAATCATGCTTTAACTATGAAAGAATGCAAAGTATTGGTTTTACTGCAGGAATGGGACCAGCTTTAAAGAAAATATATAAAGATGATCCTAAGACTTTATCTAGAGTATTGCACGATAACTTAGAGTTCATAAATACTCATAATACACTACTACCTTATTTACAAGGATTAATGTTATCTTTATATGAAGGCGGAGAAGATCCAGAAGTAGTTAAAAAGATTAAAATATCTTTATTTGGACCATTAGCAGGTATAGGTGATGCTTTATTCTGGTTTACATTATTACCTATAACAGCAGGAATTTGTGCATCTTTATCTGACCAAGGAAATGTTTTAGGACCAATAGTATTCTTCTTAGTATTCTTAGTAGCATTCTTACTTCGTTTCCCACTTGCTAGAATGGGATATAAAACAGGTACTAAAGCTTTAGATAAGATTCAAGAAAATACTAAAAGAGTTAGTAATGCAGCATCAGTATTAGGTGTTACAATATTAGGTGGTTTAATTGCTAGTTATGTAACATTAACTGTTAAAACTACTATTGATATTGGACACGATGCAACTGTTAGCTTACAAACAGATTTCTTTGATAAGATTTTACCTAATCTTTTACCATTTGCCTTTACTTTCTTAATTTATTTCTTATTAAGAAAGAAAGTAAATACTACAGTATTAATAGTAGGAATTATAATTGTTTCAATAGTATTCTCATTCTTTGGAATACTTTAGTAAAAAGCCCAAAAGGCTTTTTCTTTTTGGATAAAGATGCTATAATTTAGTTAGAAAGGCAGTGTTTTTAATGAAACAAATTATAATAATAATAGGACATAATCATTTTGCAAGTGGAATTTTAAGTTCACTTACAATGATAGCAGGAGCAAAAGATAATGTCTTTGCAGTAGACTTCTTAAGTGATGATAATGATCTTTCTTTAGAAGGTAAATTTAATAAAATAATTAGTGATAACAAAGATAGTGAGATTCTATTTGCCTGTGATTTAATGGGAGGAACACCATTTAAAGTAACAAGTAAATTAGCTTTTACTAACGATAATTATGAAGTAGTAACAGGTATTAACTTAGGAGGATTAATAGATACTTCTATGAAGTTAGATAAGATGAGTATAGGAGAGTTAAAAACATCTTGTAAAGATGCCTCTATTAAATCAGTTATACCCTTAGAAAAAGTTATTACTAAAGAAGAGAGTAGTAGTGAAGGTATTTAAATGAAAAAAATAATAAGAAACGTTATAAGATGTAAAAGCTGTGGTGATATTATAGAATCTAAGTATACTCATGATTATGTGACTTGTAAATGTGGTCGTTGTAGTGTTGATGGAGGGCACAGTTATTTAAGAAGAAGTTTCTGTGATTCTACTGATGACTATGAAGAATTAAGCGAATTTGAAGATGCGAATGAAAAGATAGATGATAAAAAAAGTGAAGATTAAGTTTTCTTCACTTTTTATATATTAGAATGTATTAGTTCTTCCTTTTAAAACAGGTACACGATCTTGATATGTTCCTTTAGTAAAGGCCATTTCACAAGATAGTAATTGCATTACGATAGCAGCTTGATAGAATGCATAAATACTTTCCTTTTCATCTATCACAATTGCCATATCACTAATATTAGCGATTTCTTTATCATTAGTAACTACATAAGTTTTTGCTTTTGTATCTTTTAGATAAGTAATAACTCTTTTAATATCTTCATTTGTTTTATCATCTACTGCAAATAAAACTACAGGATGCTTTTCACTAGTTGATGCAAGTGGTCCATGACAGAATTCACTAGCTTTATATGGAATAACTGGAACTAAGCAAGTTTCCATAACTTTTAGAGCAAACTCTTTAGCGATAGAGTAACTATAACCTCTAGCGATAGAATAAGCCATATCCATAGACATTAATTCTTTAGCCATAGGTTTAACATCTTCATATAAGTTTAATGCTTTCTTAACTGATTCTATATATTTATTATCATCAAAGTTATCATCTTCACCACTTAAACATAAAGCTAATTTAGTTAAGATATATAAAGTAGTAGTGTAACCTTTAGTAGCAGCTCCTGCATTAGTTTCTCCAATTTCATTAAAGATATGTCTATCAGTGGCTTCTGCCACTAATGAATCAGGATTATTAGTAATAGCAAAAGTATAAGCTCCACTTTCCTTAGCTTTCTTTAAAACAGTACTAACATCATATCCTTTACCAGACTGAGAAATAGCAATAACACAAGTATTAGATAAATCCAGATTACTATCATAAACAGTAAATATAGATGGATCTGCCATTTCTACTGGTTTTTTATAATGTAGTTCTAAGAAAAACTTACCAAATATACCTCCATGAGTAGATGTACCTCTTGCTACTATCATAAAGTTTTTAGGATTAAATTCTTTAATCTCTTTAGCAATAGCAGGTATTATATCTTTATTTTTTTCTATACAGTTTTCTAAAGCTGTAACTTCTCTAATTTCTTTTAACATATTTGTCTCATTCATTAATTATCACCTTCCTATCTTTAATTTTAGCACATAATAGGAAGTTAGTAATATAAAATTTACATTCTTTACAGTCTAATATTAAATTTCTTCGTAACTATTCAGACTATAACACACAAAAGTAAAGAGTAATTATCCGAAAATTGCTCTTTTTAGTTTGCAAATAAC
>CALVUX010000026.1 GCA_944363715.1 uncultured Bacilli bacterium
ATTAAATTTCGGACTGGGAATTTAGTCGTTAAAAAAAGTTCCTTTAATAATTCGGGAACTTTCTATTTAATTTTACCATTTACAAATATTTACAAACTGGAAATATCTAAAATTATTAAAAACCGTTTTCTTCTAAATAATGTGATGTTCTAAAACTTAATTCCTTAACATTTCCTTTATTTAATAAATAATCCAAATCTAGTATACTTTCTGAATAAAGATAATCAAAATCATCTTTAAATAAAGAAGAGACATTTTGTTTACATATTTTTAAATCATTAAGACATTTATCATATTGATCCTTAGTCATTGAATAATTATTTTTATTAATACTTTCCTTAACTAAAGAAAAGATATCTTGACTTATTTTTTTTAAAAGATTATATGACTCATCATTATATGTTAATTTAACTTTTACATAATCAGGTTTTGAACATACATTATCAATATCACTCACTATACTAATTAGTGCGACTTCATCTTTTTTTTCAAATGCTTCTTTAACATCTTTAGCATAATTTTCTTGATACCAATTTTCTAAAGATTGAATAATTTTAAACCTTAATTTTTCATCAGTAGTATTAACACAATCTATAAATTTTTTTTTAATATTATCTTCATATTCTTTATAAGTCATTTTAATACCTCCCAAATCTTATTAATTATTAAATATTGTTCTATTTCTTTAATAATTAATATTTTTTTCGAACTCACTGACTAACTCTTTTATGTCTTTAAGTTTAATACTATTACTTCCCATTTTTGATACTAGTTCATCATATGCTCCATCATGAACATAACTATCAAAATAATATCGTATAGTATAAGAGTCATTATTTAAATAACTATCTAACAAAATATCATTTTCTCCATATTTATTATAAAGAGCATTATCAATTCTTTCCCATAGCCTTGTACCTTCATCGCCATAACCATAATAATATATTTTTTGATCATAATACTTAGATGATAAATATTCTGTTAAAGACTCATTAGCACGTATACTATTAGTACCATCAGGGAAAAATTCTTTTATACCCGTTACTGTAATAGTCTTACCGCTAGGAGTTGTCGTTTTTAAATCTCTCCACATAGCAAATTTATGGAATAATTCATGTATAACTGTATGCATATTCGCTTTAGAATGAAAATATAATTGTTCACTAGAAGAATCAACAAATCCTAATACATTTTCATTAAGTCCTCTATCCTTAATAAAATTTGACCACTCATTATAATCAATAATATTAACTTTACTAATAACGTCATCTATCTCTTCCTTATCCATTTTGTCTTTTAATGTTTTATAAAATACATCTCTTACTTTTTCAATATCATAAAAATCATTTTCATTTACTTTAGAGGCATCTGCCATTAAAGCCTCAATATCTTCTTTTGTAAATAATTCACTTTGATAATAACTAGATATTTCAGTTTCATTTGCTTGATAACCATGAATATCATCTATTTTTCTTACTTTTTGTGAATCTATATCAACTTGTGTATTTGATTTGTCAAAAAATCGCCCTATATTGAAAGCTTCTCCTAATATAGAAGCACTACCACCTACTAAAGCATTAGTAAAAATATTTTTAACACCGCCATAATCATCAAATATTTCTCCATATTTTGAAAGAAAATTGTCACTATCTTTAAATTTAATATAATTACCAAATTCATCATAATATCCATCTTTATAAATAGTTGCAATTAAAGGTTGAATAAAACCTTCAGCACCACCATCTAAGCTATCTAAAAATACTCTAGAAGTGCTATTTAAAAGATTAGCTTTTATAGAATTACTACCTAAATTAGTTAAGAACTTACCTCCCTCACCAAAAAGAGTTGAACTACCAATTTTTCCACCTACATAATATTGTAAGCCTTCCCATGTACTATTTAAAGTTGCTGATAATAAACCTTCTAAAGTACTAGCACCTTCAGCCCAAGATTTTTCGGCTCCTTCTCCAAATCCAGCCATAGCAGCAACTGTATAAGGAGCTAATGTTCCACCACTAGCAACACTAATTCCAACAATGCCTGCTACTTTACCTACACCACCACCAATACTTCTAGTAGTATCAAAACCATAACTATTAATTTTTAATAATTGACCATATTTTGTTTCATCATAAAACATATCAAAAAACGAAGTAGTTAAATCCTGTGCTACAACTGCCTTAGTCTTATCCCACAACTTCTTAGTAACAGATTCCCATTCTTCGCCTGTTATAATTCCTCCTATTGCTTGAAAACCATCATAAATACCTGTAGGTATACTAAGGATTCCTATTCTTATAATATTTTGTAAATCTTGTAAAGATTCAACCAAATCTATTGCTCCTTCAACTACAGAAACATCAAAAGTACTCGTTGTTGCTTTTGTCCTAACTAGAATATCAACACCCTTTTGAGATAATGGTACTATCTTTTCCTCTACAAAACTATTAAAATCATCATACCATTCATATTTCCCAAGAGTAGTACCAAACTTATCAACAATAACATTCCCTATCTCTTGTGTTTTATTTATAAAATCACTACCAAAATCTTTTGCTTCTTCTATAAAACTCTCTATATCATTACCATCATTCAAATCAATATTCTCGAGAGTATTTGAATAATTATTATTTGAACTGTAGTTATAAGTATTACTTATAGCAGATGTAGCTTCATTCATAGCAGAAATAGCATTACTAATATCTATTTTCTTTACATCACTCACTTTGCATCATCCTAATCTTTATTTATCATCTTTATGACATTATTTAATTTCCCTTTAAATTCTTTCTCTTCATCATCTACAAGACCCATACAAATAATTTTGTCTATTTGATCATGATTAAATAAAAGATTTTTATCACTTGAAATAAACCCTTCTGGTGATAAGCATCCAACATAATCAAATATCTTAGTACTATCACTTTCACTACGACAACAGAAACCACATATCATTATTCTTTTTGTAGCTCCTTTCAATAATACTACTGTTCCTATTGGTAAATATTTTTCTCCCATTTTTATACCCTCCTACTTTGATATTAAAATAAGTTCACTACTATTTCTAATATCTGTTTCTAAAATTATTTCATTATTGTTATAAACTTTACTATTATCTTTATTTATCAAAACACATTCTATATTCATACTAATATTAACATTAGATAAATCAGAAATGGCTTTTATAATTAATTTCTTTATTTTCCAAACAAGTTCATTAACAGGAATAAAAACATCAAAAGTTGTATCTAATTCAGGTATTATTAACTTTATTAATACTTTATTTTTCAAGATTATCACCTTCTTCACTAATAAAATCTATTGCTTTGAAAAGTGTTGCATAACCCTCAGAAATTAAATATGCCATATCATTTTTTATATCTTTAGACATTTCTCTTGTTACTGTAGATAAATGTAAAAGATTTTGATCACTAACACCTCTACCTATAAATATACCATCATTAATACTAAATGTTCCATTAAACCATGTTTCAAAAGAATACTGTTTAATTTTAGAAGCATCATCTACAATTATTATACCCATTTTTTCATATTCTTTTACTTTTTTAATAAAGTCAGTTAATCTTGTATTATCATTTAATTTAGTAATAAATTTATTTAAACCATAAATTAATATAATGCCTTCTTTAGTTTGTTTTTCTTCTATTAATTTTGTAAAATATTCAATCAATTTATCTAAGATAACATTAAAATTATCTATATAATAATTATGATACAAACTAGAATCTAAGTTTAAATCTTTAGTAGCATCAATAACTATTAAAGTACTATTTTTAATACTATTAATCATCATCAATAAACTTTTAATAAATTTCTTTGTATTAGAAATTCTATTAGAAGTAATAATATTACCTATATTTGCTAAATAATCTACTGTTAAAATCTCTAAATCTTTTTTACTAATACCAACTGGGATATTTCTTATATCTATTACTTCTTCTAAAATATCTTTAAAACGTATTATATCTGGTAGTGTTGGTATTCTTTTAGCTTTATTTTCATTATTTTCTCTTTGTTCTTTTATAAAAGTTTGTAAATAATCATTCAAATTATTTTCATCTTCAGTGATACTAGCAGTCTGAAATTCATGAACACTGTCAGTTTTTAAATACCCTCTACCTAAAATATCTCTTGGCATAGTTTTAACTCTTAATCCAAAAAGAAAACTGTAATCACTAGTATCTTTTAGTTTAAAGGCATACAAATTAGTAAAGTTAGAAGTTAACTTACTATTAATAGAGTTTATAGCATTAGCTGTTACGATGAAAACAACTCCATAATTAACTGAATCTCTAATTAAATCCGATATTTCTTCATAAAGATTTGGATTGCTTTCATATAAAGAATCAAAGTTATTTATTACAACTGTTATAACAGGTAGTTTATTATCATTAGTTTTTAGGTAATTTAGATAACTACCCCCACTATCTACAAATAATTTTTTTCTTTTTATAAGCTCTTCTTTTAATAGTTTAAGTAAATTATTATATTTTTCTTCTTCTCCACTAAAAACAATTCCTCCTATTTGTGGTAGACTTATAAACCTTCTAAGCGACTCTGATCCATAATCAATAATATAATAGTTTATTTCTTCTACTTTATGATATTTACACGTTGAATAAATAATAGTATTTAAAAGCATCTCTTTTTCACTACCATCATTACCATAAATTAATGTATTACCATCTTCTAAAAGATTATATTTAACTATACCTTGTTCTTGTTTTTCTGGAGCATCATATTCACCTATAATAGCTTCAATATTGTAAGGAGTAAAAGAAATACTATATTTAGAAATAATATTATCTGTAACAATTATATTAGGAATATTTGGTAACCATAAACGTTTAGCTTTCTTGTTTACTACTTTTGCTATTTCAATAATACTTTTTAAAATAGCAGAAATTTGTTCTCCCTTAGCTCCCATACTTTTAGAACTAGCTGCTTGAATGCTTTTTATGAAAGCTCCATAATCATTGATAAAATTAATACTTTTATCTACTTGTTTAACAATTTTTTCTGAAGGATAATATTTAGCTCCACACCAAGCTGACTGTCCTAAAGCAAAATATTCATCATATCCTACTTGTAAATAGAACCTACCTATCTGTTTAAGAGCTGCTGCTTCGGGGCGTTTTAACATTTCTTTACTATCTGCTTCATCTTGAACTTTTAAACAAACCCTAAATTTGGTATTAGACCAAATTTGATCATTAACAACTCCACTAGGTTTTTGCGTAGCAAGAATTAAATGAACTCCCAAGCTACGACCAATTCTTGCAACTGATATTAAATTATCCATAAAATCTGGTTGTTGGCTTTTAAGTTCAGCAAATTCATCACAAATTATAAATAAATGTGGTATAGCTTCTTTAAGTCGGCCCTCTTTAAAGAATCTTTGATACTTATAAATATCAATAGTACTTTCTCCTAAATTATCTCTTGCTTCATTAAAAAGTGCTTGTCTTCTTTGCAATTCACTGTTAATACTTACTAAAGTTCTATCCATTTCTGCTTTATCTAAGTTAGTAATAGTACCTGCTAAATGAGGTAAATTAATACCTGTTACTTTATTTTCAAAGGCACCGGCTAAGCCACCACCTTTATAATCAATTAGGATGAAAGCAACATCATCAGGGCTGTAGTTTATAGCCATAGATAAAATATAAGTAATAATGAACTCTGACTTACCACTACCAGTCATACCAGCAATTAAGCCATGAGGTCCATGATATTTTTCATGAAGATCTAGATACATTAAGTCTCCATCTTCTGAAACTCCGACTTCGGCTTTTAAACTTGTTGTTGAATCATTTGTATTCCATCTATTTAAAATATTAAGTTGTTCAACTTTACCTACTTTTTCCATTTCAAGAAAAGTAATCATATTAGGTAGCTCTTTAAATCCGTCTTCAAATTCTATTGGTATATTTGATAAAATCTTCGTAATTTGTAACATATTAATATTATAGTTTATTTCATCAACAAAAGCAGTTTGTTCTTGTTTTTCATATGAATTTTTCAAAATACCACTATTATTATCAGCAACAGTAATAAAGTTATTACATTTACTAGGCAACTTACTTAGTCTATTTTCGATTATTAATAAACTAAATCCAATATTTTCATCTGTTTCTGTAATAGTTTTAATTAAGTCATATCTTTTTAACATATCTAAATCATCTACTATAATTATATAGTGAGGTTTATAAGGACTATTACCATTATCTTTTATATTTATTCTTTGATTTGCTATAAAAGACAAATACTCAGCTACATTTTTAGTTGAATCTAAGTCTGTAGCAAAAAATCTAAAGCTCATATCGTTTGTAAATGTATGCTTTAAATATCTTAAATAAGAAAAATTATTTTTATTATTTTCATTAGTAAAAACTGCTAATTTAATATCTTCATAACTATAAAAAGTTAATAGTTGTAAAATTATATTATGAACAAAATTAATAACTTTATATCTTTCTCCCATAACAGCTGTAGTTTTATTTTCATATAAAGAATAACCAACAGGAACATTTTCTATGTATTTAAACTCTTCTACTAATTTATCAGCATTAGCTTTTAAATCATCCTCTTCAATTGTAAATCCTTCATCTGGATAATCTATTTTAACATCTAATTTTTCTTTACCTATACCAAGTCTAACAACTAAAAAGTCACTTTGATCAACTCGCTTATCCCAAAAATTTATACCTTTATTTTTAATAATATTTAAGCATTCATTAATAGTAATCAAATTTTCAAATAAAATATTTTTTTGAAGTTTTGCTTCTTCTGTTAATTCTTTTCTTTTTTCATCTAAATAAGCGCTATATTTTTCAACTAATTCTTTTTGATGCTTTTTCTTCATTTTTCTATTATACCACTGAGTTACTAAAGGCCATACTAACATAGAAATTAACATAGCTCCACTCATAACTAATTGTGGCCATGATTCAAAAACTGTTGTTTGCTTTGAATAAATTCTTGAAACAGTATTAAGTAACATTGTTCCCGCCATTATACCCATTGTTAACATAGGACCAATAACCAAAATTAATGGCAATTGATTACTATCGTTTTCTCTTGGTGGTGCACTTAATTTTATTTTTTTAGTTTCAATTATTCTTCTAAGACGAGGTGATTTAGAAAAGTAATCATCTTTATTATATAAATCTATATCTTTTATTTCTATATTTATAGGAGCATCTAAAGTTGGAAAAGAATATCTTACTAGTTTTGATAGTGTTAAATCAATATTAGCAACTTTGTTTATTATTAAAATATTATTTAAGAATAATAAACTTAAACCATATATTTCTATTAAGTCACCAGTTGTTATAAAATATATGTTATTTGATAAAGCTAGTTTATTAATATAAACAGGAAGTGAAGCACTTTTTTCCAAAGTAAGTTTTCCATCTTTAAAGTTAACTTTAACTGATTGATTATTTAAATACTGCAAATCATATTTAATGTTAGCTTCAGTATTAGTATTATTACCTATTATTAAGTTTAAATTAGTATCATATGAATAGACTTCTGTATTTTTAAATTCTAAAGCACTAGCATAAATTAAATAATTTATATTATTACGTTTTAAAATATAAAATGTATTCGGAATAAGTATTACCTTTTCTTGATTGCCTCCACTAATAATTTTAACATCTGTTGTTTCATAAAGAATCCATTTTCCTTCAACAGCTTCAATATTTATTAGTTTACTTTCTTCTTTCTCGTTATAATCAAAAGAATAACTACCAGAAATTATAGTAGGCAACTTAAAATCAATTAATTTACTGTTTAAAAATAATGTTATTTTCATATAATCACATCTTTTCTTACCCTATATTTTGATTATAGCAAATATTTTTTTGATAGAAAAGAGGTTTAAAAGAAAAAACTCCAAAACTGGAGTTATTCAAGATTAAGTTTATTTTTAAGGATGTAATTAGTTATAGGAGTAATTATCGCTGTAATAATAATTACAAGTCCTATTAGTATACCAAATAAGATATTAACTGATGATATAACAGTTATTTCACTATCTAGTCTATTTACAAAATCAGGACATATTGTACCTATAAAGATAAGAGAAAAAGTAAAATACATCTGATAAATAATATAAAGGGCTATATATGCAATAAAACTAAAACCTAGTTTATTAGTATTCTTTAACTGTCCTAAAGCAATAGATAAGAAACACACAGCAAGTCCTGAGATATAGGCTACTATCATAAGAACTATCATTAATATTAACATAATTACTGCATCAGTTGGTATATTCTTAAACAAATTAGTAATATCACTTACAAAACTAGTCCACTCTCCATTAGCAATTATTAGTATTATAATAGATATAAACATAACTACAATACTTGTAATCATAGTAGTTATACCTGTTATAAATTTAGATGTTATTATCATACTTTTCTTAACAGGTAAAGTATTAATTAAATAACCCCTTTCAGTTGCAAAGTCTAAATAAAAGTCTCTAATACTTAAGAAGAATGTCCCAACAACTAATACCATTAATATTACAACATAACTTAATGTCATAAGAGCATTTAATGTTGAAAATAAATTAGAAGTATCAGATAGATTATTTAAAATAACTGTTAATATAGTAATAACTATAGTAATTAAATATATTGGTAGTAAAGTTTTATAAAGATTTTTAAAATCATATTTTAATAGTTTACCTAACATTTGAATTCCTCCCTAAATAAATCATTAATAGACATTTTAGTTTCTTTTCTAATATAATCTGTACTACCACTTCTTACAACTTTACCATTTTTTAAAAATATTACTTCATCTAAAACTTTTTCTAAATCACTAATTAAGTGAGTTGATATAAGTAGTGATGCATCATCACTAAAATTAGTAAGAATTGTATTAATAATATAATCTCTTGCCGCAGGATCAATTCCCCCAATAGGTTCATCTAAAATATAAAGTTTAGCTTTCCTACTCATAACAAGGATTAATTGTACTTTTTCTTTAGTACCTTTAGACATTGTTTTAAGTTTTTGATTTAAATCAAGTCCTAACTTACTTATTAACTCTTTCGCTTTATCTATTCTAAAGTCAAGATAAAAATCTTTAAAATAATTAAGTAATTCTAAAACTGTCATATTATTATTTAAGTAGTTTTTATCTGGTAAATAAGAAATTAACTTTTTAGTTTCAAGCCCAAGATTTAGTCCATCTACTTTAATAGTCCCATCGTCTTCTTTTAATAAATCATTTATTAATTTAATAAGAGTAGTTTTACCACTTCCATTTGGTCCTAAAAGTCCTACGATTTTACCTTTAGGAATACTAAAAGTAACATCATCTAAAACTATATTATTACCATAACTTTTAGTTATATGATTAACTTCTAATAAATCCATTAAATTTCACTCTCCTTTAATATTTTCTTAATATCACTATCACTATATCCTAAAGATTTTAAATTATTAATAAAATCTTGATATAAGTTTTTAGCAAGTTTTTTCTTCTCTTTTAAGATAAACCCTTTATTTTTAGTAACATATTTTCCACTAGTTCTAACTGTATAAATAAATCCTTCTTCTTCTAATTCTTGTAAAGCTTTTTGCATCGTATTAGGATTTACTTGATATTTTAAAGCAAAGTCACGAACAGATGGTATTTTACTACTAGGTAATAACTCTTCTTTAAATATCTCTTTTTTAATTATCTCTTCTAGTTGTAAATAAATAGGTTTATCATTATCAAAAACATAACTTATAACTATCACCTCTTTTGTATTACTTAACTAATACAGTTATACAATAAATATTATTTAATGTCAATAGAAAAATACCAAATTTATTGGTATTAATTCTTTAGTTTAAAAGTTTTAGGAGCATAGTTATATATTAAGAATAGAGATATTATAGAATAAAGTATAACAAAGATTATCATGATAATTCCAAAGATAAAAGTAGAAACTTCTATTCTTGAGATATAGTAACAGGCCCAATAAGTTATTAAACTTGCAATTGTATAAGTTGTACTTTTCATTTCCATACCAATATTATAAGGCTGCAATAAATAATATAAGACTAAGTTATGAATAGAAAAGAATATAGACATAGAAATAACTGATAATATGATAATTATATAGTTTAGGAAATTAGTTGTTCCCCCACTTAAATATAAAAGTATAGCAAGAACAAAAGAAAGAACAGTAGTTGGTAATAAATTAATAACTATTACTGTTTTTAATCTTTCTTTAAATAGCGATAATACTATTTTAGGTTCACGATAAAATCTATAAAATAACATAGAGTGATCACAGTTCATAAACATCGCATTAGTTATGTTTTTACCTGTATTAATAAAATACATTATAAATAACATATAAGGTAGAAGTAATAAAGCAAAGTTATTAACTCCAGTTTTTAAGGTAGGAATAAAGAAGATAAGCACTCCTAAAACTATACCTATTATTAAAATAAATATTGTCGTCTTTTTAGCACTATCAATTAAGAGTTTTCTATGTCTTTTAACAAATAAATCATGAAAGTAAGCAAAACCACTCTTATCACTAGTTATACCTTTATCTAAAGTTATCTGTTCCCTACTAGTTTTAGTAATTAATTCTGTATTATTAGAATTATTAGTAACAAAGATATTATAATGCTTTAATAATTCTTTACATAAATATTGATAATTATTATAAGTTAATACTTTTCTAAAAGATATTATTCCAAGTATTAGAATAATAACAAAAACTACATAGAAAACATTAACTGGTATAACTAAATTAAAGTATGGTAATAAATATCCTAAAGATAAAAGAGATATTATTAAGATAAAATATAATGACCAAGATTTAGGTTTATTTTCATTTATAATAATATTTTTCTTTTTCATCCGATAGAAGTAAAAGTTAATGGCAATTACTTTTGCACTTATAGTAAACAATACTAACATTAAAGCTTGATACCAAGTAATAATATTAAAGAATAAGAGAATTAAAGATACTAACTGTCCTACAAAGATACTTCCTAAGAAATATATAAAATTAGGAATAATATAATCTTTTGCCCTCATTTTCATTAAGACTATTAAATAGTATTTATCTCTTGTGGGATTGAATATTTCTGTATTAGAGAAACTTCCAATTAATGCTAGAAATATATAGATATGTATTATGTAACTAACATCAAAACCTTTATAAAGAGTTAAAGGCAATAATAAGAATATATAAATATATAGTAGTTTATAACCAAAAGTTTTAATTAATTCTCTTATAATAAATATTATAAAACTAATTACTTTAAAACTCTTAAATCCATAAAACTTAGAAGGTATTAACTTTCCTATTAAAGGTAGTTTACTAAAGCTATAAATAATTTGATTAACAGTATAAGCATTTTTTACTTTTAAAGATATTAAAAAGTTATTAAGCATCTTCTTCACCTTTTAAAACATTAATTATCTTATTCTTTAATTCTTTATCTGTTAATTCATCTCTTTTTATTTCTAAAAGTTCACCTTTGTTTAACACTACTATCTCATCACATAAATCTAAAGCTAGTTCCATAATATGAGTAGAAAAAATAAGAATTCTATTCTTCTTCATTTTCTTTAATAACTCTTTCATCTCTTCTGCTACTACAACATCAAAAGAAGTTAAGGGCTCATCTAGTAATAAAATATTTGGACTTGCTATTAAATAGATTAACATCTGCATTTTATTCTTCATACCATGAGAATAATCTTTCATAAGTTTATCTCTATCTTCTATATCTATCTTAACTATATCAAAATATTCATCTATAGTTTTTAAGTCTTTAATCTTATCTTTATTAATATCTATAAAGTATTTTAAAAACTCTCTTCCTGTTAGAAATTCAGGTACTACAGGTGTTGATAGAACATAGCCTATATCACTACTTTCTATTTTTTTATCAGACTTGCCATCACTTAAATAAAACTCTCCACTATCACACTTTAAATCTTCATTTAGACAGTTAAAGAAAGTAGTCTTCCCTGCTCCATTTCTTCCTAATAATCCATAAATCTTACCACTTTCAAAAGTAAAATTAATATTTTTAAGTACTTCTTTTTTATCAAAGCTTTTACTTAGATTTTCTATTACTAACTTCATAATAACTCCTCATTTCTTTTTAAGTCTATCATAGGTGAAGTTAAATGACAATATCTATAATTTATGTTTAAAATAATCCCTTATATAGTGGTAAAAAATCCCAGTAAAAACTTTGTATTTTTAATTGTTATAAAATATATAATATGTTACTATATATCTAGGAACATTTAATAGTTGGGTAGAGCCTCTTTCATAAATAGAGGGAGGTGATATTAATGAACAAGAAATATTTTCTAATTTTTTCTTTAGTAATGATTATCTTCCTTTTACTATTCTTACTATTCATAGTATTAATATAAAGGAAAACTACCTAACTAACATCTGTTGATTAGGTAGCCTAACAATAATACTAAAGGCTCACTCAACACGTCAATATTAAGTGTTCCTTATTTTTTTATTTTATGTAAATTTCTTTTACATATTCATAGTATCATAAAATATTAGAAAATTCAATATTTCGTGAATAAAAAAATTACTGGTAATATTTCCCTATTTTATAGTTATTTATAATATCTTTACTTATCTTAAGATTACCTCTACCTACACCTAGATTATGATTTTCTTTATTAGTACCATGATAGTCACTTCCACCTGATATTAAGAGATTTCTTTTCTTTGCAAAATCAAGTAAATAATTAGTTTGTTTTTCATTAAACGTTGTATAATACGACTCTATCCCATCTAAATTAACTTCATTATAAAGTTTATCTAGAAAGCTTTCTGTATCAGTAAATTTATATTGATAAGGATGAGCTAAGAAAGCAATACCACCGTTTTCATGGATAAGTTTTACTATTTCTTTTATATTTGGATAATAGCTAGCTTTGTTTATAAATATTTTGCTTTTGGGATTGGTTATACCTTTTCTATAATAGTCACTATAAGAATCCCAAATATCTTCTTTTAATATCTTTCTATTATTTTCATGCTTTATTAATTCTTCATAAACTGCTATTTCAAAAAACTTTCTTTTTTTAGCTTTTTTAATAATATCTAAATCACAGTCTAATCCAAGTTTTTTTATTCTTTCAGTTATTTTTATGTAAAAAGCTTCAAATCTTTTCTTATTATTTAGTGGATTATATTTTTCTATTAAATACTTGTTAACCTTTTTATAATCAAAACCATAACCTAATACTTCTACTAATCTATTATCAAAATTAGTAGTAAATTCACATCCTACTATAATATTTCCATGATATATTTCTTTTACATTAAATTTTTCCATTTCAAAATAGGCTTTACAAGTATTATGGTCTGTTATAGAAATAACTTCTAAACCTAAAAACTCAGCTTTTTCTAATAGTTCTTTAACTGTATCTGTTCCATCAGAATAAGTTGTATGCATATGTAAATCTATCATTATTTATTCACCCCTTTATATATCTTTAAAGCCATACCTAAAATATCTCCATATTTTAAAAGATAGTTTTTAGTATGTTCTGTCATATTAGATGGTAAGTTACTTACATTAAACCACTCTAACTTTTTACTTTCATTATCATTTGCTTTTAAGTCTCCACTATATTTCTTTACTACATAGATAGCAGTTATATCATATAATTTATCTCCATTAGGATATTCTCTATATGTATCTTTTCCAGATAACACTTTAACCATCTCTAAATCTATAATATCTAAGTTAGTTTCTTCTTTTAATTCACGTCTTGCCACATCTTCAAAGCTTTCACCTAATTCCATCGCTCCACCTGGAAAACCATACTGATTATAATCAGTTCTAAGTTGCATTAATACTTCATCTTTATCGTTAAATACAAATAGAAGAACTCCTGCTGTTAATATGGGATTATGTCCTACATATTTTCTTAAACCTTTTATATAACTCACACTAATTCCTTTCTCATTATATATCTTATTTTACCACCATACATTAACTTTTCTTTATATTTTTTATAACCTGCCTTCTCTAAAGTTTTAAGACTTGCTAAATTATCAGGATGAACAGTTGCATAAGAATACTTTATACTACTATCTCTTTCTTTCATTATAGATTCTGCTTTTAAAATCAAATGTTCTTGCAAATGATTTCCTCTATATTTTGGTAAGACTCCGGCATTATCCATTTCAACAGATGAAAATAACTCATCTTTAGGTATTTCTTCTGCAAGTTCATGATTTGGATTAATATGTCGTTCTACAAGTAGGAAGCCTGCCAAATCATGTTTATATAAAGCCTTAACAATAATGGCATCATCATTTAATTTATTTAAGATTTTATCATAATCAGCAAGTCCTATCGCATACCATTCTTTATTCTCAATTATGTCATGTAAATACTTAATAGCATCTACCACTTCATTAATATCATTAATATTTCCTTCTTTAATTATGAAATTCATATTTTTTTCCTCCTGTCTTTTATTTACTTTTTTTAATAATGCTTCTTTTACATCACTATCCCCTATTAAAGTAATAGAAAAAGTTTTATAACCTATTCTATTTATACTAGCACCACAGTGATAGACTATTTTCTCATCTATAATAAAATATCTATCATGAAATGTATTATCATATATAACAGTTAAGTTATTATATTGCTTATTATATTTTTCTATATCCTGTAAGGTAAGTAAATTATTAGGTTTAGTTATAATTGTTACTTTTATCTTTAATCTTTTTACAATATCTAGCATTGTATTGTCTGCATATCCATCAATTATTATTAGTTCATTTTTAGCACTATTAAATATCTCTTGTATTTTAGAGTATGCATCATAAATTTGACCATTGAAATATATTTCCGTAGTCTTCCTTTTTTCTTCAAATTTTTGAAATGAGTCTTCTAATGCTCTAATTTTATCATGATCTTCTAGTACCATATTATTTATATATTTTTGTTCTAATATATTAGTAGATACATATTTTCTCATCATTACAAAAGCATTAATAATTTTGATACTCATATTTATTGCCGTTTCCGAATGTAATACACTAGAAAGCATTGCAACACCTTGTTCTGTAAAAACATATGGATTATATCTTCTGCCACCTTTTATATTTGAGGTTCCAATTTGGAACCTCAAAGCATTATATTCTTCATCAGTTAATCTGAACATAAAGTTTTCAGGAAATCTTTCTAAATTTCTTTTTACTGCTTTATTTATGTCTTTTGTCCCATTGGTACATTCATAAAGTCT
>CALVUX010000027.1 GCA_944363715.1 uncultured Bacilli bacterium
GTATATGGGCATTATTTATTTCGGATATCCAAATTTAAATTTATATAGCTTTCGGATATCAATATTTTAATTAACAAATTATTTTTTTATCTATCTATTTAGAAAAAATTATGTTACAATGTATATATGAAGAGATTCTTCATAAAATAAAAAAATGAGGAACATTTATTTTGACACTCGAATGTCACCTCATAAATAATATGATTGACACTCTTATGCAGAGTGTCTTATTTTATATCTTAATAGCCACTATCAATAAGGTAAGACTTATAATAACCAAAGCGATAGACTTTAAAAGCTTTAATATAAAAGTTTTCATCTTCACTTTTAAGTCCTCCTCCCATTAAGAATAGAGGCGACACCCACATAAATGTTCCTATAAATATCGTATCACATTAATTTCTTCATAACAAGAAAAAGATGTAATAAATTAGTTACGAATTTTCGTAAATATTAACCTAATACCAAATTACTTATATAATCTACACCAAAGCTATTTAAAATAGGGTATCTTGGTATTTTATAAGGGTCTATACCCTTTTTTATTTTAGTAGAACCTCCAATAAAAGCCATTTCAAACCCTGCTTCTTTTACTAAATTAATAGAATAATTACTATACTCATAAAAAGGAAAACAAAAGGCTTTAGTATTATTTAAAGTTTCTCTACTAAGTTTTAAATCATTTAAGATTTCACTTTCAGGTAAACAATTAATCCCACCACCTTGACCAGTAGGACAAACACCAGTCGTATGCATATTATGAGTATGACTTGCTATTTCCAAATAAGATGATTCAAACTTATTAACAGGATACCAAGAACTAACTAAAAACAGTGTTGCATTTAAACCATACTTTTCTAAGAAAGGAATAAAGTTCTCTGCCCTTGCTCCATCATCTATTGTAATTAAAATAGACTTCTTAGGAAGATTAATCTCACCCTTTATAAAGCTTAATACTTCACTAGTGTTTAGTGTAAAAATGTTATTATCCGCAAGAAACTTAAAATGTGAATCTATCTGTTCTTCACTATGACAAATAATATCATTACAACTAGTATCACCATCTAAATAGATAAAATGATAAAGTATCGCAGGAACAGACTCTGCCATATCTACACTACTATCACCCTCTACTGTATTACTAACATCTTCTTTTTTTACATAAACTAATCTTGATAATAAGGATATCCCATAATAATCACCTAAATTAACAATAACTTTAGAAATTACAGGGGTGTTTATGGTAAAAACTTCATTAAAATTCTCATCATAATAAACTACATTTTCTTTAGTAGTAACTTCTATAGGAAATTCTATATAATTAAGATATCTTTTATTAATAGATTCATCAGTAGGTATTACATCTTTATAAGACACATAATAATCATTATCTAACAATTTAAAATATTTATTATTTAAATTAATGTTATCAATAGATTCAAGTTCTAATATATTATCTTTATTTATACTACCAATATCTTTATACTTACCATTATCATTTATATAAAGTTTAGTATCTTTAGTAGTCTTAACAGCACTTCCATAATTAGATTTTATTTTAATTAAAACATCCTCATCTTTAATTAAAGATTTTCTAGTATTAGAAACATTTAAAGACACTTCTTCTCTTTCTTTCATATCGTTATAAATAAAGACACCGCAACCTAAAGATATTACACTAATAAATATAGTTACTATAAGTAAGACTCTTAATGGTTTAATTTTCACTCTTAACACCTCAGTATTATTATTTACTAAAATTATACTTAATATTTATGAGATAAACAATTAATTTTTAACATATATTTTATTAAAGGTGATACTATGGACTCATACATTACTTCTTTAATGACTAATCTAGGCTATTTAGGCATGTTTATTGGAATGGTACTGGAAGCAGTTATAATTATTATTCCAAGCGAACTTATACTTGCAACAGCAGGTATACTTGCAGGTAGAGGTTTCTTTTCTTTTTCTATGGCATTACTAATAGGAGTACTTGGTAGTGTATTTTGTGCCATTATAATCTATGCTTTTGGATATTTTGGAGGAAGGCCTTTTATAAAGACTTATGGTAAGTTTTTCTTTATGAAAGAAGAAGACATAGATAAATGTGATAAATGGTTTAATAAATATGGACCATGGGCTGCATTTATCGGAAGAAACTTTCCTATTATTAGAACACTTATCTCCTTACCTATGGGAGTTAGTAAAGTCCCCTTTCTTAAGTTTGTCATATATACAACATTAGGTAGCATTCCCTGGACCTTTGCCTTTGTCTATGTCGGATATGCTTTAGGTAATAACTGGATTATCTTAGATAATTTTGTTAAGAAGTTAAAAGTGCCTATCTATATATTATTAGGAGTATTAATAATTACTTATATTTATAAGAAGATAAAGGAAAGAAAAGGTTTAAAAAACTAGTATCAAATAACCTTTTCATAAAAACATATTTTAATATAGAATTTTCCAAAACTAATACACATATATTTTTATTAGGAGGAAAATAAATGAATCAAACTGATTATGTAAGATTATCTTTAGAATTACACTTATTTTTTGACCGTATTATGAAAGAACATAGTTTCTTTTTAGAGACTGCTTTTATGGAAAAAGATAAAGACCTAAAAAGAATAGCTCACAATTTTCAAAAAAACTTTTCTACCATTCTATCAAGAATAGTAGAACTAGCGAATAACAATATAAGTCAAAATTTTCTAAATGATGGGGAGATGATTACTAATAATACTTTAGAAGCAGAAATAAAAACAAGTAATTTATCAGGTATAGAAATTGATAGTAATATAACTAGAAGACAAATAGAGTTAAGAAGTGGAATGATTAATGTAAATGAAAGATTAATAAATAGTATTAGCAATATAAATAGAAGAACACTACCCCTTATTCAAAACTTAATTTCTTTTAAAACTAATATATTAAATAATGTTTTATCTTGTAAAATGTATACAACTAATTATCCTTTGTTAATCACTCATATAATTAATGAAGCGAAAATGTATTATAACTTATTAAACAAAATAGAAAGTAATGAACCATTTGATAGAAACTATATTTATGAACAGGAATTATTCTGGAATAACATTATGAAAGAACATGCTGAGTTTATAAGAGGATTACTTGATCCAACAGAAAAAGTATTAATTAAACAAGCTAATAAATATGCAGAAGAATATGAAGCTATTCTAGAACAATTTAAAACTTTTCAACCTAATCTTAAAAATGTTAGTTTAAATGAAACGATTAGTTTTAGAAACTTTAAAATAGCAGGTGAAGAAGGAATACTAAACTGTAAAATTAAAAGTATAATTGTTCCCCTTTTAGCAGATCATGTTTTAAGAGAAGCTAATCACTTCATTAGAATATTAAAAAGTATTAATGTATAATTTATTAGAGGAAAAAGCAAAATTAATTTTTTGTTTTTTTATTAAACAATTCTTAATATTTACATATCTTATAATAGGTGTTGAATATGACTATTGACTATAAAGATATAAATTTATCTTATCAAAAGTATGGGGACTCTAAAGATGTAATTGTAATACTACCTGGATGGGGAGAAACTAGAAATACTTTTTTAGAAATGATAAATATTTTAAAGATAGATTATACTGTTTATATTATAGATTATCCAGGTTTTGGAGAAACTAAATTTCCTAATTATAATCTTACTATGGATGATTATACAGAAATGATTATAAAGTTCTTTAATGATTTAAAAATATCTAACCCTAATATAATTGCCCATTCATTTGGAGGTAGAATTGCCATACTATTATCTTCTAAATATAATGTCTCTATTAATAACTTAATATTAATAGATAGTGCGGGAATTAAACCTAAAATGACTTTAAAGAAAAAGTTTAGACTTAAACTATATAAAACTCTACAGTCTTTAGCAGATTATCTTCCTAAAAAGTTTAAACATAAATTTAAGACATATTTATTCAATAAATTCTCAAGTAGTGATTATCAATCTTTAGATGAAAATATGCGTGAGACTTTTAAAAACATTGTTAATTTAGACCTAACTAATTACTTATCTTCTATTAATACCAATACCCTAATACTATGGGGAGAAAAAGATACTGACACTCCTCTAAAAGATGGTAAATTAATGCATAAAAAAATAACAAATAGTGAGCTTATTATCTTTCCTAATTGTACTCACTATTGTTATTTAGAAAATACTTATGTAATTATTAAAATTATTTTATGTTTTCTTGAGGATTAGAAACGGCCTCCACCGCCTCCACCTCCGAAGGAACCACCTCCACCAATGGAACCGCCTCCAAAGCCACCTCCACTTGAAGTTTGGCTCGCCGCGATTGATGAACGTGATGATGCAACTGCAGTATGTATACCACTATTTACACTAGAATAAATATTAGACGTTATAATATAATGAGTCATATAAGGATTATAACCTACATAAGTAGTATTTGTTGTATCCATATTAGGCATCTTAAGTTCCATTTCTTTAGAAAGTTTATCTGCACAGTCCAAAACAACTGCATATACTAAATACTTATCCCATAAAGTTACCTCAGGTAACTCTTTTTCATTAAATCTACTAAAGTCTTCTAAGAATTTCTTATGAGCCATCCATTTAGCATAATGTTCTGCACCCTTTTTTGTATAAAACTTTCTAGTTATAACAAAGATAATTAAGAAAATCATAAGAATAATTATAATGATTCCTAACCAAGATAAATCAAGACCAAAACTAATAGAAGCTAAAATAATACCTAACAAACTAAAGATAACAGTAGATGCAACTATTCCAGGAGTCTTTGCAAAGAATAACTCACTTTTACCTAAGTTTTTACTAGTCTTAATAAAATCATTATACAAATCCATTACATTATTGGCATTACTTAAAGTAGAACAATGTTTCTTTATAGTAGAAAGTACTACTTCTTTACTATTACCTATCTCATTAATAATAAGGTTTAAAGCTATCTTTTCTGTTTCTGTTAAAGTAGATTCATCATATTCTTGTAATACTAGTTTATAATCATCTTTTAATTTTCTATCAATAATTTCTACTTTTAAGACTTTCTTATATATTAAGTTTAATATGGTAGCAGACAAACTCTTTTCTGTTACGTTTTTATCTATTAAATACTCTAACACCTCTGGTCCATAACTAGCAGGAAAATCTCTAAAGTATTCCATATTAAAAGTAGTCTTCTTCATTTTTTTCTCTCTTAAATAAACACTAACTGCAAGACTAATTGCAATTAAAGCCCAAACACTACTTGCAATTATTAATATCAAATTTTGTCTTTGGATTCTTTCTCTTTCCCTATTTGCTTCATCACTAAGTTCAGTTTGATAATCTATAATCGCACTTTTGGCAGTTAAACCACTAACTTTAGTAGCATTAGGAACTAAAGACTTATCAAATATTAATCTAACACTAACTGGATTATATGCTCCTAAAAAGTTAAATGTACCTAAAGCTTGCTTATTATTAGTTCTTTCTATATTACCATTTAAAGGTCCATGTAACCACACTCTATAATCGCTATCACTATTAGGTAATACTACTTTAACTTCATAATCTCCTATATTTTCTCTATAGCCATCACCTAGTGTATTCCAAGCAAGTTCTGCAATATCTTCATGAACAACTACTACATCTGTTACAGTATATTCAATATAAAAGATTTCATCTAAATCACTAGGATTGAAAAGTTTTAAATTAACTTCATCCATAAAGGTTTTAAATGTATATTTAGAAGATGTCCCATTACTAGCATAACTAACTTCATCAAAATAGTTAATATCTCTATTAAAGTCATCAAATGTTAAATCTCCATCATCACTAATAGAACCTACTTTAATATCTGTAATACCACTTCCATCATATAATGTACTATTACCCTTTATAGCACTTATATCTCCATTATATGGCTCGCTACTAGAATTAGCATAACTAACATCACGTTCCATACCATTATACTCACCATTCATTTTAATAAGCTCTCTCACCTTAATAGAACCATCATCAAGTATTTCTATCTCACTTAAAAACTTATCAGTAGGCTCTCCATCAAATAAAGAAAATCCTACTGGTAAAAACATAATAACAAGTACTGCTACAACTATTATAATTGAGATTTTATTTTTACTCATAACCATTCACTCCTTAGAAAAAAAGCTTGCATAAAGCAAGTCTTAAAATGATACTTTAGGTGTCTCTTTATCTTTCTCATCTATTTCAAAGAAAGCTTCTTCTTTAAAATGAGAAATGCTAGCAACTATATTACTTGGAATAGTTTGCACTTTATTATTATAAGTAAGTACTGTATCATTATAAAATTGTCTCATTGTACTAATCTTATCTTCAGTATCTCTTAAATCATTTTGAAGTGAAACAAAGTTCTGATTAGATTTAAGGTCTGGATATGCTTCTGCAAGAGCGAATAATCTATTTAACATACCAGTTAATTCACCACTAGCTTTCATCTCTTCTTCTTTAGTACCTGCAGTATTAAAACTATTACGAGCATTAACAACAGCATCTAAAGTAGAACTTTCATGTTTAGCATAACCTTTAACTGTTTCTACTAAATTAGGAATTAAATCTGCTCTTCTTTTTAATTGAACATCAATTTGACTCCATTGATCTTTAACTCTATTTCTTAAAGAAATTAATGAGTTATATGTTACTACATACCAAATTATTAAAATAATGATAATTGCAACTATTACAATTCCTATAATCATTCCTGTTGACATATTATCCCTCCTAATAAAATTATATACTAAAGAACAAAAAAATTATAGTATAATTTAAAAAATATTGGTAAAGATATGTCTAGGAGATGATTTTATGAGTATAAAAGATTATATTTTAAATAATTTTAAGAATGATAATAAGGAAGCGATTAAAGAAGCGATAGTTGAATCAATTAATTCTAAAGATGAAGTAACACTTCCTGGTATGGGAGTATTTATGGAAATAATTTGGAATAATGCAACTGATGATATGAAAAATGAAATGTTAACAATACTTGAGAATAACTTAAAAAATAATGTTTGACAAAACAATTTATTAAGTAAAAAATTATATACTATAAATGGGAGATAGTAGCCTCAGCCTAGCTTCGGCGTTCATAGCGTTTGTTATGTTCACAAAATTGAAGGTTATTGCCTAATTCAACATTAGGCTGCTACTAAAAAGACTGTAATGAAAATTTAATCATTGCAGCCTTTTTTATTATACTCCCATAGTAACAGTCTCAGGTAAAGTAGAACCTCCATCTATTACAATACTTGTTCCTGTTATATAACTAGATGAATCACTAGCAAGAAAACATGCAAGTTCTCCTAATTCACTAGGGTCTCCTAATCTTTTCATAGGAATAGCACTAGCAATACCATTAATTACACTTTCAGGGTCATTTGCATTAGTTTCTTTTGCCATACCATCAACCATAGGTGTTCTAATATATCCAGGTAAAATAGCATTAACTCTAATATTATGGTCTACTTCTTCACGAGCTAGAGCCTTAGTAAAACCAACAAGAGCAGCCTTAGTAGTAGCATAAGCTACTTCTCCAGAATCTGCAACCAAAGGACCAGTAACACTAGATAGATTAATAATGCTAGCTTTACCACTTGCTCTTAACATAGGAAGCAATACTTTAGTAACGTTCCAAGTACCTTTAATATTAATATCAAAATGTAAGTCACGTAACTCATCAGTCATATTTTCAAATTTTTCTAACTTACAAATACCAGCATTATTTACTAAAATATCAATATGGTCATAGTACTTTTTAATAATATCAACTACTTGTACTAATAAGTTTTTATTACTTATATCAACATTAATACCTAATACTTTATGTCCTTTAGCACCTAATTCATTAACAGTATTAGTTAATTCACTTGACTTATCTAAAATAACAACAGATGATCCATATTTAAGTAATGATTCTACAATACCTTTACCATTACCCATCGCACCACCAGTTACTACTGCAATTTTTCCTTGTAAATTCATATTATCCCTCTTTCCTATTCTTTTTAATTATACTACTTTTTTTCATTTTATCATACTGTTTATACATATATTGGACACTATTTTCTAAGAAGAAATAATGATATACATAAAAGCCATCAAATATAAGTAAAATAAAGAATATTATAAACATAGCAAAAATATATTTAGTAATGAATAGAAATAAAATTGTAAAGAAAACATAAGAAAGGGTTATTACTAGATGGATTACTCTTTCTTTTTGAAATAACTTCATCTTAAATAGAAAATCATCTATTTCATCATTACTAAATTTATGATTATCATTAATTAGTTTATCAATTTCATTAATATATTCTTTCATATACTCTTTCATCATTTATTCCTTTCAATTATATCTTTAGATGCAATTAAACCTGTCGCTGCTGCTGCAACAATATTCCCTGCTTTACCAGCACCATCACCTACGAAATAAATATTTTCACTTTCTATTTTCATATTATTATCAGTAGTAATCTCATTACTAAAGAACTTTATCTCTGGTCCATAAAGAAGAGTTTCTCCATTATTAACTCCAGGTATTATTTTATCTAAGACTTCAAGTCCTTCCAAGATATTAGTAATAATTCTATGAGGTAATGCTAAAGCTAAATCTCCTGCTGTATAGTCTTTTAAAGTTGGTTCTACATAGTTTTTCTTTATTCTATCTTTAGTAGAACGTCTACCTCTTCTTAAATCTTTAAGAGTCTGTAAAATAGGTTTACCTCCTCCAAGAGTATTAGATAGTTTAGCAATAGATTCTCCATATTCTCTAGTATTAGTAATAGGTTCTGTTAAGTTAATTTTAGAGATAAAAGCAAAATTAGAATTAGATGATTTAATATCTTTTAGAGCATGTCCATTTACACATATATATCCATAATAATTCTCTTTCGCTACAAAACCTCCTGGATTAGTACAAAAAGTTCTAATCTCATCATCATAAGTCTTTGTCTTAATAAAGATTGTTGGATCATAGATAATATCTGTAATTTCTTTTAATATCTCTTTTCTAACTTCTACTCTAACACCAATCTCTATACTTTGAGATGTATATGGAATATTATATTTATCTGCTAGCTCTTGAACCCATTTAGCACCTGTTCTACCAGGAGCGACTATAACATTTCTAGCTTTATATTCTCCATTCTTAGAAGATACAACATAATAATCTTCTTCTTTTCTTATATCAGTACATTTAAAATTATCAAGTAAAGTAACACCTAATTTTCTTAAAGCATTCTCAATATCTTCAATATATTTAGGTAAATAATCACTACCTAAATGTTTTTGTTTAATAATCAAAAGATTAGCCCCTGCTTTAGCAATTTTTTCATCTAGCTTTAAAGCTTCATCCATATTACTAGGATAAGTATCACTATCCATATGAAACTCATTAAAGATAGACTCTACTTCATCAATTAGTTTATAGGCATCACTCTTCTCCATATACTTAAATAAATCTGTCTTACCTAACTTAGGAATAAAGTTAAGTTTACCATCAGAAAAAGTACCCGCTCCACCATATCCTGATAAAATATTACAAGGATTACAATTAACACATGCTGTTCCTTTAGAGTTCATAGGACAGACACGTTTTTCACTAAACTTTCCTTCATCTGCAAGTAATACCTTTAATTTACTATTACGAGCAAGATTTAAGGAAGCGAAAAGCCCTGCAGGACCTGCTCCTACTACAACTACATCATACATATTATCACTACCTTTACATCTTTATTGTACAATAATTTAACAAAAAAAGAAATATGTGATAAAATAATTTGCACCAAGAAAGAAGGAACATTATGTTTAATACAATTGAGATATATAAAGAAAAATTAAATAGTTATAGTGAGATAAGAATTATTTTGTTTTATAGAACATCCATTAATGAAATAGATACAACTATCTTTCCCTATCCAACCCTTAGTTTTGAGCATCCAAAATTAATAAAACCATTTTTAAAAGAAAAAAATCTTCTTAAAAGATTAGAGAAAAAACTAATTAAAGGAGATATTTTTGAAATTTCTTGGGCTCTTGCTAAAATAGGTATAGCAACATTCGTTAATATTACTCCAAGTAGTGAATATGTAGATAATGCTTTTATTACATTTCCTAAAAGATTAACTACTACACAAATAAATGCTATAAATAGATTAACTCCTATATTTTTAGAATATTCTACCATAGAATGTAATAAAGTTTTAAATGATAACTCTATTTTTCCTATAGAAGAAATAAAGGATGGAGAAACACTTATAAATTATATAAATAAAGAAAAAGAAAAAACATTAATAAAAAAAGAGTGATGATTATGTATAATATAAAAAAGAATATAGATAGATTAAAAAGAGGAGAACCTACTTTCTTTTTAGAACCTAATGAGATAAAAGAAGTTAGTAAATACTTTAAAAAAGATGAATTTAATATTTTTAAACCTTTTGAAGAAGCTGAAAAAGTAATTCTTTATATAGATAAACTACCTAAAGTAATATTATTCAAAATAGTAACTAAAGAAGCATTTAGACATCAAGATATTTTAGGTAGTATATTCTCTTTAAATATAGAAAAGTGTGTATTTGGAGATATTATAATAGATGACAATAACTATTACTTTTATTTATTAGATTCTATGAAAGATTATTTTTTAACTAACTTTAATAAGATTAAGAACAATTACATTGAACTAGAAGAAATAGATATTAATAGTTTAAAAGATTATAAAAGAAAGTTTAAAGAACTAGAGTTAATCATAAAAAGTGAAAGAATTGACACTATAGTTTCTAATATTACTAACACATCTAGAAGTAAAGTAAAAGATAAATTTAAGAACAAAGAAGTTATTTTAAACTATGAAATATTAACTAATCCAGCATATCTCTTAAAAGAAGAAGATATCTTTAGTATTAGAAAATATGGTAGGTTTAAGTATATAGGAAAAATTAAACAAACTAAAAAAAATAATTATATTGTTAAGATACATAAATATCTTTAATATAATTATTTTAAAAACTTCTCATTAATCTTTTTAATCATATCATAATCATTCATTCTAAGTACTTTAATTTCTTTATCTTTAATATAAGTATCTACTCTTATTACATCATTATATCTATAATTATCTCCATCTATACTGATAAGAACATTTTTACTAACTACTTCTGGTCTTATAGATATTATCTTATCAGAAGGTACTATTAAAGAATTAAGTAAACTTCTATAACTCTTAGAGTTTAAAGGTGCGATAGGTGTAAGTTGTAAAGTATGAAAAGTATTATAGACAATAGAACCACCAAAACTAAGGTTATAAGCAGTTGAACCAAATGAAGTTGATATTAATAATCCATCTCCTACATAGTTTTCTAATAATTCATCATTTATTAAAACTTTAAATTTAGAAGTATTAAGTTCTTGTTCTCTTAGAACTATCTCATTTAAAGTAAAGTGTTTAAAAGTACTATCTTTAGTCTCTACTTCTATTTCTCCTATCCCAATTTTATCACACTTTAACTCTCCTAAAGTAAGTTTCTTAATAAAGGTATCTATTTCATCAAAACCAATCTCTTGAGCAAAACCAAGTGTTCCTGTATTTATTCCAATGTAATAACATTTACTATCGAAGTTACTCTCTTTAACCATTCTAAGAAAAGCTCCATCTCCCCCAATCGCTATTCCTAAATCATAGTTTTTAGTAACGATTTTAAAGCCATTCTCATTTAATTTAGATTTAACAATATCAGCAATTTTTCTAGATTTTAAGTTGTCATTAACAAATAGTTTTATTCTATTTATCTTAATCATTTTTCTTCCTATATTTAAATAATACTGATGGTCTATGCCCTTCTCCAGTTCTCATTTTATCAGTTTTAACTACTTTATCTTTAATAATTCTTCTAAAAGCAGGATCTAATAACTTCTTATTAAGTATTACTTCATAAACTTGTTGTAACTCACCTAAAGTAAAGTATTCAGGCATCATATTAAAGACGATATCAGTATAATTTAATTTATTTTTTAAACGCTCTAGACCTGCTAATACTACTAAATCATGATCAAATGCCAAAACATTTTTTTTCGCTTTAAAACTATATCTATCAGTAGTCTTTTCTCTTAAGACTTTTTTTATTGATAGATTAATAGTCTCTACTCCATTAGTTAAAGAAATATCAACAATATTATCTTTTTCTTCAAAAAGTATAACATCAAACCAACAAGCATTAGGATTAATCATTTCTGTTAATCTATTCTTATCTACTAAAGCGATAAATGCTGTTGATACTACTCTTGTTCTTGGATCTCTATCAATAGCATCATAAGTATATAATTGTTCTAAATAGATATTAGATAGATTAGTTTCCCTTTTTAATACTCTTTTTGCACATTCTTCTAAAGTTTCCGTATTAGGATCTAAAAATCCTCCAGGTAGACACCACTTATCTTTAAAAGGATAATCATCTCTCTTTACTAAAAGAATACTCATCATCTTCTTACTATTTTTACGATAGTTATCTACATCTTCACTAGATACACTAATTAAAAGAATATCAGCAGTCATTGATAACTGATCAAAGTCTTTAGCATTGTAATCTTTTAAAAATTCTTCTTCACTCTTATAAACTTTTTCCATAAAACTTCACCTCTTTTTTATAAATTGATTATAACACAATTTTAAGAAAAATGTTACTTAATTATATCTAGTAACATTGTTATAATCTTATCTATAATATGTTCTTTATTTAAAGCTCGACTTTCTTTATTAACAGTCATCTTTTCTTTATAAAATTTATTATTATCTCTATCATAGATACATATATAAACAGTATTATCATCACCACATGGATTATTAGGATCACTTCTATTAAGTTTACCTGTTATACCTATACCATAATTACTATTTGCAAAACTACTAATCGCTTTACTCATCTCTATTGCTGTTTCCATACTATAAACAGTGTATTTATCAATAACAACTTTGGGAACACCCATCTTTACTTTATATTCGTTAGAGTAAGTTACAGCACTAAATTTTAAAATTTCACTAGCTCCTTCACAATTAGTAATAGCATTAACTACTCCACCACCAGTACAAGACTCCATTGTAGCAATTGTTTTTTGTCCTAATTGTAAAATATGTATAATTTCTTTAAAGTTCATAAACTCATCTCCTATATAAATTATTTTCTCTAATATATGAATAAACACTATCATCTAAATAATCTTCTGCTCTTTTATTATTATATATCATTTTTCTAATTTTAGTAGAAGATATTTCATTTTCTTCTATATCTGCAACAATAATATTATCTTTATAGTCTTTATATTTTTCTAATAAAGTATTAATATCATCAGTATTTCTTTTAATAACTAATAATTTATTATTAGTTAGAATGTCTTCTCCTTTCTTCCACTTATCTATATAACTTAAATTATCAGTACCACAGATAAAATATATTTCATAATCTTTATATTTATTTTTAAAGTAATTAAGAGTCTCATAAGTATAAACAACATGTTCTTTTAATTCATAATCACTAACATCTAAATTATTATTATCACGACACATTAACTCTAACATCTCTAGTCTTACTTTATCACTTAAAAGATTATTTTTATATATATATTTACTACCAGTTGGTACAAAGATAACTTTATCTACATAATGTTTTTTAATAAGTTCTATAGCAATTTTCTTATGCATTTTATGAGGAGGATTAAAACTACCTCCAAAGATACCTATTTTCATAAAGTTTTTTCACCTCTTAACTTTAATATTTTTTCTTTACCGTTTAATAAAGGTGTTAGAGACTCTTTATTATGTAAAGCATTAATTATTTCGGCAATATTTTTAGAACAGTCAACAGTATGAAACCAAGGCTTATCTTTAAATTCTTTAGGTATATAAGAAAGATTAGTAGTATAAAGTTTATTAAAAGAATTATCTAGATATGCTTTATCAAATGCCTCTATTCCTTCTGTAAATAATGCGAATGTGGAAATAAAATATACTTTTCTAGCTCCCTTTTCTTTTAACATTTTTCCTACTTCTAACATAGATGTACCTGATGCAATCATATCATCAACTACTAAAATATCTTTGTCTTTAACATCACTACCCATATAAGTATGCTCAATTATAGGGTTCTTACCATTAACAACACGAGATAAATCACGTCTTTTATAGAAAACTCCTACATCTGAATCTAATAGTTCTGCATAGTACCTTGCTCGCTCCATCGCACCCATATCAGGACTTATTACTAAAATATCTTCTAAATCTTCAGTTTGTAACAAATCTTCTAAGATAGTATTAGTAGGATAAAAGTTTTCAAATGGAAGATTAGGAATAGCATTAGAAACATTAGGGTCATGGGCATCAAAAGTAATTATATGATTGACTCCAAGACGTTCTAACTCTTGTAGAGCAAGAGCACAGTCAAGTGATTCTCTTCCTTTTCTTTTATGCTGTCTTGCTTGATATAATAAAGGCATTATTAAGGTTATTTTTTCTTGATAACCAGATAAAGCAAGGATTGTTCTTTTTATATCCCCGAAATGTTCATCTGGACCCATATGATGAGTAAACCCATGCATATTATAGGTAATATCATAATTACCTACATCAGAGATAATATAAATATCTTTATCTCTAACAGTTTCTTCTATCTTTACTTTGCCTTCACCATTAGAAAACCTATTGTTCTTGATATCAATAATATAATTAGACTGCTCTTTTCTAAGCAACTTCAAATCACTATTTACCTTTTCACCTAATTCTTTAATATTCTCTAACACTATTAACTTTAAATTATTCATAACTACCTCCTTTTTTCTTATTAACATTTTATTAATAAGAAATTATAAAAATAATTACAGAATTTTTCTGTTATTAACATTATATTAATAAGGTAATAATTTGTCAACCTTTTTTAAAGAAATGTTAATTAAAATATTGATATCCGAAAGCTATATAAATTTAAATTTGGATATCCGAAATAAATAATGCCCATATAC
>CALVUX010000028.1 GCA_944363715.1 uncultured Bacilli bacterium
AAAAAGCCGATAAATGGTTTGATACTAAAGGAAATAAAACAGTTTTCTTCTGTAGATTTATACCAATTGTAAGAAGTCTAATATCTATTCCTGCAGGTATGAGCGAGATGCCTATGCAAAAGTTTTTACTTTATACTATAACAGGTTCTCTAATCTGGAATACAGTTTTAATAATAGTAGGTAGTATAGTAGGGGATAAATGGGAAACAATAGTTGGTTACTTAGATAACTTCTCTAATATAATTTTAATAATACTAGTAATAATCTTTGTAGTTGCAATGTACTACTGGTTTGTAATAAGAAAAAAGAAACAAAATAAAAAGGCCTAGAAATCAAGTTCTAGGTCTTTTTGCGTAAATTATAATTTCAGCAGAAGTAGCAGTATCTATACTAGACAAAAATATATTAAACATTTGATACTTTAAAAACTGAAACAAAAAAGTTTGCTCTAGAAACATCAGTACTACCAGTATATAAAAATTGAACAGTAATATCTGTAGAAGCTTGAATTAATGTTCCATCTTGTATTGTAATATCACTATTAACACTATTAGTATTATTAGTAGGTGCTAAACGATCTTGAGGTATTCCATTAATAATAGGAATTATAGATCCATTTTGATTAACACAAAATCTTCCTGTTAAACTAAAAGAAACATAATAAGTACCGGGACTTGGTAAAGTAATAGTAGTATTATTTACAGTAATATTAGGTGTTCCTCCACTAAATTGTAAAGCTAGTGGAATTACACTACCAGAACTAATATCCGTTGTTTGATTTACAACTAGAGCATAATTATTATCTAGCTCAGGACCAGTAGGCCCGGTAGGACCCATTATCCCTGTAGGCCCTGTTTCTCCAGTAGGACCAGTAACACCAGTAGCGCCTGTAGGTCCAGTTGGTCCTGTTATACCAGTTGCACCCGTAGGACCAGTAACACCACTTGCACCCGTAGGACCAGTAGGACCTGTCGCACCAGATATTCCCATAGGACCAGTAGGTCCTAAAATAAAACAGCCATTATGACAAAAATGTTCCATTATCTCACCACCTAATATAAAGTATGAAATAACTTACATTTATGACAAAAAAAGCTAGGACAGCCTAACTTAATTTTTATGTATAATAAAACCTCTGATAAACAGAGGATAAATTCTAAATGGTGGAGAATAGGGGGATCGAACCCCTGACCTTCACGGTGCAAACGTGACGCTCTCCCAGCTGAGCTAATTCCCCGTTCTTTAAGAACAAATCGATTATATCACAGTAAAAAAACGCTTGTCAATATTTATTTGTAAAAAAATGCTATTATTAAGCGTGAAAATATAGGTTTGTACTCTTTGACATAATAATAAGACAATGATAAAATTTAGTTACTATGTATAAGTACTAGAATTATTGGAAAATAGTGTAGAGAGGATGTGTAATATTTATGGAAACATTTAAATTGTTTGAATATAATGATGAATTAATTAAGAAAAGTTTAGAGTTATGGGAATTTGATATTCAAAATATACCATTAGAATTAATTCAACATGTACCAATGCATGGTTTTAAAGTTACTACTTCATCTAAACCATTATTATATGTAGATAATTTACAATGTTGCGTATCTGTTTGGGCTTTAGCACCTAACTTTGCCTTCGCTTCCCATATTAATCCAGCAGTAATTAGAAATGATGATTTTTATGTTGATAGTGAAGATAATCCAATAAAATTAAAAAGAACAGATGATTTATACAATGCTATTATGAATAGTGACTTAAATAAAGATGATTCTATTAAAATTGGTTTAACATTTGGAGTTACTCCTTTACCTAAAGACAATCCAAATATTCGTCTTATTTATGAAGCTATACAAGAATTGATTATAAAGTTAAAAGAACAAGGCTTAACAGCATATTTAGTAGAAAGAGATGATGAAATGAACTTTATTTTAGATTCTAGAAATGGTAAAGTGATAGTACCAGAAGAAGAACTAGAGACAAAAAAAGTTCTATAGATTAATTGTTCACTTAATAAATTTTATGTATAATAAATGAAAGAAAGGGAAGTGTTTATGAAAGTTTTATTATATGCAGAAGGATTAAAAGTAATAGGAGTAAGTGGTTTAGGTAAAGCTATTCAGCATCAAATGAAAGCTTTAGAATTGGAAAAAGTTCCTTATACTACTGATATAAATGATACTTATGATATCGCTCATATCAATACTTATTTTTTTAAGTCCTATTTTCTTGCAAGAAAATTAAAGAAGAAAGGTATAAAAATCGTATATCATGCTCATTCAACAGAAGAAGATTATCGTGATGGTTTTATCTTCGGACATTTAACAAGTAAGTTATTTAAGCAGTGGTTAATAAAATGTTATCGCTATGGAGATATTATTGTAACACCTACAGAATATTCTAAAAATATCTTAGAACATTACAAAGGATTAGAAAATAAGAAAATATTCGCTATATCTAATGGACTAGAATTAGATTTCTTTAAGCCTGATAAATCATATAAAGAAAGTTTTCGTAAAAGATATGATTATAAGAAAGATGATAAAGTAATAGTAGGTATTGGTATCTATAGTAGAAGAAAAGGAATAGTTGACTTTGTAGAACTTGCTAAACGTTTACCTGAATATAAATTTATTTGGTTCGGTTCAAGTCCAATCGCTGCAGCGACTAGTGATGTTAAAAAGGCATTAAAAGAATCAAAAGACTTACCTAATATAAAGTTCCCAGGTCATGTACCACAGGAAATGATAAGAGAAGCCTTAGGAGGTTGTGACTTATACTTGTTCCCAACTTTTGAAGAGACAGAAGGTATTCCAATCATAGAAGCATGTGCCATGGAGACTAATACCATAATAAGAGATATACCAATATTTAATTATCTAACAGATGGAGTTAATGTTTATAAAGCGAAAGATGTTATGGAATTTGAAAAGAAGATAAAAAAGTTTTTAAATGGAGAGTTAAAAAGTGTAAGTAAAGGAGCTAGAAAAATAGCAGAATCTTGTGATATTAAAACAGTAGGTAAACAGTTAAAAGAAGTATATGAAGAGGTATTAAAAAAAGAAGACTAGGTTCTTCTTTTTTTAAACATTATATTCTCTTTCTTTCTCATTACTTATATTTAAAACAATACCAACTAATATTAAATATGATAATAAACTACTACCACCATAACTAATAAATGGTAAAGTAATTCCTGTAATAGGTAAGAGTCCTAAAGTCATACCAATATTTTGTACTTGTTGAAATACAAGCATACCAATAATACCTGCCAAAACAAATTTATCACGTGATGCTATTTTTTTAGTAGCCATATTAATTAATCTTGTATCAAAGAAAATAATAATTGCAATTAAAACTATCGCTCCTAAAAGTCCAAAGTTAGAAGCATAAACAGCAAAGATAAAGTCAGTTCCAGACTCTGGGAAATATATTGGAGTCTGATTAAATCCATGTCCAAATACTCCTGCAGAACCAATCGCTGCTAGGGCATTTTCTAACTGTAATCCACTACCATTTTGCCAATCTAAAATCCTATCAAATCTATAATACAAATCAGTACCCAAGATATTTACAAATAAGTCTTCATTTAAGAAATAACATCCTAATACTAATCCAAGTATAACAGCAATTATAACTCCTAAAATAACAAACCACCTTAATCTAATACCCGATGTAAACATCATACAGAAATAAATTATAAAGTAAATCATAACCGCACCAGTATCAGGCTCTAAAAATGTTAAAACACTAGGAATTAAAACAACTATTAAAGTCTTTAAAATAAATATAAACTCTTCTTTAACACTAGGATGATCAGTTGTCTCCCTAAAATTAGAAATCATAACAGCAAGTACTAACATAATAAAAATCTTCATAAACTCACTAGGTTGAAAACTACCTATATAAGGAATAACAAACCAACACTTACTATTATTAATCTCAGGAGCAAAGAGTAGTAGTGATACTAATAAGATATTTCCTATAATATAGAAAAGCCAAGCATTCCTATACAAATAATCATTTTTAAGCTTAAAAAGAATTACAATTATAATAACTCCTACTAAATACCATATCGCTTGTTTTAAAGCTAAATTCCCATTATCAGGAGAAAGATAAGTCATCGCACTATATATAGTAGTAATACTTATAATAAAAAACAAAACAATAGGTATAACAATAGTTAAATCAATTTTTTGTCTTCTCTTCAAAACACCACGTCCTTTCATATCAAGTCATTACTATTATATCAAAAAAAAGTACATTTTATTATATAAAATACATAAAATGTAATAGGAGGGAAAACTATGAAACAATTACCACCCATTTTTAAAGTGAGTAATAATATAAGAGATACTAATCAAAAATATTTCTATGATAAAGGAAATAATAAAATAAAATCTACTGAAGTTAAAAAAAATATTGATAATAACTTATCAATAGAAGAAAAAATAAATAAAATTTTTAGAACTAAAGGTTATGCTTTTAATATCCCTGTAGAAATTACTTTCTCTAATAAAACAGTTAATACCTATCTTGCCTTAAAGAAAAATGATTCTATCATAACATTAGATAATGAAGTAATTCCCATATCAACAATTACTAGATTAGAAATAAAAAGCCCATCGGACTAAAGATGGACTTTATTTTTTATACACCACTAACTAAGACATCAGGTAAACATTTAATAGCAGAAACACAATCTAAATTAATAGTAAAGAATGTACTAGTTAAAACATAAGGCTCACTACTACTAGTATCAGGATTAGGTGCTAACACTCTACAAGTACAACAATTACCTTCTAGGTTTTCAAGTCTAAAGATAGAAGAAGTACCATTAACTGTTCCAAGAGTATAAGGAAAAGACCAAACATCTCCAGTTGTACAATTATATAAGTTTATTGGTCTTGTGTTATAGCACACTAAACTAGGAGTAGGACCTAAATAAGGCTTATCACATCCTAGGACTTCGCAAGACTCATCTTTAGAATTTTGTAAGCAAAGAATAGTCTCTAAGATGGAAGTTAAGCAACTTTTATCATCACACATAAATTATCCTCCTTTTATAAATTATCAATAATAATATCATCCAAACAACTAACAACACAGATACAATCTAAATTAATAGTTATAAAATCATTTGTAGATAGGTATGTTCTATTAGAATCACTAGTATCAGGATTAGGTCTTAATACACGACATTTAACACAGCAATCATCAACAGACTCCACTCTAAAAACAGATGAAGTATTAGTATTACCATCTATTGTATAAGTAGTACTGAAGATATTACCAAATCTAGTATAGAAAGTAACTGGTCTTGTATTGAAACAAATAATATTAGGACTACTTCCTAAATAAGGTCTAGTACAAGACTCATCAAAGCAATCACTACCTCCAGCATTTCTTTGTAATATATCAATAACCTTTAATAATTTACCTAAACAACAAGTATCTTTCTTTTCTTTCACTGTTTACACCACCTCTTATCTATTATCTAATATAGGTTATGAGACTAATAAATTTTTGTGTAGTTAATAACCTATAACTTCTATTATTAGTCTATGATACTTACTGCTTTTAATTTCCACTTTTATTTTTTTAAGTTATAGAGTATAATTGTTAATAGGTGATATAAAGATGAATTTATTAGATATTCAGTATATTATAATTATTGCCGTAATATTAATAATATTACTAGCAGTACTAAAAGCTAATAAGAAAGATGCTAATATTGATTTAAATAAACTAGTAGAGTATCTTGGTGGAAAAGATAATATTATCAGTACAGAATTTAAACTATCTAGGTTTATCGTAACCCTAAAGGATACTTCTAAAGTTGATAAAGAATCAATTCAGAAATTAGGTGCTAAAGGTATAGTTGAGATTAATAATCAATTAAAGATTATTTTAGGGCCTGAATCTAAACAATTAAAAAAATATATTGATGAACTAAAATAGAGTTTTCTCTATTTTTTCTTTTTCTTCCCATTTTTCGACAAATTTCTACAAAACTATATCATATACTTATTTTAGAAAGAGGGAGAAATATGTCGTATATTGAAGTTATAATTGAAAGTATTATTTTACTACTTTGTCCACTAGCATTATATTTACTTTATACAATCTATAAAAAGAATCTATCTATAGAAGAAAAGGACTTAGGATTTGAAATAGCAATCATTTCATCATTATATTTTGTCTTAAGATATGGAACTTGTTGTTATAATGATTATCCTATTATTCTCTTTGATATTCCATTACTTATCTGTTATTACAAGAGAAAAATGTCTTTAGCAGTCTTTATATCATTAATATTAATTATTTATGAGACTCTATTCTTAGGTATTAATCCTTTATTCCTAGCTTTAGAATATAGTAGTTATTTAATAGTATATTCTCTACTAGTAAGAAGAAAACTAAAGCCAATTAATGTTGTTAACTATTTTATTATTATTAAAAGTTTTACACTATCTCTTGCCGTATTCTGGTTTATTAGTCCTGAAAAGACTTATACATCCAACTTGTTTTATATCTTTACTATTATAATAACTCTTTACTTTGTAACTAATATAATCATATCTATATTCGCTAAAGGAGAAAAAATAGTAGAGTTACATAATGATTTACAAAATATTGAAAAAGAAAAAGAATTAAGACGTTCCTTATTTAAAGTAACTCATGAAATAAAGAATCCTATCGCAGTTTGTAAAGGCTACTTAGATATGATAGATGTTAATGATAAGAAAAAAGTAAGGAAATATATTCCTATTATTAAAGATGAAATAACAAGAACTTTAATTTTAATGGATGACTTCTTGGATTATACTAAAATAAAGATAGAAAAAGAAGAAATGGATTTAGTTATGTTACTAGAAGATTTAGAAGACTACTTAAAAGATTTATTTAAGAAAAATGGTATAAAGTCAGAGTTTAATTTACCAGATGAAGATATTTATATAGAAGCAGACTATAATAGATTAAAGCAAGTCTTTATTAATCTTTTAAAAAATGCTATTGAAGCGAAAGATACTAGTAAAAAAGAAAATAAAATAAAAATAAGTTTAGAAAGTGATAATAATTTTATGAAAATAATAATTGAAGATAATGGAGTAGGTATGGATAAAGATACTCTAAATAGTGTTAGTGAAATGTTTTTTACAACTAAAAAGAAAGGTAGTGGACTAGGGGTAAGTCTTTCTAAAGAGATAATAGAACAACATAAAGGTACAATTGTGTATAATTCAGTAAAAGGAGAAGGAACAAGAGTAATAGTAACTTTACCTAGAGGAGAATTTGTGGCATAATATTATTGAAGTGATAGTATGTGGAATATAGAAGAAATAAAAAAAGACGTAAGAAGTAATTTATCTGATTATAGATATAATCATTCAATAAGAGTAATGGAAGAAGCGAAAAGACTAGCAGAACATTACAAAGCAGATATAGAGAAATGTATGCTCTCTAGCTTAACTCATGATATGTGTAAAGAGTTTACAGATAAGGAAAATGAAGATTTTATAAAGAAATATAATTTACCTAAAGAGTTATTAAATGCTGAAAATAAAAATATGATTCATGGTTTTACCGCATCTATCCTAGTTAAAGAAAAATATAACTTTACAGAAGATATGGTTCTTGCTATTAGATATCATACTACAGGTTATCCTAATATGGATATACTTGCAAAGATAGTCTATTTAGCAGATAAAATAGAAAAAGGAAAAGATTATCCCTGCATTGAAGAAGAAAGACTACTAGCTTATCAAAATATTGATAAAGCCATTATTTTATGTTTAAAAAATCAGATAAAACATTTAAAAGAAAAGAATAAATTAATAAATAATATGGCATATGATACACTAAAATCTTTAGAAGAAAATACTATTAATTGAAATATTTGTAAAATAATGCTACAATTTATTTAATTCAAGAAATAGATAGTGAGGTTTTACTATGAACGAAAATAAAAACGAAGAAAAAAAAGTTTCAGAAAATAAAGGTAAAGAAATAATAACTAATAATCCTATTCCTACTAAATCTGTTAAAGATAATGGAGATATGAAGAAAAAATTAATGAGGATGATGCTAATAGTAGTAGGTATTTTAGTATTGTTTTTAATTATCATCTTAATAATATCTTTCTTTAAAAGTGGTAATAAAACTTATGAAGAAATAGAAGAAGAACTAAAAAATGCTGCAATAGAGTATTATGAAGTTCAAAGTGGGTTACTGCCACAGGAAGAAGGGGAGACTATTACAGTTAAAGCTAGTACTCTAGCAGATGCAGAGCTTATGAAACCTTTAAGTGAATTAAGAGAAGGTGAAAGTTGTAGTGGTAGAGTAGAAGTTACTAAAGTAGGAGATAATATAGTTTATACACCATATTTAGACTGTGGAGATAACTATACTACTAAAGAATTATATAAAGCTGTATTAGAACAAGGAATAGTAACATCAGGTAACGGTTTATATGATATGAATGGAGAAAAAGTATATCGTGGTGATGATGTTAATAATTATGTACAGTTAGATAATGCTTTATATAGAATAGTTAAAGTAACATCTGATAATAAAATTTTATTAATATTAAATGAAATGGATTCAACCTTATCATCTTATTATGATGACAGATATAATCAAGATAGAAACTTTAATAGTGGTTTTAACGATTATAGAGTTAGTAGAATATCAGAGTATTTAGATGATTTGTATAATAATAAATTAGATATAAATATACTTAGTAAAAATGATAAAGATAAACTAACACCATTTAATCTATGTATAGGTAAAAGAAATCCTACAGATAATATTAATAATAATAGTATAGAATGCTCAGATGTCTTAGAAAATCAAATGATAGGCTTATTAACAGCAAGTGATTATATGAATGCTTCTTTAGATGTAAATTGTAAAGCAACAGCTGATAAAAGTTGCCAAAATTATAACTATTTAAAATTAAAAAGTATTGAATGGTGGTTAGTTACAGGTAATTCACTTAATAATTATGAAGCATATGTAGTTAAAAGTAATGGTTATTTAGATGAAAATACAACATCTGGCTATAAAAAAGTAAGACCAACCATTATGTTAAATAATAATGTAATGATTAAATCTGGTAGTGGAAGTGAATCTAATCCATTTATTTTGAAATAAATAAAGAGTATATTAATATTGTAAAAATTAATATTAGTAGTTGATTTGTTAGCTAAGAAGAGATTAAAGTTTCTCTTCTTTTTTGTATAAATATTATTTTTTAGAACAGTATATTATTAGGTGATAATATGACTAATAAAAAATATGATGCTTTAGTAAAGAAACATACTCCTAAAGAAAATAAAGCAAAATATGCTTTAATTGCCTTCCTAGTAGGAGGAACTTTAGGACTATTTGGAGAAGTTTTAATTAGAATTTATATAATGCTATTTGATATTTCAAGAAATGATGCTTCTACTTATATGATTATAACTTATATTTTCTTTGCATCTCTTTTTACAGCCTTAGGTTTCTTTGATAAGTTAGTTGCAAAAGCTAAAGCAGGTCTTTTAATACCAATAACAGGTTTCGCTCATTCCATGACTAGTGCAGCCTTAGATTATAAAAATGAAGGACCAATCTTTGGTGTTGGTAGTAATGTCTTTAAACTTGCAGGTTCAGTTATCTTCTATGGAGTAGTATCCGCTTGGTTCTTTGGACTTATTAGATATTTATGGGAGGTTTTATCATGATACTAAATTTTAGAAATGTATACTTAGATAATGCAAGTACAGTATGTGGCCCTTATGAAGCGAAAGGACCACTATCAAAAAACTTTGATAAGAAATATACTGATGATTTATATTGTAAAGAAAAGTCTTTTGAGAAAGCTGAAATAAGATTACTTGAAGATAGTATAAAGATATTACTAAAAAAGACTAAACTAACGTCTAAAGATATTGATTTAGTAATTGCAGGTGACCTCTTAAATCAAATAACATCATCATGTTATGGAGCCTTAAATCTAAAAAGTCCTTTTCTTGGTATTTATACAGCATGTGCTACTAGTATAGAAGGCTTATTAATAGGAGCAACTTTTATCGATAGTGGTAAAGTAAATAATGCGTTAATATCTTGTTCATCTCATAATATGTCAAGTGAAAAGCAATTTAGAAATCCTACTGAATATGGTTCTCCTAAACCTATGACTGCAACTTTTACAGCAACTGGAGGTGCTAGTGCACTTTTATCTAATAAACCTAGTAAAATAAGAGTTGTTAATGGACTTATTGGAACAATAGTAGATTTTAATCAAAAAGATGCCTTTAATATGGGAGCCGCTATGGCAGGAGCAGCAGCAGATACCCTTTATAAGTACTTAACCGAAACTAATACTAAGGCAAGTGACTACGATTTAATACTTACAGGAGACTTAGGTAAATACGGTAAAGAAATACTAAAAGACTTAATGCTTAATGAATATAATATAGATTTATCTAAAAACTATAATGACTGTGGAACAATGCTCTATGATTTAGAAGAACAAAAAGAAGTAATGGCAGGAGGAAGTGGTCCTGTATGTTCTGCTTTAGTTAATTATAGTACTATTTTAAAAGACCTTATGAATAACAAATATAAGAAAGTCTTACTAATCGCAACAGGAGCCTTATTTTCTCCAATAATGCTTTATCAAAAAGAAAATATCCTATCTATTGCCAATTTAATATGTTTGGAGGCGATATAATGTACTTTATTAATTCATTTTTATTCTGTGGAATAGTTTGTTTAATTGCAGAGTTAATACTTGATAATACTAAACTAACTCCAGGCCATATAACCGCTATCTTTGTATGTGTAGGTTCAGCCCTTGATGCCTTTTCTATCTATGACTTCTTTATTGCAAAAGTAGGAGGAGGAGCCTTACTTCCTATTACAAGCTTTGGTCATTCTCTAATTCATGGAGCCTTACTTGCCGCTGAATCTCATGGCATAATAGGCTTGTTAATGGGAGTCTTTGATCTTACTGCCGCCGGAATAACTGCAGCGATTATCTTTACCTTTGTCTTTACCTTAATTTTTAAAGCAAAAGATTAGAAATAGTAAATAATAATAGTAGGAGGTACTAATTATGAAGATACTCTTAATACTATTATTATTTTTTTCTTGGACAAATGTTTCTGCCAAAACTATAACTACACCTTATCTAAAGGTAGGAGAAGTTAATGCTTCTTATCAAGCTAAGGATAATGAGAAAATTGAGAAAGTTACATACTACAAGCAAGAAAAGATAGATAAAGAGTTTAAATATTTAGAAGAATGTAATCTTGAATATCCTCTTAAAAGTAATGAAGTAACTTATGGAGAATATACTAACTACAGTAAAGAAAAACTTAACGATAAAAGACTAGATGAAGATATTAAAACTATCTATTATTATAAAGAGTTAAAGAAAATAGATAACTTAACTATTAGTAATATAGATAATCTCTTAATTACAAAGATAACTTTAAAGTATAAAGATAAAGCTATTTATGAAGGTAATAACTATAATATTAAGTTATCTAAAAAATATAGTCCTGAGTTTTTAGAGTTAGAAGTAACATGCTTTTTAAATCAAGGAGATAGAAAAGGAAACTTTGTAATAGAAAACTCTAATTATATTAAAGATAAAATAACTATAACTAAAAAAGGCTATAGTAAGATAAAACTTAAGTTAATAAATCATTTAACTAAGACTCTTTATGATGAAAAAGTCTTAAATAAATCAAATATAGAAGATAAATTTTATATAAAAGTTATTTCTAAAGAAAAGTTATATCGTTATCGTAAGAAGTATTATAAGTGTTATAAAGATGAAAGTATAACTGATACTTCAGTTCATAATGGTTATAAAGTAGTAGATACTATTAATAAGTATTATCTATATAGAAAAGAGACAATAGAAGTATATGATGATATAACCCTCTCTAATTACTTAGATTTATCTAAAGTAATAAAGAAAAGTACTATTCCTCTTAGTAAGTTAGAGTTTAACTATTCTAATACTTGTTTTAAAACTATTTTAACTATTAAATATCAAGATTTTAAAGAAAATATAGATATTACTTTTAATTGCAATGATTATCCTAAAAGTAAAGTACATAAAGGTAAAACTAAGTCTCTTACAAGAGGAATATTTGGTATTTTGTTTAAGACGTTAATCTTTGCGAATTTTGTAGGTTAAAATTAATAACTACTTCTGTCGAAAGCCTTGTTAATTAAGTAAATTTTATTTATTCTTAAGACAAGAAAGGATAGATATTATGACAGAAGAAGCTTTAAGATATGTTGGTTTAGTTAAAACTATTACTAGTAAGTATAACTTTAGAAGTGATTATGATGATTTATTTCAAGCAGGAATGTTAGGATTACAAACAGCTTTACAAAAGTATGATGCAAAAAGAGAGACAAGCTTTACAGATTATGCTTATTTGTGGATAAAAGGAGAGGTCTTAAAAGCTATAAATAATGATTATGGGATTCATGTCTCGACTGATACTTATAAGTTAAGTAAAGAGATTAAAGAAACAAGAGAATATTTATCTCAAAACTTAGGAAGAGAACCTACTACTTTTGAAATTTCTTATATGCTAGGAGAGCCAGAAGAAAAAATAGTAAGTGTTATGAATGCTGTTACAACTCCTTATAGTCTAGATAATAGTTTTCTAGATGATGACTATAATTTATATAATAAAATCGCTCTTATTGAAAAAGGTTATGATGTAGGAGTATTAGATTTAAAAGAAGCGATTAATGGACTTGAAGAAAGTGAAAGAGAATTAATAATGTCAAGATACTATCAAGATATGACCCAAAAAGAAACAGCAGAGTCCCTTGGTATGTCTCAAGTTCAAGTAAGTAGAAAGGAGAGTAAGATATTAGAAAAGATTAGAACTAAAATTACTTAAAAAAGTATGAATTTTGTAAATTGGTCCTATTTTTTAGAGCCAATTTTTAATTTTCTCTAGACGAATTTAATAAATTGTCCCTTGTTTTTGTAGTGAATTTATAAAATTCTCTTTTTGCATTTATTTCTCTTCCATGTTAGAGTTGTAGGCATCTGTGCAGATAAATTATTTATTATGGAGGAATTAAATGCAAAAAGAAGAAAAGAAAGAAAAAGAATTTTTTACACTTTTATCTGACACAACATTTAAAAGAATGTTTAAAGATGAAGATAGTAGATTCTTTTTTGAAAAAGTAATTAAGTATTATTCTAAATTAGATTTAGAAGGGTATGAATTATATGATAATGAGATAAATAGTGGAAATGTTGCAAGAGATTATAGACTAGATGTCTTATTAAAGAAGGGTAGAGATTTTATAATAGTAGAAATGAATAAAAATGTATCAGAAAGAGTCTTAATTAAAAACAGGATGTATCTCTTTAGTATAGCTGGTGGAGGCTTAGAAAAAGGAGAAGATTTTGTTAAGATGAAAACAGTTCTAATTAACTTTAATAATAGTCTTTATAAGATAAAACCAGATGCAATTAACGTAGATTACACCTTAAGAAATGAGAAATATAATGATGTAATAGATGATATAAAAATACACAATATTTATCTTGAAAGTCTAAAAAATGTAAGATATAATGGAAGTAACGAAGAAGAAACATTTATGGCAATGATGGTAGCAGACTCATATGAAGAGATGAGAGAAATTGCAAATGGATGTGAGGAGGCGTTATATATCGTGGAAAAGTTAGAAAGACTAAATGAAGATGATAAGTTTAGAACAGATTATAATGTAGAGTTAGTTAGAAGAAAAGAGATAAACTCGGCAAGACTTGATGGCTATGATGCTGGTGCTAAGGCAAGAGAAAAAGAAATTGCTAAAAATCTTCTTAATATTGGTACATCTAAAGAAGATATAATTAAGGTAACAGGTTTAAGTGAAGAAGAGATAAACAACTTAATAGAAGAATTAAACAGTTAATAATAAGGAACTAGAGAAAATATAAAAATCTCTAGTTTTTCTTTAAAAAAGGGGTCAATTTAAGTTAGGAAATCCGGAAATGATATCCGAATTTATTAATTGATAAGCAACAAAGGTGAACTTTGTTGG
>CALVUX010000029.1 GCA_944363715.1 uncultured Bacilli bacterium
CAAATTGAAGATGGTAAAAAGTTGATTGAAGAAGAAAAGAAATCTCTTGAGGAAGGTCAGAAATCTCTTGAGGAAGGTCAAAAATCTCTTGAGGAGAGAAATAAGGCTTTTGAAGAAGATAAGAACTCTTTTGAAAAAGAGAAAAAATCTCTTGCCAAGAGAATGCTAGAGATGAATTTATCTATCAAGGATATAATTAAAACAACTGGTTTATCTAAAAAAGAAATAGAGGAGTTAAAAAACTCTTAAAAATATGATAATATAGTAACTGATGTTACTATATTTTTAAGTAGGTGATAGAAGTGAAACAAGAAAACATTCGTAATTTTTCAATAATCGCTCATATAGATCATGGTAAAAGTACTTTAGCAGATAGAATTTTAGAAGAGACTAAAGCAGTTACGGAAAGAGAAATGAAAGAGCAATTATTAGACTCTATGGATATAGAAAGAGAACGTGGCATTACTATTAAATTAAATGCTGTATCTATTAATTATCTATATAATAATGAAACCTACTTATTAAATTTAATAGATACACCAGGTCATGTTGACTTTTCATATGAAGTTAATCGTTCTCTTGCTTCTTGTGAAGGTGCTATTTTAGTAGTAGATGCAACTCAAGGAATAGAAGCTCAAACTCTTGCAAATCTTTATCTTGCTCTTGATAATAACTTAACTATTATTCCTGTTATTAATAAAATAGACTTACCTAGTTCTGATATTCCTAAAGTAACAGAAGAACTTACTAATTTAGGATTTGATGAAGAAGAAATTATTTTAACTAGTGCAAAAACAGGTGAGGGTATAAAAGAATTATTAGATGCTATTATAACTAAAATTCCTGCCCCTAAAGGTAGTAGTGATAAACCTTTACAAGGATTAATCTTTGATAGTATTTATGATTCTTATCGTGGAGTTTTAACAGCAGTTCGTATCTTTAACGGTAGTGTTAAAAAAGGTGATACTATTTATATGCTAGAGAGTAATGCTAGTTATGAAGTATTATCTATTTTAAAAAATACTCCTAAAGAAGTAGAAGTTAATTCTTTAGGTACAGGAGAAGTAGGATATATTTATGCTTCTATTAAAAGTATTAGTGATGTTCATGTTGGAGATACTATCACATTAAATTCTACTAAAGAAAAGATAGAAGCATTACCAGGATATAAAAAGTTAAAAAGTGTTGTTTATTGTGGTCTTTATCCTCTTGAAACTAACCAGTTTGAGGATTTAAGAGAAGCCCTTGCTAAGTTAAAACTAAATGATGCGGCTCTTATCTTTGAACCAGAAACATCAGTTGCCTTAGGTTTTGGTTTTAGAACTGGCTTTTTAGGACTATTACACATGGAAGTAACAATAGAACGTATTAAACGTGAATTTGATATCGATGTAGTTGCAACAACTCCTTCAGTTATTTATGAAGTAACCCTTACTGATGGTTCTAAGATATCAGTTGATGCTCCTAATAAAATGCCCCCTAAAGTTAAGATAAAAGAAATAAAAGAACCATTTGTTAAGACCTCAATTTATACACCAAAAGATTATATTGGTCCTTTAATGGAATTATGTCAAGATAAGCGTGGAACTTTTATTAATATGAATTATCTAGATGAAGAAAGAGTCTGTCTTATCTATAAATTACCACTATCAGAAATAGTCTATGATTTCTTTGATAAGTTAAAATCAATTACCAAAGGTTATGCTTCTTTTGATTATGAAGTAATAGGATATGAGCCTAGTGACTTAGTAAAACTAGATATCTTGTTAAATGGTGAAGTAGTAGATGCTTTAAGTGTTATTGTTCATAAAGACTTTGCTTATAATAGAGGTAAATTAATAGTTCATAGACTAAAAGAAGTAATACCTAGACAGTTATTTGAAGTGCCAGTTCAAGCATCTATTGGTAATAAGGTAATTGCAAGAACTGATATTAAAGCCTTAAGAAAAGATGTTCTTGCTAAATGTTATGGTGGAGATATTACTCGTAAGAAAAAACTACTTGAAAAACAAAAAGAAGGTAAAAAGAAGATGAAACAAATTGGTAGTGTAGAAGTACCTCCTGATGCTTTTCTTGCTATATTAAATACTAAAGAAAATTAGAGTTGTTATTAACTCTATTTTTTGTTAAAATTTTCTAGGAGAGTGATTTAATGAGTGAGTTAGTACAAATCTTTGCTATATTTTTAGAAGGAATAATATCATTTTTCTCACCATGTGTTATTCCCCTAATACCTCTATATATGGGTTATCTTGCTACTAATGCTAAAGAAATAGATGAAAAGGGTAATGTTACTTATAAAAAGAAAATAGTTCTAATCTATACCTTATTCTTTATCTTAGGAATATCCATGTCTTTCTTTATTTTAGGATTATCTTTTACAGGACTAGGTTTATTCTTTAAAGACAATAGAAAAATATTCCTAGAAATAGGGGGAATCTTAATAGTAATATTAGGACTATTCCAGTTAGGTATAATAAAAGTAGACTTTCTAAATAAAGAAAAGAAATTAAAGATTAATTTTAATCCCAATAAGATGAGTAAGAAAACTGCTTTCCTTATGGGATTTCTATTTTCCTTTGCCTGGACTCCTTGTGTAGGACCAGCTTTATCATCAACTTTAATTATGGCTAGTACAGCAAGTACTGCTTTAATAGGAAATTTATTTGTATTGGTTTATGCTATAGGTTTCTTACTACCATTTATTATTTTAGGATTATTTACTACTAAAGTCTTAAATATTATTAAAAGAAAACAAAATATCTTAAACTATATCGTTAAGATAGGAGCGATTATCATTATAGTTATGGGAATGTTTATATCTTATACAGGTTTTACCATGGAGTCTACTAAAGATAAAGAGCCTGTAAAAAGTACAGGTAAAGTAGAACTAGCGACACCAATTAACTTTACTTTAAAAGATCAAGAGGGTAACACTCATACTTTAGATGATTATATAGGTAAAACTATCATTTTACATTTTTATGCCATAGATTGCTTTTCATGTTTAGATGAATTACCTCATATTGAAAAAATATATAATGACTATAACCAAAACAAAGATGATGTTATTATATTAGGAATTGCTAATAACTCTCGTAATCCTAAAGATGATATAATAGATTTCTTAAAAGAAAATAATTATACCTTTACATCACTAAATGCTAATGATAAATTGTTTGATAAGTACTATATAACAACATATCCTAATACTTATATAATAAACTCTAACGGTAATATCGCTTTTACTTCTTTTGGCAGTATGACTTATGAAGACTTAAAAGAAGAAATAGAGAAAGTAAGATAAAAAACTTTAAAAAAAGTTTATTTTCCTATATACTTATTATAGAGGGATAAGTAATGAATAGTAGAATTGAATTAAATAAAGATAAACAAAAAGATATAGATAGAGAAAAACAAACTGAAAGAGTAAAAAAGATAGTTAAAAGAATAGTAATATCTATTATTATAATCTTTTTACTTGTCTTCTTTACATTTCTTTACATCACTAAAATAGGTACTACTTCTTTAATGGTTAATGAAGAAGCAATAGTTAACGATAAATTACCAGAATCATTTAGTGGTCTTAAAGTTATTCAGTTTGGAGATTTACATTATAGTAATAATGACTTACTAAAAGATGTAGTTAATGCTATTACAAAAAGAAATCCTGATTTAATATTATTTACAGGAGATTTATTAGGCGATGAAGACTTAACTCCAGGAAATAGGAAGAAATTAGTAAAAGAGTTAAAGAAACTAAACGCAACACTTGGAAAATATGCAGTCTTAGGAGAAAGTGATAATGATGAAGCCTTATCAATATTGTTAGATTGTGGATTTACGATATTAGATGATAGTAATGAACTTATCTATAATGAAAGTAATGAACCTATTATGTTAATAGGATTAAATACTAATAATGAAGTAATTAATTATGATAAAGCTTTTACTAATTATAATGAGGCTACCTATACAATAACAATGTTTCATAAACCAGATTATATAGATGACTTTGTAGAGACTTATCCTGTTGATTTGGCCTTAGCAGGACATTCTCATTTAGGAGAGATTAGAATACCTTATTTACTTAATCTTGCTTCTAAAGACAATGCTTCTAAATATATAAATCCATATTATGAAATTAATAATACTAAATTTTATATAACATCAGGGCTAGGTACTGATACATATGATGTTAGAATTAATGCAAGGCCATCTATTAATTTCTTTAGACTTAGGAAAACAACTTAGTAAAGAAGTTTTCCTTTTTCCTTTCTTCTTTAATATAAAGAGGTATTTTCTTTAATGTCTTATTATTAAGACTAATATTTATATTACCAACTTTACCACTATTTATTGAGTCATCAATACTTGCAAGAACTTTAACATTATCTTTTTCACTATCAGTTAAAGGATAAGAAAAAGATTTATTTACATAGTACTTATTATCATCAATAACAAGATTAAAATCATTTTTATCAACAATATCATAATTACTATAATTATCAAAAACATATTCTGCTAGTCTTTCATGATTATTATATTCATCATTATCATACAAAGTAACAACTGTTATTTTTAAATTACCTTTCTTATGAGTAGTAACAAGTGTTTTACTAGCACTAGGAGTATAACCATTTTTACCACCAGTACAGTATTTATAATCACCTAATAATTTCATTCTGTTATACCAAAGATAACTTTTATTATCAGTCTTTACTCGGTACTCTTCAGTTCCAATAATTTTTCTATAAGTTTTATTCTTATAAGCATATCTTGAAAGTTTTGCCATATCTCTTGCCGTAGAGTAGTTTTTAGTCTCTTCATCAAGTCCATGAGGATTACTAAAAGTAGTATTAGTCATACCAATTTCTTTAGCTTTTTCATTCATCATTTCAACAAATTTTTCTTCTGTTCCTGCAACTTCTTTAGCGATTACAACTGAAGCATCATTACCACTTCTAAGCATAAGACCATAAAGTAAATCAATTAACTTCATCTTTTCATTTAACTCTAAATAAATACTAGTCCCATACATCTTTAGAATCTCTTCTCCTGCTTCAACATCACTATCTAAATCTCCTTGTTCTATTGCAATAATACAAGTCATTATTTTAGTAATAGAAGCGATAAGTCTTTCTTCATCAGCATTATTTTCATATAAAACTCTACCACTATCTAAATCCATTACAATACTACTTTTAGCAGTATCAAAAGTATCTTCTTTACCAAAAACATTTAAAGGTACTAAAAATAAAAACAACATAACTAATACTTTCTTCATGAAACTTCACCTAATAAAACTTATTCTAAAAAAATGAAAGTATAACTTTCTTTATTAGTTTAATAATATTAATAGTGAAAAATGCACTGTCTGATTTAAGAAAGTTGCACAATGAAAGAGTAGAAAACTGCACAACAAAATTAAAGAAAGTTGCACAATGATATAAAATGTGATATTATGTTAGTGAGGTGAAATAATATGGCATTAACAAAAGAAGGATATAAAGAAAGATTAATTGACAAAAAAATTGATAGATATTTAAAAATATTTGGAGCTTTAAGTATAGAAGGTCCAAAATGGTGTGGTAAGACTTGGACTTCTCTAAATCATTGTAATTCTGCCATTTATTTAGATGAGACAGAAGAAAATTATAATACAAGGGCGAAAGCAGAAATTGATGTTGGCCTTATACTTGGTGAAGATTATCCCGAATTAATAGATGAGTGGGGAAGAATACCTGCTGTATGGGATGCCGTTAGACATAGATGTGATATGGATAAAATAAAAGGAAAATATATTTTAACAGAATCTACTACTATTAGAGATAAAAGTAAAATACATCATTCTGGGGCAGGAAGAATAGATAGATTAAAAATGTATTCTATGAGTCTTTACGAATCAGGAGATTCAACTGGAGAAATATCACTTACTGATATGTTCGAAGGAAAAAAAGTATGTAAAACAGTAAAGATAAAACCAACTTATGAAGGACTTGCTAAACTTATAGTTAGAGGTGGTTGGCCTGAAAATATATCTACTGATGATAATGACTTACATATATTACCTCAAAGCTATATAAATGCAGTTTTAGAGTCAGATATTTCTAAAGATGGAGTTTTAAGGGATAAAAATAAAATGCGAATGCTTTTAAAGTCACTTGCTAGAAATGAAAGTACAGTTGTAAGTAATAATACCTTAATAAGAGATATTGAAGAGGTAGCAACAGATGAAGAATACACTGTGAGTAGAAATACCATTACAGATTACTTAAATATTTTAGAAAATTTATATTTACTTGAAAATCAAGAAGCTTATACAACTAATTTAAGGTCTAAAGAAAGAGTTGGAAAATCATCAAAAAGACATTTTACAGATCCATCACTTGCTTGTGCAGTTCTTTCTATTACACCTAAAATATTAGAAAATGATATAAGAACTTTTGGTTTAATGTTTGAAGCTTTAGTAGAAAGAGATTTAAGAATATATATAGAGAGTTTAGGTGGAAAACTTTATCATTATAGAAATAATAATAATGGTGTAGAAGTGGATGCAATTGTTGAACTTCCTACTGGTGAATATGGAGCAATTGAGATTAAGTTAGGTACAAATGAAATAGAAGATGCTAAAGAAAGTTTAACAAAGTTTTCTAATGAAGTAAAAGTAGAGCCTAAATTTAAATGCATTATATGTGGATTGTGGGATGCAGTAGTAAAAGATGAAGAAACAGGTATTTACATTATTCCAATTACTGCTTTAAAGCCATAGTTAAAATGGCTATATTTTGGAAAAGTGGGTAGTAAAGTTATTGAAAAGTGGGTAATGTTATTATATAATATCAATATAAGAAAGGTGATAATATGAGTTTAACTAAAGAAAATTATAAAGAAAGATTAATAGATGAAAAGCTAACTAAATATTTAAGTGTTTTTGGTACAGTATCTATCGAAGGGCCTAAGTGGTGTGGTAAGACTTGGACTTCCCTGAATCATGCTAATAGTGTAGTTTATATGACTGAAAAAGATAAAAAGGATTTAGCCAATGCTAATCCAAAATATATTTTTGAAGATTTAAGACCACAACTTATCGACGAATGGCAGATAGTTCCTAGTATTTGGGATGCTGTAAGACATGAATGTGACAGTGATCATGATAAAGGAAAATTCATTTTAACTGGATCAACTACTCTTACTAAAGAAGAAAAAGAAGAAGAAGTCTTTCACTCTGGAGTTGGTAGAATTGCTACCTTAAAAATGTATCCAATGAGTCTTTATGAATCAGGAGATTCAAATGGTGAAATAAGCCTTCTAGATATGTTAAACAACAAAAATGTAGGAAAGTCAGTAAAAAAATATGAACTTGATGAAATAGCTGAATTAATTATTAGAGGTGGTTGGCCTGAAAATTTAGAAGTTAGTAAAGAAAATATTGATTTAATACCAAGTAATTATATTGAGAATGTGATAAATAAAGATATACATGAGAGAAAAGATCATAAAAGAGATTCTAATAAAATGAGAATGATATTAAAATCTTTAGCAAGAAATGAATCATCACCTATTGGTTATGATACTATAGTAAAAGATATTGCTGAATATGAAAATGAAAGTGATTTGGTAGAAAATAGAAAAACAGTTGCAGATTATATTAAAGTGCTAGACTCTTTATATTTAACATCGAACCAAGAAGCTTATAGTATTAATTATAGATCATCAAAAAGAATTGGTAAGTCTGCTAAAAGGCATCTAGTAGATCCATCATTATCCTGTGCTTTACTAGATTTATCTGTTGATAAATTAATGCACGACTTTAATACTTTTGGCTTAATGTTTGAAGCTTTAGTAGAAAGAGATTTAAGAATATATATGGATTATTTAGATGGACATTTATATCATTTTAGAGATAATACAAGTGGAGACGAAGTAGATGCTATTTTGGAATTTAAAAGTGGTGAGTATGGTGCGGTTGAAATAAAATTAAACTATAGAAGTATAGAGGAAGCGAAAGAAAGTTTGTTAAAATTTTATAATAATGTATCTAAAAAGCCGAAATTTATGTGTATAATAGTTGGTAATTATAGTGCGATTATTAAAGATGAAGAAACAGGTATTTACATTATACCTATAACTGCTTTAAGACCTTAATGTGTAAAGATGTATAACATATTGTAAAAAAATCTTGCCTTTTTGTCATATTTACCATATCCTAGAAATAGGAAGGAGGAAAAACGGTGAGAGGAGTAAAATTATTTGGTATCTTAGCAATATCAGTACTATTTATTACAGGATGTGGCAATCAAAAGACTTTAACTTGTAGTATGAGTGAAGAAGATGATGGACTTTCAATGAATCAAGAATTAAATGTAGTATATGAAGAAGATAAAATTGCTAATGTTAGAATGAGTATAGATGCTAAAATAACTGATGATCAGTATCAAGAATATTGGGATATGTTTGTTTCTATGATGGAATCTCAATATGAAGAAAAAAATGCTGATGGGATTAAGGTTTCAACAAAAAGTAATGATGATAATTATACTTTTAATATTACATTAGATGTTGATTTAGAAAAAGCAAGTGCAGATGATTTAGCAACATATGATCTTGAAGATTTAGCAGATGAGACTGCTACTTATGAAGAACTTAAAGAACAGTTAGAAGAATCTGGTTATACTTGTAAATAAAAAAGAAAAGTCTTTCTCTTTTCTTTTTTTTATGATATATTAGTTTTATAAGAATAGGAGGAGTTAAGTATGACAAGAGGGAGTGCTAGGAAAGAAGTAATAAAACATGAGGAGGTATCTAGTTGGGTATATATTCTATTATTAACAGCTGTTGCAATACTAGGTTGGGTATTAGGTAAGTTTGAATTTAATATAGGTAATGCAAGTTTAACTTTTGCAATATTCGCTTATCCATTTAGATATTTTATTGCAAATATTATTACTAAAAAATATGGTTATAAGGAGACTATGAATGGTATTAGTTATTCTGCTTGTTTAATGTTACTATTCATAATAGTAGCAAGCTTATTAGGTCAAAGAGATATTGATTATATTCCTGTAACAGGAGAGATATTTGGATATCTTGCTAGTCAAATGGTTAACTTAACTGTTTATTATTACCTATATATGAATACAGATGGTAATAAACTTGCTATACTTGCAACTTATATATTTGCAATGTTAATAGATAATTTAATTAGTATGTTATTTATAAGTAGAATGACTATGGTAGATGCATTTTGGAGAACATATTTTGTTACTATATTAATAGAGACAATTATTTCTATAATATTAATTAATTTTGATGAGAAAAAAGTATTACCAGCTCAAGTTAGAAGAAAAAGAAGAAAGAAATGAGTAAAGGATTTACTTTGATAGAGTTATTGGCAACTATAATAATATTAGGTATATTAGTTACAATAGTATTATTTAGTGCTAATAAGTTAATTAAGACTAGTAATTTAGAATACTATAATACTAGTGAAAAGATGATGATACTAGCAAGTAAAGATTATTTTGCAGATTATAGAAGCTATTTACCTAAAGAAGTAGGTGAAAAGACTAGAGTATTACTCAGTGCTCTAGTTATAGAAGAATATATTGACATGATAAAAGATGTTAATGATAATGATTGTGATACTACTAAGAGTTATGTAGAAGTAGAAAAAACTAGTAATAAAGACTTTCTATATAAAGCACATTTAGTATGTGATAAAGCAAATTATGAAACTAAGGATGGGGAGTAAGTATGGATAAGACAAAAAAGAAATATATAGTATTAGTAATAGTAACAATAGTAATAAGTGTAATAGCATTAATAGGTGCTAGTTATGCTCTACTTACTATGACTATAGAAGGTGATAAGAAGATTACTTTAACAGCAGGGATATTAAAGGTTGACTTTACTGATGGTAATTATATTAATTTAGATAATGTAGCTCCTATGACAGATACTCAAGGTCAAAAGACTACACCTTATACTTTTACTATAACTAATACAGGTAATATAAATGCATATTATCATGTATCATTAGAAGAAGATGTTAATAATACTTTAAGTAATTCATATTTAAAGATGAGATTAACTAGTGATAATGGATATGATAGTGGAGTAGTTAAAGTAAGTAGTTATGGGTCAGGTTCATTTGATATAACTAGTGAAGCGACATTGGAACCAAGTGATAAAGTTACTTATCAGTTATGGATGTGGTTAGATTATAATGCAGATAATAGTGCTCAAGGAAAACTATATCAAAGTAAGATAGTAGTAACAAGTTATGATAGAGAACAAAAAACAGCAGTTGATACATTACTTGCTAAAGTAAATCCAGAAGATTTAGACTATAACAGTGCAACAGATACTCAAAAGAAAGAAATGTGGACATTTAGTCATCCAGAGACAGAACAAACAGAAGCTCTAACAGATTATAGATATATAGGTGCAGATCCTAATAATTATGTAACTTTTAATAATGAAACATGGAGAATTATAGGAGTATTTACAGTTGATGATGGTACAGGAAAAAAAGAGGAAAGATTAAAGATAATAAGAAATGAATCTATTGGAAATATGGCATGGAACTCTAATAATACTAATGATTGGCCTAATGCAACTTTAAATACTAATTTAAATAATGGGGATTATTGGACCAATAGCTTAAGCGAAGATGCTAAAAATATGATAGGTGATGCTGTATGGTATTTAGGAGGAACATCTAATTATACTGGTGTAAGTAATGGATTAACAAGTCACTGGTACTCATATGAGCGAGGAACAACGGTATATAGTGGCAGAAGTACAAGTTGGACTGGAAAAGTAGGATTAATGTATCCGAGTGATTATGGATATGCTACAAGTGGAGGGACTACAACTGATAGAAATGCCTGTTTAAATAAGGAATTAAAGAGATGGGATAGTAGTAGTTATAGTGACTGTAAAAATAATGATTGGCTTTATGAATCCTCATATTATCAATGGACTATCACTCCCCACGCCTCTAATTCTAGATATGTGTTTGGTCTGAGCAACACAGGATTTGTTTACTGCAATAATGCGTTCAATACTAATGGTGTCCACCCAGTCGTCTTTCTAAAATCTAGTATCAAAATTGTTGATGGTGATGGAAGTAGTAGTAATCCATATATATTGCAAAGTTAATAAAGAAGTAGTAAAACACGGCCCTAAAAGGTGAAATCTTTTGGCCGTGCTTTTTTTGGCCTTTTTTCGTTATCTGTTGTTTCTATTCCTTTAATTGTAAAGTCAATAAGAATATACATATCTTTTGAAAATGATAATGCATTATAACGACAATATAAAAAATTATTACTATAATTATTTGATAATATTATATAATCTAATCATAGGAGAGAAGTAACAATGAAGAATAGTAGTAATTTTGTAACACTAAGAAAAATGGGAGGATTTTATCAATGCTTTGATGATGATAGTTATATACTTTATTATTTATTTAACTATAAAATAACTAATAAAAGAAGTGGCTTTCCTCATAGTAGTTTGTCTAAAATAATTAATAATTTAGAATCTAAAAAGATTAGTTATAAAATTATAGATGATAAAATAAAAGATAATACTAAAGACTTTAAGAAACTTAATAACTATAATCACTATTTAAAACTAGGTATAGATAAATATAATCTAGATACTAAAAAGAAATCTTTAGAAGATAAAATAAGAGAAATGCCTTTTACTAAAATAGAGAAACTTTATAAAATGATAGAGGATTATGTTAATGAATGAAAGATTTAAGTTAGTAATAAAGATGAAAAACTTTATCTTTTATTTAGATGATATCTTAATTAATTATCCTAAAAGAGAATATATTTTGAAAGATGCTATTATGAGAGATTCTCTTAAAGTATTAGAACTTATTTATGAAGCGAATAGTAGTATAGATAGAAATAATTATTTAGATAAGATATCATCTAAATTATCTATGTTAGATTTTTACTTTGAAAAAAGTTATAGAAATAAATATATTAGTAAAAAAGTATTTGATAAAGTTATATTTGAACTTACTACTATTATGAAGATGTTATATGGTTGGATTAAGTATGATAGAAGTAAAGTTTGATGATGTTTTAAGAATTTATGAAAAAGAGATATGTAAAAACACTAAAAATAAATATAAGATATATAAATTTGAAAAATATAAAATGATGAATATAAAGAAAGTATGTAATGATTTAGTTAATTTAAACTATAATGGAGGAGTTTATAATATCTTCTTAATTAAATATCCTAAAGAAAGAATTATTATGTCTTTAAATATTAAAGATAAACTTATTAATCATTATGTTACAAGATATTATTTAATGCCTAAATTAGAATGTAAATTAGATGATAGAAATACTGCAACTAGAAAGGGTAAAGGAAGAGATTATGCTCTTAAATTAGTTAAAAAATATTTAGAGAAGATGAAAAAGTATGATAAGTTTTATATCTTAAAGCTAGATATATCTAAATACTTTTATTCAATAGATCATAATGTTCTTAAAAATATGTTAAAAGAAGATTTAGGTGATACTTTTGAATATAAATATATATGTAATATTATAGATAGTACTAATAGAGATTATATTAATAAATCTATTAGTAAGATAAATTCTAAAAATAATTTATCTTTACCATATTATCTTTATGATAAAGGTTTACCTATAGGTTATAGCAACTAAAATATTATAGAAAGTATTATATAAAAAGTCTTATATTTCAAATGATTTATAATTTTGT
>CALVUX010000030.1 GCA_944363715.1 uncultured Bacilli bacterium
CCTCTTACACAACTAGTTCTATAAGACTGTCTATTAAACTTACTCTTAAACCTTGGATATCCACTTCTTTTTGCAAAAAAGTTATTAAAACCATCTTCTAAATCAAATATAGAACTTCTTAAGGCACATGAATCTACTTCTTTAAGATATTCATATTGGTTTTCTAATTCTTTTAAATCTTTACATAAATCAAATGTTTTTTGTACTCCTTTTTCTTTTTGATAATTTAGATAATAGTTATAAACAAAACGAGCACATCCAAAAGTTTTATGTATTAATATTTTTTGCCCTTCATTTGGATATAATCTAAACTTATATGCTCTATATATTTCCATAATATGAACCCTCTTTCTTGTAACTTAAGTGTACTACATAAAATATACGTTCGTCAATACATAAATTCGATTTTTATCCAAAAAACGCAATTTCCTTATAGATAAAAAAGGAAAAGAGAATATTGAAGTAAAAATAGAAGATGGTACTGTTTGGTTAAATCAAGCACAGTTAGTAAAATTATATAATTCTAGTAAATCTAATATTTCAGAACATATAAAGCATATATACGAAGAGGGTGAGCTAGAGGAAGAAGGGGCTGTTCGGAAATTCCGAACAGTTGCTACAAATGGCAAGACATATGATATGAAGTATTATAATCTTGATATGATAGTTGCTATAGGTTTTAGAGTTAAATCTGATATTGGAACTAATTTTAGAAAATGGGCAAATGATAAATTAAAAGAATATATGATTAAAGGATTTGTGCTTAATGATGAAAAACTAAAGAATAATGGTGAAAGTCCCTACTTTGAAGAATTGCTTGCTAGAATTCGTGATATTAGATCATCAGAAAAGGTTTTTTGGAGAAAAGTATTAGATATATATGCAACGGCCATTGATTATGATCCTAAAGATAAGATATCAATAGAATTTTTTAAGACTGTTCAAAATAAAATGCATTATGCTACACATGGAAGCACAGCTGGGTTATTTTTAATAGGGTAGGTTCTCTAATTTAGACTAAATGATTCATTCATTCATTACCTACTTAATGTATCAATTGCTCTGAAAAATTAACAAAAACATTCACAAAATGTTGTTTTTTGTGTATGATTTTGTTAATATTATGTTGGGTGATGAGAAAATGTTGTACTTTAGAAACGAGTTAGATAAAAATAAATATTCTACTTATCAACTAAATAAAGCTATAGAAAATAAAGAGTTGTTTAAAGTGGATAATGGTTTGTATTCAGATGTAGAATTTGTAAATCCTTTAGAAATAATTTTAAAAAAATATCCTAATGCAATATTTACATCTGATAGTGCATATTACTATTATGATTTAACTGATGTTATACCAGACTATTTTTATTTAGCAACTAAAAGGTCAGATAGCAGAATCAATGATAAGAATATTAAGCAAATATTTATACCTAATGATTTATTTGAATTTGGTAAAACACAGATTGAAGTGGAAAGTGTTAAAATCAATATCTATGATAAAGAAAGAATGTTAGTAGAATTAATCAGAAAAAAGAATTTAATTCCATTTGATTATTATAAGGAAATAATTACTAATTATAGGAAGAAAATTGATACACTTGATATATATAAAATTCAAGAATATATTTCTTACTATAAAAATGAATCATCACTATATGATACTTTAATGCGTGAGGTTTTTTAATGAATTTAGAAAACTTGCGAAGAAAATATCTTGAAAATGGTTTTTCACTTGCTAATGCTTCTGCAAAGATTTGCCAAGATATTATTTTAAATAAAATATCTAAAAGTAAAATGAATAAAAACGTAACAATAAAAGGCGGAGTTGTTATGTACGGTTTATCTAATGATAGAAGACGTGCAACAAGAGATCTAGATTTGGACTTCATAAAATATTCTCTTGCTAATGAATCAATAAAAAAATTCATAGATACATTAAATTTAGTAAATGATGGTATTAAGGTTTATATAGATGGAGAGATACAAGAATTACATCATCAAGATTATAAAGGAAAAAGAGTTAATGTTATTTTAAAAGATGAAAAAAACTCTAGTATTTCTGCTAAGTTAGATATAGGTGTTCACAAAAACTTTGATATAAAACAAGATGTATATTGTTTTAATTTAGAGGCAATTAATGAAAGTGCAACACTAGTTATTAATTCAAAAGAACAAATAATTTGTGAAAAACTTAAATCATTATTAAGATTTGGTATTAGAACAACAAGATATAAAGATATATTTGATATTTATTATTTGATTAATAAAACAGAAATTAATAAAGAAGATTTGTTAAATATAATGGATACACTAATAACTAAAGATTCAACAATGAGAGAAAATAATATTGGAGATATAATAAATAATTTAGATACTATACTTAACAATAATGTTTTTAAACATAGTTTATCAGATGCAAGAAATAATTGGCTTGATATTTCTGTTAATCAAGTAATTAATAATGTTATTGATTACTTTAAATCTATGGAAACAGTTCAATTATAATTAATATAAATGACTAATTGTTTGGATAATTCAATGAAATTAGTGATAGATATTATATTATTTTTAATTTAGGAATATCAAACTATGTTACAGAGAATTTAAAAAATATAGAATAATCAAGATCAAAATTATTTATTTTATTTTGATGAATTTAGTAAAAAAAGAAAGGAGAAAAGCACTATGAAAGATATTAATATTTTAGTTTTTGGAGATAGTATTACTTATGGTGCATGGGATAAGGAAAAAAGTGGTTGGGTAAATCGCTTAAGATTAGCATTAGAAAATGACAATAGTAATAACTATTACACCATTTTTAATCTAGGAATATCAGGAGATGTTACAGAGGGTATTAAAAATAGATTTGATAATGAATGTAAAATAAGATTTAATAAGAATGATAATACAATAATTATTTTTTCTATAGGAATTAATGATTCTCAAAATATAAAAGATGAAGATAGAGTTTCACTTGGAACATTTAGAAACAATATTATTGCTTTAATTAATAGTGCTAAAAAATATACTAATAATATATTATTTATTGGATTAACAAAAGTAGATGAGTCTAAAGTAGCACCTTTACCTTGGGATAAAGATAAATGTTATTTAAATAATAAAATTACTATTTTTGATAAAGAGTTAAAAAACATTTGTTTAGAAAATAATATTGATTATTTATATATTTATGATTTGTTGGAAGTTGATGAACTTTTTGATGGTTTGCATCCTAATAATGTAGGACATCAAAAAATTTGTGATAAAGTAAAAACTAAAATAAGTAAATATTTTTAATATGAATACAAAAAGTTAGGAAGTGAAGTAATGAAGGCATGTGTTTATACATTAGGATGTAAAGTAAATACTTATGAAAGTGAATATATAGTATTAAAATTAATAGAAGCAGGATATGAGGTAGTAAATAATTTAGATGAAGAAAGTAATGTTTATATAATTAATACTTGTACTGTAACTAATACTGCTGATATTAAAAGTAGAAAGATAATTAATCGTATTAAAAGAAATAATCCTAATGCTTGTATAGTAGGACTTGGTTGTTATGTAGAAGATCATCCTGATGAGTTTAATGATATAGATATTTATGTTGGTAATAAGGATAAAAGTAAGATTGTAGAATTACTTGATTTATATTTTACTAATAAAGAGCCTATTAGAAGAGTAGGACTTAATAAAGAAAAATTTGAAGATATGTATATAACAGACTTTAAAAACAGATGTAGAGCCTTTGTTAAAGTCCAAGATGGATGTGAGAACTTCTGTAGTTATTGTATTATTCCCTATGTTAGAGGTAAGTGTAGAAGTAAAGATTTAGATACAGTAGTTAGTGAGGTAACTGCTTTAGTTAATAAAGGTTTTAAAGAAATAGTATTAACTGGTATTCATACTGGTAATTATGGAGTTGATCTTGATACTAATTTTGCAACTCTTTTAAAAGAACTAATTAAAATAGAAGGGTTAAAACGTCTTAGAATATCTAGCATTGAGGTAACAGAGTTAAATAGTGATGTCTTAGATGTAATTAAAAGTAGTAATATAATAGTAGATCACTTACATATTCCTTTACAAGCTGGTAGTGATAAAGTCTTAAAATTAATGAATAGAAAGTATGATTTAAAATACTTTGAGGATAAATTAATAGAAATTAGAGAGATTAGACCTAATATATCTATAACTACTGATATAATTGTAGGTTTTCCTAAAGAAAGTGAAGAAGACTTTTTAGAAACAATAGAAAATGCTCGTAAGTTTGGCTTTTCTAAAATCCATGTCTTTCCTTATTCAGATAGAAAAGGGACAGTAGCAAGTAAAATGGATGGACATATAGATGGTAATATTAAGAAAGATAGGGCAAGAAAACTTCTTGATGTTTCTCGTGAGTTAGAGAAAGAATATGCTAATAAGTTTATAGGTGAAACCTTAGAAGTTCTTTTTGAAGAAGTTAAAGATGGTGTTAGTATAGGTCATACTAGTAATTATTTAAAAGTTAAAGTAAAAGGGAGTATTCCTTCTAATACTTTTAAAAATGTTAAGATTAAAAGCTATTTATTAGATAGTTTAATAGGAGAAGTAGAAGATACTAAATGAAGAAAATCAGTTGTTCGGAAATTCCGGACAACTGACAATAGGAGAGCTTATGAGTAAAGTAACAGGAAATTTTAGAAAGACAATTTTTAGAAGTAATACTAATAACTACTTAATAGGTTTATTTAAAGTAAAAGAGACTAGTTCTGATTTAGATAAATTTATTAATAAGACTATTACTATTACAGGTTATTTACCTGATTTAAATGAGATAGATACTTATGTATTAGATGGTGATATTACAAATCACTCTAAATATGGAGAACAGTTTGTAGTTAATAGTTTTGAGAGAATTATGCCAAAAGAGACTGATTCTATAGTTAGTGTTTTATCAAGTGATATGTTTAAAGGAATAGGTAAGAAAACTGCTGAAGCGATAGTTGAGATGTTTCATGAAGATACTTTTAATGTAATATTAGAAAATCCTAATAATTTATTATTAGTTAAAGGAGTTTCCGAAAAACAAGTAAGAGTATTACATGAAGCCTTAAAGAATTATCAAGGTAGTTATGAGATAATCCTTAATCTATCTAAATTAGGCTTTTCTACTAAAGATAGTCTTAAAATATATAGTAAATTTAAAGAAAAGAGCTTTGATATTATAAATGATGATATTTATAAAGCATATTACTATATAGATGATATTTACTTTAAGACATGTGATTATATCTTTGAAAAAAATACTGAAGAAAAGTTAGATGTTAAAAGAATAAGAGCGGTGTTTATATATATTTTAAGAGAACTTACTAATATATCAGGTAATACTTATTTTTACTTAGATGAAGTTAGACCTTATTTTATTAGAATAATAGGTACTGATATTAGCGATGAATTACTACTTGAAGCAATAAACAATTTAATTAGTTTAGAATTAATTGTAGTTAAAGAAGATAAAATCTATTTGAAAGAATATTATGATGCAGAAATATTTATTGCTAGAAGATTAAGATTACTTGCTCATGAAAAGAGTGAAACATTAAAAAATTATGAGAAAGTTTTAAAAGAAATAGAACTTAAAAATAATATTACTTATAATGAAGAACAAGAAACTGCTATTAGGGAAGCTTTGACTAATAAATGTTTAGTTATAACTGGTGGACCAGGAACAGGTAAAACTACTATTATTAAAGGAATTATTGACTTATATCAATCTTTAAATAAATATAATACTAAAGACTTAATGGAAAACTTAGTGTTGTTAGCACCTACAGGACGTGCTAGTAAGAGAATGAGTGAAGTTACAAATCTATCTGCATCTACTATTCATAGATTCTTAAAGTGGAATAAAGATACTAATAAGTTTCAGGTTAATGAGTATAATAAAAGTAAAGCAAATTTTGTTATTATAGATGAATCTAGTATGTTAGATACTTTATTACTTTGTAATTTATTAAAAGGATTATCTACTAATACTAAAATAGTCTTTGTAGGGGATGCTAACCAGTTACCTAGTGTTGGAGCAGGTAATGTTTTGCATGATATGTTAGATAGTGAAGAGATTAAAACTATTAGATTAAAAAACTTATATAGACAAGGAAAAGACTCTAATATCATAACATTTGCTCATGATATTAATGAAGGTGTACTTAATATAGATATCTTTAATAAAGGAGAAGATTTACAGTTTATAAAGTGTCCTGATAATAAAGTAATAGATACTATTAAAGAAGAAGTTAGTAAGATTAAAAATACTGACTATCAAGTACTAGCCCCTATGTATAAAACTATTAATGGAATAGATAATATAAATACGGCATTACAAGAATTGTTAAATCCTAAAAAATCTACTAAAAAAGAGATATCTATTAGTAATGTTATTTATAGAGAAAATGATAAAGTAATAGAACTTACTAATATGCCAGATGATAATGTTTTTAATGGAGATATTGGTATTATTAGTAGAATAAAATTAAGTCCTAAAAAAGAAGTTTATATAGATTATGATGATAATATTGTAAAGTATACTCCTAATATTTTTAATAACTTTTCTTTAGCTTATGCTATATCTATACATAAGAGTCAGGGAAGTGAGTTTAAGACTATAATTATGCCTATAGTAAAAGGATATAGAAAGATGTTATATAGAAAGTTAATATATACAGGAGTTACTAGAAGTAAAGAGAAACTTGTGTTGATTGGAGATATTAAAGCATTAGAATATGCTATTAATAATACAAGTGAACAAAAAAGGAGAACTAGTTTAGATTATTATTTAAAAAATGGTATAATTTAAAAAATTGAATCCATAATACTTGTAGGAGGCAAGAATTATGGATAAGAAAAAAATTATGATAACAGCAGGTGTTATGGTTGCTGCAGGATATGGAGTATATCACTATTTTAAGAACAATCCTGCTAAACTTAATATGATGAAACAAAAAGTGAAAAATGCTGTTAATACATTTGAAGATGAGATGATGATGTAAAGTTGTCATCTTTTTAATTGCTATTGTAAAAAAATAGTGTTAAAATTTATATAAAGGTAAGGTGTTCATGAATGAAAGAAGCAATAAAGAAAAATAAAAAGATTATTATAATTGCTATCGCTATTATATTATTACTTCTAATAGGAATAGCATTTGCATATCTTACAACAACTATATATGGTAATAAAGAATATGCAATAAGAGTAGGTTCTTTAGGTTTAATACTTGAAGAAGATAATGAATTGACACTAGAAAAACAAATACCTATAGAAGATAGTGAAGGAATGAGTTTAACAGGCTTTGATTTTAGATTAATAAATCAAGGTAAAATAGATACAGATTATACAATTTATTTAGATGATATTCCACTAGAAGAAGGAGAAACTAGAATGCCAGATTCTGCAATAAGATATAGTTTAACTAGAAATGATGAAGTAGGAGATGCAGATAACTTATCTAATATGGGAGTTAATCCTAATAGAGTAGTAGATACAGGTACAATAGAACCAGATCAAACTATTAATTATACATTAAAAATATGGTTAGATTATGATGCAACTACAGAGGAGGCAAGTGGAAAGACATTTAAAGGTAAGTTAAGAGTAGTTGCAACACAACCAGTAGGAGAGAAAGTTAGTGATGTAGTATTAGAAAACTTAGGTGATAATGGAAGCACATATGATGGTGATGGAGTAGATACATTTATAACAGGAACAGACCCTAATAACTATATCTGGTATAGTGGAAAGTTATGGAGAGCGGTGTCTGTAAATAAAGAAGCTAAGACAACTAAGTTAGTAACACAGTGGAATATAAGTTCAATTACTTATTCAAGTGGAAGTACAGACTTTGAAGGCAGTTATATGGAAGAATGGTTAAATGATACAAGTGTAGATGGCTTCTTAGGTAATTTAAGAGATTATGAGAATTTTATTGTAACAGATGCTACCTGGGATGCGACAATGGATGCAACAGGCTTAGGAAGCATAACAAGACCAAACGGAACAACAACAGTAACAGCACCAGTAGGACTACTTAATATGTATGAATATCAGACAAGTTATAGAGGAACAAACTATAGTAATGGCTATTTAAATAATGGACTTATTTGGTGGACATTAACACCATATAGTTCGTCCGGCGTTCGGTACGTCAGCAGCAGTGGTTATGCGTACAGCTATTCGCCTTCTAGCGATTCGGATGGCGCTCGGCCATCAATAAATCTAAAATCCAGCGTTAAAATTGTAGATGGCGATGGAACGATAGATAATCCATATCGCTTAAACGGAGATAATGATACAGAACTTTCTGGAACACCCCTATCAAGTAGATATAGTGGAGAATATATAAAATTTGGAAATGATGAAAATAATCTATACAGGATAGTAAGCCACGAAAATGGAACAGGAACAAAGATAGTAAGTGCCGAACCACTAAAAAGTTCTGGGGAGTTTATAACAATGAACTTTGGAAGTAATGCAACATTTTCAAGTACAAATACAATAGGTACATTCCTAAACGGAGAATATTTAACAAGTTACGTAGATAGCAGTTATAGTTCAATGATAGAAGATAATACAACTTGGTATCTTGGAACTGTAGGAAGTGGTAGTTCCTACTCATATAAGAATGCAAAATATACAGATGCAAGCGGAACTACAACAACATCGAATGTGACACAAGCTAGAGTAGGATTACTTCGTTATGGAGAATTAATGTCAGGCCAATTTGACAGATATGGTAATAATACTAATTATTGGACATTAACACCATATAGTTCGTCATACGTTCGGTGCGTCGCCGGCAATGGTACTGCGAACTACGCTTCGCCTTCTGGCAATTCGTATGGCGCTCGGCCATCTCTAAATCTAAAATCTAACGTACAAATTGTAAATGGTGATGGAACCTTAAACTCACCATTTGAAATACGATTAGGAAGTTAATAGTCACGAAAGAGAACTGTATTTCTCTTTCGTGACTAATCAAAAAGGCTATAATTAGATTAAAATATATTATAGTAGGGGATTACCAATGGTACGTCTAACGTGCGTAACGAGGGCAACAATTAGAGAAACGAGCAACTAATTTGTTGCTTTTTTCTTTTCACACTAATTTGTTGCTTTTTTCTTTTCCCTCTTGACTAACATTATCTATTATGATACTTTATAGATATATGGGAGACTAATAAAAGATGGAGAAAGGAGAGAAAATGAAATTTTAAAAAAAACTATGAATTTTGTAAATTGAAGCAATTTTAGATATGAATATTTAAAATCCCCCTAGAGAAAATAGTAAATTGAAGCCAAAATTTTCATGAATTTTCAAAATTACCTTTTTGCAATGTTTTTATGACTGTGATATAACACTTGCAGAAAGGAGGAACATCATGAATAAAACACCTAGATTTATCTCATTAATGTCTGATACAACTGCAAAAGCCTTAATAAAGGATGATCATTATAGATGGTTTTATGAAGAGTTTATTAAATTTGCAACTGGTATTGATTTAAAGAGCTATATAGCAATAGATAATGAACTTAATACTGGTAATAAAGTTAAGGACTATCGAGCAGATACAATATTTCTTAATAAGAATAGACTTGTTAACTTAGAATTTAATCAAGATGTTCATGTTCATACCATTATTAAGAATATTAGATATGCCTTAAGAATATCTGGTAATGGTTTTCTACAAGGAGAAAAGTATTATCATAGATTTGTTACTCAGATTAATCTAAATAATAGGATACAAAGTGCTAAAGTAGAAAAATGGAATGGTAAAGATTATAAACTTGAAGATAATAAATCAAAATCTTATCTAAAGGATGTTAGAATTATTACCATAGATTTAAGAAAGTACAAAGGAATAGTATATGATGGAACTAACAGATATGAAACATTTTTATCTATGTTAACTGCAGAGTCATATGAAGAAATGGAAAGAATAGTAGGAGATTTAAAGGAGGGTAAAATAATTATGAATAAGTTAAAAGAATTAGGATTAGATGATAAGTTTGGTATGTACTATGATGCTGAAATTGTACATAGAAAAGAAGTAAATTCTGCAAGAAGTGATGGCTATAATGATGGAAAACATGATGGTAGAAAAGAAGGCTCTAAAGAGAAAGCAAAATCTATTGCAAAGAATCTTCTTAATATGGGGATATCTAAAAAAGATATAATGAAAGCTACTGGACTATCTAAGAAACAAATAACAACGTTAATGTAATACCTAACAAAACTGTAATAAAATTTACAGTTTTTTTGTCTATAAGGAAATTGCGTTTTTTTGGATGAAAATCGAATTTATGTATTGACGAACGTATATTTTATGTAGTACACTT
>CALVUX010000031.1 GCA_944363715.1 uncultured Bacilli bacterium
CAACAAAGTTCACCTTTGTTGCTTATCAATTAATAAATTCGGATATCATTTCCGGATTTCCTAACTTAAATTGACCATAAAAAAATAATTTTATTATATAATTTAATTAAAAGTTATGAGGTGAGATATTTATGGATGATAAAACTATAATCACAGAACTATCTAATATGACATTGCCAACTTTTATAAGAAAGTTTAGTTCAATGACTTTAGATGAAAAAACTAAATTACTTAAAAATCCTTATTTAGATGAATTAAATGATGTTATATTTTCTTCTTTATTTTTACAAGTTCAAAATATGAATGAAGTAAGAGAATTACTTAATAATAAAAGAGTCTTTCATAAAGTATTAACTTCTCCTAAAAATAGAAAAAATAGAAATATTCTTAATATTATAGGAGAAGAGAATTTTCCATTATTAAAATATATTTTTGAAAGTGATTATATTTTAGATTATAAAGAACAATTCCTTGATTATATTAATTCTATTAACTATGATCAATTTAAACAAGTCTTAGAAAATATTAATTTAACAAAATTAAATAATTTCTTTTTTAAAGATTATAATCTTGAAGAGTTAGAAAATATAATTGGTATTTCTTCGCTTAATAAAGATATTTCATCATCTTTCTTTCAAAAAGTAAAAATGAACATCTTAAATCCTCTAGGTATTTTAAAAGTAAAAAACGAAAAAGAATTAGTACTATATACTAAATTTGGCTTGTTAATAAATGTTTTAGATGACTTTCCTGAAATAACTTTAAAAAATGGTGTAGTTTTACCATATCAAAATATTTTAGATGTAAAAGAAGGTAAAGTAAATAAATTAATATCTCTATTAAAAGAAAAAGATTATTGTTTAGAAGAAGACTTATTAGAAGTAAGTCTAAAACTTTATTATATCTTTGGCTATGATAATGCTAGAAATATTATTCTTGATAAGTTTTCTAATATTACTCCTAGTGCTGTTAATAGAATTATAGATTTTAATTTTAAAGATCATAGAAGAGAATATCGTACTAAACATCAAGAACGTTTTTATCATTATGGAATGGAAAATGAAGTGATAGATGCATTAAATAATAATAATTATGACTTTTTCTCTAATCTTTTATATGATGTAGATGAAGAGAAGATTTTATGTTTAAGAGATGAGTTTTTAAAGATAGTATCTATATATAAAGACAATAAAGATTTACATGATGCTTTAAAAGGTAAACTTTTAGAATTAATTAATGAAAGAGAGAATAAAGCGAAAGAAGATTATACTAAAGATATAAGGAAGCGTTTATCTTTTAAGACTAATAGAAAGTTATCAGTAAAAGATTTAAAAGAACTATTCAAAGATGTTTCTCTTGTTAATTTATTAAATAATTATAATCAAGATATACTTGTAAGATTAAGAGAGTTCTTATTAGGTAACTTTAAAGATAATAATGATTGTCTTCTTCGCTTAATTATAAATAAGGAAGCGTTAGGACTAAATAATTTACTAGGTAAGTTAATAAATCAATATGATGTGATAGAATCTATTGCTAAGAAAAATAAACTATCATTAAATTCATTACTTGATGTTATTGATATTGTTAAGACAAGCTTTTTTTCGCTTAAACCTAATGAACAAGATATATTTTTATCAACAATTGCTAATATAATTTCTTCGAAAGAGTATTGTACCGGTAAGAGTGAAGAAGAAATTTTAAAAGAAATATGTAAGTTGCATGTTGAAAGAAAAACTAAGGTTTATGCAACAATACCTACAATAGAAGGCGAAAGTGATAATTTCTCTTATAGAGTTGCTCCTTTTGATGCAGAATATTTATTAGCAGCAGGAGTTGATGCGAAAAACTGTTTCCGTATTTCTGGAAAAGGAGAAGATTTTTTCCGATATTGTCTTACAAGTAATCAAGCGGTTGTTATGTATTTTACTAATAAGTTGACTAACCATACTTATATATGCCCAATAATTCGTAGTGGTAATGGTATTCATTGTAATGGAGTAGATCCTAAATTAGAAGAGGATGAAAAAGATGAGTTTTTTAAATCTTTTACTAAGGCAATGGATGAAATTATTAGGGTAAGTTCTAAAGAAAGTATTGATGATGAGAAAATAGAAGTTGCAACAATTACTAATTTACATTTAGAAGATTATTTTCAAGAAAAGGATTATTCAAAATATCAACTTGAAACTTATATACCAATAGATTATCCTTGTTATACTGATTATAATAAGAAAGATAAAGAAAATTATATTATTTCTAAAAGTGATGATTATAGGGAAAATAAATATTATGTAGCCAAAGATAAGTTTTATCAGGCAAGAAAAGAAGATTATGAATTTAATATTGATAAAGAATATGATAAAGAAAGATTATCATTAATAGTTAATTCTATCGCTTATTCTGCTATTGATTATAAAAATATTCCTACTAGTAGAAAAAATAAAGAAAAAAGAAATTTTAAACTTATTGATGTTAATACCTTTAAATATATAGTAGGAAATAAAGATTGGTATGTGGCAATAGACGATCAATATAATATATTAGCAAATTTATTGCCATTTGATGAAAGAGCTAAAAAAGACTATATTAAACATTTATCACAAGCTCCTTTATTAATAGAAAACATGGAAAAAGAGGAGGAAGAATATGGAATTAGTAGGGAAGATCTATCAAAAAATAAATAGTAGTAGTGGCTATATTTTAGGAAGTGATGATAAGTTATATTTATATTTTAGTTATGATTTTTTAGAAGATTTTGATGATAAAATAGGAGAAGTAGTTTTATTTAAACCAATAAACTCTAAAATATTAAGAGCGACTTATATTTCTAAATATTATGGTGATGATTTAGTTAATAGTTACGAAAATTCGTAACTCATTTATTACATTTCTTGTTGTTATATAGAAATTAATATGATACGATATTTATAGGAACATTTATGTGGGTGTCGCCTCCTATTCTATAGGAAAGGAGAAAAAGGCATGAAAACAAAGACTTTTATTATAAAAGTGCTAAAGCTCATACCTGTTATTTTATTTAGTCTTGCTTTCTTAGTTCTAACCTTCAAAATAAAATAGACACTCATCAATAGCATTGAGAGTGCTTTAACCAATTAAAACATTGGAGGTACATTCACGTGCAAAAATAAATGTTCCTCATTTTTTATTTTATGAAGAATCTCTTCATATATACATTGTAACACAATTTTTTCTAAATAGATAGATAAAAACATAATTTTATTATATAATTGAATTAGAACTATAGAAAAGAGTGATGACAATATATGAAGAAAATAATGGATGGAAATGAAGCTTGTAGTTATGTTTCATATAATTTTACAGAAGTAGCAGGTATTTATCCAATAACTCCTGCTTCTCCTATGGCGGAACTTACTGATAAATGGGCAAGTGAGGGGAAGCTTAATTACTTTAATCAACCTGTTAAAGTAGTAGAAATGGAAAGTGAAGCAGGGGCTGCTGGTATGGTTCATGGTTCACTTCAAGCAGGATGTTTAACTACTACTTATACTGCTAGTCAAGGTCTTTTATTAATGATACCTAATATGTATAAAATAGCAGGGGAATTACTTCCATGTGTTATTAATGTCGCTGCAAGAAGTCTTGCAACTCACGCCTTATCAATCTTTGGTGATCATCAAGATGTTTATGCTGCTAGAAGTACAGGTTTTGCAATACTTGCCTCTTCATCAGTTCAAGAAGTAATGGATTTAACTGGGGTTGCACATCTATCTGCTATTAAAGGTAGAGTTCCTTTTATGAACTTCTTTGATGGGTTTAGAACAAGTCATGAACTACAAAAAATAGATGTTATTGATACTAGTAAATTGAAAAAACTAGTTGATAAGAAAGCTCTTGATGCCTTTCGTAAGAGAAGTCTTCATCCAGATAATCCTGTAACTAGAGGTACTAGTGAAAATGATGATATTTACTTTCAAGCGACAGAAGTTAGAAATAAATACTATTTAGAACTACCTGATATTGTTAATTCTTATATGCAGGAAATTAATAAAATAACAGGAAGAAACTATGCTCCATTTAACTATTATGGAAGAAGAGATGCTACTAAAGTAATAGTTGCAATGGGTAGTGTTTGTGAGACTATTAAAGAGGTAGTAGATTACTTAAATGACAACGGAGAAAAAGTTGGAGTAGTTGAAGTACATTTATATAGACCTTTCTCAAGAGAATATTTCTTAAAGAGTATTCCTAAAACTGTTAAGATGATTGCAGTATTAGATCGTACTAAAGAAGCTGGAAGTACTGGAGAACCACTATTCCTTGATGTTGATAATATTATTAAATCATTAGGCAGTGATATTAAAGTAGTAGGTGGTAGATATGGATTATCTAGTAAAGATACAACTCCATCTATGATAAAAGCAATATATGATAATTTAGAGACTATTAATCATAACTTTACTATTGGAATAGATGATGATGTTACTAATTTAAGTATTCCTTATGATAAAGACTTTAATTTACCTCATAGAGGCCAAACATCATTCCTTGTTTATGGTTATGGTAGTGATGGAATGGTTTCTGCTTGTAAAGATTTAATGAAGATAACAGGAGATTCTACTGATGCTTATGTGCAAGGGTATTTCCAATATGATTCTAAAAAGTCAGGTGGCGTTACTCTTAGTCATTTAAGATTTTCTAAGACTCCTATTAGATCTACTTATTATGTAGGAAAAGCTAAGTTGTTAGTTTGTACACAGGATGCTTATCTTGCTAAGTTTAGATTTATTAATAAAATAAAAAAGAATGGAGTATTTCTTCTTAATAGTAGTAAGACTGATGATGAGATTCTTTCAATGATAAGTAGCGAAGATAAGAAATATATTTTAGATAATAATATTAAAGTCTATGTAGTTAATGCTTATAAAGTTGCTAAGAAAGAAGGACTTGGTAATAAGATAAGTGCTATTATAGAAGCTTTAATCTTTAAATTTGGTCATATTCTTGATAGTGATTATGCTATTAATAAAATGAAAGATAATCTTGATAGTAGATTTAAACTTAAAGGAAATAATATTGCAGAGAAAAATAAAAAAGCAGTTGATAATGCTATTAATACAACTCATTTACTTAAGATAGATGAAAATAGTGATGACTATGTAGAGGTAAGTGAAGTTAGTTCCAGCTTGTTTGATATAATCGATAAAAGAGAAGGGAATAATCTTCCTGTTAGTGCTTTCTTAGATAGACCTGATGGTACTGTTGATGGAGGTTTATCTCGTCTTGAAAAGCGTGATATAAGTGAAGTTGTTCCTAAATATAAAAGTGAAAACTGTATTAGTTGTAACTTGTGTTCCCTAGTTTGTCCTCATGCTGTTATAAGACCATTCTTGCTAGATAAAGAAGAAGTAGAGAAAGCTCCTACTAGTTTAAATGATAAACTTTTAGATAGTCATTTAGGTGATAATTTAAAATATACAATTGCTGTTAGTTATAAAGATTGTACTGGCTGTGGACTATGTGCTAATATTTGTCCTGGTAAGAAGGGTGCTAAAGCACTTGAGATGGTAAGCAAAGAGAGTATTGTTAATGATATTACTTTGAAAGAGTCTGAATACTTATTTAATGAGGTATCTGAAAAAGATGTAATGAGTGTTAGTACTGTTAAAGGTAGTCAGTTTAAAACTCCTAGATTTGAGTTTAGTGGAGCATGTGCTGGATGTGGTGAAACTCCATACTTGAAACTTTTAACTCAATTATTTGGAGATAGACTTGTAATTGCAAATGCTACAGGATGTTCATCAATATATGGTGCATCTAGTCCATCTACTCCATATAGTGTTCCATGGGCTAACTCTTTATTTGAAGATAATGCTGAGTTTGGTTTTGGTATGAAAATAGCTGATGAAGTAAAGAAAAATCAATTAAAAAATATAATAAATGAAAATATTTCTAAAGTTGATGAAGAAGAAAAAGATATCTATTTAGACTATGTTAATGATATTAATGTAGATACTGCTAAAGCATTACTTTCTGTTATTCCTCATACTAAGATTAAACCTTTAAAATCTCTAAAGAAATATATTATGCCTATTTCTTTATGGGCAGTAGGTGGAGATGGTTGGGCTTATGATATCGGCTATAACGGAATTGACCATGTTCTAAACAGTGGAGAAAATGTTAATATCTTAGTTCTTGATACTGAAGTTTATTCTAATACAGGAGGACAGGCAAGTAAATCAAGTAGAATGGGAGCCGTTGCAAAATTCGCTTCATCAGGTAAAAAGACTGCTAAGAAAGACCTTTTAAAGATATCTCTAACTAATCCTAATGTCTATGTAGGGGCAATATCACTTGGTGCTAACCCTGCTGCTACTGTTAAAGTAATGCTTGAAGCTGAAAAATATAATGGACCAAGTATAATAGTTGCATACTCTCCATGTATCGCTTGGGGTATTTTAAAAGGAATGAGTAACTCTATTGATGAAGAGAAGAAAGCGATGCTCAGTGGATATTTCCCAATTTTCCATTATAATCCAGATACTAAAGAGTTTAAGATGGATGGAAAGAGTGATTTTAACAAGTATCAAGAGTACTTAACAGGAGAGGATAGATATAAATCATTAAAAATTATAAACAGTGAGGAAGTAGATGATTTACTTAAAGAAAATGAAGATAATGCTAAAGAAAGAAATAATTATTATGAAAGTTTAACTAATAAAAATAAGGAGTAGTTATGAGTGATGTAGTATATCCTAATCATTTAGGAATCATTATGGATGGTAATGGTAGATGGGCAAAAGAAAGAGGACTTAATAGAAGCTTAGGACATAAAGCAGGTGCTGATAATCTTATTAAGTTACTTGATTATATTTACAATAATACTTCTATTAAAGTAGTTTCTTTATATGCCTTTTCTACTGAGAATTTTAAAAGAGATAAAAATGAAGTTTCTTATTTAATGAAGTTGTTTGTAACATTATTTAATACTAAATTAGAATCTATTAAGAAAAATAATGTTAAAGTAGTATTTTCTGGAAGAAGAGATAATCTTCCTAAGAGTGTACTTGAGGCAATGGATAAGACAACAGATGATACTAAGAACAATACAAGAGGTATTTTAAATATTTGTCTTAACTATGGTGGTGACTATGAGATAGTTGATATGACTAAGAAAATTGTTAGACAAGTATTAGACGGTTCTTTAAGTATAGAAGATATTACAAAGGAAGTTGTAAATAAAAATCTTTATCAAGATTTACCACCACTTGATTTTGTTATTAGAACTAGTGGAGAGATGCGAATAAGTAATTTTATGATATATCAGTCAAGTTATGCTGAATATGATTTTCCAGATACTTATTTTCCTGATTTTAATAGTAGGTGTTTAGAAGAATCTTTAGATAATTATCGAAAACGTGATAGAAGATTTGGTAATGCCAAATAAAAAAGCTCACATCGTAGGATGTGAACTTTTTGTTAATTGATTCTTGTAATTGAGAATGATGAAGAGTAGCGATCATTTGGTACTAGTTGGAAGTCTGTGTTAGAAGTGTTAACAAATCTAAATTTATCATTGGCATTAGCAGCGAATAGGGCATTACCACTAATTGTTCCTGTATCACAACAAGAAAGTCTATTGTGAGTAGATGAGTGAGCGATAAGGTTAAATCCAGGTGTAGTTTGATGCAATTCAATACCTAAAGCGATAGGTTCACATTCTGTGTTAGTATTTTTACTTCTAACATTGAACCACCAGTTAATTAGGTATTGTCCAGTTTGTGGTACCATGAATCTACCTGATGTAGGATCGTAAGTAATACCATTTGATAAGTTAATTATACTAGGTTTAATAGCTTCATTTATAGGTACAACTGCATTGTTTTCATCATGAACCATAGCAGCAGCATTGAATGATCCTCCAGATGGACCTGTTGCTCCTGTGGCACCAGTGGCACCAGTTGGTCCTCTATCTCCAGTTCTACTTGTAGGCCCAGTAGGACCGGTACAATCATTACATAAACATTTTACAACTTCACATAAACAACAATCATTGCCATCTTTACATTTATCATTAAAATCTTCTCTATTTATATTTTTCTCCTTTCACTATTAAAATATGAAAGAACTTGACTTTTGCCTTGACTATTGTCATGTATAAAAATAAAAATAGAGACTGCACCCCCTGAAGGGCAGTCTCTTAAAAAAGAATAAAAAGGGGTTGGCTAGTGTGATACTAGCGACCAATTCGCCTAATTCCGAATTGGTGCTTTTTATAATAATCATTTG
>CALVUX010000032.1 GCA_944363715.1 uncultured Bacilli bacterium
AATCAAAATTAATCGCTTTTCTTGTTAAATCATAATGAACATCTTGATTTAGTTTTAAATCTATAACCGATACCTCCTATACTATAACTTATAACTATCAACTCCTTTCCAGTAATTTATATTTAGATACTTTCCGTGTTAACACGAAACAAATCTAACATAAAATTAAATATCTGTAAAATCATGAATTTTGCAAATTCGCCAAAAAAAGTGGGTCAAATTTTAAAATTCGCCCACTAAATTTTTAATTTTGATATCTAAATTAACTCGAATTTGCAAAATTCAAAGTTTTTATATTTTTTATTCATCAAAGAAATCATCAAAGAAGTCATCATCGTCGTCATCATCTAAACTCAAGTTAACTTCCTTTTTAGGATGTTCAGCTTTTGGCATTTCACTAACTTCAGGTATTGGACTATTAATAACTTCTTTAACTGGAGAAACATCCTTAACAGTTTTAGGTTCCACAGGTTTCATAGCCTCTAACTTCTGTTGTTGTTTCTGTTTATTCATTGCCTCTTCTTTCTCAAGCTCTGCAATCTTAGCATCTATCTTCTTAACAAGCTCATCTACATCAAATGAAGGTTTCTTAGGTCCTGCATTACTATACATATTAGGATTCATAAAAGGAGGCATTGGATTATTATTAGTTTGATTATTTGGTCTAGGCATACCAGTAGGATTAGGCATTGCCCCTCCCATAGGATTATTGTTAGCCCCTGCTCCTATTCCAAACAAATTAGGAGGTACAAATCCAGGAGGAGTATTTCCACCTTCTCCATTTGGATTAGAACTATTCATCATCTCTAACAATTTTTCTTTCTTCTTCTCTTTAACAAATGTCTTTATATCAAAAGTATGAACCTGTTGTTTCTCTCTACTAGGATATGTTGCCTTAGGAAATGTCTTACCCCAATCAAGTTTAAAATCAGGTGTAAACTTAGTCTTAAATGGTTGCATCCTCATTCTTAAAATAATAACTTCAAACTGTTTCATTCTCTGTAAATCAGATACTGTAACTAAAGGAGTTGAAGCAGTCTTATCATCTGATTTAGATTTAACTTCACCACACATCTTAGATATTTCTTCTAAGGCAGCAAGTTCTGCAGAAATTAAGTAAATAATATTACCACAGTTACCTCTAATAGTCTCAGCATTCTCTTTACCATAAACTTGATTTAACTGTGCATAGTTTTGGATAATCATTGTAAATCTAATATGCCTTGAACGAGCAGCCGTAATCATAGTAGTAACGTCTTTTAAAGGTGGCATATTAGCAAACTCATCTAATAAGAAATTAGTTCTAACAGGAAGTTCTCCACCATTTTCCTGTGCCACACCGATTAATGTTTCATAACACTGTTTCAATAGTATTGTAACAAGTGAATGATATGTTTTCTTTTCATCTTGAACAACTATAAACAAAGCAGTTTTACGTCTACCAATATCAGCAAGTTCTATATCACTATGACTAAGCATTTCTGATAAATTCTCACGAGATGCAAATAACTTAATCTTTTGTCTAAATACTGACAAGATTGATCCTTTTGTATCTGTAGGAGCATTAATAGTACTAGAAGCATTAATTACAGATGCACTAGCAGGATCTTTAAATGAGAAGTATTCTTTAATATAAGTAGAACCACCAAACTTCTCTTCTCCAACTGTAGTCATTAAACTAATACTATTAATATTTATCTCTTCTTCTTTAGCATCTTCAAAAAGACCTAAAGCAACACCAGAAAAGTAATCAGCTGACGTCTTTTCCCAGAAAGGATCGCTATTATTACTAGAATCATCATATAAAATATTTAAAGCAAGGTCATCAAGTAACTCAATCGCTTTATCTTGATTACCACTTTTATACATTCTATAAGGAAGTGATAAAGGATTCCAACTACTACCATTTTGCGGATCACGGAAATTAAGAATTTGTACATCATAACCTTTATCTCTTAACATATTAGCAGTCGCTTCATAAATCTCACCCTTAGGGTCAGTAATAATCATAGATTCTCCTGCTTTAGCAAGTAATTGAACTGTAGGTTTAATAACAGTCTGAGTTTTACCTGAACCAGTAGAACCAATAACTAAAGTATGATATTCTCCATTATCAACCCAAGCTTCTTTATCATTTAAAATTAAAGGAACACCTGCTGCATTACTATTCTCTTGCCCTGGAGTAACCATAACAATATCTTTCTCAGCTTTAATCTCTTTATCTTTAGCCCATCTAGAATAACCTTTATCTTTCTTTTCAGTTGTAAAACCAAATCCTTTTTCCATTTCAAAAAAGTATGATTTAACACTAACAAGCATTCCTATCAAAGCTAAAAAGTAAATAAGTAAAGTCATCCACAAAAACTTAGGTGCAAAAGCAGGTAACGGATTAAGACCACTAAAATACCCTTCAGTAGCAAAAGAATGTAAATTAACAATTCCTATTGCCACAATATAAAGTAAAAATATAGCAAAGACTATAAAAATCATTATATCATCTTTATCAGCTCTAAACTTTAACTTCATAACAATCTCCTCCGTTTAAAATCTACGCTTATTATACCAGCATTTTCTTAATTTGAAAACAAATTTTAATTATATTTTATTATTTTTATTATTTTTTAAAAATAATAAAAACAAAATAACAACTATTACAAACACTATAGAAAAAATAATAATAATATTATTAGTTTTTCTAGAATCTCTCTCTTTAAGAGTTTCAGTTGTATCTATTATCATATTAATACTCTTTTTACTATCTTTATTAAATACCCAAGTATAGGTATTACCATCTATACTATCAGCATTATTTTCTTCTACTAAATAATCAGTTTTAATATTGACCCTAACTTCATCTAATTCACTATAATTATCAAAATACATTATTCCTTCATTATCTGTAGATATTGATATAGTATTATCATTTTCATTAACAGAAATATTATAATTTCTAAAACTCTCCTTTACTGTCCTAGCTCTCTCATATTCATTTATATCAAAATTATATTTATAATTGAACAAATAACCATTACCTAAATCAGTCTCTGTCTTCTCATAATATTTTATATCTGAATATGGTTGATCTAATTCAGTATCAATAACTGGTTCAGAAGCATAAATAGGAATATAATTTCTAAATGATGATTTTATAATATCTTTAGAATATATTGCATTTTGATAAACCGTAATATTAACACTCTCATTTATTTTCTTTTCACTTATTTCAAGATTAACTTCAGCAGTACAACCACACATCATAAAGATAATAAAAACCAATATTAAATACTTTACTTTCATACCCTAGCTCCTTATCCTATCATCTCTTGCATAAAAACCAGTCATATCTACACCCCAATATCCTCTTCTATTAAATGGTCTCCGTGTAAATAGCACCCCTGTTCCATAACCAGAAGCTTCAGCACAAATATATTCATTTGTATCTTCATCAATTCCAATTATTAAAATAATATGACCACTAGATTCTAATAAATCACCAGGTTGTAATACAGCAGATTCTGTCAAAGTTACACGTTCGGCTCCTCCTAAGTTTTGAAAAGAACCAGCTCCTCTTGCTGTCATATTAAAACCACCATTATAAATAGCCCAAGCGACAAAACCAGAACAGTCTAAACCACAGCGATCATATACCCTACCATTACTTCTAGTATAGCACTGTCCACTACCCCAATTACTAGCAGCTCCTTCTATCATTTGTCCATGACCTCCACCCCAGAAATAAGGTATTTTAACATTATAATTATTACCAAGTTCTGCAATCAAAGTAACAGCAGCAGCTACAACGCCAGCTCTAGTTGCATAACCAGAATTTTCTACATTTGTAGCAATCAAATTATTAAATTCATCTATACTAGTACCTTTACTTTCTAAAAAGGAATCCAAAGACTCATGTAATATTTCATCACCATCACTAGATAATTCATAATCGCCATAATCAATGTTTCCAGAACCACTATTACTTGCTATTATTTGATCATCAGCACCAAAAAGACCACTAAAAAAACCAACTGGTATTGTAAGAAGAATTATTAAAAAGAAAAGACTACAAAAACTTAAACCTACAATCATACCTATTTTTGCAACCATAGAGAATTTACCCATAAAACTAAATGTTCCTAATAACCCACTTGTACCTCCAAATAAAGATCTTAATGGATTAAATGATGTAGCATTACTTTCTGTAGTTGTGTTCTCTTCATTAGAAGTATCAACATTTTCATCTACAGTTCCTTCTTCATTAGTAGTAGTTTTTGCATTATCAGTAGTACCTGTAGCATTACCAGTAGTTGCTTTTTTTCTATTTACCATATTTTTAATACCATTTAAAGTATTTAAAGCAGTTACAGCAGGAGCTAAAGGTGTCTTATTAAGTACTCTATTAGCAAGTTTATTTTTAGCCACATTAGTAAGCATATTTCTAACAGTAGGACTAGAAGCAGAACTTTTTTTATTATCTGAATTATCTTTAATTTTTTTACTCTTATATTTATTAAAATCTACAATATTATTGGTACTAGCTTTATTTGATGCCTTAGAAGACTGGGAATCATCTTTTCTTTGACTATTACTATCATTATTTTCTAAATACTCAATTTCTTCTTCTGGCATATTATCACCTACCATCTAATATTTTTATTTTATTTTATTTTATTGTTTTTCTTATGTTTAACTCTCATAATTAAATATATTATAATACATAAAATTAAAAATACAATAACTACTATAAGAACAGATATAGATTCAATATCAAAAGGTTCTCCAGCTTCTTGTTTTTCTATTTTAATACTTATTGGTTTATTTGTATAATTATCATCATTTATATACCAAGTATAAGTATTACTTGTAACATTATCTGCATTATTACTTACAACTGGCAAATTTGTCTTTATATTAACTGTAATATTATCTATTTGTTTTTCCCCATCTTTATAAAGACATGCTACTTGCTGATCAGTATCAATAGTAATATAATCATCAGTAACATTAACTATTCTTTTATAATAACATCTACTAGCAGCTTCTGATTTATATAAGTTATTAGATGTATATATATAATTATAATTCAAAATAATATTGTTTTCATCTTCTCTTTTTTTAAAATTATAATATTCATTTTCTCTTGTATCTAAATTATAATAAGAAGTTCTTCTTACTCTTTCCATTCTATTAGCGATTTCGCTTTCAGTAGCTTTATCAAAAATAGCATTAATATCTTCTTCCATGGTAGATTCATCAATAGTCAAATTATACTCAACACTACAGCCAGATAATAAAAATATACAGAAAAATAAAATAATAAACTTAAGTTTTCTCATATAAATCTCCTATCCCTCAAGTGGAAAAATATAACCACTAAAGTCATAATTACCAGTATAATAAGGGCCATAACTACTATAAAACTCATCAAGACTCATAGTTTTTATATTAAAATTAATACAACTCCAATTACTAGGACAACTAGAACCTGATGTAGCCCACCCCTCTGTAATAGTAACACTATCAGCAGTTACTTCTTCAACAAAAGCAAGATGTCCTGCCTCTCCTGGTTCAGTCCAAGAAATAAGGGCACCAGCTTGTAAATCATTTATATTAGTACTTGTTCTAAATGTACCAGAACTTCTTTCAACCCATTCTCCACCATCTCCATAAATTGAAAACAATTTATTTCCAATACTAGTAGCTTGTTCTTCTGTAATAGTACCATTACTAGCAAGTTCTAAAACAACTTCATAAGCACGCGCCTGAGCATACCAAACACATTGCCCCCTATTACTACTCTTTCTCGTAAAAGCAACATCACTTGATGTAGGAGCAACAGTTCTTATAGTCCACTGTCCTTCACCAGTATAACAAAGATCTGAACTTACATTAGTTGGTACATCCCATACATCTAAATCATACGCTTCTATTGTGTTAATGATAGTAGAAGAATAGTTAGGATCCGTTGCATAACCTGCACTATGTATTGCTCTAATTTGTTCTTGAAAAGTAGTGGCATCAAATACTCCTGCTGCTGGATATCTAGGATTTTCCTTTAAAAACAATGAATGATCATTAACAGAGTCTTCAATACTAGGATACTTTCTAAAATTAGCATCGGTTGTATAATAACCACCACTTCCATATTCACCAGTTTCCATATTAATACATTCTCCAGTCCAATTACTACTGCATTTGATACCAAACATATTATTAGCTTGTTGGGTTAATCCAGACTTACCCCAACCACTTTCTATTATAGATTGGGCAAGAGTAACAGAGGCAAAAATACCATTTCTACTATAATCAGCTTGAGCAATAGGACCCATAGTAGCAATATATTCATCTGTAGACATATTTAGAAAAATTGTAGCTTGAGTATTACCTGTACTAAGACAAATATTACCATCATCTTCTTCACTTTGCTGAGTAAATTCTAAATAATCTTCTACATATTGATATACATCATTAGCCATTCTCTCACAAGTAGCATTAGAAAGACTTGAATCAACATCTTTAAAATAATCTGCTAAACTCTCTTTAACTGCCTCTTCACCTTTCTCTGTATAAGTAATACTACCATCTTCATGTTCCGCTTCATCAAGCATTAAATCAGCAACTTCGCTCATTCTATCTTTAGACATATCATCATATGTAAAACCATCTATATTAGTTTGCATAATAGTAAAAGTAGAAGTAATAATTAACTCTGAAAACTCTTTTTCTTCAGCATCATATTCATCACGCACTTCATCTAATCTCTCATAGTAAGCATCAGAACCTTGACTAAAAGCAACAAGTTGAGTAGAATCTTTACTTCTATCTATTCCAAAAAAGCATGTTAAACCTACAAGAAAAATCGAAAAAACAACACCTATAACAGTAAGTGTACCCTGCCAAGAAGATAATAACTTAAAAGAAGATAGAAATAATGCTATCTTTCTACTTCTTTTATTATTTCTATCTCCTTTCATATAACCACTACCTTTCCTACTAAAATCCTCCAGCCGTTCCAAATGATTCTAACTCTTCTTGAGTTACAACTACATTTATTCTCATACGTCTATTACCACAAACAAATAATGCTTCTCCCTGTGAATAACGTTTAATACTATCTTTTTCATTTTCATTTAAATCTATCAGTAAGGACAAATCTTCAACCGCTTGTTTTCTAAGTCCCATAACAAGATAATATGATGAGTTATCAAATATCGCTTTACCTTGAGTAATAATAGCAGGACTAGAGAAATCACTAGGTTGTTGAGTAATAATTATTGTACCTGTATTATATTTACGAGCACGTCTTTGTACCTGAGCAAGGAAATCAGCTCCCTGTTCATTATTAGTACCAAGTAAAACATGCGCTTCATCTACCATTAATATTGTATTAACAGATGAATCAAGACAAAGTCCCCAAGCATATTTTAATACATTAAAGAATAAAGCATTTCTTATATTAGTATCAGAATTCATAAATTCTTTAATATTAAAGACCATAAAATCACTATCAGCAGTTATAGTAGTCTTACCATCAAAATAGAATTTTAATTCTTTAATTAAAGGTCTAAT
>CALVUX010000033.1 GCA_944363715.1 uncultured Bacilli bacterium
TCTTGACTTCTTAATTCATCTCTTAAATCTTCGTTTTCATATTCTAATTCTTGAATTTTATCATCTTGTTCTAAAAGTTTATCTACTATGTCCTCCATAGTTATTAAGTCTTTAGTAAATAAATCTGCTATATCTGTATTTTTAATATTAAAAGTTGTTTCTACCATTATTGTTCTCCTTTCTTTTTATTTGAAACAAATGTGACTTTTTCTGCTACTACTTCTAATTTTTTTCCATTACTTTGAACTCTACCTCTAATTCCAATAATGTCTCCTAATATACAAAATTCACTAACAGGGTTAAATTGTTCTCTATACATTTTGCATTTAATATAATCTATCTCATATTCACCCTCTGCATTTTTAAATGAACGTGGTACTGCCAATTCAACAGTCCTATCTTCATTATTAATTTCAGTTATTCTCCCTAGTAAAATAAGTTGATTTATCATTTACTTCATCTCCTTTTTCATTTTTTCAATTCTCTTTCTGCGATACTCAAGTAACTCGTCTTTTTGTGAATCTAACTTCTCAAGTAGTGCTATTTTGTCATCTTGTAGTTTTACTACTTTAGCTAGTAAATCTACCCTTTCATCTTTTAAAGACTCATACTTAAGCTCTAATGTATTCTTTTTAATTTTCTTCTTTAACATTTAATTTCTCCTCTAAATAATCAATTTGATTTTTATAATTTTCTAATTTTGTTTTTGCATACATTTTCTTGTAATAAAGTAATGCATCTGCTAAAGCTATTCTTAATCTATCTTCCATAATCTGATACCTCCTCAAATATTTGCTTAACTTTGTCATATTGCATTTTTAATATTCCAGTAGCACCACTGTCGTTTTTACAAATATCAACATTCATTAGTGGTCTTAAATCTTCTTTACTAGAATTCTTATCACGATATAGTAGTATTATTTTTCTAGCACTATTTTCTAACTCTCCTGAGTCTTTAAGCATTGATAAACTTAATTCTTCACTGTTATAAGCACTTCTATTTAACTGACTAGCTCCAATTATGGTGCAGTCGTATTCTAAACATATAAGCCTTAAGTTTTTCATTATCTCTGTCATCTGTTCATAAAGAGAAGTCTTACCGTTTATTCTTACTAAACCTAAATGGTCAATAAATATAACTGTATGTCTTGAGCTATCTTTCTTTTTGCTAACAACTGCTCTAACATCAGACAAGTTATTTACTTGATGTTCTATAATTACACCTTTATCAGCTATAGACTTTATAGTCTCTCTTACTAAATCTACTTGATAACCAGTAACTGGATTATTAACGTTATCTACTGGTATATTGCTATTTATGGCTATTAGACGTCTATAAATAGATGGTTTAGACATTTCCATATTGAAGTAGATACATTGATAATCAGTCATTAAATCACTCATTAAATTAAGCATAAAACCTGTTTTACCAGTTCCAGTCATAGAACCTATTACTAGTAAATCGTTCTGAGAGAGTTTGAGTATCTTACTCATCTTCTTAAATTTGTTAAATTTAATCTGCTTTTGTTCAACTATATTTTCTGATAGTTCCTTAACAGTTAGAACGTTACTATTTTTAGTTATTCTTATTTCATCTAACTTTTTCATTTGTTGCATAAAATTGTCATAATCTATCTTTTTCTCTCTAAGCTCTTTATTTTTAATTTTGATAATATCTTCTTTTAAATATTTGATAATACTCTCTTCTGCTAGATTTAACTGTTCTCTCCAAGCTTTATCATAGTAGAAAGTATGGGTTAATAATTCTACATAAAGCAAAGTATCAAAATCCTGATGATGTTTTTGCATAAATGCAGGAGATACTACTTTCTCTTTTTGATAAGACTCTATTGCATAAGCTAACATTTTTGCTAAGTCCTTATCTCTTAAATATTTAGGCTTTATTGATAAACAATCTATTACCTCGTTTTTGTTAAGAACTAGTGCTACTAATTCTCTTTCTATTTCATCTCTATTATTTTCAGATATTTCTAACATCAGAATATTCTCCTACCCTCAGTACTAAAAGTGTCGCTATAAACTGGTTTCTTCTTTTCTTCTTTCAGTTCATAAATACCTTTCCACGAGTTCTCTATGCTATTTTCTATCATCTTAATTTTAGTCTTATCATCATACTTAGATAATTTATTAATTAGTAAAGTAATAGCTCTATCACTGTTAACTGCTTTTATCTTCTTTCTCATTGATAAAAAATCTTTAAATAAATCATTAAGGTTATCATCTTCAAAATATCTTTTTTCTTTTATTATTTCTTTTTTATTTATTTCTATATTTCTTTCTATATTTCTCTTATCATTATATATAGACTGACTTTTTTTCCAGTCTGCTTGGAATTTTTTTCTAGGCAGATTAGAACTTTTTTCAAGTCTGCTTTTGATTATTCTACGTCTTCCGTCAAACCTTACTAATTCGATGTACTCTAGTTCAATTAACTTTTTAACTGCTAAAGATACTTTTTTTGAAGTGCATTGACAAAACTCGGCGATATAATCATTAGTTGCATAGCATCCTTTTTCATCAGTATCAAGACTATCTATTTCCATTAAAATCATTTTTTCTAAAGCATTTAACCTATCATCTAACCATATTTCTTTTGGTATCCATATTCCTTTGAAATCTCTCTCCATATGCACCTCTATAGTGGTAAATTCTCGATCACAGAGATTAAAGTCATAATACCTAAAGAAAATATAGTAGCTCCACCAAATAGAATGATATAAGATAAAATTGTATCTATTTTACTTTCCTTTTTCTTGTTTAAATTTTCTTCTCTTACTCTTCTTTTATTTTCATGTAATATTTCTAACATTTTTTGACTTTCTGTCATTTAAAATTCCTCCTTTTTATTGATTTTTGTTCGATAAAGTGTTATAATAAAGCCGAAAAAACTTATAAATGTTTTTTAATTAAAGAGAATGTTCAGACTTGGTAGGTTCGATATTCTCTTTTTTTTCTATCTTAATTCCGGTGTACTCTTCAAAAAGCTTTGGACTTATGTAATATCTACACTTACCTTGTGGGTTCTTTTTAACACTTCCGATTGGTAATAAATTCCTCTGCATTTGAATTCTTACAAATTGTGGAGATACACCCATAAGCTTAGCTGCTTCTTTTACTGTAATATTCACTTTCTCACCTCCTTTACTCGTAAAACCTAGTCCAACTAAAATTCAAAATGTCTGCTATTTTCTTGGCTAATTCTGGTTTTGGTCTCCTTTTGCCACTTTCAATGTAGTTATACATTGGAGAAGTGATGTTTACTAATCTAGCAACCTCTGACTGTGACATTCCTTTTTCTTCACGTTTTTTAATTAGCCAATCTCTTCTTTTCAATCTTTCACCTCCCTTGATTTTTAAAACAAAAAGTTATATAATTTTTATATCCAAAAAGGAAAGGAGGAATGCCAAAGGCATATATTAACTCTTGTGGGTTCCATCTCTATTTTGCAGAAAGGAGGTGGAATAAAGAGGAAAGTTTTGCTAAAGCTATTAGAAATCATTACTAGTTCATTAATAACTGTTAATGTTTATAATGTAACTATTAATGTTTCAAATGATATTAATAAATAAGGCTTTATTTAAGCTTATCTTCCCCACAGTCCTTTTTTGGATAAGTTGTTTTGGAAATCAAGTTAGTTTGGTGACTGGGCTTGATTTCTTTTTTGTAATCTTTTAATTGCATTTCTTCTTGATTACAATTTAATAATACTATAACATTTTGTTAATGTCAATATAAAAATTGCATTTTATTTAATTTATATTCATTTTTTTAACAATTTGTTATAGAATGTAAGAAAGTGAGGGAAAAAAATGTTTGGAGAAAGATTAAAAAAAATCTTAGAAAGCAAAAACATTTCTCAAATGCAATTTGCTAAAGAGTTAGGGCTTACGCCCCCAGCTATAAATCGTTGGTGTAACAATGTTACTCAACCCGACTATGATACTTTAGTTACTATTGCAGAGAAATTAAATGTTTCTATTGATTACTTACTTGGTAATGACCTCAAAGATATTAAAGTTGAGAAAAAAAATAAAGAACTAGTACAATCGCTTGCAACTGGCTTAACTGACCCATTAAATAAGGCTCTTTATAGTAAAGCTTCTGAGCTAAAAAACGATAGAGATAAAGAAGCAGTACTAAAAGTAATTGAGGCATTTATTAATGATGTAGATAATAGAGATAATTAGCACAATGCAGTATCCGTGCTTTTTATATAAAACTTAAAAGATATGGAGGGAGATGTATATGTAGTGTTATTAGCTTTATTAGAGGGAGAAATAGACCAAAATGAGTATATGTATCTTAACAATATAGAATTAAGGTATGTTAGTCTCCCTAGTTATGTCTATGGACTTATTTATAAGCATAAAGATATATTTCTCATTGCTATAAATAAGAGCTTATCAGATAATTGGAAAAAGAAAACTATTCTGCATGAACTAGCCCACTTTGAACTTAAACACTGGGACAAAGAAGTGTTTGAATATAAAATCGAAGGCTTAGAAGATGAAGCAGATAGATATGTTAATTTTTTATTAGAAAAGGAGTAAAGATGAAAAACAATAAAATAATTAAAATTGTAATTATAATTGTTGCAGTAGTAATAGTATCACTATTAATATCTCCATTTTTGCCAGAAACTGAAAATACAAATTATAGTCAAGACAATCAAAATACAAAAAGTGATAAAGAAAGTAACTATTTAACAAAAATAGAATGGACAAATCAAGGTAACGATTATAGTGATGAAACAGATGAGTGGCTAAAAGTAGCTGTTGAGGTTGATAACTATGATGGTGATATTATTGAATCTGGGACATATAATGTTGAACAAACTGATGGAAAATATACAGGCAAACCTCAAAGAATATATAATGTGTATGTAAGTAGTCTAAATACTGACAATCCTGAAGATATAAAAAATAACGAATTTCCTGTTACTGTAGGAGGTGCAAACGGGAAAAAACAAACAATCACTGTAGAAAAAGGACAATATTTATATATACAAAAAATTTCTGGTGGAGAAATAGGACATTTATTAATTAGCAAATAAGAGCATAGCTCTTTTTTTATACAGGGAGGTGCGAAATGAAAAATCCTAATGGATATGGAACAGTATCTATAATTGATAGAAAATCAAGAAGAAGAAAACCTTATCGTGTTCAAGTATTTGTTGACTGGACCGACGAAGGTAAACCTATAAAGAAAACAATAGGCTATGCTAGAACTAGAGCCGAGGGCAAACAAATGCTGGCTAAGTATCATGATGAACCTTTTGACTTAGATATGAATAATGTGACTTTTGAATATCTTTTTGATAAATGGTATGAATATAAGAAAACTACTCGAATCGGAGATAAGGCTAAAAAAAAGTATCTTTCTATAAGAAAAAAATATGACATCATAGAAAATAAAGCTTTCAATGATATAACTAGATCTGATTTACAAATGGTAGTAGATGAAAGTGGTGTTAATGCAGATTATCAGTCTAGGATACTTAATTTATATAGACAAATGTATAAATTCGCTAAAGGTAACAACATCAAAGTTGGTAATGATGTATCAATGTTTGTTAATATACCCGAAAGAGAAGAATCCACTATGCATAAACCTTTCACAGACGACGAAATAAGCCTATTATGGGCTAATAGGAATGATATAGTAGATTTGGTCTTAATAGATATTTATTCAGGCGTAAGACCAGGAGAATTACTTGTAATTAGTGAAATACATGATGATTACTTTATAACTGGGTTAAAAACAGAGTCTGGGAAAAATAGAGTTGTTCCTTTAAATCATAAAATAAAAGACATTTTCCACAGTTCTGTTGAAAAAGGTTTGTTAAAAAAATATAAAACTTCTGACAATTTATATCAAGCATGGAAAAAGGAATTTGAAAGATTAGGCATAGGTAGCCATACACCTTACGATTGCCGACATACTTTTGCAACTCTGATGGATAGAGCTAAAGCAGATGAACACTCTATCAAGTTGATAATGGGACACCGAATTAATGACCTAACAAAGAGAGTTTACACTCATAAATTAATAGAAGATTTAATCACTGAGATTAATAAAATTTAGGGAAAATTGGTAAAAAAATGAAGAAAAAATCACAGGTTTACCACATAATACCCTCCATTCGTTGATATACTTAGATTATATTCTCACGTACTGGTCACCA
>CALVUX010000034.1 GCA_944363715.1 uncultured Bacilli bacterium
AAGCACCATACTGACGATATAAGAGTTATAACCCTTTAGACTAACACACTTGCCCAAGTAGGATATATCATCAGTATGCTACCTATAAAGGTAGCCACAAGGTGAGGTTAGACTGGTCTTATATCTTACGAATGCCAGAATTACTTCAATTCACTTAATAGAAATGATTGACCGTTATCAGCCCACATACCATAACCGTTTTTCATCTTTTTATATTTGCGGCCGTTATGATAGCCATATTCTTTTTTATTAAGATTAGACTTTTTTACAAAACCTTTAGGAATTTCTATATCTTCCTTTATTTCATCATTTGCTCCATCAGTACTTTTATTTTGTTCTTTTGCATCTTTGTCAGTAGCTTCTGATTCTTCATTATCTTTATTATCAGTACTTACGTCAATATCAGCATCGTTACTAGCATCATCATCTTGGTTATTTTCTTTGTTATCAGTAGTATCTAGTTCCCTAGCTTTATTGATTTCTGCAATAATATCTACCTTTTTAGTAGCTGTTAGCTCGATAGCCTCGCTTTCTGCTAATTCTTTTAATTCATTAATTGTTAATTCTTCTAATTTTTTCTCTTCCATTATTCTTCCTCCTCATATAATACTTTTTCTAAATTAGAATTATCTGTAACTACTATTTTTAAACTAGGTGTAGTTCTTTCTCCTTCTGCATTATCAAATAGTTTCATATATTTGACTAACATATCAATAGCCTTTAACTTATCATAAGTTTCTATTGACTTCCCACCCCTAGTTTGTTTAATAGTTGCTATAGCTTTCTTTTTATCAACATCTAGTTCATTAGTATCTTTAAATAATACTTCATTATTTTTTATTTCTGCATAATCAGTACCATTAGCAAAAGCAATAGATTTTAATTCCCTTAATATGTCTTCTGCCTTAATTTTTACGTTCTCATTAGCTTCTGCTATTAGTTCATCATATCTAGCCCTTAATTCACTCTTACAGAATAGTTCACTTGCTCTTCTATCAATAGTACTTCTTTTCATATTTTTAGCATCATAACTATTGCAATAAGCTTCATATTGGCTCATACCACTAACTAGATTTCTAATATATTTTTCTTGCTTAGGTGTTAACATATTAAATCATCTCGATATACTTATTATTTATATCATTACAATAGTTAACAGCTTCTTCTTTATTATTAAACACTAACTTCATTCCTAAGGCATTAGTTACTCTCCATAATTCATAAACTTCTACTTTTTGGTCTACGATGGTGTTTCTATCTCTTTTATTACCAGTTATAGTGTTTTTAAATACTTGAGTAGTAACATTAACTTTTTTAAGTTCTAGTCCTTTAGGTATCTCTTTATTAAATTCCATTTGTACTTTATTGCTTTCATCAACTCTTAAATACTCACATTTACAAATAAGACCTGATACTGGAAATATTAATATGTTTCCCTCTTCATCTTCATATCTTGCTAACTTATTTTCTAGTGTTTTCACTGTTTCATTAAATTTTTTTAGGTCCATTTTTTAATTCCTCCTTTAAATTTTCATCAATTTCTTGTATAGATAAATAAATCTGCGGTATTTTATTAGCTTTTTTTAATTGTCGCCAGTGTTTTCTCTCGTTTTTATCTTTTATTTTGCTTATATTAATAACCCTAGACTGTATCTTTTCATATAAGGGTTCATCTTTAGGTATACTACCTAATTTGCGATTAAATTCACTTATTCCAATGTTTAAGAACTCTTTGAAAGACATATCTGTATATCTTGCACAAAAGAAAGCATAAGCATTATCTAGATCATCAGGGTAAGCTAAACAAAAGTAAGTCTTACTGGCTTTTTTTGGGAGTTTTTTCTCCTAATAAAATAGATCTTAATTCATTGCCTAATCTGTTAGACTCTTTATCACTACTTATTTCTAAATAAATAATTGTTTCTTCTGCTTGCATATCAAATAGAGTCTTAAATACATTTCTTGCTAATTCCAAAGCATTATCTGTAATAAAACCTTGTTCTAACATACGATAATTAGTTTCATCGTAGTAAATCTTTCCGTTTCTATTTCTTTTTTCAATTAAGTCATCTTTAGTGATTCCATTTTCTTTCATGTACTTAATCATTTTAATTCTTGCATCAGCATTTACATTTGATAATTTTCTTGCTAACTCTACATTCTTTTTAAATTCCAATTCTTTACCATTTACAAGACTAGTTACTTTATAAGTATCTTCGTCTATTTGGCTAATTTCAAATTGCTTCTCTACCATTAGTTTCACCTCTAAAATAACTATACAAAAAAAGATGTAACATTTTGTAACATCACATCTTTAAATCTTCTTCTACTTTCTTTACTATTCTTGATATTTGTTGCCTGGTTAAAGAATAATGCTTAGCAGATATCTTGTCATTAGACCAACCTAGCAATACTTTTTCAACATAAATTTCTTTATCTCGAGCATTTACATTATTGAGATTGTTATGTAATAGTTCTATTTCAGTTTTTAATTCAGATAAACTTTTTTCTTTGTTAGATATATCTGAATCTAATTCTTTTCTTTTATTTTTTAATAAATTTAGTTCTGATGTTTTAAATACTAATTCTTCTTTTAGCTTTTGTAACATTTTCCCTCCTAAACTTCCACTTTTAAGAGGATTTATATCAACCAACCTTAATTTGTAAATATAGTTGAGTATTTCGTTTCTTATTACGACTACTATCAACCTTTATTCTGTGTCTCTAATAGATAATTAACTGCTTTTATTAATTCATTTACTTTATAGAACATTTCGTCTACTAACTTGTAATATGTTTCCTGTTTATTGCTATCGTTAAATATATGATATAGCTTTTCTATTTTATTAGGTACTTCTTTACTCTCTACTATCTCAAATAAATAATCATTATCCCATAGCATAAAACTTCTAAATGTTCCTGGAGACCAATGTAAATCATTATCACTGTATTTAAGTTTTGCTACTACATCAAAACAACAACACTCTTCATTAGTTCTTAACACATTAATTTCTGTACCCTCTTTTATTTCATAATTTTTAATCATTTGTAATAGTTCTATTCCTGTCATCTATCATCATCTCCTCTTTCTAAATTGTTTAGTAATTCTAACTTCATCTTGGTTACTTAAGTATCTCTTGAAATCCTCATAATCTGCTAAATTGCCTAAATATAAGAGTGCTGGAAATTCTATATTATCCTCTTCATTGACTTCTATAGCCATAACTACTTCTTTAGTCTTTTGTTCTAGCAACAACCAGTCTAAATTAAATATTGTTTCGTCTGATTCATAAGTACCTAAATCAGTCCAACCACCAGTACCCGTTACATAGATTCTATATTTCATTTATTATTTCTCCAACCATTCTATAAATTCATTATAATTTAGAAAACTTTCCCATAAATTATTCTCGATAATAAAATGTTTCATAATATCATGTTCTTCTTTAAACTCTTTTAAATTTTCTATTTCTGATTTTAATCTATGATTTTCTTTTAATAATTTTGGCAAATAATTTTTTACATCATAAGCTAAGCTCACAAATATAGGTGGCTCACAAGTACCATCAGTAACAAACTCATGATGTTCTACTATTCTTTTTGAAACATTTATCATTTCTTCATATTTAGCATTTATATCAAAGCTAGGATTAGTTTTTTCTCTATCCATTATTTCACCTCATATTTCATACTTTCAAATTGTTCTTTTGTTACTATTGATTTAATATCTTTTGCAGGTATTTTTATACCTGTACCATCAAGTCTTACGTTTGAAAATACTACTTTTTTATTAGACGAATACTGATAATTAAATCCAGTTACTAAATAACCATTAACATAATCACCTAATTCTATTAAATCTATTGGATTATCATAAAATTTGTATCCATGAAATCCTCGAGATTTATCATAGTCTGTTATGATAATGTCTCCATCAATAATAGGTTCATAAAAGCCTCTTTTTTCACACATTTCACAAGTACAAAATCCTTTTATTTTTCCTATTTTCATTCGGTCATTTGTTATTACATACATACCTACTTTTAATTCCATTACTTATCCTCCACTTTCTCATACTCATTAATATTCTTATACATACTCAAGAGTTCAAATCTATATCCTGTTGTTGTAATCTCATAAGTATTTCCAACTTTAAGATTCGCATAAATATCAGAACTATTAAATTTTCCTTTAAACAATAAATCAGTAATTTGATAAACTTCATTATCGCATTGAACTAAATACATATCAGATTTGTCTTTTCTTTTAACCCATTTATCTTCAATAGTACATTCAATAGTCTCTTCATTCTGATAACCTATTGAAACTACAAATACTAATAAACCTATAAGTACAATACCTGCTATAGTACCAAAAACTATTTTTATATTATCTGTCATTACTTATCTGCCTCCTTAGAAATAGAACCATTAAATCTAACATCTGCATTATTTGTAATTAAGTCTATATTATAGTCATCAACTATTATCTGCTTTACTTCATGACTAGAATTAATCCATAAATCTAGCTCTTTTAGTTCTTCATCAGTATATGTGTTTAATATATCTTTTAATTTTTTTAACATCTAACTAACCTTCTTCCTTTTCTCTCGCTTGTTCTTTTTCTATAAGCAGGTGACTGATAGAATAATAGTGATTTTCGTTTTATATTGAATTTTTTAGATAAGTAATCAAGTGTACCCATATCAAGTAATTCATCGCCTTTGTATAGTGCATATTCTTTATTCATTTTTTACCTCACTTTCATATATGTTTCCTATTACTTCAAACATAGTTGGTATTCTATGAAAATAATCATTCATATCTAATGCATCATCAGGATATTCTAATTTTTGTAATATATATTTAGTGTTTTCAAATTTCACTATAAACTTAAAATTAACGGCTGTATTATTCAAAACATCTCCTTCATAAATTTCTATACCGTTTTTGTCTTTTAAACCAGTGTATTGCATTAAATCAGAAAACCATTCTCCTAATCCTGTTTGCATATTTTCGTAATAACCTTGTCCCGATGAATCAAAACAAATGAAATCATGAACAGTATTCAAGTATCTCATTATTTTTAAATCTTTATCATAAACTCTAAACTTTATCTCTCTATTCATCCTTAATATTCTCCCAAGTTTCTAACAACTTTTTTCTTAATGAAAATGTATCGTCATTTAAGTTGGTAAGGATAACAGTCATAAACTTGCATTTGCATACATCATCTAACTCATGATTGTATATTTTAGTATCTCTAATTAGTGCGTACATACATAATTCTAATAATCTATTTTTAATTTGAATTAAATCTTCTACTTCTTCTAATGCTCTATTGTTCATCTAAACCTCCTAAATACCACTGACTTGATATTCTCTTACCGCCGATAAGTGTGCCTTTACAACATCGTCACTTAGTAAGATTTTATTTCCATCTTTTTCAATAAAATTAATGATTTTACCGTTTTCTCTCTTGCACCAAACTATGTATTCTTTATTATCTTTTAATCTGATAGTAAAACATCCTGTTTTATGATCTATATTAGTTAAAACATAATCATCCATTGTTATTTCTTTATTCATCTTTATCTCCTATTATTTCTTTATATTTTTCTAATATTTCTAGGCATATTCTTTGATGATAGCCTGCATCCCTTATTAATTCCTTACTTTCACTTTCTAAGTAATTTATAAATAATTTTTGTTGAGCTAACAACTCTGTATTTCTATGCGTCATATCAATAAATTCTTTATCAACTTTAGACACTTTACTATTATCAACAACGTGCTGTAACATATCTCTTTCAAATCTTAATTGATTTAGATATTCTCCACCACGCAAATAGTCA
>CALVUX010000035.1 GCA_944363715.1 uncultured Bacilli bacterium
ATAATAGATTTATGAAGGAGTGACAAGTATGAGCAAAAATAAAAATGAGGAGGTTTACAAAATCGGTATCAACTGGTATCCAGGCCATATGGCTAAAACTAAAAGAGAAATAAGAGAAAAGATTAATCTAATCGATATAATCTATGAAGTAATAGATGCAAGAATGCCTATATCATCTAAAATTAAAGATATAGATGATTTAATTAAAGATAAGCCCAGAATACTAATAATGACTAAATATGATTTATGTGATAAAAAAGAAACTGATAAATTTATTAGTTATTATGAGAGTCTTGGCTATAAAGTAGTACCAGTTGATTTAGCAAATAATAAGAATGTTAAAGAAGTCCTAAACTTGAGTGAAAGTGTTAGTAAAGAATTAAATGATAAAAGAAAATCTAAAGGCTTAAAACCTCGTAACTTAAGAGCTTTAATTATTGGTATACCTAATGTTGGAAAGAGTACTTTAATTAATAGATTAGTAGGTAAGAGGGCAGCAGGTGTAGGTAATAAGCCAGGTTTTACTAAGAGTCTTTCTTGGATTAGAATTAATAAAGATATAGATTTACTAGACTCTCCTGGTATTTTATGGCCTAAATTAGAAAATCAATATGAAGCAAGGATACTTGCCATATTCTCATCTATTAAAGAAGAAATACTTAATAAAGAAGATTTAGCTTTATTCGCTATAGATATTCTAACTAAACTATATAAAGAAAAGTTAGAAAGTCGTTATAATATCAAAGTAGATAATATGACTAATATAGAAATAATGGAAGAAATTGCAAAGAAAAGAGGATGTGTTACTAAAGGTAATATTACTGATTATGAAAGAGTATCTAGTATTATTCTAAATGATATTAAAAATAATGCTTTTAAAGAAATAACTTTAGATAGATTAGAAAAAGACTAGAATTTGGAGGTTTCTAGTCTTTTTATGGGAGATGAACTTTGAAAGGATATGTTTATTATGATTTTTTTAATAAAGGAGTGATTCAATTTCTAAAAGTACCCAAAAATAATGATAATGAAAGAAAGTCGGTTATAATGTATACCTATTTCATAATAAACTTTTCTCCTTTCGCTATCACTATAACAGATAGAGTTATTCTTTGCAAAAAGTGAATTTTCAAAATCTGAGGCAAAAACAGGTTGAAAATTGGTCAAAAAGGCCATTTTCTCCTAAAATCCGAGTGAAAAATACTTTGAATTTTCAAAATTCATACTTTTTTAAAATTTATAAAAAAAGAAATGTGCGTGTACACTATCCACATTTCTTTTATTATTCCATAGTATTTACTGCTTTAGTAAGTCTTGATTTTAATCTAGCAGCTTTATTCTTATGAACTAATCCACTAGTACAAGCTTTATCAACTCTTTGTAATGCAATGTTTAATTTATTAGATGCTTCTTCTTTATTACCTGCGTTTACTGCTTTTTCACAATTTTTAATAGCAGTTCTCATACTAGATCTAACTAAAGTATTAACATCTGCTTTTCTAGCATTACTACGTACTCTTTTCTTAGCACTTCTAATATTTGGCATGTTTTCACCTCACTTTTTGTAAACAATCTAATTTTACCAAATAATAGTATATTTTGCAAATATTTTTGTTTTTTTTGTTAATAATATAAAAAGAGAATAAAATTGAAAGGTAGTGTTTTTTATGCATGAAGTAGATTTAAGTAAATATAGGATTAGAACAGACTTAATAGTTGAACATCTTAGTAACTTTAAAGAATATGAAAAACATGAGGAACTATATAAAGATATTAAAATAGAAACTATCACCTTAGACAAAGATAGTGCTAAACTTATCTCTAAAAAAGAAGGAATCTATAAAACTATTTATTTTGAAGATGTTACAGATGAGACTAATTTTAATAATTTATTAAGCGCAACTATTAAAGCCTTAAAAGACTTATTAAAGAGTATTAATATTAAAGATAGTTACAGTTGTTTAATTGTAGGTCTTGGTAATAGAAAGGCAACTCCTGATGCTTTAGGACCATTAACAGTAGATTCTATTAAAATAACAAGACAGATAGTTGAGTTAGGTCTACCATTAGATAATAAATATAGAGTTATTTCATCACTAGTACCAGGAGTTATGGGGACAACAGGAATTGAAACTAAAGAAATAATAGAAGGAGTAATAGAAAAAACGAAACCAGATTTTTTAATCGTAATAGATGCCCTTGCTGCCTCAAGTCTTGAACGTATTAATAAAACAATACAAATAACAGATACAGGTATACATCCAGGTAGTGGCCTTTTAAATAATAGATTTGAAATTAGTAAAGAAACTCTAGGTATACCTGTAATCGCTATTGGTATACCAACAGTTGTAGATGCTACTACTATAGTTAGTAATACTATTAACTATATCTTTAGACACTTCTCTTATGAAAAAGAAAATATTAATAATAGTAAATTAAAGTTAGTCCCTCCAAGTAGTAGAGATTATAAAAGTCATGATAAAACCTTAAATAAAGAAGAAAGAGAAGAAGTTATGGGACTAATAGGTAATTTATCAGAAGAAGAGATTAAGACTTTAATTACAGAAGTTTTAACACCTCTAGGCTATAATCTTTTAGTAACCCCTAAAGAAATAGACTTTGTTATAGAGAAGTTAAGTCTTCTTTTATCTAAAGCATTAAATAAAAGTCTAGAATTAAACTAATTCGACATAATTTTAATAACTCTTTTATTACTATGTAGTAAAGGAGATTTCTTATGAAGAAAAAGTTTATATCAAAGAATAAAAAAACTAAGAAAATAAAACCTAAAATCATTCTCTTCTTTATTATGATTTTTTCTTCGTTTGTCATAACCATTAAAGCTTTGTCTAAATATAATTTGCCTTATCAAAATAGTGATTTAGTAAACTTTTTAATAGAAAATAATAATCCTTTTATTGTTAATAGTAAATCTAACTATAGTTACTTCCATCAAATTATGACTAAACTAATAGATTTAGATTTAGGTGATCCTCTTTCAATATTAGATACTAATTTTAAAGGGTTAACTAAAAAAGTAAATGTAGAAGAGAAAGAAGTAAAAAAAGTAAGTAACAAAGATGATGTTAATGAAAAAGAACCTACTATTTATTTATATAATTCTCATGATACAGAAGAGTATAAACCATCATCTTTTGCAGAGTATAGTGTTATGCCAACAGTTAAACTATCAGATTATGTTTTAAAAGAAAAATTAGAAGATAATGGTTTTAGTGTGTTAATAGAAGAACAAACAATAAGTAGTATTAGAAGTAGTTTAGGACTTAATTATGCTGGAAGTTATACTGCTAGTAGAGTCTTAATGGAACAAGCGAAAGAGAATTATCCTAGTTTAATATATTTTATAGACTTACATAGAGATTCCTTATTTCATGATAAGACAACGCTAACTTATAATGATAAGAACTATGCTAAAGTAATGTTTTTAGTAGGATTAGAAAATCCTAATTATCAGGGAAATTTAGATTTCAGTACCAAAATAAGTGAGATGATAAATGCTAAAATACCAGGACTATCTAAAGGAATATACAAAAAAGAAGGGGAAGGGGTAAACGGTGTTTATAATCAAGATTTTTCTAATAGAACTATTCTAATAGAAGTAGGAGGACCAGAAAATACTATCGATGAAGTCTATGAGACTCTTTTAGTTTTAAGTGAAGTGCTAACAGAGGTGATAAATAATGACCAAAACTAATTTAGCAAGACTTATTGTTTTAATATTAGTATTTCTTTTCTTTGTTCTATATTTTATGCAAGCATCTGGTTATAATGAGTATACAAGAAATAGAGAAAATATGTTAACTGAAGAACAAATAAAAGAGTATGAGGAAGATATAGAAGCGGGTAAGGATGTTACTATAAAAGATTATCTTAATAAAGATAAAGTTAATTATGAAAATAAAGTATCAGAACTAGGATTAGACTTATCTCGCTTAATAGAAGATATTTTTAATAAAGGTATGAATACTTTCTTTGAGATGTTAAATGAAGCGGTATCATCTTAAAAAATAAAATTTATATGAATTTTTAAAATTCAAGACAATTTTGAGGCGAAAATTGGTAAGAATAGGTGTTTTGAGGTAATTTTCCACCTGTTTTTCTTTTGAATTTGCAATTTTCTCTTTTTGATTTAATTCTCTTGTTATGTTAGAGTTAAATCACTTTT
>CALVUX010000036.1 GCA_944363715.1 uncultured Bacilli bacterium
TATTATCAACAACGTGCTGTAACATATCTCTTTCAAATCTTAATTGATTTAGATATTCTCCACCACGCAAATAGTCAAGTTGCTCTTGTAAATTCTCTTTTTCTTCAACTAAATCGTTATATTGCTCTTTTCCTACTTCAAGTTGTTCCTTTAATTCTTGGTTTTCTTTATGTAGTCTTTCTGTATATTCAATAAGTTCATATTTTGCTATTTGTTGTGTTTCAGTTTTCACCTCAAGAGAGCTAACTAAATCTATTGTTTTTTGCAACATTTCATTACTCATTTATTCCACCTCTTTTTAAAGTGTCTAATAAACTTACACATATAGAATAGGCATCACAATTATTAGTTAGAATATCTGCATACATACCTAACTGACTTATTGCTTTATCAATTACTTCTTTTTGTTCTTCATTTTCATTTAATAGGCACTCTATATCTTTGCAATGTTCTATACAAAATTTATCAAAATCACTCATATCACACTTGCCACTTTTATATTCGGTGTATATATCATCATTTTCTACATATTCTCTTAATCTTTCTTTAGCATCATTATTCATATCTACTTCTCCCTCTTGTTATATTTCCATTTGTTAACACCTACACCATAAATCTCACATGCTTTCAAGAACATTTCTTTTTCTTCTGCATCTTTAAATCCAACAAGTATATGTGGAGGTGTAGGCAAATACTCTTCTGTAGGTCTCCATATGTGCAAACAATGTTGATGCATATTTACATAATCTTCTTCTTTAGGATGATACTCAACACAAGCTTCATCTTTATTCCAGAAAATGTCTTTCATACGGCACATTTGATCCCAACTAGGTGTTTTGCTAGGCATACTTACTGATAAGTGTTCCCAACCCATTTGATAGCTGAAAATAAAATTTAAATTCTTACCACTAATAACATCATAGTAATAGCCACCCATTCCAGCATTATCGGTTTCAACTTCTATAAATAAATTTCTAGTTTTTCTAATTTCATCAATTGTTTTCATTAAAAACCTCCAAATTAAATCTCTTCTTTTTTAAAACCGAAAGTTTCTAAACACTTAATTAACTTAACTTGATATTTTTTCATGCACTCATCACATAAACACAAAGTTACTTTATACCAATCGTCAAAAATGTGTACTGAAATTTCTTCAAACGGATTATTATAGTATCCGTCATAAATATCTTCTTCACTTTCTATTAATTTTTTATTACACTCATCACAGTAAAATGTATGAACATTAACTGTATTAGTTATTTCTTTTGGCTTTATTATTTCACCCATTGCAAATCTCCAAATCTCTAGCTTCACTTAAAGGAATACTACTACAATAATCATCTATTAACTCTTCTTTAATGACCTCTATTACCCCTGACTGTATAAATAAATTAATAAATACTATTACTAATATCACTGCTACAGTAATAGTAGAACTAAGTATTGCTACTTGCCATTTCTCCATTTTTAACCTCCTTATAATTTTAATTTGTTAAATACGCAATTCAAGTGAATTTCCATATATCTAATTTGTGCCGATGGATTGATTAGCTCTCTTAGGCATTCACATATCGGAATTTCATCAAGTAACATAAATCTTATACCAAAATCACTGCTAACATAAATTTTTAAATACTTATGAGAAATTTTGTATGTAAAATCAAATGATGGATGCTTTGCTGCCAAAATTCTAGTTATTTCTAAGCCAAGCTTCTTTGCAAAATAATAATTGATTCTTTTTTCAAACATTAATCCTCCTTATAATTTCTTCTAAATATTTCTATAAAATCTTCATCGTATGTTCTTTCAAAATATAGTTGACCTATTATCTTAGTTAATTTGTCATAAATAGGGTTAAAATGCACACTATCATCACTCATATCATGATGATAAGAGCAGAGGTAAATAGTTAAGCCATACTTGTCGCTATTACCTCTATTTCTGCCCTCAAAGACGTGATGCAGATGCAAGTCATCTTTTCTACTGCAAAAGAAACATTCTTTCTTTTCTTGTATTATAGATTTCATTATTTACCCCACTCCTCTGCTAATTTTTCAATTTTATAATCCTCTAAAGTTGGTATGTCTAACTCCTTAGCCTCATAAACAATTCCCTCTAAGAATAGCCACATTTCTTTAGAGTCATAGTTACTACTGCCTTTGTAAACCTTATACCAGTCACAGTCTTTACCATTTAATTTACCTCTTTCATAGAACTCATAGTATTTGCTAAAACCCTCTAAACAAGTGCCAGGAGTTACCGGAATAAGCATAGACTGACCATATTCTTTAAGCATTTGATAATAGACTTGCTCCTTACTAGAGTTAATCTTCTCGGCTATCTTGGTACATAATTCCCAGCAATAAGAATTACTATTTAATGACCTCTTTGGATGATACTCTTTAATTTCAAATGTCTTACCATCATCTTGACCTTTAAGCCAAAAGATAATCTTTTTACTATTTCCTATCATCTTGACCTCTAAAATGGATATTCATAATTCTCCTCATCTGTATAAGCGAATTCTTCTTGATGGTCTCTAGCAAAGTCTTCGTAAGGCTTATTACTATTAACTTTTTCTTCTAACGTCCGGTTATCTTCGGACTTAACCGGACTTTTTTCATCTAAACCGGACTTTTTGCTATTTAAGAACTCTACTTCATCTGCCACTACTTCAGTAACGTATCTATTCTCACCACGTTCATTCTGATACTTTCTTACTTGTAAACGACCACTTATTCCGACTTTGCTACCCTTATCTAAGTAATTTTTTACGTTCTCGGCTCTTTTATTCCAAACTACAATGTTTATAAAGTCTGTATCTTTAGTGCCATCCTCTTTTGTATGATTACGATTAACTGCTATAGTAAAACTTGCAACTGGTGTGTTATTGGATGTATATCTGATTTCAATTTCATTACAAACATTACCCACTAAAATAATTTTATTCATCGCACTCATCCTTTCTATATTTCCATTTAAAGCCATAACTATAATTTCTACGATTCATACAAGCTTGACTAATATTAGTAGAATTAGCTCTACTAAAATCTGTATTATTCTTTAGCCATCTAACAGCAGAAGCTATGCTAGGAAATTCTTTTATCAAAGTGTTATTTATTCCTATCATATCTACTTTTTTCATTTTAAATTGTCTTTTATGTTGAGCTAAATTATATGTATAATGTAAACAGTTTTCTTGATGACTGACCCACTCTAAATTAGTAACTTTGTTATTTTTAGTATTACCGTCTATGTGATTAACTTCATTTTTATCCTTTATTTTAGGAATAAATGCTTCTGCTACTAGTCTGTGTATCTTTTTATGATTTCCTCGTCCTAAATTAATACATAAATATCCTTTCCCTACTCCATCTGATTCAGGCTTTAAAATAATATTTTTTCTTAAACTTTTAACTCTCCCAAAATTACTGACTTCATAAAGGCCTTCATAGTCCTTAACTGGTCGCCATTCTTCTTTCATTCTTTTTTTGCCTCTCTTTCCATTAATTTAATCATCTTTATACATAAATCTATTACCTGTTCTTTTGTGTAAATATATTTAACTTGTGGCTCTTCTACGTGTGCCTTTATTTTCAATTTAGTAAGTTCATAGATTACGTCTTCAAAACTATCTTGCATAAGCTAACAACCTCTCTTTATCTATTCTTTCTACCTTTTCTAATCTTCCTAAATGAC
>CALVUX010000037.1 GCA_944363715.1 uncultured Bacilli bacterium
TATTGTAAATAAAAGTATGCTTTATATACTTCCGATAATGCTCTTAGATAATATACGTAGGATAGATTTTTTTATTAATATATGATATAATAGCGCTATGAATAAGATAACATTTGAATCATATAAGAGAAAAAATGGCCATGATGAATTCATCGAATGGATACAGAAGTTACCAAAAAAAGATAGTGCTAAACTTCTACGGATTATTAAAGAAACGGAAGTCAATGGAATGTTGGTTGCGCAACGACTAAAGTGGGTAAAAAAAATTGATACTAATCTTTATGAACTTAGAAGTAAGGTAGGATCTAATATTCAACGTGCAATCTATTTTCATGTAGTGAATGGTCGTTATGTTATAACTCACGGCTTTACAAAAAAAAACGCAAAGACCCCGTTACACGAAATTGAGCATGCAAAAGAAATACGAAAGGAATGGTATAATCATGAAAATTGATAATCTAATTGAAGATATGAAAAAAGATCCTGAGTTTGCAGAAGCATTCCAAATTGAAGGGGAAAAATTACAAACAGCAGTTGCTTTATATAGAGCCCGTGAAGAATTGGGACTGACGCAAGTTGAACTTGCTGAACGTGCAAATACCACACAAGCTACTATTGCTAGAATTGAACGTGGTGATAACGTATCTTTTGTTAAATTAGCAACCATTGCTCATGCAATGGGGAAAGAATTAAAAGTAGAATTTGCTTAGCTATTAAAATGAGTACAATTAGTTAAAATTTCACTATTAGTAGAAAAAGTTTATCTGAAGAAGAAATTAACCAGTTTATAAAAAATGTTTAATGACAATTAGGAGTATCTATATCTTAAACTAGAATAAAAAGATCAACCACAAAATATGTGAAAGATACATATTTTGTGGTTGTTTAAGTTAAAAAAGTAATTTATTAATAACTTTGATTGTTTTTTCGTTCGTCTTTGGCTTTATATGTTAACATATACATTCGATACATGTCGTTTTGGTGTGCATCAAATTGAGCTTCTGCTTTATCGAGTAGTGCATCAATCAAATCATCTTGAGTTGGAAACTGTAAACAATTTTGAATTGCGTTTATTCTGTGAACAGTTTTTCTTTGGATACGAATTGTACTATATATTTTTCCTTTTCTAGGTCTACCCATCTTTTTTTGATTCGAATTTTCTTTTGATTTTTCGTTCTTTTTCTTTTCTTTTTCTTCTTTTTCCTTTTGTTTAGAGAAATCTTCTAATGAAAATGTCTCTGTAGGTTCTATAATTTCGGTTTCTTGGATATGTTTATGTTTTTTCCTCGAAGGGTCTTTTTTAAATTCGAATTTAGCCATTAATATCGCCTCCATTATCTGCTGTTCTTTCAATAAGTTCGGATACCAATTTTTCATATAAGAAATGTACTCGTATATCATGCATATCATATGTGGGAGTAACTCCCTTTTCTGATATACCAGTCCTATCATATCTTTTAAGTCTCTCCATGTATTTGATAATAGTGTTGAAAATCATATCTTCCCCAAAAAGAAATTTAGCGTCTTGAATAATCTGGTTATCAATGCCACTATCATACTTTAATAATACAGGAAGAATTCCTGTAATATCAAAGTCGATATCTCTATATGTATCATATAGTTCTTGTAAGTATTCAAAGAATGCTTGAGCTCCATCTAAAGAACGCTGTTGAGTCTGAAGTACGATTACAATATTGTTGCTTGCAAAAAGAGCAGAATCAGTAAACGTAGATAGTGTTGGTGGAACATCAAATATAATAAAATCAAAATCCTTTTCAATTTTAGAGATTAATTTAGAAAAGTGAGAAATTCTTTTTATTTTATATGATGTTGTGGTTGCAGGAAATTCTAATTCTAAATATTCCGGGTATCTACCAAAATCCCTATGAGAAGGCAATAAATAAAGATTGTCCATTATTTTAACTATAGCAGAAGACAAATCATTTTCTTGTATAGCAACCATCATGCTTTTTTCCAAAGTTAAATTTTTGTCATTTTGTAATGCATAGGTTCTAGATAGCAATTGTGTAGTGTTTGCTTGAGGATCCATATCAACAAGTAAAACTTTTTTATTCTTTTTGGTAGCTAATTCATATCCAGACATTACACTATTAGTTGTTTTACCCACGCCACCTTTAAAATTCCCGAACATGATTTTTTTTGCCATAATATCGTACCTACTCTCTTTATTGATAATATTTTTAATAATTCAAAGTATAAATAGAGAGAATTTAGATAAAAAATATTAGAATCTAAAAAACTTACTATTTTACTATTTTACTATTTTACTACAAAAAGTTAGATAAGTACACCCTAGAAACGTTGATTTTTCAACGTTTATTTTTTTACTATTTTACTATTTTACTATTTTACTATTTTACTACAAAAACTAAATAAGTGTTCCATTTTCATTGAAAAGTTGGTAGGATAAGTTTGAGAGACTGATATAAAAATGGCAGATAAGTAAACTTTTTTGTTATACGAGGAGGTGTAAATATGAAAGACGTTTCATTTAAAGATTTATTTAATACATTGTTTAATGGTGGACTAAGAAATTTTAAATACAAAAATAGTCATGCAAAAGTAGTAAATTATTCAGAAGAAACCAAAGGTAGTATATTTGTCTATAGAAACAAGAAAAATATGATGGACAGCAGAGGTGTAGTTATTACCTCTTTGGAAGCAATTCTTGAAAATGAAAATAAGTTTACTCATTTTACACCTAACGTATATAGATATGGATCATACGTAGATAAAAATCGCCAAATCACAAAAGGTCATTCAGAGAATAATTTAAGGCAAATAAATGCATTTTTTATTGACTTTGATGTGAAAAATCAGGAAGAAATGTCAGTAGGAGATATCATAGTATCAAGTATTGATTTAGGTTTTATGCCTACATTCATATTGAAATCAGAAAGGGGATACCAAGTATTTTTTGTTTTGGAAAATCCCGTATATGTGACAAGAGAAACTGACTATAAGTCTATAAAAGCAGCTAAAATTATTTCTAACAATTTAAGAAGCTATTTTTCTAAAAACTTACCTGTAGATATGAAATGTAATCATTTTGGAATTGCACGAATTCCTCGAACAGACAATATTGTGTATATTGATTTGGAAAATCAGTATTCATTTAGAGAACTTCAAGATTGGTCTTATAAGTATAGTGATAGAAAAGTAGTGAATATTGCAAACAGAAATGTAGGTACTAACCATAAAGGTGTTAGGCAGATAGATGAACCATGGTTCAATATTTTATTAGAAACAACTAATATCAAAGGAGAAAAAGGGCTTATTGGAAGAAATAATGTAATTTTTACGTTAGCATTAGCCTATTTTTCTTCAGGTGTTAGTATGAAAACTGCAGAATATAATTTAGAGCAATTTAATGAATTTTTGGAAAAACCTCTAAATGAGTGTGAAGTTAACAAAATTATTAAAAGTGCCTATTCGGGGAAATATAAGGCAGCTAAAAAAGAGTACATTTTAACTTTGTGTAATGAGTGGTGTAACAGAGAATTTACCAATGCAGAGCTATTTAATAATCATAAATATTACAAATTGAAAAAGGATAGAAGTCAAAGAACTAGAGTTCATATGGATGAATGGGAGACAGATTTAATTAAGTATTTGAAAGAA
>CALVUX010000038.1 GCA_944363715.1 uncultured Bacilli bacterium
GCATCATAAAAACTATCATATAAAGTAGGTTCTTTAGCTTTCTCCATCTCTTTAATAGAATTATATTTATTAACAATATGAACTGCTTGTAAACTCTTTACACTATTTATATTAGAAGTCATTACTACAGTCTTATTATTACCAGATAATACAACAAAAGCTAGAGCAAAGACAATAATTACAAAACTAAAATATCTTAAAAATCTTTTACCCATCTTTTTACCTCATTTTCTACTTAAGATAATACTAGCATTATTATCTATCAAAGTCAAATAAACTTGAAGCATTTCTACTGGTAATTTCTGCTAATTCCTCTACACTAATATTTTTTATATCAGCAATAAAGTTAGCAATATACTCTAAATACTTAGAAGAATTAATTTTTCCTCTAAAGGGAACAGGAGTAAGATAAGGACTATCAGTCTCAAGTACAATAAATTCTAAAGGCACTTCTTTAACTACATCTTTTAATTTAGAGTTATTAAAAGTAACAACTCCCCCTATTCCTAGTAAAAATCCCATACTTATATAAATATTAGCAGTCTCTAAACTCCCACTAAAACAATGTATTATTCCTTTCACTTTATATTTCTTCAAAATATTAATAGTATCCATAGTTGCATCTCTAGAATGTATTACAACAGGAAGATTTAAAGCATCAGCAATCTTTAATTGTTCTTCAAATAACCATATCTGTTTATCTTTATTTTCTTTAGTATAGTGATAATCAAGACCTATCTCCCCAATACCAACAACTTTTTTCTCGCCTAATAAACTCTTCAAATAGTCTAAATCAGATTCAGTAACAGTATCAGCATACTCTGGATGATATCCTATCGTAACATAAACCATATCATAGTTATCTTTTAAATCCATTACTTCTTCTATACTTTCCCTACTACAACCTGATACAACAATTTTTTCTACCAAAGCATCTTTATTCTCTTCTATAACTTTATCTATATCAAGATAATCTTCCATACTTAAATGACAATGTGTATCTATATACATAAAAATCACTTCCTAAAAGCATTATATCAAAAAAAGAATCTTCTAAACAGTATTTTACTATTTACAAGACTTATTCTTTTTTCTTCGACATAAAAACAATCTTATTAAATAAAAAGTTAATACAATTAAATAACCGATATCTAATATATTATGCCCTATAATAACCATTACAACTAAAACTCCATAAAGAACTGCAACTGCCACTACTTCAATTTCTAACTTTCGTTTCTTAGTCATAATTCTATCCTTTCTTACGACTTCAAATACTACTTGTTACTACGTAAACACTACCCTTAAACTATAACATAAAAATTAGGATAATTTTAAAAACCACCCTAATTATTTTTCAGTTTACACTAAAATTTTACAAATCATGCTCTTTTAAGAACTTATCTTTATCTATTCTTTGGAATAATACACTAGGAGTTCCTACTTCATATTTATTATCTTTTAGATAACTATTTTCTTCTCTAGTATTATTAATCTGTCTTAAAATCTCTTTAGATGTAGAAGGTATTGCAAAAGATAAATTAATAGAACATACTCTAATAGATTCAAGTAAATTATATAAAACTGTCTCTAATCTATCTTTACTATCCTCATCTTTAGCAAGAATCCAAGGAGTAGTTTCATCAATATACTTATTACTAGACCTTAATACTTCTAAAATTGAATTAATAGCATCAGATACTGCCAACTTATCCATTGCTTTATCTATATTACTACTTAAACTATTAATCCTATCAATAAATTCACTATCTATATCTTCATAACATTCTTTATTAGTAACAACTCCATTAAAATACTTATTTGCCATACTAATAGTACGTTGTACTAAATTACCTAAAGTATTAGCAAGATCACTATTAATTACATCAATAAGCAATTCATAAGTTAAATTACCATCATTAGCATAAGGAATTTCTTTAAGTAAGTAATATCTAACAGCATCTACACCAAATAACTCTACTAAATCATCTGCATAAATAACATTACCTTTACTCTTACTCATCTTATCATTATCAGTAAGTAACCAAGGATGACCAAATATTTTCTTAGGTAAAGGTAAATCTAAAGCCATTAATATAATAGGCCAGTAAATAGTATGAAAACGAAGTATATCTTTACCAATTAAATGTAAGTCAGCAGGCCAAAGTTTTTTAAACAAGTCACTACTACCATCAGGATCATATCCTATAAAAGTAATATAATTTGTTAAAGCATCAATCCATACATAAATAACATGCTTAGGATCAAATGTAACAGGAATACTCCATTTAAAAGTAGTTCTAGTAACACATAAATCTTGTAAACCAGGTTTTAAGAAGTTATTAATCATTTCATTCTTACGAGACTCTGGTTCTATAAAATCATCATGCTCTTCGATATATTTTAATAATCTATCTTGATATTTACTCATTTTAAAGAAATAAGCTTCTTCTTTTTGTTTTTGTACTTCCCTTCCACAATCAGGACATTTACCATCTACTAATTGACTATCAGTAAAGAAAGACTCACAAGGTGTACAATACCACCCTTCATATTCACCTTTATAAATATCTCCTTGTTCATATAACTTATTAAATATTTTTTGAACAATCTCTTCATGATGTTTATCAGTAGTTCTAACAAAATTATCATAACTAGTATCCATCAAATCCCAAATTCTTTTTATTTCATTTGCCACTGAATCAACGAATTCTTGAGGTTCAATTCCAGCATCATGAGCTTTTGTTTCTATTTTTAACCCATGTTCATCAGTACCAGTTTGAAAATAAACATCATAACCTTTACTTCTTTTATACCTTGCAATAGCATCTGCAAGTACTACTTCATAAGTATTACCAATATGTGGTTTTCCTGATGTATAACTTATAGCAGTTGTAATATAATATTTCTCCATAAATATCTCCTCCTCAAATTAAAAAGATTTATTATAACGAAAGGACGAGCTAACCCGTGGTACCACCTTTCTTTACAATAAATCTTGTACACTTATTCTAATTAACGCTTAGCACGTTCATACTTACATATCAATATGAAAGTTCAGAAGCCATATCTTATAAAATCATT
>CALVUX010000039.1 GCA_944363715.1 uncultured Bacilli bacterium
AAATCTAACTTTTATATTGAGACATTTTCACTAATTTTCTATCTTTAACTTTGAGACATTTTCACTAATTAATCACAGTTATACTTGAAAATCGAAAAAATGTATTGACAAACATATCTTCTACACAGTACACTTTAGTTACTAAAGGGAGGTTCGTCATATGAAAATATATAGAGCATATAAATTTAGATTATATCCAACAGAAGAACAAAGAATATTAATACATAAGACTTTTGGATGTAGTCGTTTTGTTTATAATTATTATTTAAATTATCAAAAAGAAAAAGGAGTACAAAAAACATTTGATTTATGTAAAGATTTAAAAGAATTAGAAAATCAATATGAATATCTTAAAGAAGTTGATTCATGTGCTTTAAGAAGTTCTATATTTGATTTAGAAGATGGTTTTAATAACTTCTTTGCAAAAAGAAGTGGATATCCAAGGTTTAAGAGTAAGTTTAATAGACAGTCTTATAGAACTAGTTGTGTAAGAGGTACATATAAAGAAAAAGAATATAGTAATATAGAAGTAGATTTATTAACTAGAAATATAAAATTACCAAAACTAGGAAAAGTTAAAATAAGAGGATTTAGGGATAAAGATAAAATGGGAGGTAAGATAGTAAATGCTACTATATCAAAAGAAACAACAAATAAATATTATGTTAGTGTATTAGTAGAAGAAGATTTGTTAGTAGAAAAAGTAACACCTACCACTATAGTAGGAATAGATTTAGGAATAAAAGATTTAGTAGTAACAAGTGATGGTGTGAAATATGGTAATGATAAAGTATTAATGAAATATGAAAAGAGATTAAAAAGATTACAAAGAAAGTTATCGAGACAAGTTAAAGGTAGTAAGAATTATTTAAAGACAAAAGAAAAGATAGCAAGGTTAAATGCTAAGATAAAGAATTATAGAAAACATTATTTAAATAATATAGCGAACGAAATAGTAAATGAGCACGATATTATTGTAACAGAGAGTTTATTAGTAAAAGATATGTTTAAAGAAAAAGTAAAAGCATTTAACAAAAGTCTATCAGATGCAAGTTTAAGTAAATTATGTTCTCTAATAGAATGGAAAAGTAAGATAAAAGGAAAGTATTATTATAAGATAAATACTTATTATCCGAGTAGTCAAATATGTAGTCACTGTGGTTATAAGAATAATGAAATAAAAGATTTAAGTATAAGAGAATATGACTGTCCGGAATGTGGAGTACATAATGATAGAGATATAAATGCAAGCTTAAACATATTATTAGAAGGTTTAAAATTACACTATAACTTACAAAGTTTAGTTTAAATAATGTTTGATATAATGAAAAAGAACAAAGATAAATAATACCCAAGTACGGTAGCGACTATCGGAATTTAAGCCTATGGAGAATAAGGGATACCTTATCTATGAAGTAGGAATCCTTGGAGGTAACGACAAGGTAAAAACAAACTTGTTTGTTTTATTTGTTCAAAAGTGTTGACAAATTACTATCTTATTAATATAATGTTAATAACAAGTTTAATTACTTGCTTATTTCTTAGCTTTTGATATTAATAAAAAGTTAATAAGAGGAGGGATAATTTATGAAAGTTGAGAATTTGAAAGTTTATAATAAAGCTTTAATTGTTGTTGATATGGTTAATGGCTTTGTTAAGGAAGGAGTATTACATGATAAATCTATCGCTAGAGTTATACCTAGACAGATAGAACTTATTAAGGAATATCATAATGAGGGACAGTTAGTTATCTTTATTCAAGATACTCATACTAAAGAATCTACAGAACATAAGAGATTTCCTGATTATCACTGTCTTAAAGGTAGTGGAGAAGAGGAAGTAGTTGATGAGTTAAAACCTTTTACTACTTTAGATAATACTATATGTATACCTAAAAATAATACAAGTTTTATGGAGGCTCAGCCTTTTAGAGAAGTGATGGATAAGGCTACTAATATAAAAGAGTTTGATATAGTAGGATGTTGTACTGATATTTGTGTATGTAATGGTCCTATGGGGCTTTCTTGTTATCTTGATGAACATAATAGAGATAGTATTATAAGAGTACATAAAGATGCTGTGGCAACATTTGCAGAAGATGATAGACAAAATTATGTAGATGCAGCTTACTTACTTATGGAACAACAAGGAATTCAGTTAGTTAAAAAAATTTAAAATTTGATATTAATAATTTGATAAAAAGAAAGGGATGATTTAAATGAAACAAGAAAATTTAACTTTATTAACTGATTTATATGAACTTACTATGATGAATGGTTATTTTGATATGAGAAGGGATGAAAGAGTAGTATTTGATGTCTTTTATCGTAAGAATCCTTGTGATGGGGGATATGCTATTGTAGCAGGTCTTGAACAGGTAATTGACTATATTAAAAATTTACATTTTAATAGTGATGACATCGAGTACTTAAGAGAATTAGAACTTTTTGATGAAGAGTTTTTAAAATATTTAGAGAACTTTAAATTTACTGGTAATATTTATGCTATTAAAGAAGGAACAGTTGTCTTTCCAATGGAACCTTTATTAAAAGTAGATGCTCCTATTATAGAGGCACAACTTGTGGAGACAGCGATATTAAATATTATTAATCATCAAAGCTTAATTGCTACTAAAGCATCTCGTGTATGTGAAGCGGCTAAAGGTGATGCTGTTATGGAGTTTGGACTTAGAAGAGCTCAAGGGCCTGATGCTGGTATATATGGAGCAAGGGCTGCTGTTATTGGAGGATGTGCTTCAACTAGTAATGTTCTAGCTGGTAAGAAGTTTAACATTCCTGTTGCAGGTACTCATGCTCACAGCTTTATTATGAGTTTTGATAGTGAATATGAGGCTTTTAAGAAATATGC